>SKKN01000024.1 GCA_007121455.1 Gemmatimonadota bacterium | reverse complement strand
ACGGCACCTCCCACCTGACTCCGTCCGTCCCCTTCGTTCAACTCTCCGGCTGCTTGCCCACCCAGAACCCCCACCCTACCTTGCCTTCGCCCCTGAGAGGGCCTTTGAATTGCCTATCCCTGGCTCTGGTGCTCATCCTGGCGCTCCTGGCGGTCAACGCCCTCGCCCTCTGGCTGGGGGAGGGGTGGCTCCGCGGACGCCTCGGGGGGAGGTGAAGATGACGACGGAGCTACCGGGGGATCGGGTCTTTCCGGATCCGCTAGAAGCGCCGGCGATCCGAATTCGGGATCTCACCGTTCGCTACGGGCGCACACCGGCTCTTGTGGACGTGAATCTCGATGTCCGCTGGGGCCGCATCACCGTCCTCATGGGTCCGTCCGGCGCGGGAAAGAGCACCCTCCTCTCCGTGCTGAACCGCCTCTCTGATCTCCTCCCGGACTGCACCGTACGAGGCGAGGTGCGGATCGGCGGCGAGGACGTGTACGGCAGGAAGATGGACGTGACCCTACTTCGACGGAGGGTGGGCATGGTGTTCCAGAAGCCGAACCCCTTTCCCCTCTCCATCCGCCGCAACCTGGAGCTCCCCTTGCGCGAGCACGGAACCCGTGACCGGGACGAGCTGGAGGCCCGTGCGCGGGCGGCCCTGGCGGCCGTGGGGCTCTGGGAGGAAGTCGCGGACCGATTGGAGCGCCCGGCCCTCGACCTGTCCGGAGGCCAGCAGCAGAGGCTCTGCATCGCCCGTGCCCTCGTTCTGGAACCGGAGATCCTCCTCCTCGACGAGCCGACGAGCAGTCTCGATCCGCTCAGCGCGAGAGTCGTCGAGAAGCAGATTCTCGGACTGAGGGAGCGTTACACGGTCGTGGCCGTCACCCACGACCTGCGCCAGGCCAGGCGCCTGGGAGACGAGGCGGCCCTCCTCTGGGCGGGGTCGGGCGGTGGACGCGTCGTGGAATCGGGGACCGCGAGCGAGATTTTCACGCGGCCCCGTGAGGAGCTCACCCGGGCGTACGTGATGGGCGATTCCATGTAGCATCAGGGGTCGCCGATCCTCTACCTCCGATCGAACTGGGGACCGCCCAAGCCGGAGGAGTGAGGCGTCGCGCCGGCGTTCGGTACCGGACGCCCCCTCATTCGGTGGTACCGAGTCCAGATCCAGTGCAGCAGTCCGCCCGACAGGCGGCGCGAGACGCCCGGGTCCCGGGTGATGAGGACGGAGCCCTCCGCCCGTTCGGCGACCTCGTCCGCGATCCGCCCCACGACGTGCCGTCCGAAGAGCGTGCGCAGACTCGCCTCGCGGGTCGCGCCCAGGACGATGAGATCGTGATCGTGCCCGGCCTCGAGGATTTCGCCGGCCACGTCCTCGCCTCGAGCCAGCAGGAGCTCGGCGTCGTTCCGGGTCATCTCGTTCAAGGTGCTCAAATACTCGCGGGCCTGCTCCTCCCGGGCCTCCGAAGCATCGGGAGGCAGCACCATCATGAAGGTCAGGCTGGCTCCCGTGAAGCTCGCTACGGCGTCGGCGAGCTCGACCTCGGCCGTCGCGTAGGGACTGCCCGCAGTGGCCACCAGGATGCGCTCGTAGTTGCGGGGCCCCCGATACTTGAGGATGGCCACCCTGGCGAGGCTCTTGCGCACGACCTCGTCCACGTAGCTCCCCAACAGGTTCTGGATCCGGAACTGCCGTTTCCAGTCCAGGAGAACGACCCGTGTCCGCGGATCCGCGAAGCTCAGAATCGCGTGGGCGCGGTCGCGGGCCAGCACGCGGTGCAGCCGCACGGGCACCTGGTGCTCGTCCATACGCCGGTGGAGTCGATCCACCCAGGTTTTCGAAGGGGGAGACAAATCGCTCTGGAGCGGACTCTGGTAAGGGACCTCGGTGACGGTCACGACCTCGACGGGAGCCTCATAGCGTCGACCGAACGCCGCGCCCAGGATCAGGAGCTGCTTGTACGGCTCCCCCTCTACCACCTCCACGACCACCTTCGGCACCTCCTCCTCCGGGGCGTCCTCCGCCACCCCGTGCCGGGCCTCCAGCGCCACGCGCTTCTCCCCCAGCGACTGCACCTGCCGCATCTCCTGGATCTTGTCGCGCAGCCCATACTCCGGCTGGATGACCTCCCCGGTGCGCTCGACCGCTCGTCGCTGCCAGTAGTACCAGCCGGCGCCCAGGAAGACGAAGCCGACCGCGGAGAGGTGGGAGAGGGCGCCGAGCTGAGGGATCGGGGCCAGCGCCGCCACCGCCCCGACGAGGGGCAGCCAGGGAAAGAGGGGCACACGGAACGAGGGCCGATACCAGTCGGGAGCGGTCCACCGCAGGACGACCACCGAAAGGTTAATCAGGGAGAAGACGAGCATCCCGAACACGCCGCCCAGCCGCGCGAGGCCCTCCACGTCGAGGACGAGGGCGAGGAGGACCATCACGCCCCCGGTCACGAGGATGGCGCGAGATGGCGTGCGAAAGCGGGGATGAATGCGCCGGATCCACGGCGTCATGAGGGCGTCCCGCCCCATCGCGAACGGATATCGCGAGGACGACAGGATGGCCGCGTTGCTCGTCGAGATCGTCGCCAGGATCCCCGCGATGCCCACCATGACCCCGCCCGCGACCCCGAGGAAGACCCGGCCGGCGTCTGCCAGGGGAGCGGTCGACGCCGCGATTTCCGGGATCGGAAAGACCCCGGTCACGACCACCATCGTGCATACGTAGAGGACCGTCACGAGGGCCACGGAGCTGAGGATCCCGAGGGGGAGGTTCCTGGAGGAATTCTCCACTTCCTCGGCTACCGCGGCCGCCTTCACGATCCCCAGGTACGAGATGAAGACCACCCCGGTGGTCGTAATCACCCCGCCCCAGCCGAAGGGGAGGAGGGGCCGGAGGAGGGTGGAGTCGGCGGCGAACAGGCCCCGCCCCACGAACACGGCCAGAATCAGGAGAAGCGCCAAAACAATCAGGTTCTGGAGCGCACCCGTGGCTCGGGCCCCCAGGAGATTGACGCCCACCAGGAGAACCCCGCCGATCGCGGCCGTGAGGAGGACGGGGACCGGCGAGAAATGGAAGACGTATTGGCCGAGCCCGACCAGTGCGAACGACCCCTTGAGGATGAGCGCGAGCCAGGCCCCGAGGCCGACGATCGTGCCCATGAGCGGCCCCATGGCGCGGCTCACGAAGTAGTACGGTCCGCCCGCCTTCGGGAGCGCCGTCGCCAGCTCGCACACGCTGAGCGCCGCCAGCCCCGCGATCAATCCGGCGAAGAGGAAGGAGAGCGCCGCGCCCGGACCTGCGCCCTCCGCGGCCACGCCGGGCAGGATGAAGATCCCCGCGCCGATCATGGTCCCGGTCGCCGTGGTGAAGACGGCGAAGAATCCCAGGTCGCGGCTCAGCTCGGGGGAGGAAGACTCCCCGGAGGCACTCGTCCCCTCCGACGGGGCCGCCTCATCCGCGCCCCCCGTGCCGGTTGGTCTCGCGGTTTCGCTGATTCCTTCTTTCCTCGCTGGGTGAGCAGTCCCCGACCGGGGGCAGACGGCCAAACGGTCACGGTGCACACCCGGACGGTAGGGACCGTGCTTCGGGCTGTCCAGGGGGCCGCTCCGTCCGGCCCCCCCCTCACTGATCGTCCGAGTCCTCCGACTTCGACTGGAAGAAGAGCACCCCGAGCGCCGAGATCACCACCCCCTGGATCGGACCCAGCCAGAGGTTGGAGAGCTCGTAGAGCTCGAGGGGGTCCTCGTAGGGGGTGAAGGGCTCGATGAGGACGGTGAGGAGGATGAGGAAGAGGTAGGCGAAGGAGAGCCCGTGGGCGATGCGCAGGAAGGTGCGGTCCACGGTGTGGGGGACGGGCTTCTCGCGGAGCGCCTCGTAGCCCAGCACGCTCAGCACGAGCGAGAGCACGGGGAGGATCGTGGGGAGCGCCCAGCTCCAGACCGCCTGGGTGCGGCCCTCGAAGCGGCCCAGGAGCGACTGGAGGATGAGAAGCCCGAGGAACGCCGCTCCTCCCAGGAGCCAGAGAAAGGCGAGGCCCTTTCTGGCGTCCTTCAGGGGAATGCGCGTCACTCGTCCTCTTCCCTCAGGCCAACCTGAAACCCGGCCAGGATGCCCGCCCCCTGCAGGTGCGCTTGAACCCGAACGCCACCGCCGCCGCTGCGATCACGGGTTCCACCTTCCCCTCGAGTGCCCGCTGCTCGTACTCGATCACTCCCCGCATCAGATCGGGAAGGTCGCCCGAACGCGCGCTGATGTGCTCGGGGATCGGCTCCCGGGTCAGCCGATCCCGTTCACCCACGAATCCCCCTACCTCCCGCAGCCCGATGGTCACGAACCTCGACCCGCCGATGACCACCCGTTGGAGGCGCTCGAGCTCGGGCAACGAAAGCTCTACGTCCCCGGCTTCGCCGATAGCCCGCCCCCACCGTTCGACCCGATCCAACGGAGGCCGCTCTCCCTCGATCTGGAAGGAGGACCGGCTGTCGCTCAGGAGGAGGAACGCGGCGGCGCGGGAGATTACGTCGGGATGAACCGGTCCCGGTTTCCTGGACAAGTGGGCGGCTTAATCATGCCGCCTTCCGGGTGAGCGCCTCGCGGACAGCGGCCGGGGTCCGATAGCCGTGTCGCTGGAGGAGCCACCCGCGGTT
>SKKN01000049.1 GCA_007121455.1 Gemmatimonadota bacterium | reverse complement strand
GCCGCCGTCAACGTCGTCTTCCCATGATCCACGTGTCCGATCGTCCCTACGTTCACGTGCGGCTTCGTTCGCTCAAATTTCGCCTTGGCCATCTCTCCCCTCGTGCGGTTGGGATCCGTGAAACGTCAAAAGCGGGTCTGCGGGCGTTCAGCCCGTGGACCCGCCGTTGGCACTGATGATGTCATCCGAGACGCTACGCGGTACTTCGTCGTAATGGGCAAACTGCATCGTGTAGATTGCGCGGCCCTGGCTCATCGAGCGGAGGGTCGTGGAGTAGCCGAACATCTCGCCGAGCGGAACGCTCGCCTCGATCACACGGGCCCCGGCCCGTTCCGCCATGCCCCCGATTCTTCCGCGACGAGAGTTGAGATCGCCCATGATGTCACCCATGTAGTCGGCGGGGGTCACGACTTCGACCTCCATGATCGGCTCGAGGAGAACCGGCTTTGCCCGTCTCACCGCCTCCTTGAGAGCCATCGACCCCGCGATCTTGAACGCCATCTCACTCGAGTCCACGTCGTGGTACGACCCGTCCACCAGCTCGACGTGAAGGTCGATGATCGGGTAGCCCGCAAGGACACCCGTGTCCATCGCGTCGCGGATTCCAGCCTCGACCGAGCTGATGTATTCGCGCGGGATGTTCCCTCCCCGGATCTTGTCATCGAAGACGAAACCGGTGCCGGTATCGCCCGGGGTGAGATTGATCACGACGTGTCCGTACTGCCCGCGGCCACCTGTCTGGCGGACGAACTTCCCTTCGACCTTCTCGACCGCGTTTCGCACCGTCTCCCGGTATGCGACCTGCGGCCGTCCGATGTTCGCCTCGACGCTGAACTCCCGCTTGAGGCGGTCCACGATGATCTCGAGGTGGAGCTCGCCCATCCCCGAAATGATCGTCTGCCCCGTCTCGTCGTCCGTCCGTACTCTGAACGTCGGGTCCTCGTCGGCGAGCTTCTGGAGACCCTGGGAAAGCTTGTCCTGATCGGCCTTCGTCTTCGGCTCGATGGCGACGGAGATCACCGGCTCCGGGAACTTCATCGCCTCGAGGATGATCGGATGGTCCGGGTCACAGAGCGTGTCCCCCGTCTTCACGTCCTTGAGCCCGATCGCCGCCGCGATATCTCCGGCGTAGACCTCGTCGCGCTCCTCACGCTTGTTGGCGTGCATCTGGAGAAGCCGCCCCACGCGCTCCTTCTTGTCGCGCGTGGCGTTCAGGACGTGCGTGCCCGAGGGAATCGACCCGGAGTAGACCCGGAAGAAGGTGAGCTTACCCACGTATGGATCGCTCGCGATCTTGAACGCGAGGGCCGCGAAGGGCGCCTCGTCATCCGGGGACCGGGTGTCGACCGTCTCCTCCTCGCGCGGAAGGTGCCCCTGGATCGCGGGCACATCCACAGGAGAGGGGAGGTAGTCGATGACGCCGTCGAGGAGGAGCTGGACGCCCTTGTTCTTGAAGGCGGAGCCGCAGAAGACCGGGAAGAGATCACCGGCGAGCGTGGCCTGTCGAATCGCACTCCGAACCTCCTCCTCGGAGAGATCTTCGCCGCCGAGGTACTTCTCGAGAATCGCGTCGTCGTGCTCTACGGCCGCCTCGATCAGGTCGTGCCGGAGCTGCTTCACCTTATCCTGATACTCGGCAGGAACCTCTTCCTCGGAGAACGTGGCTCCGAGCTCGTCTGCGTACATATACGCGACGTTGCGGACGATGTCGATCACGCCGGTGAAGTCCTCGCCCTCGCCCACCGGCCACTGGATCGGGTGCGCGTTTGCCTTGAGCCGGTCCCGGAGCATCTCGACCGCGCGGCCGAAGTCGGCCCCGACCCGGTCCATCTTGTTCACGAACGCGATGCGGGGCACTTGGTAGCGATCCGCCTGCCGCCAGACCGTCTCGGACTGAGGCTCCACGCCGGCGACGGCGCAGAAGACTGCGACCGAGCCATCGAGCACCCGCAGGGACCGCTCGACTTCAGCCGTGAAGTCCACGTGGCCGGGGGTATCGATGATGTTGATCCGGTACTGCGTATCGTCCCGCTCCCAGAAGCAGGTCGTGGCGGCCGACGTGATCGTGATGCCTCGCTCCTGCTCCTGCTCCATCCAATCCATCGTGGCGGCGCCGTCGTGCACCTCACCCATCCGGTGGAGGCGGCCGGTATAGAACAGGATCCGCTCGGTGGTAGTGGTCTTCCCGGCATCGATGTGCGCCATGATGCCGATGTTCCGGAGCTTTGACAGCGGTGTTTGCCTTGGCATCGATCTATATCCTGTGTTCCTGCGTGGTGTCCAAAGGTGTCGCGTAAACAAACGCGCAGCGGCGATGGAGCAGTAGGCGCGAGGCCTTCAGCCGGCGTCACTCATCGGCCGAGAAATCTTCGCGCTCCACGAGGAGGTGTCCCCCTCAGCTCCGGCGCCCCTGCGCGCCAGGATCCGGATTGTGCGAAGAGCTACCAGCGATAGTGAGCGAATGCCTTGTTCGCTTCAGCCATCCGGTGCGTATCTTCCTTTTTCTTGACCGTCGCTCCCTCGCTTCGACTCGCCGCCATCAACTCCGCCGCGAGCCGCTCCGCCATCGAGCGCTCGCTCCGGTTCCGGGTGAAGCCCACCAGCCACTTGATCGCGAGCGCGTTCCGCCGCTCGGGCCGGACTTCCACGGGAACCTGATAGGTCGCTCCCCCGACCCTCCGACTCTTCACCTCCAGAGCCGGCTTCACATTGTTCAGCGCCTGCGTGAAGACGTTCAGGCCGGATTGCCCTGAGCGCTCCTCCACGAGAGCCATCGCGTCGGAGAAGATCTTCTCCGCGGTGGCCTTTCGGCCATCCAGCATCAGGTTGTTGATGAACTTCTGGACGACGGGCGACTCGAACTGCGGGTCGCCCGAAATCTCACGGACCTCTGCCCTGGAACGACGGCTCATATTCTTTTTGCCCCTTACCTGGGCCTCTTCGCCCCGTATTTGGAACGGCCCTGACGGCGGTCAGTCACTCCGGATGCGTCGAGCGTCCCACGAATCGTGTGGTAGCGTACGCCCGGAAGATCCTTTACCCGGCCGCCTCGAATGAGCACGATTGAGTGCTCCTGGAGGTTGTGCCCCTCGCCGGGGATGTACGACGTCACCTCGAACCCGTTCGTGAGCCGCACCCTCGCCACCTTCCGGAGCGCCGAGTTCGGCTTCTTCGGGGTGGTAGTGTAGACACGCGTGCACACGCCGCGCTTCTGCGGACTGGCTTGAAGGGCGGGGGACTTCCCCTTCTTCTTCACCTGCTTCCGCCCCTTTCGAACGAGCTGACTGATCGTCGGCATGGAACCTCGATTTCCTGATTTCCTCGGGTGAAAAAACCGCGCGAACGCTGGGCGTGGGCGCGGGATTGCGCCACCGGCGACGCCGGTGGTTCTGCTAATCTCTGCAACAGAGACTGTATAACCTACAGGCCGTCCCGGAAGGTGTCAACGGCCGAGGAAGCCCTGCCCACGCCGCTTTCCGCGTGGCCGCTCCGCGGCCCGCCATCGGCTCGTCCCGATGTAGATCCGGAGCCCGCAAATCTATCGAAAGAAAGACCGGAGGAGAAGGCCTCCGCTGCCGCCGGATTCGACCGGCGATTGCCGGGCCGGAACGAAAGCCCCCCGCCGCGGCAATGGGCCGCGACGGGGGGCACCGGGTGCGAGCAAGCTGGAGACATGGAGCCGCCTAGTCGACCGTCGCTTCCTCCTGACGATCGGCCTCCGCCTCGTCCAGACCCGGGATGAGACCTGCCGGCTCCTGCAGAGGCAGCACCTTCTCGTCGTAGTACGCCTCCTCCACCATGAACTCGATGTTCTCGTAGCGATGGATTCCGGTCCCGGCGGGGATCAGGTGCCCGATGATGATGTTCTCCTTGAGCCCCTTGAGATCGTCCCGCGCGCCTCGGACCGCCGCGTCAGTCAGCACCCGCGTCGTCTCCTGGAAGGAGGCGGCCGAGATAAAGGACTCGGTGGTGAGGCTCGCCTTCGTGATCCCGAGCAGGAGCGGCTCCGAGCGGGCTGGCTTCAGCCCGGCCTGGATCGCCTCCATGTTCACCTCACGGAAGTCGGCACGGTCCACGTTTTCCCCTTCGAGCAGGTCCGTGTCGCCCGGGTCCGTGATTCTCACCTTCTGAAGCATCTGGCGGACGATCACCCCGATGTGCTTGTCGTTGATCTTCACGCCCTGAAGCCGGTAGACCTCCTGCGTCTCGTTGAGCAGGTACTCCTGCACCGCACGGGGCCCCTTGATGCGAAGGATGTCGTGAGGGTTGATCGGCCCCTCCGAGAGCCGGTCTCCCGCTCTCACCACATCGCCTTCGTGGACCCGCATGTGCTTCCCGACGGGGACCTCGTACACCCGCTCCGGGCCCGTCTCGGGCGTGACGACCACCTCCCGCTTCCCTCGCTTGATGTCGCCGAAGATGACCGAACCGTCGATCTCCGTGATCACGGCCGGGTCCTTTGGCCGACGGGCCTCGAAGAGCTCGGCCACCCGGGGAAGACCTCCCGTGATGTCGCGGGTCTTGTACACTTCCCGACTGATCTTGGCGAGGGTGTGGCCGGGGCTGACCTTCTCCCCGTCCTTCACCATCAGCTGCGCGCCTACCGGGACGATGAACTCCCGGAGCTTCTTCGACGACTCCCCCCCGCTCACGATCTGGATCGTGGGATGGAGCTTCTTGTGGCGGTCCTCGGTGATGACCATCTGACGGCGGCCCGTGGACTCGTCCAGCTCCTCGCGCATCGTCTGGTCCTCGACGATGTCGACGAACTTCACCGATCCCTGGGCGTCCGCCACGATCGGCTCGGAATACGGGTCCCAGCCGAAGAGGAGATCGCCCGCCTCCAACCCCTGACCTTCCTCCACCGTCAGCGCCGCACCGTACGGCACGGAGAGTCGGCTTCGCACCCGGCCTTCGGGCGTCTTGAGCAGGATCTGGCCTTCTCGCGACGTCACGACCCGATCCCCATCCGGTGTGTCTACCGTCGTGACCCGCTCGAGAGCGACCACGCCGTCCATCTTCGACTTCCGCTGTGTCTGCGCAGCGATGCGAGCCGCGGTTCCACCGATGTGGAAGGTCCGAAGCGTGAGCTGCGTTCCAGGCTCTCCGATCGACTGAGCCGCCAGAATTCCGACGGCCTCCCCGATGTCCACCGTCTTCATGGTGGCGAGGTTCCGCCCATAGCAGGTCTGGCACACGCCGCGGCGGGCCTCGCATGTGAGCACGGACCGGATCTTCACGGATGGGATGCCTGCTTCCTCGACCGCGTCCGCCGCCTCTTCGTCGATGAGCTCACCGGCCTCGACGAGGAGCTCCCCGTCGATCGGGTCGTAGACCTCCTCCAGCGCAACGGTACCGACGATTCGGTCCTTGAGAGGCTCGATGATGTCCTCGCCTTCCTTCAAGGCCATCATTTCCAGGCCGAGGATCGTACCGCAGTCCTCGCTGGTGACCGTGACGTCCTGCGCCACGTCCACGAGCCGCCGGGTCAGGTAGCCCGCGTCCGCCGTCTTGAGGGCCGTATCCGCGAGCCCCTTCCTTGCTCCGTGCGTGGAGATGAAGTACTCCACCACGCTCAGCCCCTCTCGGAAGTTCGACTTGATCGGGCTCTCGATGATCTCGCCGATTCCGCCGGTCAGCTTCTTCTGCGGCTTGGCCATCAGGCCTCGCATCCCGGCGAGCTGCCGCATCTGATCCCGATTCCCTCGTGCGCCCGAAACCATCATCATGAAGACCGGATTGTACCCGTTCCTCGAGGCCTCGAGACGCCGCACCATGGCGTCCGCGACGTCGTTGTTCGCGTGGGTCCAGGTGTCGATCACCTTGTTGTAGCGCTCGCCGTTCGAGATGAAGCCCTTCGCGTACGCGCTCTGGAATCGACCGACCTGCTCTTCCGCGTCCCGCAGGATCTCGGCCTTTTCCGGCGGCACCTCGAGATCGTCGATCCCGACACTGACTCCTCCGAGGGTGGCGTACCCGAAGCCGAAGCTCTTCAACTGGTCCAGGAACTCCGTGGTGCGACGGAGGCCCACGTCCGTGAAGCACTGGAAGATGAGGTCGCCGAGCTCCTTCTTCGCGAAGGTCTGGTTGAAGAAGCCGAGCTCGTCCGGGATGATCGAGTTGAAGAGCACACGGCCGAGGGTGGTCTGAACCCAGCGGCCCACTTTCCGGTCGGAATTCTCCACCCCGGTCCCCCAATCCCTCGGGACCCAGAAGTGACACAGGTCGTGAAAGGTCACGCTTTCCGTACCCAGAGCCAGCTCGGCTTCAGCATACTCGCCGAAGTGGGGCGCGTCGGCGAAGAGGGTCTCGAGCTCCTTCTCCGCTTCCTCCCGGATGCTCTTCGGCACCCCGGAGTCCTTGAGCACCCTTTCGAGCCGCGTCACTTCGAGGGGCGGCTTCGTCAGGTAGAAGCTCCCCATGACCATGTCCTGCGTCGGTGCTGCCACCGGGCGTCCATTCGACGGCAGGAGGATGTTGTTCGACGCGAGCATGAGAACGCGGGCCTCGAGCTGCGACTCGAAGGAGAGTGGCACGTGCACCGCCATCTGGTCCCCGTCGAAGTCGGCATTGAATGCCGCGCAGACGAGGGGGTGGATCCGGATTGCCTTCCCCTCGACCAGAACCGGCTCGAATGCCTGGATCCCAAGCCGGTGGAGCGTGGGCGCGCGGTTCAGGAGAACCGGATGATCCCGGATGATGTCCTCGAGAACCTCGTAGACCTTCGCCTCGTCCTGCTCCACGATCTTCTTCGCCCGCTTCACCGTCTCGGCTTCGCCTCGACGTTCCAGCTCGTGGATGATGAACGGCTTGAAGAGTTCGACCGCCATCGCCTTCGGGAGCCCGCACTGGTGCAGCTTGAGCTCCGGGCCGACCACGATGACCGACCGTCCGGAGTAGTCGACCCGCTTACCGAGAAGATTCTGCCGGAACCGGCCCTGCTTGCCCTTCAGCATGTCCGAAAGGGACTTGAGGGGCCGCTTACCACGACCGCGGATCGCCTTCGAGCGGCGACCGTTGTCGAAGAGGGCGTCGACCGCCTCCTGGAGCATCCGCTTCTCGTTGCGGAGGATGACCTCGGGCGCCCGCATCTCGATGAGCTTCTTGAGGCGGTTGTTCCGGTTGATGACCCGGCGATAGAGATCGTTCAGGTCGGAGGTGGCGAATCGGCCTCCGTCGAGAGGCACGAGAGGTCGGAGGTCCGGAGGAATGACCGGAACGACGTCCATGATCATCCACTCCGGACGATTCCGATCGTCCGGGGTGCCCCCGGAGTTCCGGATCGCGTCCACGACCTTCAGCCGCTTGAGCTTCTTCTTCTTCCGGTGCTGCGAGGTCTCCGTCTTGATCTCGTGTCGCAGCCATTCGGCGAGGCGGTCGAGGCCTCGGTTATCGGAGTTCTTGTCGTTTACCTTCCGGTCCGGCGTATCGAGCTTCTTGAGCAGGGTGCGGATGGCCTCGGCCCCGATCTCCGCCCGGAACTGCTCGTCACCCTCCTCCCGCGCCTTCACCCGGAGATCGTAGTACTCGTCCTCGTCGAGCAGGTCGAGGAACTCCACCTCCTGCTTTCCCGGGTTGGTCACCACGTAGGAGGCGTAATAGATGATCTTTTCGAGGTCTCGCAGGCTCACACCGACCAGATACCCGAGCTGGCTCGGAAGCGTCTTGAAGAACCAGATGTGGCAGACCGGGACGGCGAGCTCGATGTGGCCCATCCGCTCCCGCCGAACCTTTGAGAGCGTGACCTCGACACCGCAGCGGTCACACACGTGCCCCCGGAAGCGGATGCGCTTGAACTTCCCGCAATGGCACTCCCAGTCCTTCACCGGCCCAAAGATCCGTTCGCAGAAGAGCCCGTCCCGCTCGGGCTTGAAGGAGCGGTAGTTGATCGTCTCCGGCTTCGTGACCTCGCCGAAGGACCAGCTGCGGATCTCCTCGGGAGAGGCGACCTTGATCTGGATGAAATCGAAGTCTGAGCTTCGGGTGTCTCTCGACCTGGGAAAGTCAATCATATCTCTGGCGCCCCGAAAGGGTGTGAGGGTCCTGAGTAATCATCTCGCGCGCGGGCAATGGCGGAACCGGGTCTACTCCTCCCGGCCCAAGGTGACGGAAAGCCCCAGCGCCTGAAGCTCCTTCACCAGCACGTTGAAGGACTCCGGAATGCCCGGATCCGGAAGGTTGTCTCCCTTCACGATCGCCTCGTAGACCTTGGAGCGGCCCTGTACGTCGTCCGACTTCACGGTGAGGATCTCCTGCAGGGTGTGTGCTGCCCCATACGCCTCGAGCGCCCAGACCTCCATCTCCCCGAAGCGCTGCCCACCGAACTGTGCCTTACCGGCGAGAGGCTGCTGGGTCACGAGGGAGTAGGGGCCGATGCTCCGTGCGTGGATCTTGTCGTCGACGAGGTGGGCCAGCTTGAGCATGTAGATCGCACCCACGGTGACCGGGAAGTCGAACCGGCGACCGCTCCGGCCATCCCGCAGCCAGACCTTACCGTCCGGCTGGATCTCCGCGGCGAGCATCAACTCCACGACAGCATCGTCGAGCCCCTTCCGCACCGCGCCCTTCAACTCGGCGACGGTCGGCAGCAGCGTGCCGAAGTCCTCCCCTCGACGCTCCGCGACCTCTTTCCCCGCCTCCGAGACGAACGCGCCGATGCGATCGAGCAACCTCTGCGCCCTTTCGGGCAACTCCAGGTCGAGATAAGCATCGAGGGGTCGGCCGATCCCTCGCACGGGAGGCGCACTGCCGTTGCCGGTCCCGTTGCCGCTGTCGTCTCCGTAGATCTGCGATCCCAGTTCTCCGACACCCAGCTGCGGAAGGTGCTGGCCGGCCTCTACGAGTGAACGCACCTCCTCGATCGACGACACGAGGGGCTCGTTTCCGAGATCGAGGGCGCGGCGGGCCCACTCGAGTCCTGCGAGCTTGATCAGGAGCCCGACCTCATCCTCGGACGCTCCCTGGAAGACGGGGGTCTTGGCCTCGAAACCCAGGACCTGCGCGGCCCACCCGACATGGGTCTCCAGGATCTGCCCCACATTCATCCGGGACGGCACGCCGAGAGGGTTGAGCACGATGTCCACCGGCGACCCGTCCGGAAGGAACGGCATGTCCTCCTCAGGGGCGATCCGGGCGATGATCCCCTTGTTCCCGTGACGCCCGGCCATCTTGTCACCGACGGCGATCTTGCGCTTCTCGGCGATGTAGACCTTGACGAGCTGCACGACGCCGGGGGGGAGCTCGTCGGGCTGGAAGACCTTGTCGATCTGCTCCTCGGTCCGCTCCTTGACCGCATCGATCCGGCGCTGTGCCTCGTCGACGAGCCGCCGGACCCGTTCCGTCACCTCCTTGTTCTGGACCTTCAGCGTCTGGAGGTCCACGGACTTCAGCTGGAGCGCGTCGAGTTCCGGCCGGGTGAGCTTGGTTCCCTCCTCGATGAGGGGCTCTACCGTGTTCCGCTTGAGGCAGAGCGCGACAGTCTGCAGGTGGAGGAGCTCGAGGAGCTCCTCGTCACGAGCCTCGCTGATGCGCTGGATCTCATCTCGTTCCAGCTGGCGGAGATCTCCGATCCTCGCCCCGTGCTCCTTCTCGAGGAGGGGATCGTCGATCCGGCGAGAGAAGACCTTCACCTCAATCACGTCCCCGGTCATCCCCGGCGGAATTCGGAGCGATGAGTCCTTCACGTCCTTCGCCTTCTCGCCGAAGATCGCGGTGAGCAGCTTCTCCTCGGGCGACAGCTCCGTCTCGCCCTTCGGTGTGATCTTCCCGCAGAGGATGTCACCCGATTTCACCCGCGCTCCGATTCGTACGATGCCTCGCTCGTCCAGATCGCCCAGCGCCTCCTCTGCCACGTTCGGTATCTCACGGGTGATCTCCTCCATCCCGCGCTTCGTGTCCCGTACGTGCAACTCCAGCTCCTGGATGTGGATCGAGGTGAGCGTATCGTCCTTGACGAGGCGCTCGGAGAGGACAATCGCGTCCTCGAAGTTGTACCCGAACCAGGGCATGAAGGCGACGGTCAGGTTCTGGCCGAGCGCCAGCTCCCCGTGATCGGTCGACGGCCCGTCGGCGATGATGTCCTCCGCGCCGACGGTCTGACCTTTCTCCACGAGCGGCCGCTGGTTGATCGCGGTGTCCTGGTTCGTCCGCCAATATTTCTTGAGGCGATAGCGATCGAACTGAGCGAGTTTCGCAAGGGGCTCACCGGCCTGCTTCGCCTGCACCGCGCCGGTGTCGATCACGATCTCGTCCGCCGTCACGCGAATGACCTCACCGCCCCGGCGGGCGGTGATCACCGCTCCGGAGTCCCGAGCCACCTTCGCCTCGAGACCCGTTCCCACCAGGGGAGCCTCCGTGAAGAGGAGGGGCACGGCCTGGCGCTGCATGTTCGAGCCCATGAGGGCCCGGTTCGCGTCATCGTGCTCGAGAAACGGAATGAGCGCAGCAGCTACGGAGACGAGCTGGTCCGTTGCCACGTCCATGTAGTCGATGTCGGCAGACTCCAGGAGCGGGAAGTCGCCCCGTTCCCGGCAGAGCACCCGCTCGTTCTGGAAGCTCCCGTCCGAGCCGAGAGGAGCGTTCGCCTGGGCGATTCGCACCTCCTCCTCCTCGTTCGCGGAGAGCCACTCGATCTCATCTGTGACCTTTCTGTCGACGACCTTCCGGTACGGCGTCTCGATGAAGCCGAGCTCGTTCACTCGCGCATTCGTGGTCAGCGAGGAGATGAGGCCGATGTTCGGTCCCTCCGGCGTCTCCACCGGGCACAGCCTTCCGTAGTGCGAGTAGTGCACGTCCCGGACCTCGAAGCCCGCCCGCTCCCGGGAGAGTCCGCCCGGGCCGAGCGCGGAGACGCGCCGCTTGTGCGTCATCTCACCCAGCGGATTCGTCTGATCCATGAACTGGGAGAGCTGAGACGAGCCGAAGAACGCCTGGATCACCGCGGAAACGGTCCGCGCGTTGACCAGATCGTCGATGGAAACCTTCTCCGGGTCGGTGTTGATCGACATCCGTTCCCGCACGAGACGTGCCATCCGGCTGAGGCCGACAGAGAGCTGGTTCGCAATGAGCTCACCGACGGTCCGAACTCGACGGTTGCCCAGATGGTCGATGTCGTCCGTGAAGCCCCTCCCCTCGTTCAGGTCGAGGAGGTAGCGGAAGATGGCGATGAAGTCCTCCTGGGTGAGGACGGTCTCGTTACGAGGCAGGTCCAGGCCCAGGCGCTGGTTGATCTTGTAGCGACCGACCCGTCCAAGGTCGTAGCGCTTGGGGTTGAAGAAAACGCGATCCAGCGCCTCGCGGGCGGTCTCGACATTCGGCGCCTCACCCGGCCGGAGAAGCGAGTAGATGGCGTGAAGCGCCTCCTCCTCGCTCGCGGTCGGGTCCTTGCGGATCGTCCGCTTGATGATGGGGCTGTCCCCCTTCTCGGAGGGAACCTCTCGCGCGTAGACGGAAATCTTCTTGATGCCAGCCCGCTCGAGTTGCTTCACCGCGGGAAGATCGATCTCCGAGCCCAGCTCGAGGAGGACCTCTCCCGTCTCCGGGTCCACGATGTCCTCGGAGAGGACACCGTTCAGAATCTCCTGCGAATTCTGGAAGACGGCCTTCGTGAGCCGCACGCTCTTCGTCCCGTAGAAGAGCGTGTAGAGTTCCTCATCCGACCCATACCCGAATGCCCTGAGCAGCGCCGTCGCGGGGAACTTCTTCTTCTTGTCGATATGGACGTAGCAGATGTCGTTGATGTCGATCGTGAACTCGACCCACGACCCGCGGAATGGGATGATCCGTGCACTATGGAGACGCGACCCGTTCGGGTGGACGCTCTCCTCGAAGACCACGCCCGGCGAGCGGTGGAGCTGACTCACCACGACCCGCTCCGCCCCATTGATGATGAACGTCCCGAGATCGGTCAGGAGGGGGAGATCACCGAGATAGACCTCCTTCTCGATGATGTCCTTCGGACGCCGTTCGTCGTCCTCGACGTCCTCCCAGGCAACGAGCCGGAGCGTCGCCTTGAGGGGAGCGGCGTACGTCATGTCCCGCTCGATGCACTCCTCCACCGAGTACTTCGGCTCACTCAACGCGGAGGAAACATACTCGAGGGTGAAGTTCTCGTTCACGTCCGAAATCGGAAATATCTCCCCGAACACACGATCCAGGGAGAAATCCCACTGCTTGTCCGGATCGGTCTCCGTCTCGATCAGTTTCTCGAAGGAGCGGATCTGGACATCCAGCAGATCCGGCATCGGCATGACCGGCTCGAGCTTGGCGAAATTGACGATCGGTCGAGCATCATTCCGAATAGCCAACGGGGTACCCCCTATCGGTGCGGATCCCAGGACGGGACCCAGGGTGCTGAAATTCTACGATGGCGAAGCGCGGAGATCCCCGACACGCCGAGGCGCAGCCGGGGACCCACGCGGACCCAATCTTCAGGTACAGCGCTCTGGACAGATCGACAGGCGGGCGGCGAAACCGCCTCGCCCCGTCGACCGCGTCCGGAGTGAAAGGAGCGCAAGCGCGCCGCTACTTGAGCACGACCGTCGCGCCCTGCTCCTCGAGCTTCGCCTTGATCTGTTCGGCCTCGTCCTTCGTGACGGCCTCCTTCACGGGGCTGGGTGCGCCGTCGACCAGCTCCTTTGCTTCCTTCAGTCCCAGGCTCGTGACCTCACGGACCACCTTGATGACCTGGATCTTCTTTCCGCCGACCTCCTCGAGGACGACATCGAACTCGTCCTTCTCCTCCTCGACTTCGGCGGCCGCACCGGCGCCGGCGGCAGCAGCTGGGGCTGCGGCGACTGCGGCGGTGACGTTGAACTTCTCTTTGAAGGCGTCTACGAACTCGGCAAGCTCGAGCACCGTCATGTTCCCGATCGTGTCGAGCAGCTCTTCCTGATTGGTAGCCATCGTCCTGATCTCTCCTTGGTTGGCAGCGGGTCCCCTCCGGGGCCCTCACGACATGCTCTGATCCCTCGGCCGGCGGAGCAGTCCCCCTCCGGCGGATGTGCTTCCTCCCCTATCCTTCCTGCTCCTTCTCCTGGCGCAGGGCCTCCAGGAGCCCGGCCGCCTCCTGGAGCTTGCCTTCCAACGCTCCGGCCAAGGCGGCCATCGGCGCCTCGAGGGCACCGGCCAACTGCGCGAGGAGCTCCTCGCGCGAGGGCAGCTTCGCGATCCGCTCGAACTGGCTGACGTCGACGATCGCGTTCTCGAGAACCCCCACCTTGAAGGCGGGCCGGTCCTCGTGCTTCTTGGCGAACTCGACCAGCGTCTTCGCGGGCGGAACGGGCCCGTCCTTCGCAACGATGACACCGGTCGGCCCGGTGAGGAACTCGGATAGATCCGGCACCTCGAGATCCGTCAGGGCTCTCTTGGCGAGACGGTTCTTCACCACGACGTACTCGGCCCCCGACTCCCGCAACTGCCGACGCAGCTCCGTGATCGACTGAACGTCCAGCCCCGTGAAGTCGGTGAGGTAGAGGGTGGGCGTCTCCCGGACCTTCTCCTGGAACTCGGTGACGAATGCCTCCTTCTCGACGCGCTTCATGCGGCCCTCCTTCGGAAGAGGCCCGGTTCGACCGCGACACCCGGCCCAATGGTGCTGGAGATCGTAACTCCCTGGATGTACTGCCCCTTGGCAGCGGAAGGTCGAGCCCGGAGGACGGAGTCCATGAATGCCTGGAGGTTCTCGATCAGTTGATCTTCCTCGAAGGAGATCTTTCCGATCGGGGCGTGCACGTTGCCCGACTTGTCCACCCGGTACTCGATCTTACCGGCTTTGATCTCGGTGACGGCGCGGTGTACGTCGAAGGTCACCGTGCCCGCCTTCGGGGTCGGCATGAGGCCCCGCGGGCCGAGAATTCGCCCGAGCGGGCCCACCTTGCCCATGAGATCCGGGGTAGCGACGGCGACGTCGAAATCGACCCACCCGCCCTGGATCTTTTCGACGTACTCGACGCCGACATAGTCGGCACCAGCGTCCTCGGCCTCCTTCGCCTTCTCTCCTTCGGCGAGGACGAGCACGCGGCTCGTCTTGCCCGTACCGTGCGGGAGGACCACCGTATCGCGGACGATCTGGTCGGCCTTTCGGGGATCGACCCCGAGGCGGACGGCCACCTCCACGCTCTCATCGAACCGCGCGAAGGACAACTCCTTCACGAGCTTTACCGCCTCGTCCGGTTCGAACTTGACTCCTGGGGGGACGCGCATCTTGGCGTCCGCGAATTTCTTCCCGCGTCTTGACATGTATTGAATGAGCCGACTCGTGAGATCCTCCCACACCAGGCGGCTCGCTGGCGTGGTTCGACGGACCGGTTCGAAGTTCGATCAATCCTGCTGTCAGCCTTCGACCTGAATTCCCATGCTGCGGGCCGTCCCTGCGATCATCCGCATGGCGGCCTCGAGATCCGCGGCGTTCAGATCCGGCATCTTCGTCTCCGCGATTTCTCGGACCTGCTTCGCCGTGACTCTCCCCACCTTCTCGGTGTGTGGGACGCCGGATGCCTTCTCGAGCCCCGCCGCCTTCAGGAGGAGAACGGACGCGGGCGGTGTCTTGGTGATGAACGAGAAGGAGCGGTCCCCGAAGACCGTGATCTCCACGGGAATCGTCACACCCATCTGCTGCTGCGTCTGCGCGTTGAACTGCTTACAGAACTCCATGATGTTCACGCCGTGCTGGCCGAGCGCGGGTCCCACTGGGGGAGCCGGGTTCGCCTGGCCGGCGGGAACGTGGAGCTTGATGAAACCGATGACCTTCTTCGCCATGATCGATGCGCCCCGCTAGTAGCCCTTGAGCTGGGAAAAGTCGAGCTCCACCGAAGTGGGACGCCCGAAGAGAGAAACCTCCACCTTCACCTTGCCCTTGTCCGGGAAGACGTGCTGCACCGTCCCGGAGAAGTCGGTGAACGGGCCGGCGGTGACTTCGACGACCTGACCCGTGTGGAAGGGCACCTCGTCCCGCTGCTCCTCCTCCTCTCCCGACTCGACCCCGAGGATCTTGTTCACCTCCTCCTCGCGGAGGGGCTGTGGGTTCCGATCGGCCCCCACGAACTTGATGACCCCCTGGATGTTGTTGATGATGTGGATGGTCCGCTCGTTGAGGACCATCTTCACCAGAACGTATCCGGGATAGAGTCGCCGGGTCACCGTCACCCGCTTACCGTTCTTGATCTCCACCACGTCCTGGGTGGGGACCATGACCTCCTGGATCTCCTTCTCCTCGGGGGTCTCTCCCGGCTCCTCGTCGATGCGGCGTTGGATGAGCCTCTGGACCTTGTTCTCATGGCCGGAATAGCTCTGTACCGCATACCACTTCGCCTCTGTCATCGTCGTCGGCATTTCTCCTATGCCGCCCCGAAGATCCGCATGATGATATCCATGAAGAACCGGGACGCCGTGTCCATGGTCCAGATGACGAGCGAGACCATGAGGCAGAAGATGATGACCACCAGCGTGGCGTTCTTGAGCTGGGGCCAATCCGGCCATGTGACGCGATAGAGCTCCTCGACGCACTCCTGCACGAACTCGAAGCCCTGCCTGATTTGAGCGACCATGCCGGCTACTTCGTCTCCTTGTGGGCCGTATGCTCCCGGCACCGCGGGCAGAACTTCTTGTACTCGACCCGTTCGGGGTGGAGCCGTTTGTTCTTCTTCGTACTGTAATTGCGCTCCTCGCACTTCGGACAGGCGAGGATGATCTGGTCTCGCATGGGAATCCTTACTCGATGATTTCGGTGACGACGCCGGCGCCTACGGTCCGGCCGCCCTCACGAATGGCGAACCGCAGCTCCTTCTCCATCGCGATGGGGCTGATCAGCTCCACCTCCATCTGCACG
>SKKN01000005.1 GCA_007121455.1 Gemmatimonadota bacterium | reverse complement strand
GTCAGGAGCCCACCGACAACGGGTGCAGCCACGCGCTGCATCGTGGCGGCCCCGACTCCGGTGGCCCACATCAGGGGCATCAGGCCACCGATGTCGGAGACGACGGTCATGAGGACGGGCCGGACTCGAGTGGTGGCTCCGGCCAATGCCGCCTCGCGAATCTCCTCGGGCGCCAGTCCTTCTCCCCCAGCCGCGTCCCACCGTTGCTGAAAGGCCTGATCGAGATAGAGGAACATTACGACCCCCAGCTCGGCGGCCACCCCGGCGAGGGCGATGAACCCGACCCAGACGGCTACGCTCGTGTTGAAGTCGAGAAGCCAAAGGAGCCACACTCCGCCGACCAGTGCGAAGGGGAGCGTGAGCATGACCAGGACTGCCCGCGCTCCGCTTCGAAAGTGAAGGAAGAGGAGGAGGAAGATGAGACCGAGCGTGAGGGGCACGAGGAGCGTCAACCGATCCCGGACGCGCTCCATCGCCTCGAACTGGCCGGCCCATTCGAGACGGTACCCGGCCGGAAGCTCCACCTGGTCGCGGATCAGCCGGTCGGCGTCGGCGACGTATCCCCCGAGGTCCCGGCCCTCGACATCGATGAAGACCCGGCTCACCGGAAACGCGTTCTCCGTATTCACGACCATCGGTCCCACAGCGGGCTCGATGCGGGCGAGCTGGCCGAGGGGGACCTCGCCTCCGTCCGGAGTGGCGACCCACACGTCACCGATCCGCTCGGCGCTCTGCCGAAGCTCCCGCGGATACCGGACCTGGACCGCATAGCGCTCCCGACCCTCCACGGTTCGGGTCGCGACTTCCCCCCCGACTGCCGTCATCATGACGTTCTGCACGTCGCGGACGTTGAGTCCGTAGCGGGATGCCTCCTGCCGGTCGACCACCACATCCAGGTAGCTCCCGCTGGCTCCCCGTTCCGCCACCGCGCTGCGGGTGCCCTCCACCTGATAGAGGAGGCCCTCGATCTCCTCTCCCAGCCGCTCGATCTCGTCGAGGTCCTCGCCGAAGATCTGGACCCCGACAGGTGAGCGCATCCCGGTCGCGAGCATTTCGATCCGGTTCTGGATCGGCATCGTCCAGACGTTCATCACACCCGGCATCCGGACCGCGGCATCCATCTCCGCCACCAGAGCGTCGTAGTCGAGCCCTGGCCGCCATTCGGACGTAGGCTTCAGGTTCACGAGCGTCTCGAACATTTCGAGCGGTGCCGGGTCGGTCGGGGTGTCTGCGCGGCCCGCCTTCCCGATCACGCTCTCCACCTCGGGAAAGTCCGCGAGAATCGAATCCTGGTACATCATGATCTCTGCGGCCTGCTGAATCGAAACGCCGGGGAGCGTCATCGGCATGAAGAGGATCGTTCCCTCCTCGACGGGCGGCATGAACTCGGAGCCGAGGCGCCCGAGCGGGATGAGTGTGAGGAGCAAGATCACAGCCACCAAGCCGAGCGTCGTCCAACGGAAGCGGAGGGCCAGCCCGAGGACGGGCCGGTACCCGCGCACGAGGGTGCGGCTCACCGGGTTCTCCGCTTCCGAGCGCACCCGGCCTCGGACGAAGTATCCCAGCGTGACCGGAATGAGGGTGATCGCCAGAAGCGCCGCCGCCGCCATCGAGAAGGTTTTGGTGAAGGCCAGTGGTTGGAAGAGACGACCCTCCTGAGCCTCCAGAGCGAAGACCGGAAGAAAGCTGACCGTGATGACGAGGAGGCTGAAGAAGATCGCCGGGCCCACCTCCGCGGCCGAAGAGGCTACGATCTCCCATCTTCGCTCCGACGAGACCGGCCCCTCCTCCCGTTCCAGGTGCTTGTGCATGTTGTCGATCAGCACCACGGCCGCGTCCACCATGGCCCCGATCGCGATCGCGATCCCCGCCAGGGACATCAGGTTCGACTGGATGCCGAGGAGGCGCATGACGAGGAAGGCGGAGAGGACTGCGACCGGAAGCGTCACCACGACGACGAGGGCACTTCTGAGATGCAGGAGGAAGAGCGAAGCGATCAGCGCGGTCAGGAAGAGCACCTGGAGGAGGGTTCGAGTGAGATTCCGCTGCGCTTCCCGAATCAGCTCCGATCGGTCGTATGCAGGGACGATGGCCACGCCCGCGGGGAGCCCGGCCTCGATCTCCACGATCCGGTCCTTGACCCCGTCGATGACATCCAAGGCATCGGCGCCGTGGCGCATCACCACGATCCCGGTCACCACGTCCCCGCGGCCGTTCTTGTCCGCCACACCTCGGCGCATATCGGGTCCGAGCTGAACTCGGGCGACGTCCCCCACGCGGATCGCCGTCCCGTTCCTCGCGGCGAGCGGGATTCCCTCGATTTCCTCCACGGATTCCAGGTATCCGAGGCCGCGGACCATGTACTCACGGCCCCCCTGCTCGATGACCCGGGCGC
The DNA here is from genome assembly GCA_007121455.1 of Gemmatimonadota bacterium. Taxonomy (GTDB): domain Bacteria; phylum Gemmatimonadota; class Gemmatimonadetes; order Longimicrobiales; family Gaopeijiaceae; genus SKKN01. Next base: position 84,645 of record SKKN01000005.1, on the reverse strand, counting down.
CCATATCCGCGTTCGCGTCGCGGATCGCCGCGGTGACCCGGTCCAGGGAGAGGCCGTGGCCGCTCAAACGGACCGGGTCCACGTCGACCTGATACTGCTGGACGTAGCCGCCTACGGAGGCGACCTCGGCCACACCGCCGACGCTCTGCAGCTGATACCGAACGAAGAAGTCCTGGAGGCTGCGAAGCTCGGCCAGATCGTGATCGTCCGACTCCAGCGTGTATTGATAGACCCAGCCGACCCCGGTGGCGTCCGGACCCAGGCGTGGGGTGACTCCCTCGGGAAGCTCGTTGCCGAGCTGAGAGAGTTGTTCGAGGACCCGCGAGCGAGCCCAGTACGGATCGGTTCCCTCCTCGAAGAGGACGTAGACGTAGGAGATGCCGAACGCGGAGATCCCTCGCACGGTAGCCGCCCTCGGGACCCCCAGCAGCGTGGTGGTCAAGGGGTAGGTGACCTGATCTTCCATGATCTGGGGAGCCTGTTCGGCCCACTCCGTCTGGACGATGACCTGGACGTCGGACAGGTCTGGAATCGCATCCACGGGCGTGGTCCTAAGCGCCCAGACTCCCCCGGCGATCAGGAAGGCCGTGAGGAGGAGGACGAGGCCACGGTTGCGCACGGAGCCGGAGATGATCCGCTCAAGCATCGGGGCCCCCGGCCTCTTCCGGCGCGTGAGAGTGATCGTCCGGGTCGACCTCCGGGTCGGGGGCCATGTCCATCTCCATCCCCGGCGTGTCCATTCCGGGGTCCATGTCCATGTCAGGGTCCATGTCCATGTCCATCCCCGGCATCCCGGGTTGGCCCATCATCGCCTCCATGAGCCGGCTCTCCGCATCCAGGATGAACCCCGCCCGGGCCACCACCCGCTCTCCCGCCTCGAGGCCGGAGAGAACCTCGATCCGGCCGTCGGCTTCTGCACCGGTTTCGACCTCGCGGGGCTCGTAGCTCCCTCCCCCGTGCGAGACGAAAACGACCGCGCGCTCTCCGGTGTACATCACGGCCGCCCGAGGCACTGTCACCGCATCGGTCGCGACCCGGGCTTCCGTTCGGATCGTGCCGTACATGCCGGGACTGAACCGGTTCTCCGGATTCGGAACCTCGACCCGGGCCCGGGCCGTCCGCCGGTCGCGTGTCACCTCGGGGTAGATGTAACTGACGCGTCCCTCGATCCGCTCGCCGGGGTGTGCGGCGACCTCCACCTGCACCGCTGCACCGGGCTGCACGAATCGAAGGTCCCTCTCATAGACGTCCACATCGAGCCAGAGGTGGGTGAGGTCGCCGAGCCGGTAGAGGGGCGCGCCGGCCTCGAACCGTTCCCCGGCCTGAATGTCCTTCTCCAGCACGTGACCCGTGGACGGCGCGGTCAGCGTCAGGCTCGTCTGGACGGCCCCGGTCTCCTCCACGGCCCGAATGTCAGCTTCGGAGACATTCCAAAGGCGCAGTCGTTCGCGGGCGGCCGCCACCAACGCCTCGCCGCGGGCCGGGCTCCCGGGGACCCGGCTTCCGGTAAGCTCCCCCGCGAGGCGCGCCGCCGCGAGAAGGTCCTCCTGAGCCGATACGAGCTCCGGGCTGTAGACGTCCATGAGCGGGTCGCCGGCCTCCACGAAGCGGCCGGTGAAGTCTACATGGAGGCGCTCGGCCCATCCTCCGAACCGAAGGGTCACCGTGGTGAGCCGGGTTTCGTCCCATACGAACTCGCCGGTCCCTCGAACGACCCGGTGCAAGTCCTCCCGACGGGCTTCCGTCGACGTCACGCCGAGGCGGCGAGCCACTTCGTCGGCGATTTGGACCGCCCCGTCCGCGTGGTCGTGGCCGTCCATTTCCTGCTGCACTTCCCCCGGTGCCTCGGCATGGTCCGACCCCGTGTGCTGGGCCGCGTTCGGGTCGTGTCCGGTATGGTCCTCGGCGCAGCCGATCAGGAGGAGCAGCGCACAAGATCCGCCGATCGCGCGGCACATCGTTCGAAGCGTCTTCATCGGCTGTTCTCCATGGTGATGTCGGCCCCGACGGCCTGTTCCAGTCGCGCCATCTCACGACCCAATCCAGCCGTGAGGTGGGCCAGCTCGATCTCGTTTCGGAAAAGCACGGCATACGCCTCCATCAGGCTCACGAAGGCGATCTCTCCCGCGCGGTATGCGGCGGCTGCGCTCTCGACGGTCGCACGGGCCTGCGGGAGGACGCCTTCCTCGAGGAGGAGCACCTGTTCCCGTGCCCGAACGAGATCGGCGTGTGCTTCGGCTACCTCCTGTCGAACCTGCCGTCGTACGCTTTCGGCTCCGAGGTCCTCGGCGTCCCGAGCGTGCTGGGCCCGGAGCACGGCTTGATCCTGCTTGCGCCCTCGGAAGACGGGGAGGTCGATCGAAATTCCTGCGGAGAGCATGTCCTGCCGCCCGCTTCGGACGCCGTAGCCTGCCATCAGGGTCACCCCCGGGCGACGGTCCCGCCGCGCCGCTTCCAATTCGTGGCGGGCGGCCTCGGCTCGATGTTGGGCCAACTCCAGCTCGGGTCGACGGTGGCCCGCCTCCTCCTGCAACTCCGCGAGCGTGGGAAAGCCGCCGCCCAACTCCGCGTCGGTGAGCCGTGACGTGAGGATTCCCGGGCCGGGTTCCGCGCCGAGGAGCGCTCTCGTTCGCTCGGGCAAGATGGGGTCGATCGGAGATCGAGAGGGACGGCCGAGGAGGCTGTTCACCTGTGCCAGTGCACTGCTGCGGCGCTGTCTGAGCTCCGCCAGGTGCTCCTCGATTCCGGCCAACTCGGTCTGGGCTCTCAGAATGTCCTGCTGAGGAGCGAGCCCCTGGACGAAGGCCGTCTCGGCGGAGGATGCGAACGCCTCCAAGGTGGCATGGGTCCTGTAATGCACCTCCTCGGCCTGCACGACGAGCAAGAGCTCGAAGTACGCCTCCTGCAGGCGCGTCACGACCGACCACCGTACGACCTCCACTCGTGCACGAGCCGCTCCCAACTCCGCACCTGCAATCCGTTCCCTGGCCCTTCGAAGCCCCCGCGCGGGGATGCGCTGGCCGGCCTCGAAGGAGAGCATCGTCATGCCCTCGCGGGAGAGGTCGAAGTCCGGGACGGGCATGTTCATCAGTCCGACGGAGAGCATCGGGTCGGGAAGGGCGCCGGCTTGGGGTATGCCAGCTTCTGCAGCCCGCACTCGGCTTTGAGCGGCCCGAATTTCGGGGTTATGGGCAATCGCCTCCTCGATCAACTCGTCCAGAGGGTCCGCTTCCTGGACGGAAGGGTGATGGCTCCACGGTTCGGAGCCGGCCTCGAGTGGGGCCACTCCGCAGAGGACGAAAGTCATCGCCGAGGTGAGCGGAAGACGGATCTTCCTGGAGAACGTGTTCGTCATGGGCCTTCCCGTCGTGACCCCGGCGGAAGGGAAGGGGGAGGAATCCTCACCACGGCCTCGGTGTCGAGATCGCGGCACGGGATTCGACCCGCCTTTCCACCCCACACGGAGGGAGAGATCGGATCGATTCGCTTTTCTGGAGGTGGCCGCGGAATGCGGCCGGAGGGTTCAGCTGCGGGGGGGGCGGTAGAACTTCAGGGAGAGCAAGAGGCTGAGGGAGTCGTCCGGTTCGGCGAGGACGAAGGCCTTTCCTGGGCCGTGGACTGTAGTTCCTATCGAAGCATCGGATGGCGTAGTGGCGGATCCGTTGCAGACGAGCGCGGAGGCCGATCCGAAGGGGCACTCTTCAGGAGGGCGGTCGTGCGTGTGATCCGCCCTCGCCTCATGCCCGTCGACTTCGGCCGGCGCAGGGGTGTAAGAGTGGCTCGATCCGAGATCCAAATCGGATCCGACTTCCAGCGCGGCCCCGGGGGCCTCCTCCATGCCAGGATGGCAAAGGGCCGCCGCTACTCCCTCACCCGACTGCGCCAGGAAGCCGACCAGGAGCAATGCTGCCCCGAGCCTACGTCCCAAGCGAGAAGTCGAGTTCGAGAGGAGACGATTCACCAACCGCTCCGTCCGCGGAATGGGAGTGGATCCAACCTCGTCCTGACCAGAAGGTACCAAGGGGGGAGGGAGGAGTTCCTCCGTCCCGTAGGCGATGGATTCGAAGGTGGCACGCCTCCATGTCCTGCATGACGGATGACGGGGATGTATTTTTCCCCTCTCCAGGAACCCTCACCGGAGCTTGCACCGGCGATGTCATTCCTCGCCCTCACCCCGTCCGGCCGGAAGCTCAGCGGCCTCTGGTCCGAGTTGGCTCGCGGTGACGGAGGTGAGCAATTCGATCCCGCGGCTGTGAATGGCCTCCCGGCGCCTGCTCGCCGCTTTCTACTGCGCTCGATCGCTCCAGGCACCCCGCTCGCACGGTCCGTCGAACTCGAGATGCACGGGACGCTCCTCCTCTCTCCGGATCGTCCACCCCTTCCCATGCGGGCGCACCAGATCCTGGCGCCTCCGGACGGCTTCATATGGCGAGCGCGCGCTACGCGCGGTCTGGCGCAGATCCGAGGCTTCGACCGCTTCGGCCACGGTGAAGGGGAAATGAGGTGGAAGCTCTGGGGGCTGATCCCCGTCATGCGCTCATCTGGAGACGATGTGACCCGTTCGGCCGCGGGCCGGCTGGCACTCGAGGCGGTGGTCCTTCCCTCTGCGCTCGTTCCGGGGCGGGGCGCCGAATGGGAGGGAGTGGATGATGAACGGGTCCGCTTCCGAATGAAGGTGGGTGAGGAACGGGTGGTCGCCACCCTGGAGGTGGACCCGGAAGGGCGACCTACACGGGTGAGCGGCATGCGTTGGTCCGATCAGGCGGGCCCGGGCTACGACCTCTTCGTCGCGGAGTTCAGCGGGGAGATCGCGGTGGATGGGTACACGATTCCCTCCCGGCTCGAAGCCGGCTGGCGCTTGGGACAACCGGACGAGTTCCGCTTCTTCGAGGCGACCCTGGACCGGGCGACGTTCCGGTGAGGATCGCCCGCGTTGAAGCTGCCTCAGGAGCCCGTCAGATCGATGAACTCGGGGTCATCGTGGAGCGCCTCGAAGGCCGGGTTTTCGGGTAGCTGATTCCCGACCCGCGGCTCCAGCTCCACCGCTTCGCGCAGCGCGGCGAGCGCCTCCCCGCGCCGGTCCGCCTCCAGGTAGATCCGAGCGAGGGCGACCCACGCCCGGTCGTTCTCGGGCGAGAGGTCACGAGCGGCCTCGGCCTGCTCCACCGCTCCCGGCAGGTCCCCGCTGCTCAGCCTCTGATTGGCCTCGGAGATGAGTTGGCCCGAGCGGCGGAGGTTCAGGATCCGTCGGAGCTCCACCAGAGGCTCCCTGTGATCGTCGACACGGATGTCCACGACCATGTCGCTGAAGCCGCCGCTCGCGCGGGCCTTCGACACGAAGATTCCGCCCGACTGTTTGCCACGGGCATCTCCGCCGGCCGCCTCGGCGGCGTCGAGGGCATCCATGAGCCGTTCCTCCAGGCGTCCGCTCGAAGACTCGAACGACTCGACCATCGCGTCGACGACCTCCGGGCCCGACAGGATGTTGCCCTGGGCGCAGTAGCTGTCGCCGCACCGGTGCCCTGCCCAAGCGCTCGTGCTGGAGCCGGTCCATGCCGCGGTCCGCCCTTCCATGTCGATGATGGCCACCTGGCGCCGGTCCCGGTCCTCGTCGCTCGCCACCATCATCTCCAGGGCTTCCTCCGGGCTGAACCCCCGCTGGAGGAGCTCCACTCCGATCGGCCCGTACATCGGATTCGCCGCGGCCTGGTGGGCGATCGCCGCGACGCCGCCCCGGATGTGCTGGGCGCGATTCCCCGCAGCGAAGGCCTTCGACTGGACGCCGATGCCCAACTCTCCGGTCTCGCGGTCGAGGGCGATGATCGAATAGGTGCTGAGGTAGTCCGGGTCGTATTCCGGACCGGAAGCCGGATCATGCTCCTGCCCGGTCCCGGCCACCGGGACCAGGAGGGCGAGGGCACAGAGGAGCAGGTTCTTCATCGGAGACCTCCTTGATGCGTGGCTGCGCGGCGGCCTTCCGCAGATCCGAAACGGGTGCCGCCCCGCCTTGGACCGAAGTGGCGGGAACAGGTCAGATTAGACCCGTTCCCACGGACGCGCAAAGAGATCGACCCCTACGGGCGTCCGTCGCGCGCTTCGTGGCTCACTCGGCTCCACGTCTCCTCCTTGAGACGGTCCCAGCCGGCCGCGAACGTGGGCTCGGAGAGGACCCGGTCGAAGAGTCCGGACTGGACATGCCGGAAGTCCACTCCATCCGGGGAGAGCGCGAAGGCGCGCTCCGTCCACCGGAGGGCTTCTTCGGATTGCCCCGTCCATGCATGGTACGTCGCGAGGTCGCGGGCGAGACCTGCGCTTTGTCCAACGCTTCCTTCGAGGAAGCCTGCCGCGAGGGCGTCGATCCGGTTTCGGGCCTCGGCCTCCCTTCCTGCCTCGTGGACGCAAATCGCCTCCATGGCCGGGAAGGGGGAGAGGTCCAGCTCGAGGCAGTCGTCCGGGCGGCCCAGCAGGAGGAGAGCCCTCGCTTCGAGTGCACGGGGGAGTCCCAGGGCCGGAGCCAGGGCGCGGGCCGTGCTCGCCTCACGACGGGCCTCCTCGTACTCCCTCGCCGCGAGGGCATTCACCGCGAACCCCACCCTTCGGCCGGCAGCGAGCGGGTCCAGTTCGATCGCCCGCCTCGCCGCCTCCAGGGAGCGGCCGAACGCCTCCTCCCGTGCGAGGAAGTGGGCGAACCATCCATGGGCGTCCGCCGATCCCGGTTCGAGCTCCAGCGCGCGCAGGAAGTCCGCCTCGACGTCGTCGGCCGGCGCCCAGGCCCGAGTGGTCACGTACCCGCGGGCGGGATACGCCGCGACATGCTCCGGATCGAGGGCGACTGCCCGGTCCCCCAGCCTCACCGCCTGCGCGTACGCCTCGTAGGGCTCCAGCTCGTCCACATATCCGTACGTGACCCAGAGGCTGTGTGCGATCGAGAGCCCGGCGTGCGGCGGGGCATGTTCGGGGTCCATCCGGATCGCTCGCTCGAAGGCGTCCATGCCTTCCCGGAGCGACTCCTGCGCCCGGCTCTGGAGCGCCTGTCGGCCGCGAAGGAAGAGCTCGAAGACCTCGGGGACATCGCTCCGCGACCGGGCGCTCGGCGAGCGGAAGGTCTGTGCGGAGCCCAGCAGGAGCTCGGAGACGTCCCGTGCGATCGCCTCCTGCACCCGGGAGAGCTCCGCGAGCTCCGTAGCGTACTGCTCGGCCCAGATCTCGGTCTCCGTTCCGGGGTCGACGAGCCGGGCCGCGACCCGGACCCGGTTTCCGCTCCTCTCGACGCTGCCGACGAGGAGGTGCTCGACGCCGAGGGTGTCCGCAACCTGACGGAGGTCGAGGTCGGTGTCACGAAGCGCCATGGACGATGCCCTTGCCGTCACATCGAGCTCCCCGAGCTGCGCAAGATAGGAGATGAGGTCCTCCGTCATCCCCCCGCCCAGGAACTCCTCGGTTTCGGTCCCGAGCGTCTCGAACGGGAGCACCGCCAGGGAGGTGACGGCGTGCGGGTCCTCGTCGGCCGACTGCGGCCGGGCCTCGGCCTGGGGGCTCATGCCCGCGCCGGCGACGCCCAATGCGAGAATGCCGGCGAAGAGGGCGCGGCCCCGGAAAGGCCGGCGGAGGTGCCGCTCCGGCCACATACCGGAGTGCCGTCGAGCGTCGGCGATCTGGAAAATGGTCGCCCCTCCCTGTGAGCCGCGCGCGGCGGAATGAGCAAAAAAGAACGGAAACCAGCGAAACGCCGTCGAGCGAAAGCCGGACGGGAAGGAGAACAGCCGGACCGGTGGGAGAGTAGACGGGAGGAAGGAAGGGAGGCAAGCTCGGTGGCCGAGCACCCCCACCGGCGGCTCGCGGTCCGGCTCGACGGAACGGGTCCGGGTGTTTCCCGGGTCCGGGCGTTCCAGGGATCGGGCCGTCCCCGGGACCGGGCGGGGTGGATCCGCTCCCCTTTGAAGTGTACCGTTCCATGACCCGGGGCCGGAATCTCGCTCCGCATCCATCGCTCCCCACGGGGCTGCGTCATGTCCGATCGTGCATTCTCCTCCCGAAGTCCCTTTCGGATCACCTTCTGGGTCGCCGTCGGTCTCACAGCGGGGGCTCTCCTCCAGTGGGTCCCTCCGGAGCCGTCCGATCTGCGCTGGATCGCCTACGGCTTCGTCTACATCGTGGGCGGCGGGCCGATCGTCCGGGATACGTGGCGGAGTCTCAAAAGGAAGCGCCTCTCCATCGACTTTCTCATGGGTGCGGCTGCGCTCGGCGCGGCGGTTGTGGGAGAGCCCTTCGAAGGGGCGATCCTGATCTTTCTCTTCTCGCTCTCCAACGCCTTGGAAGCGCGGGCGCTCGGCAAGACCCGCCGCGCGGTGGAAGCCCTCGTGGAACTCCGCCCGGATGAGGCGACCCTCGTCGGTTCGGACGGTGAGGACGTGGATCGGGTGCGGGTCGAGTCCCTCTCCCCCGGCGACCGGATCCGGGTACGGCCCGGCGAGCGGATCGCGGTGGACGGAAACGTGGTGGAGGGCTCGGGCGAGGTGGATCAGTCGGCGATCACCGGCGAGTCGCTTCCCGTTCGAAAGGACGGGGGGGCGGAGGTATACGCGGCGACGATCCTGTCCGGCGGGGCACTCGTCGTCGAGCTGAACCGGGCCCCGGACGAGACGCTCCTGGCACGGATCATCACGCTGGTGGAGGAGGCGAGGGAGAACCGGGCTCCGGCGCAGCATTTCATCGACCGGTTCGCCCATCCCTACACGCTCGGGGTGGTCGTTGCGACGATCCTCTACTGGGTTGTGCCGCCCTTGATGCTCGACTGGTCGTGGGCCGATGCCTTCTACCGGTCCATGACGCTGTTGGTGGTCGCGAGTCCGTGCGCGCTCATCATCTCGACTCCAGCCGCGATCCTTTCGGGAATCGCCAACGGCGCTCGGCACGGGATCCTCTTCAAGGGCGGGGCGGTGTTGGATCGGGCGGGCCTGATCGACACGCTCGCCTTCGACAAGACCGGGACCCTCACGGAAGGGCGCCCCCGGCTCCTCGATCGAGTGGCCGTCGGGGGCGGGCTGACCGACGGTGAACCCGCCGAGGTGGAGCTTCTTCGGATCGCCGCCTCCCTCGAGCGGGATTCGGAGCATCATCTGGCCCGGGCGGTGATGGCCGCGGCGGAGGAGGAAGGGATCCCGGTCACACCGGCATCCGACTTCGAGGCGTTTCCGGGAGAAGGGGTGCGCGGCCGGGTTGGGGGCGAGGCGATGTGGGTCGGAAACGAGGTGATGGCCCAACGGAATCGCCTCCGTCCGGATCCGCTCCTCCGCGGCTGGATCGCGGAGGCGACGTCACGGGGGCGTTCCGTCGTGTACGTCGGCACCGACTCCCGGATCCTCGGCGCTCTCGCCTTCGGAGACCGACTGAAGCCCGACGCGGCGGCCGCGATCCGCCACCTCAAGTACGAAGGGGTTCAGTGGATCACGGTCCTCTCCGGGGACCACCCGGACGCCGTCCGGGCGGTGGCCGCCGAGCTGGGAGTGGACGAGGTGCAGGCCGGACTCCTTCCTCACGAGAAGGTGGAGGCGGTCAGGGCATTGGAGGAGCGGTCCCGGGGAGTGGCGATGGTCGGCGACGGGGTGAACGACGCACCGGCGATGGCGGCGTCGTCCCTCGGGATCGCCATGGGCGCAGCGGGGACCGACGTCGCGATCGAAACGGCGGACGTCGTGCTCATGGGGCATGAGGTCGCGAAGGTGGACTACGTGCTCCACCTCGGACGAAGGGCCAGGCGGGTGGTCCGGCAGAACGTGGGCTTCTCCGTGGGTTGGATGGTTCTCCTGGTCGCGGTCGCAGGCACGATCGGCATTCCCCTCTCCCTGGCGGTGGTCGCCCACGAGGGAAGCACCCTTCTCGTGGCGCTGAACGGACTCCGTCTCCTGCGGGGCGGCCCTCATCCCCCTCACGTCCCCAGGTGGACGCCCCGCGGGAAAGAGGCCACCTTCGACCGAGCATCCGAGGAAGCCACGGCGGCGTAGCGGAATCGTTCGTGGTCGCGGAGCGATCGAGCCCCCGCCATAAATGAAGGAAGGAGGTGCGGTCATGGTCAGCTTGGACCCTCCACTGCGGGATTCCGATTCCACCCCTGCCGGTGCTGCTGGCGCAACCTCCGCTCCCGCCGGCGCGGCCTCCGCAACCGCGGACCCGCGGACGATCAGCCGGCCGGGTCCGGCGCTCCTCAGGTATGACTTCCTCTCGTCCCTGTTCGCGCTGATCTTTTTTCCGGCGAATGGTAGAGCCTGAGCCGCTCCCGAAGAAGCGGGCAGTCTCCTTCGTGGTCCGGAAGCCCGGGGAGACCGATCCGAGGGGCGTTCTGGCCGTCCGCCGCCCGCCGGACGATGAGGAGCTGCCCGATGTGTGGGGCCTGCCTGCCACGACCCTCAGGGAAGGCGAGTCGTGGGAGGAGGCACTCGAGCGGGCGGGAAGGGAGAAGCTCGGCGTGACGCTCGATCCGGGAGTCCTCCTGGCGGAAGGTGGCCAGGACCGAACCGGATCCCGCCATGCCGGGAGGACCGGCTACCACCTCCACATGCGGGTCTACGAGGCCAGGGTGGTCGAGGGGACGCCGGTCGTGCCGCGTACGGGAGGGGTAGGGACCCAGTACGTGGAATGGAAGTGGGCGGAGCCATTTGAGCTCGAGCCCGCGGCGAAGCGCGGATCCCTCTGCACCCGCCTCTATCTCGAGGCTGAGGAGCGATAGTTCGCCCGGGAAGGCCGACTCAGGCGAACGTCTTCAGGAACGCCTGGACCTGCTTTTCGGTCCCGATCGTGTGGAGGATCCCGTCCTTCGGGATCACCTGATCCGCCCGCGGGTTCGTGATGAACGCCTGCGGCGTCTCCAGCGCCATGACATTCAGCCCGGTCTCCGCTCCGATCTCACTCTCGGCGAGCGTGCGTCCGGCGAGCGCAGGGGGAACCGGCAGGTCGATGAACTCGACCCCGGTCCCGACGAGCACGATCTCCCTTCCATGGGCCAGGGCGAGCACGGCCTCCGCGCCGAGCTGAGCATAGCTGAGGGCGAGGTCCGCCCCCGCGCGCCGGATCGACTGCACGTTCCGCTCGTGCGTGACTCGGCTCACGATCCGAAGGTTCTTCCGAAGCCCGCGGCAGTACGCGGCAAGGTAGACGTTCATCGCGTCGTCGTTCGTGGTGAGCAGCACCGCAGGCGCCTCGTCCAGTCCCGCCTCGGCCAGAAGATCGCGGTTCGCTGCATCCCCTATGAAGAGGTGGTCGGGCAGGCTCCCGATCCGCTCCTTCAGCTCGGCCTTCCGCTCGATGAGGTGGACCGGCACGCCCTTTTCCTTCAGGGCACGGGTCGCGGCGCGTCCCACCTTTCCGCCCCCGATCACGACGACCGGGTTCCAGTTCGTGTCGTAGATGAAGAGGAGCTCGTCGAGCGCCTGCATCTGCTGCTCCGTTCCGGCGACGACGGGGAGGCAAAGGTCGGTGAGCTCATAGTTCGGTGTGGCCGCCCGGAACTCCCCCTGGTCCCACACGCCCATGAGATTGAGTCCGAAGTTCTCCCGGAGCTGGATCTCCCGGATCGTCTTGCCCACGAGGGGGGTGTTGAGGACCGGGAACTCCGCGATCACGATGTCGTGGAACCTGCCGATCACGTGCGTCTGCGCATGCCCGGCGTTCACCCGGTTTGCGAGTTGACGGCCGAGCTGTCGTCGCAGTGGAAGGATGTGGTCGCATCCGGCGAGCTCCAGGATGTCCTGAGAGTCGTCGCTCGATATGATCGCAGCTGTGGGCACCTCCGGGGCGGCCTCCCGCGCCGTGAGAAGGATGTTGGCGTTCTCCACGTCCTCGAAGTTGGCGAAGAGGAGGCGGGCGCTCTGCACCGCAGCCCGCTCGTATGTCTCCACTGCGTCCACCTCGCCGGTAACCACCTCGATGCCGTCGCGTTGCATGCGCGCCGCCCTTTCGGGGTCTGCTTCAAGAAGGACGTACGGTACCTGTTGGAGGTCGAAGTGGCGGATCAGTCCGGGGGCGATCGTATCTTCCCGGCAGATGATCACGTGGTCGCGGGTACCGGACGCGACCTGGAGGGGTGCCCGCAGCCGGACCTGTGCCTCGAGCCAGGGCGCGTAGAAGTACCGGATGAAGACGAACGGAAGAACGATCAGGAAGAGGACGATCCCCGAGATCAGTACGAAGACCGAGAAGGCGCGACCGGCCTCCGTCGTGAAGGTGATGTCGCCGTAGCCGAGGGTGGTCATCGTGACCACTGTCCAGTAGAGTGCGGAGATAAAGGAGTAGCGCTCCCCTTCCAGATGCCACATCAGGAGCTGGAAACCGACGCTGAAGAGGAGGGTGACGAGCGCGGCGAAGAGGATGAACTTGATGAGCGCCCGGACGTTGGCGCGCATCTCCTGCTCGCCGAGCAGGTAGGTGAGCTGGCTCACGATGCTCTTCAAACGTCCTCTCCTTCTGATGGAAACGTCCGCCGCGCCGTCTCACGCGTCGAGGTGGAGCATGATACAATACCAGTGGCCGGCCGTGCGAAAAGAGGCGCGCGACAGGTCGGCACGGGCACGAAGCCCCGAACATCGACACCGGAGCGGTGCGTATGAGTGGCGCGGAGGCTGGTGGGACCCGGGAGACGGTCCTTGTCGTCGACGACAATGCGGACGCTCGCCGGGCCATGGTCAGGACATTGGAGTGGCACGGATACCAAACCCTGCAGACGGGAGATCCAGGGGAGGCGAGCGCGCTGGTCGGAGATTCCGACCCCCGGGTCGACCTCCTGGTCACCGATGTCGTCATGCCTTCCCAGAGCGGCATCTCCCTTGCACGAGAGGCATTTCGGACTCGTCCCGATCTCCGGGTCCTGTTCGTCTCCGGGTTCGCCGACGGGGAGGTGCACGTCGACGATCTGCCCCGGGATGTCTGCGGGTTTCTGGAAAAGCCGATGACGATCGACCAGCTCGCCCGGAAGGTTCGGGAAGTCCTGGATGCTCCGCGGCCCGACGTGGAACCCTGATGGTCGGAACGCGGTCTCATGACATCGACCAGGTGCCGGACGCCGGACCGGCACCCAGAGGCTGAGTCGAGCGGTCGCGCTCACATCCCCGGCCGACACGGATCGAGATCCATGACGATGTTTCGCCTGTTCCTTCCACTTCTTGTCCTCTCTCTCGTCCCGCCGGCCGGGTCCGGGCTCTCCGCACAGGAGGGGGCCGCAGCCGGCTCGGAGGTGCAGGCACCCGTCCGGGCGGCCGGGGAGGAGACGCGGGCCACCCTCGATCGCGAGAGCTTCGATCGTTGGGAGCGCCTCGAAAATCCTACGCTCTCGCCGGACGGTCGGTGGCTCAGCTACCGGGTGCGTCGAGAAGGGGCGGATGACAGGCTGCACATCCGCCTCCTCGAGTCGGATTCGCTGATCACCGTGCCTCGGGGCTCTGGGGTGGAATTTTCCGCGGATGGCCGCTGGCTGGCCTACTCCTTCGCTCCCTCTGAAGAAGAGCGCGCTCGGCTCCAGTCGGAAGGGGAGTCGATTCGCCGCCGGCTCGCCCTCGTCGATCTCGTGTCCGGAGAGAAGGAGGAGGTGCCCGGGGTCCTCAGCTTCGCGTTCAGCACGGAGTCCGGGTTCCTTGCGCTGCGCCTCTATGGTTCCCGGTCGAGCTCCCGAGGCGGGGACCTCGTCGTGAGGAACCTCGGGGACGGTGAGGAGATGAGCTTCGGCAACGTCGCCGACTTCGAATGGAGCCCGACGGAGGAGGGGCTGCTCGGCTTCATCGTGGACGCTTCCGAAAGGATCGCGAATGGGGTCCGGCTCTACGACGCGCGGGACGGGAGACTCAGAAGCCTGGCGTCAGGCGGTAGGGTCTTCCGGGAGCTCGTCTGGCGGGACGACCGGCCGGATCTCGCGGCGCTGGAGATCCTCAACGACGAGGCGGATGCGGAGGGGCACGCCGTCTGGGCCTGGGTGAACGTCCAGGGAGACTCCCTGCGGCAGCACCGGCTCGATCCGGAGGACGCCACGAGGTTCCCGAACGGGATGAGAATTTCCGAGCATCGGCCGCTGCGCTGGTCGAAGAGCGGGAGCTCCCTCTTTCTCGGGCTTCGGGACGACGAGGCCGCGGAGCCGGAGACGGGCCCCGGTACCGACCGGGCAAGCGAGGAGGAGTCCGGGGACGCGGATACGGGCGGTGCGGACGACGTGGGTGCTGACGACGCGGGCCCCGACGAGGTAGCGGCCGACGAAGCAGGGGTCGACGTGGAGGTTTGGCACGCGAGGGATGTGCAGACGGTCCCGCAGCAGAAGATCCAGGCCCGTTGGACCGACCGAACCACCGCGCTGGGTGTGTGGCACCTGGACGAAGACCGCTTCCTCCCGCTCCAGGAGGAGGGTTCGCTCTACACGAACCTCACGGCGCACGATCGCCTCGTGGTCCACCTGGACGAGGAGCCGTACGGGCGCGAGCGGATGTTCGGACCGATCTACCGGGACGTCTACACCGTGGATCCGGAAACCGGGGAGCGGGAGCAGGTCCGCGAACGGGTGCAGTTCTTCTTCGGAGCGAGTCCCGGAGGCCGATACCTCCTCTACCTCCACGGAGACGACTTCTGGGCCTACGACCGGGAGAGCGGTGAACACCGAAACCTGACCGAAGCGGTCCCGGCCAGCTTCGTGAACCTCGAAGACGACCATACGGTCGCGCAGAAGCCGCCCTTCGGACATGCCGGGTGGACCGTGAATGACGAGCGCGTCCTGCTTTACGATCGGCATGACATCTGGAGTGTCGCCCCCGACGGAAGTGGGGGCGAACGACTCACGCACGGGGCGGAAGAGCGGATCCGCTACCGGTATACCTACCTCGACCGGGACGAACGGTGGATCGACCTCGAGGCACCGGTCTACCTCGCCATGCACGGCGAGCGTTCGAAGAGGAGCGGCTTTGCCCGGCTGGATCCGGACGGGGACGTCGAGATCCTCGTCTACGACGACCGCCGGATCACTCGCCTGGAGAAGGCCGCGGAGGCGGACGTCTACGCCTTCCAGGCCGAGGCCTTCGACATCCCGCCGAACATCCACGTCGGGGGCCCCGACCTCCGCGACGCCCGGCAGGTCACCTGGACGAACTCCTTCCAGGAGGAGTATCTCTGGGGCCGATCCGAGCTTCTGGAGTACGAGAACAGCTGGGGCGAGCCCCTCCAGGCCGCCCTCTTCTTCCCGGCCGACTACGAGCCCGGGCGCGAGTACCCGATGATCGTCTTTCCGTACGAGCGCCGGTCGGGGACGCTCCACCGGTACGAGATTCCCACGGAGAGGGACCCGTACAACACCACCGTATGGACGCAGCGTGGGTACTTCGTCCTCGCCCCGGACATCGTCTACCGGCCTCGGAACCCGGGCATCTCCGCCCTCGAAGCCCTCGAGCCCGCGGTGGACGCCGTGCTCGAGACAGGGATGGTCAACCCCGAGCGGGTCGGGTTGATCGGGCACTCGTGGGGCGGGTACCAGACGACGTTCATTCTCACCCAGACGGACCGGTTCGCCACCGGTATCGCGGGCGCACCGCTCACCAATCTCATCTCGATGTACCTCTCCTTCTTCTGGAACACCGGAGATCCCGATGCGCGGGTCTTCGAGATCAGCCAGGCGAGGATGGAGGTGCCGTGGTGGGAGGACTACGCCTCCTACGTGGCGAACTCTCCCGTCCACCACATCCAGAACCTGAACACCCCGCTTCTCATGGCCTTCGGGACGGAAGACGGCGCCGTCGATTTCCACCAGGGTGTGGAGTTCTACAATGCGGCGCGGCGCACCGGAAAGGATTTCGTGCTTCTGGTCTACGAAGGGGAAGGCCACTCCCTCCGGCGCACCCCGAACCGGGTCGACCTCCACCGCCGTATCCTGGAGTGGATGGACCATTACCTGAAGGGGGATCCCGCTCCGGCGTGGATCACAGAGGGGCTTCCGTACTCGGAGCAGCAGAGGTCCTCCGGTCAGGGAGGGCGCTGAGCCCCCCCTGGTCGCTCACCACTTCGTTGCCTGTGCGTCCCACCATGCACTAAGTTGGTGCTGCTCCAGTTTCTGTGGTGTGCTCGTATCCCAGTGCGGAGGAACACGTTTGGCCAAGTCCCCGGTGCTCCTCGTCGGTGACGAGGAGACGATGTCGCCGGTACGGGACGCTCTCCGCTCCGCCGGCTTCGAGCCCGCGCTCGTCTCCAGCGTGGCGGGGGCGCTCCACTTCCTGAACGACCGCACGTGCTCCCACACCCTCCTCTCGCTCTCCTTCGATGAGGCGGATCTCGCACTCGTTCGCAGGCTGGCCGAGGACGGGCGAGCAGGCGTCCTTCTCGGCACGGCGAGCGCGAACACCTTCAGGCTCACGGTGCGGGCACGAGAGGCCGGTATCGGCAGGGTCTTTCCGGAGCCTCCGGACCCCGAACAGATCCTCGAGGAGCTCAATCGAAAAGGACCGGGTGCGACCGTCCCGCTACCGCCGCTCGAGCAGGTGGAGGAGGCCGAGGGTCCGCTCCTGATCGGGTCGAGCGCCCAGATGGAGGAGGTCTTTCATCGTGTGGCGACGGTCGCGGACAGCTCCGCCACCCTCCTCCTCACCGGTGAATCGGGGACGGGGAAGGAGCTCGTTGCCCGGGCCGTGCACTGGGCGAGCCCGAGGCGGGGGGCCGCGTTCATTCCCGTCAACTGCGCGGCGATTCCGGAGCATCTGCTCGAGTCCGAGCTCTTCGGGCACGAGCGGGGGGCCTTCACGGGCGCGGAGGCCCGGCGACGGGGCCGCTTCGAGCGCGCGGACGGTGGGACCCTCTTCCTCGACGAGATCGGCGACATGAGCCTCGTCCTCCAGGCGAAGATCCTCCGCGCGCTGGAAGAGGGAGAGGTGGAGCGCCTGGGAGGAGAGGCTTCGGTGGAGGTGGACGTCCGGATCGTGGCGGCCACGAACCGGAACCTTCAGGAGGCAGTGCGTTCCGGTGAGTTCCGGGAAGACCTCTTTTACCGGTTGGCGGTGGTCCAGGTGCCTTTGCCCCCCCTTCGCGAGCGACATGCGGACCTCGAACCGCTCGCGCTCCACTTCGCCGCGTTTTTCTCCGGGCGGTATGGGCGCACGGTGCAGGAGGTCTCGAAGGAGGCCCTCGGTCGGCTCCGGCAACATACCTGGCCGGGAAACGTGCGTGAGCTCCGGAACGTGATGGACCGGGCAGTCCTCGTGTGCCGAGGATCCGTGATCGAGGCGGAGGACCTCGAGCTGGGCGGCCGCTCGCCGCGGCTCTCCCCGAGCGAGGAGCCGGGTCCGGAGGGATTCCCGCCCGATACCCCGCTCGCCGACGTCGAGGCGAGCCACATTCGTACCGTCCTCGAATACACGGACGGCCACATGGGGCGCGCGGCCGAGCTCCTCGGGATCCACCGGAACACCCTCACCCGGAAGGTCTCCGCCTACGAGGTTCCCGTACCGGGACGTCCGGGATGACGCCGCTCGCCCCGCCTCGGGGGATTGCCCTCTTCTGGGGCAGGTCCGCGGATCCCGGCGCCTTCCTCCGGCCGTCGATGCGTAGGAAAGCCGCGCTGTTGAGCCATTCATCCACCGGGCCACCCGCGGCACGATCGCTGCACAGGTACGGAGCTGGACTGAACTGCCGTTCCTCGCACCGCCCCATGGGCCGATGAAGCGAATCCGCGTGGACGAGGTGCTCCACATCCTCCCCAAGCTCGAGGAGCTTCGGCCTCTCGTCGACCGAATTCTCGCTGTTTCCCGGCCGGACGAATCCCGTCGGTGGGCGGCGTCCGGAGAGCTCGGCACGCTGGGTAGCCGCATCGTTCCCGTGGACGTGGTGGAGGAGCAGTTAGAAACGGTCGTGAAGCTCGTCCGGGACCGCACGGAGCACACGTACGGCGGCATCGTGGTCGCGCTCACGGCGCTCGAGGGGGGCAAGCCGGAGGAGGCCGTGGAGGCACTCCTGGCGCTGGGGCGACGGGAGATGGAGAACCGACGCCTGGAGGCGGCTGAGGCCTACGCCGTGGCGGCTCGCAAGACGGCTCTACCTCTGAGGGATCGAAGCTACGCCACCCGGGCGCTCCTTGCCGGCGCCCGAGCAGCGCGGGGCCTCGGACGGCTCGACGCGGCGGCCGAGCGGTACCGGGAATCTTTCCGGCTCGCAAGGGGGAGCGAAGACCTGGAGCGGGCAGTCACCGCCGCGATCGGCGCCGGGAACGTGCTGGTGGATGGGGGGCTCTGGATCGAAGCGGGGGTCTGGTACGAACGGGCACTCCGCCTCATGGAGGCGTCGGGCCACGACGGTCCTCAGTGGTGGCACGCCTACCTCAACCTTTCGATCGTCGAGCGCATGCGCGGACGCCTCGAGGAGAGCGAACGGTGGCTGGAGAAGGCGGACGCGGCCCATGCGCTCCGAGGTGACGACGGGGGCCGGGGGTTGCTCACGAATGCTCGGGGCCAGCTTCAGGTCGCTCGCGGCAATCCGAAGGCGGCTGAGTCGCATTTCCGTCGTGCGGCGGAGCATGCGAACGATCCGGACGCGGGCGTGGCGATGCGAGTGAACCTGGGAGAGGCGCTTGCCATCCAGGGCCGCTTGCTGGAGGCTGCGGAGGAGGGGCGGAGAGCCGAACGGGATGCGTTGACCGGGTCGGTGATTCCAAGGTTGCCCGAGACCTACCGCCTTCTCGGACGCGTCGCCGGTGCCCGCGGCGTGGACGACGGCCTCGTCTTCTTCGAAAAGGCTCTCGAGGTGATCCGCGATCGGAACCTCTCTCGGTTCGAGCTCGCACAGACCCTCGAGGCCTACGGTGAGTTCGAACTGTCGAGAGACCGGGAGGAGCAGGGGGCGGAGCGGCTTCACGGCGCAGCCGAAATCTACGAAGAGCTTGGAAGCGAGGCGCTTGCCGAGCGAGTCCGCGGGAAAATGCCCGCCTCGGACGACATTTCCGTGGAGGATACGATAGATGTGTGAAGTCGGCCGTTCGAGCACCCACGGGCCCGCATCCGGGGGGCGCAACGTGTGGAGCCTCCTCTTCCTCCTCCTTTTCGCGACGGGACTCTCCGGGTGCGGGAACGTGACGGCCGGCGGCCTCGCCGAGACCACCGTCTACATCTCCGGAGGTGAGGACGCCTCCTCAGCCTCGCACACATCCGCCGACGCGCTCCTTCCCATCCTCTCATCGAACGGGGTATCGGCAGGCGCCGCACAGGCATCCGCCGAAGAGCTCGACGGTACGGTGCGGGTGCGCCTCCGGGTTCTCATTCGCCGTCAGGGCGGCTTCTGGAAAGAGATGACCCGGGATGAGCAGGAGGTGGAGGTGGCCGCTGAGGGAGCGGAACCACAGGAGGTCACTTCCGTCGAGCTCCAGCCGGGGCTGTACGACCGGGTGCGGGTCGTGTTCACGTACGTGAGCGTCGACGTTCGCAGGGGTCCGGAGTTCGATGACTCGGGCCCCTTCGTGGGCGAGGTGGAGGTGGAGCTCGCCGAGGGAGACGAGATCGAGGTCGAGGAGGAGCTCCTCCTCCTCCTCCAGGACCGGGAGAGGGTGGACCTCCTGGTGAAGCTCCGGGCCCGGTCGTGGGTCGCACTCTCGAACGCCGCCGAGCCGGCCCGCAGGGTCGTCCTCTCGAACGTGTTCCGTGACGCGGTCACGATCCGGTACCTGGACCCGAATTAGCACACGAGTGGTGCATGTCCACTAGTGTGGCACTATGTTCGTGCGACACAGCCGGGCGGCTCGAGCCGCCGAATCACGACCAGTCGGGGGGGACGTACAATGAAGGTGTCGAGTCCAAGGGGTTCGAGGAGGAAGGTCGCGTGGCGGATGGGTCTGCTTTCGGGCGTCGCCGTCGCTGCCGTCGTGCTGGCCGCGTGCAAGAGCGACCCGGTGCAGTCCCAGCGCGCCGCGCACATTCAGGTGCTGCTTCAGGACGACCCGGCCGAGCTCATCGACATCGCTGAGGTCTGGATCTCGAGGGTGTACCTCGTCGGCGGCGGCGAGGGGCAGCTCGATCTCTTCCACGATCCGGACGATCCCCATCACTTCGACCTCCTGGAGCTTCAGAACGGCGTCGTGGCGGACCTCACGGGAGAGGAGGAGATTCCAGCGGGCCGGTACGGGCAGCTTCGCCTCGTCGTGGATAGAGCGCAGGTCACCCTCCGGGAGGGGTACACCTTCGAAGATGGGGAGTCCGTGCAGGCCGTGCAGGTACCGAGCGGGTCGCGGTCGGGGATCAAGGTCCTCCTCAATGGAGAGATCGAAGCGGAACCGGAAAGCATGACGACCGTCCTCGTCGACTTCGACGTGAAGGAGAACTTCGTGATCCAGGGGGATTGGGAGGACCGGGCCGAAGTCCGGAACATCCTCTTCACCCCGGTCCTGAAGGAGGTCAGTCGGACTTCCGCGAACGGGGAGGACGTGGGCGGCTAAGGGGCCCTATCGAAGAGGTTGATCGCCCCCGACGATTCGCTACCTTCCAGGCCGATTCCTCGACCTCTTCGACCTGAGCCGCCGATGATCCGGGTGACGTTCCTGGGAACCGCGGCGTCCCGTCCCACCGTAGGGCGGAACGTGAGCGGGATCTCGATCCATCGTGAAGGCGAATCCTTCCTCTTCGACTGTGGGGAAGGTACGCAGCGCCAGATGATGCGCTTCGGGACCGGCTTCGCCCTCGATGCGATCTTCATCACCCACCTTCACGCCGACCATTTCCTGGGGCTCATCGGGCTCACACGCACTCTTTCTCTCCAGGGCCGGACGGATACACTCCGGATCTACGGTCCGCGGGGCTCGACCCGATCGCTCCTCGATGCGGTTCACCTCGGAGTCGACCGGATCGCGTTCCCGGTCCAGGTCGAGGAGCTCGAGCCGGGCGAGGAGGCCATCAAGACGGAGGAGTACTCGATCGCGGCCTACTCCTCCCGGCACGGGGTGTCCTCCGTCGGGTATGTGCTTCGAGAGCATCCGCGTCCCGGCCGCTTCGATGTCGAAAAGGCGAGGGAGCTCGGGGTTCCGGAAGGCCCGCTGTTCGGCCGGCTGCACGCCGGCGAGCCGGTGGTGGCCGCCGGCCGGGAAATCCGACCGGAGGAAGTCGTGGGTCCGCCGCGCGCCGGTCGAACGATCGTCTATACCGGGGACACCCGGCCCTGCCGGGAGACGGAGGAGGTTGCTCGAGGTGCGGACCTGCTCATCCACGACGCCACCTTCGGCGAGGACGAAGTGAAGCGGGCACACGAGACGTTCCACAGCACGGGCCGGGGGGCCGCTTTGTTGGCTCGCCGGGCGAAGGTACGGCGGCTCGTGCTCACGCACCTTTCTGCCCGTTACGCCGCGAACGCCCTCCCGATCGAACGGGAAGCGAGGGAGGTGTTTCCGGAAACGAAGGTGGCATACGACGGGCTCGTCGTGGAGGTCCCCTTCCGGGAGGACGAGGTCGAGAAGGAGGAGAGGCCGGTGTTGAAAAATGCGAGAAGAGGTGGATCCGAATGACCCTGCTGCCCGAACGACCGGAGGTCGGAAGTTGGATGCCGGACGCGGTACGCGTGCCGGATCCGGAGCACGAACGCGAGCGTCGACTTCGTCGATGGAAGGCGCGGACCGCCCAGTGGCGCGCTCTGGAGCTGGCCGAAGAGGTGTTCGGGCCGGGGGTGGAGGCCTCCCTCGAGGGTGACATCGGACCGGATCCCTTCCGCGGCCTCGTTCGGTTGGCCGTGCCCTTCGACGGGCTCGAGCGGCACCGGAGGCGCGAGGGCATCTTCACGGAGTCGGCGGGAAGGGATGTCGTGCTTCGTGAGCTGCCGCTCGTCTTCGTCTTCGAGCCCATACCTGCCGAGCGCCACCGTCCGTCGCCCTCCGCGGCGGAGTGTCGTTGAGCGAATCGGTCGGGTCCGCCCCGCCCGAGGCGTCGATCCATGGGCCCGTCGGGATCGTCGGTCTCGGTTTGATCGGCGGCTCGATCGGACGCGACTTGAAGGCGCTCCCCGATCCACCGGAGGTCCTCGGGTCTTCGACCGACCTCGACGACCTCGTCGCGGCCCGTGAGGCCGGAGCCGTCGACCGTGGATTCCCCGAGCCGGACTCCGTCGTCCACGAGAGCCGGACGGTGATCCTCGCCGTGCCCCTCGGCGCCCTTCTCCAGCTCCTCCGGGACCACCGCAGGGCGCTCGCCGGGAAGCACCTCGTGATGGACGTGGCGAGCCTGAAGGCTCCCGTCCTCCGGGCGGCGGCGAACGCGGAGATCTCCGAGCGATTCGTGGGAGCCCACCCGATGGCGGGCGGGGAGGGGAGCGGGTTCGCTGCGTCCAGGGACGGGCTCTTCCACGAGTTCCGCATCTGGTTGGCCGAGGAGGGAGCGACCCCGGAGGTGAGAGAAGGAGCCGAGGCCTTCTGGAGCGCCCTCGGCGGAGTGCCGAGCTGGACGCACGCCGAGGAGCACGACCGGCGCATGGCGTGGTGCAGCCACCTTCCACAGCTCGTCTCCAATGCCCTCGCCGGCGCGCTCGACGCCGCCGGCTACGGACCCGAGGACCTCGGGCCGGGGGGGAGGGATATGATCCGCCTGGCCGGCAGCTCACCGGAGATGTGGAAGGACCTCTTCGAGCGCTCCGGTCCTGGAGTGGGGCTCGGGCTCGAGTCCGTCTCCCGAGCCCTCCGGGTTCTCGCCGATCTTTTGGCGAGGAAGGAGATCGACTCCGTCGCGTCGTTCATGGAGCGGACACGGGATTGGAGAGGAGAGGAGCCTTGGAGCTGACCGTTCCGGGGGACAAGTCCCTCACGCACCGGGCGCTGCTCCTTGCCGCGCTCGCCGAGGGAGAGAGCCGGCTCTCGGGTCTCCTCACGTCGGAGGATCCACGCTCGACCGCCGCGTGCCTCCGAGCGCTCGGAGTGGAGGTTCCACCCCTTCCGGAAGACGGGTCCGAGCTCACGGTGCGGGGATTGGGCCTTCGGGGGTTGCGCTCCTCGCAGGGTCCCCTCGATGCCGGAAACAGCGGCACCACGGCGCGGCTCCTGCTCGGCGTCCTCGCGGGCTCGCCGGTCAAGGCGACGCTCACGGGCGATAGGTCGCTCTGCACCCGGCCCATGGAGCGGGTGACGCGGCCTCTGTCGCAGATGGGAGCTGAGTTCGAGTCGCTGAGGGAGCCCGGGCGACTTCCCCTGCGGGTGCGCGGTGGGACGCTCGAGGGCGGGGCCCTCGAGTCGATCGCGCACACCTCTGCGGTCGCGAGCGCGCAAGTCAAGAGCGCGGTTCTCCTCGCCGGCCTCGTCGGCAGAGTTCCCGTCTCCGTCCACGAGCCGCGGCGGTCGCGCGACCATACGGAACGGCTTTTCGAGGGCCTCGGTGTTCCTCTCACGGAAGGCCCCGACCCGTCCGGCGGATGGAGTGTCGGACTCGGAGCACCGCCCGAGCGGATCCCTCCCCTCGACCTCCGGGTCCCGGGCGACTTCTCCTCCGCCGCCTTCTTCATCGCCCTGGCGCTTCTCGGTGGCGGCGGGGCGGAGCTCGTTCTCCGCAACGTCGGGTTGAATCCGACTCGCAGCGGGCTCCTTCGGGTCCTCGAGCGGATGGGGGCCGGAGTCGAGGTGGAGGACGACCGCATGGAGGGAAGGGAGAGGGTCGGAACGCTCGTCTGCCGTCCGGGCTCCCTTCGCGCGACCGATGTGGGAGAGGCCGAGATCCCGGACCTGATCGACGAGATCCCGGTCCTCTGTGTCCTGGCCGCCAGGGCGGAGGGGCGAACGCGAATCAGCGGTGCCCAGGAGCTTCGGGTCAAGGAATCGGACCGGATCGACGCCCTCGCGCGAGGGCTCACGGCCCTCGGTGTGGAGATCGAGGAGTTCGAGGATGGCCTCGTGATCGAGGGGACACCGAAGACCCTCGAGGGCAGGGTGGAGAGCTTCGGAGACCACCGGATCGCCATGGCATTCGGGATTCTCGGTCGCTCGGCGGGAGTGGATGCGCGGATCGAAGGGCGGAGTGCGGCGGACGTCAGCTTTCCGGGGTTCTGGTCCCTCCTCGACGAGGTGGCCCGGAGTGGGGGATCGTGAGTGCCAGGAAACCGGTCATCACCGTCGACGGTCCTGCGGGCTCCGGAAAGTCCACCACGGCCCGTGAACTGGCCCGCCGCCTCGGCTACCGGCACCTCGATTCGGGGGCTCTGTACCGGGCGCTTACCTTCGCG
The DNA here is from genome assembly GCA_007121455.1 of Gemmatimonadota bacterium. Taxonomy (GTDB): domain Bacteria; phylum Gemmatimonadota; class Gemmatimonadetes; order Longimicrobiales; family Gaopeijiaceae; genus SKKN01. Next base: position 60,471 of record SKKN01000005.1, on the reverse strand, counting down.
CTCCTGGAAGAGGAGGTGCCGGAAGAGGAGTGGCCCGAGCTCGGGCCGGACGACCTGGAGGCGCTCGAGGTTCGAGCGGAGGCCGATGCGGGAGGGGTGCGCGTGTTCCGACGCGACCGGATCCTGCGCGAGGAGCTCCGCACGGAGGAGGTCACGGAGAAGGTCTCCCACCTCTCATCGATTCCGTCCGTACGTTCCTGGCTTCTCCGGAGGCAGCGGGAGGCCGGGCGAGGCGGGGGAGTCGTCGCGGATGGCCGGGACATGGGCAGCGTGGTCTTTCCCGATGCAGAGCTCAAAGTGTTCCTCGTCGCGGATCTGGACGAGAGGGCGCGCAGGCGACTCAAGGAGCGGGGCGAGGAGGAGAGCACCTCTGCGCTCCGGGCCGAGGGCGAGCGACTCGCCGAGCGGGACCGACGGGACCGCGAGCGGGCCGTGGCTCCATTGAAGCCCGCCGGGGATGCGGTTCCGGTCGACACCACGAAGCTTTCGATCGACGAGCAGGTCGGCCGGATCATCGAGTTGCTCGAGGCCTTGACGGGGTCTCGCGGCTCCGCCTAAGTTTTATCGCTCAAGATCGTGTCCCGTACGGCCGTTGCGGCCCGGACGCCGCAGGGACGGACGGACACGGGATTCGCCGAAAGGCCCGGGAGGCGGGACGCTCCGCCTACGGCCTTTCTTCATTTTCACATTCAACACCGGGGAATACCGGTCCGGGCCGGAACCCCTCGTCCTCCGACGGTCCCGCCGGAGGCGGAAGGTATCGCATGGCCGAGAGCAAGAACGAGAGCGACACCCCGCAGGTCCCCACCCCCGACATTCCTGCCGACGATCCCAGCGCCGGCGCCCCCTCCGCGGAAGCCTCCGCGGTCGCGACCGCGGAGCAGCGCGGTCCCGAGGGCGACGCCCTGATCGAGGTGGATCCACGAGAACTCGAAAGGGAGCCACCTCGTGTCGGCACCTCTCCCGAGCTCTCCATGGATCCCTATGGGGACGAGGATCTGGACATCTCCAGGGACGAGTTCGAGTCCCTCCTCATGGAGTTTCAGGGGGATGTGCAGGAGGTTCGGGAAGGGGAGATCGTCACCGCGAAGGTGCTCCACCTCACCGAGAACTCGGTCATCCTGGAGTTCGGCTTCAAGAGCGAAGGGTCCGTTTCGCTCGATGAATTCAAGGAGCCGGACGGTCTTACGCCCGGTGATGAGGTGGACGTCCTTCTCGAGAAGCTCGAGGACGACGACGGCGTGGTCGTCCTCTCCAAGCGGAAGGCCGACTTCCTCCGCGTGTGGGAGAAGATCAAGGAGGCGCACGAGAGCGACCGGGCGGTCAAGGGTGTCCTCGCCCGCAAGATCAAGGGTGGCGTCACCGTCGACCTCATGGGTGTGGACGCCTTCCTCCCAGGCTCGCAGATCGCGCTCCGTCGGGTTCCGAACATCGAGGACCTGATCGGGGAGACGTACAAGTTCAAGATCATCAAATTGAACAAGCGTCGGCGGAACATCGTCGTCTCCCGCCGCGTGATCCTCGAGGCGGAGCGGGAAAAGAAGCGCGAGACTCTCGTCAAGGAGCTCCTGGAGGGTCAGGTGCGCGAAGGGGTCGTGAAAAACATCACCGACTTCGGTGCATTCATCGATCTGGGCGGGCTGGACGGCCTGCTCCACATCACGGACATGTCGTGGGGCCGAGTCGGCCATCCCTCCGAGGTGGTCGATATCGGTTCGCTGATCGATGTGAAGGTCCTGGACATCGACTGGGACCGGGAGCGGATCTCGCTCGGATACAAGCAGCTCCTTCCGTATCCGTGGACGGACATCGACCATAAGTATCCGGTCGGCTCCCGTGTGAAGGGGCGTGTCGTCTCGATCACGAACTACGGTGCGTTCGTGGAGCTCGAGAAGGGCGTGGAGGGTCTGGTCCACATCTCCGAGATGTCCTGGACCCGGAACGTGCGGCATCCGTCGAAGCTCGTTTCGATTGGAGACGAGATCGAGGCGGTGGTTCTCAAGGTCGATCCGAACGACGAGAAGATCTCCCTCGGGATGAAGCAGATCGAAGAGGATCCGTGGCTCGCCCTCCCGATGAAGTATCCGACCGGCACCACACTCGAGGGAACGGTGCGAAACCTCACCTCGTTCGGAGCCTTCGTCGAGATCGAGCCGGGCATCGACGGCCTCGTCCACGTCTCCGACATGAGCTGGACGAAGCGGGTGGAGCATCCTTCCGAGATCGTCCAGAAGGGAGAGGAGTTGAACGTGATGGTGCTGGACGTGGATGCGGAGAACAAGCGCATCTCCCTCGGCATCAAGCAGTTGCAGGACGATCCGTGGCCGAACATATCCCGCCGGTTCTCCGCAGGGGTCGAAGTGACCGGGTCCGTCACGCGGGTTCAGGACAAGGGCGTCGTGGTGGATCTCGGCGACGACATCGAAGGATTCGTCCCGGCCTCGCACAGCGCGGTGGAACAGGTCGAGCGCCTCGAGGAGTATTTTGAGGCAGGAGACCCGGTCGACTTGAAGGTGATCGAGTCGGACGCCGCGAACCGGAGGATCGTCCTCGAGGTTGTGACGGCTCCGGAACGAAAGGTCGGAGCCGATTCGGAGGACGAGACCGAGACCGAGGCCGAGGCTCCGGAGGCGGAGGTAGCGGCGGAAGTCGAGGTCGAGTCTCCCGAGGCGGACGAGGCCGAAGTCGAGTCCGAGGTGGAAGGAGAGGCGGAAACCCAGGTGACCGAGGCGTCGGAATCGACTGGGGCCCCGGACGCCGAGGCCCAGGAGAGTGAGGATGAAGTCCCGGAGGATGAGTCCGCGGATTCGGCCAACGAGGAGAAGCGGGGCTGACGAGGGGGGAACCCCTGATCGGCGTCAGTCTTCGAGTGTTTTCGGTGTTCGATCATCGACGAAGCCGTCCGGGCGCTCGCAGCGTCCGGGCGGCTTTGCTCGTTTCCCATCCCGAGGGGCGAAGATGGAACGGAGGATGACCGGGCGGGTCGCCCGTGAGTTGCACTGGATGGCCCGCACGGCGTATGAAAGGATGGGACGCGGCGGGGTGGTGCTCACCCTTTTGCTGGCCGCCGCCTGCGCGCCTCTCGGCACGGGCCCCCCTGCAGAGCCGGCTCCGCCGCCACCCCCGGAGGCGCCGGCCGGCCCGGCGATCGTCGATGGCGACTACTCCGCGGAGGACGAGGCCCGACTGGCGGACCTCCTCGATGACGGGGAGCGGGCGCTGGAAGCAGAGGCGCCCGACCGGGCGCTCGATATCGCGCGCGAAGCGGAGGCCAATCTCGCCCATGTGCCCGGCTCCGCCGAGTCGCTCTGGCTGCAGGCCCGGGCGCTGCACACGCTCGAGGCTCGGGAGGAAGCACGGGTCACGCTCGAGAGCTATCTCGGGATCATCGGAAGCGAGCCGGAGCGAGCCGGAGCGCCGATTCTGCTGCTGGGACAGCTCCATGCCGACATGGGTGACCGGTTCGAAGCGGTCAGGGTCCTCCTCGAAATGCCGGGTGAAGCCGACCCGGCCGCTCTGACCGAGGCGCTGGAGCGTTTGAGGGAGTCGGGGCGAGCGCTCGACCGACAGGATCTGGAGCGGTTCCGGGATGCGCACGCAGGGACGCCGCGGCTTCTGGCGCCGATCTGGAACGAGCTGGCCCTCAGGCTCCATCTCCGCGGGGACGAGGGGGACGCACGGAGCCTTGCCGAGCGAGTCCGCGGCGTGGACCCTGCCGACGAAGACCTCGAGCTCACCTCTGCGATCCTGGAGAGCCGGGTCGAGGAGTTCCTCGGACCTGCGCCGGTTCTCGGGGCACTGCTGCCGTCATCCGGATCGCCCAGCCTCCAGCAGTTCGCGGCGTGGATCCAGGAGGGTGTGGAACTCGCCCTCGAGGAGGCACGGCGGGACGGCTTCGTGATCCGGCTCGAGATCCGTGACGACGAGGGGGATCCTGCGCGCTCGGCGTCCTTGTTCGGAGCGCTGGCAACGGAAGGGGTGCCCGCGGTCCTCGGCCCGCTCACGGACGCCGGACTCCGGTCGGCCGCCGAGAGCCGCCGGGATCCTCTCCTCCTCTCACCCACCGCTCGGGTGGTTCCCGAAGGGATGCCGGGCGTCTTCTCGCTCACCGGGGTGGCCCCGGAAGGACCAGGAGCGCTCGCGCGGCACGCCCTCTCCCAGGGGCTGCGTTCCGCCGCCATCTTCCATGCTCGCAATCCGCAGTCCGAGCTCGAGGCCCGCTATTTCAGGCGCGCATTCGAAGACGGAGGAGGCCGCATCGTCCGGACGGTGACCTATGCGCCCGGGACGACCAACTTCCAGGGGCCGATGCACGAGATCAGGTCCGCCGCCCCGGCAGCGCTCGCACTCTTCCTGCCTCCGGAGGAGCTTCCCGTCGTCGCACCGCAAATCACCTATTTCGGCGTGGACGACCTCGACATCCAGTTTCTCGGTGGCGAGGGATGGACGGAGGCGGAGGTGCTTCGCACCGTCGATCCACGCCACACCGACGGAATCGTCGCGGTCACGGGACGGGATGACGTGCTGGCGAGCAACGGCGCCTACCGCGACTTCGTCCGCGCATACGAGGATCATTTCCAGCGGACGCTCCGGAGTCCGACCCCGGCCCTCGGATACGACGCGGCTCGGCTCGTGGTGGAGGCGTACCGGAGAGGGGCGCGATCTCCAGCGGAGATCCGAGACGTCCTGGAGGGACTTCGCGACTTCCCGGGCGCAACCGGCCGGATTTCGATGGAGGACGGACGGTTGGTCCGGGAGCACCGGCTCGTCCGGATCGAGAACAGGCAACTCGTCCCGCTGGATCACTGACGCGGCAAGCAGGGAGGATCAGGATGGGGATGGAGGAGAAGCTGCAGCGTCTCGAGGCGATGCGGGAAGAGGCAGCGCTCGGGGGCGGTGAGGATCGGGTCGCGGCACAGCACGCGAAGGGGAAGCTCTCGGCGAGGGAGCGTCTCGACCTCCTTCTGGACGAGGACTCTTTCGTCGAGCTCGACCGGTTCGTCACCCATCGGGCGACTGCATTCGGGTTGGAAGACCGGAAGGTGCTCGGCGATGGGGTCGTGACCGGGTACGGGGCAATCCACGGCCGGCTCGTCTACGTGTTCTCTCAGGACTTCACCGTGTTCGGGGGGTCCCTCTCGGAGACCCACGCCGAAAAGATCGTGAAGGTCCAGGAGCTCGCCCTCAAGAATGGAGCTCCGGTCGTCGGCCTGAACGATTCGGGGGGAGCACGGATCCAGGAGGGGGTGGCCTCCCTCGGGGGATATGCGGACATCTTTCTGCGCAACACCCTCGCCTCGGGCGTGATTCCCCAGATCAGCCTGATTCTGGGTCCATGTGCGGGAGGCGCCGTCTATTCGCCCGCGATCACCGATTTCGTCTACATGGTTCGAGGCACGAGCTACATGTTCGTGACCGGCCCGAACGTGGTGAAGACGGTGACGCACGAGGACATCGACATGGAGGGGCTCGGGGGGGCCGACGTGCATGCGGGCACATCGGGCGTGGCCCACTTCGCGCACGACTCCGAGCCCGAGGCGCTCGACGCCGTCCGCGAGCTCTTCAAGTACGTGCCGCAGAACAACACGGAAGCACCTCCGCGCGGCCCTGCGACCGACCCCACGGACCGTCGCGAGGAGTCCCTGCTGGAAATCGTCCCCGACAATCCGAATCGTCCCTACGACATGCGGCGGGTGATCGAGGCCGTCGTGGACGACGGCGTCTTCCAGGAGGTTCATGCGGGCTTCGCACAGAACATTCTGGTGGGTTTCGCACACCTGGGCGGGCACAGCGTAGGGATCGTGGCGAACCAGCCGAACGTCCTTGCAGGAGTCCTGGACATCGATTCCGCGACGAAAGGTGCTCGCTTCGTTCGCTTCTGCGATGCCTTCAACGTCCCTCTCGTCGTCCTGGAGGACGTGCCGGGCTTCCTGCCCGGCGTGGGCCAGGAGCATGGCGGGATCATCCGCCATGGAGCGAAGCTCCTCTACGCCTTCTCCGAAGCGACCGTGCCGAAGGTCACCGTGATCACGAGAAAGGCCTACGGCGGGGCGTACGACGTGATGAACTCCAAGCACATCCGGGGCGACCTGAACCTGGCATGGCCGACCGCCGAGATCGCGGTGATGGGACCCAAGGGCGCAGTCGAGATCCTCTTCCGGAAGGAGATCGCCGAAGCGGAGGATTCCGAGGCAGCGACGGAAGAACGTATCGAAGAGTACCGCGAGCGGTTCGCTCACCCGTACATCGCCGCATCCCGAGGATTTCTCGATGACGTCATCGACCCTCGGGAGACCCGTCCCCGCCTCGTGAGCGCGCTGGACATGCTCGTCCGGAAGCGGGATCAGAACCCGGTGAAGAAGCACGGGAACATCCCTCTCTGAACCATAAGGAGCATCCATGCGAGAATGCGTCTACTGTGAGACCGCTCTCTCGCAGGCTCCTCCACACGAGCCCGGCTCGGGCAGGCGACTCGCGTACGATCCGCACAAGGGAAGGCTCTGGGAAGTGTGCCCGGGATGCGAGCGGTGGAATCCGGTGCCCCTCCCCCTCCGGTGGGAAGCGCTGGAAGCGTGCGAGCGTGCGGTCCACGATCACGGACGCGTGCTTCTCTCCACGGACAACCTCTCCCTCGTGCGAGTGGGGGCAGGCGAGCTGATCCGCATCGGCGAGCCGCCGCGGCTCGAGTTCGCGGGTTGGCGGTACGGCGAGGCGGCAGGTGAGAGCCCCACGCGGCCGTCGTTCTGGCAGCGGGTCCTCGGTGCTCTTCCGCCGGCGCCGCTGGGAGGCTACGACCCCTACGGCCTTCAGGGGATGGGCGGGATCGGAGAGCAGTCGAATCCCAGAGAGTGGACGGCCTCCCCGTTCCTGGAGAGGGCCTCCGCATTGACGCTCGCGTTCGGAAACGTCCCGTTGGCACCTCGCTGCCCTTCGTGCGGGAGCCCCCTCGCCCTCGCCCCCTGGGAATTTCAGTCCGTTCGGTTTCACCAGGGGGCGGGGGCCACCCAGGTGCTCACTCGCTGCGCGCTCTGCCGCGAGGAGGTGGAGTTGCACCCCTCCGAGGTTCGGGCCGGCCTCCGGATGGGGCTCGCCATCGTCAATGCCGGGAAAGAGAGCCGGAAGCTCGCGACGCCGGCCGCGAGGACTCTCGATGAGGTCGGAGGAGCCGCCGGGTTCGTGCGCGCTCTCGCGAAGCAGGAGGTATCGGTCGGGGAGCTCGGGGGCCGGGACCGCCTCGCGCTCGGGATCGCGCTGGACGAAGAGGCGGAGGCGGAGGCGCTGGAGCGGGAATGGCGGGATGCCGAAGAGATCGCGGCCATCATGGATGGGGAGCTCACCCAGGTGCCGGGCTTCGAGGCCTTTCGAAAGAAGGTTCTTCGCGGAAGGGAGTACTGAGGAGGCATGCCCGGTGGGTCTCCGGCCTTTACATGGCGTGCCGGGAAGGACAAACTAGCCAGGCTCCGGTGTGGCTTCGAGGGGCCGGTTCAAACTCTTCTCGTGCAGGGAGATGGCCGTCGTGTTGGAGAGCGTTCTCGTGGCGAACCGGGGGGAGATCGCCCTTCGGGTGATCCGGGCGTGTCAGGAACTCGGTGTGCGCGCGATCGCCGTCTTCTCGGATGCGGATCGAAGCGCCCCCCACGTCCTGGCCGCAGACGAAGCGTATCGCCTGGGACCCGCCCCTGCTTCGGAGAGCTACCTCCGCGTGGACCGGATCCTCGAGCTGGCTCGCCGCAGCGGAGCGGAGGCGATTCACCCCGGGTACGGCTTCCTCTCGGAGCGCGCCTCGTTCGCGGAGGCCGTGGAGGCTGCGGGGTTCGTGTTCGTGGGCCCCAGAAGCGAGACGATCGCCGCGATGGGGGACAAGACCGAGGCTCGGCGGCGGATGCAGGAAGCAGGCGTTCCGGTCGTTCCCGGCACGGTCGAGCCTCTGGTTTCCGGAACGGACGCTGTGCGAATCGCGGAGGAGCTGGGCTTTCCGGTGGTTCTGAAGGCGGCCGCCGGGGGTGGGGGGAAGGGCATGCGCGTCGTGCGGGGAAAGGACGAGGTCGAGCGCGCCTTCGACGCCGCGGCAAGGGAAGCGTCCCAGGCATTCGGAGACGGGGCCATCTATGTCGAGAAGTTCCTCGCGACCCCGCGGCATGTGGAAATTCAGCTCCTGGGCGACGCTGCGGGGCAGGTGGTCCACCTGGGAGAGAGGGAGTGCTCGATCCAGAGGAGGCACCAGAAGCTGATCGAGGAGGCTCCCTCGCCCGCTGTCGACGGCGAGCTGCGCGAGGCAATGGGAGAGGCGGCCGTACGGGCCGCGGAGGCCGTCGGGTATCGCGGGGCCGGTACGGTGGAGTTTCTGCTCGCGGGCCGAGAGTTCTTCTTTCTCGAGATGAACACCCGCATCCAGGTTGAACACCCGGTGACCGAGTTGGTCACGGGCATCGATCTTGTGAAGTGGCAGATCCGGATCGCCGGTGGCGAGCGACTCGACTTCGGCCAGGCCGACGTCACGCTGCGGGGGCACGCCATCGAGTGCAGGGTGACGAGCGAGGACCCCGCTCACGGATTCCTTCCCGCCACGGGAAGGGTGCGCTCCCTCCTGCTCCCGAGCGGTCCCGGCGTCCGGTGGGACGGCGGGATTTCGACCGGTGTGGAGATCGGGCTCCACTACGACCCGCTCCTCGGGAAGCTCATCGTCCACGCGGAGGATCGGGCGGGCGCCGTCGCCACGATGCGGCGCGCCCTCCGGGAGCTCCGGATCGAGGGAGTCGAGACCTGCCTGCCGTTCCATCGTCGCGCGATGGACGACCCGGACTTTCAGGCCGGCCGCTTCTCGATCCAGTTTCTGGAGCAGCGTCCCGACCTTCTCGAAGGAAGGCTGTCGTCGAATGCCCGTCTTGCCGCGGCCCTCGCGGCTGCACTCCTCGAGCACAAGCGCCGGGACGGGTTTCATCCGCGGACGGCCACGGGTTTTCGGGAAGGCTCTTCCCTGACTGCGTGGCAGAGGTCCGGGTGGCCCTGGTCCAATGGGGGTTGAGACGTGATGTCGGCGCAGGAGGGTCCGAGCGAGGTCGGGATCCACGGCATCGCGGGCGGCGGGGCGGGGGTGGGGCGCCTCGCGGATGGGACGGTCATCTTCGTGCACCGTACGGCTCCAGGCGACCGGGCGCTCGTCGAGGTGGTGGAGCGCAAGCGTCGCTGGGCCCGGGGCCGGCTGGTGGAGCTCGTGGAGGAGGGCCCTGGCCGCCGGGATGCGCCCTGCCCCCACTACGATCGGTGCGGAGGGTGTACGCTCGAACACCTCCGGTATGGGGATCAGCTTCGCTGGAAGAGCCAGATCGTGACCGATGCGCTCACCCGAATCGGCCGGATCGAACTCTCCGCCCCTCTCGCCGTCGAGCCGGCGCCGAAGGAGTTCCGGTACAGGAGCCGGGCCACCTTCCACCTGCAAAGGGGCCCCGCTGAAGCGGTCCGGGCCGGCTTCCGGGTCCTCGAGGCCCCCGGCTCGATCGTCGACATGGGGGGGGAGTGCCTCCTGCTCGACGCGGTCCTCTCCGCGGTATGGGACGGCATCCGGGCGGAGTGGGGGCCGGGCGCGAAGCACCTGCCGGAGGGAGAGGAGCTGCGCCTGACGCTTCGCCGGTCCGGTGCCGGTGCCATTCTCGTGGTCGCGGGAGGGGAAGGGGGCGGGAATTCCAAGCACCTTCACAGTAGGGTCGCAGGGCTCCGTGCGGTCTGGAGCGAGGCGGGAGACGGGGAGCTGCGACTGCTGGCGGGAGAGGAGGAGGTGCGAGAAGAGTGGCTCGGGGAAGAGCTCCTCGCCGGGCCTCGCACCTTCCTGCAGGTGAACCGTGAGGCCGGGGAGGCCCTCCACAACGCCGTGCTCCGCAGGGTCGGGAGTCCGAAGGGTCTTCGCGTCGTGGACGGCTACTGCGGCGTCGGAGCATACGGGCGGCGACTGGCTCGCCACGGCGCCGACGTCGTGGGCATCGAGTCCGACCCCGGAGCAGTGAGCGCGGCGCGCCGCGGCGCGCCCGCCGGGTTCCGGGTCGTGGAGGGGACGGTGGAGCGTCACCTGGCCGAAGCTCTGCCGGCGGACCTCGTGATCGTGAACCCTCCGCGGACAGGTCTCGACGATCGGGTCCCGGGTATCCTTCTGGCGCAGGCTCCGCCGCGGATCGTCTACGTGAGTTGCGACCCGGCGACTCTGGCCCGCGACCTGGAGCGGCTCAGCCCTCGCTACCAGGTCGAGAGCGTGGAGGGCCATGACCTCTTCCCCCAGACGGCGCATGTGGAAGCCCTCGTCGTGCTGACGAGGGACGAGCGACCTGGAGAGGATGGAAGATGAATTATTTCGTGTCCGTCGAGGGTGAGCAGTTCGAGATCGAGGTGAACGGAACGGAGCTCAAGATCGACGGTGAGGTCGTGGATGTCGATCTGGCCGGCCTCCCGGGCACCTCGCGCCGGAGCCTTCTGCTCGACGGCCGGTCACACGCGATCGCGGCCGAGGGGCGGGGAGGCGGAGTCTGGGTGCTCGACCTGGACGTGGGGCCGGTTCGCGTGGAGGTGGTCGATCGTGCCGGGCTGGCGATCCGCGAGCTGACCCGGCGCGTCGCTGCGGAACGGGGGCCGAGACCGCTCCGCGCTCCGATGCCCGGGATGGTCGTGAAGGTCGAGGTCGAGGAGGGAGAGGTGGTTGGGGCGGGGCAGGCCGTGGTCGTGGTGGAGGCGATGAAGATGGAGAACGAGCTGAGCGCCGAGGCGGAGGGACGGGTGAAGAAAGTCCACGTCGCGCCGGGTGAGCCCGTGGAGAAGGATCAGGTGCTCATCGAGTTCGGCCCTGTGGACGACGAGGAGACATCGGATGCGTGAGCCCGGCAGCAAGGACGAGCAGAAGAGTACGCCTCCGACGACCACGGACAGCGGAATCCCGGTCCGTCCCCTCTACACGGAGGAGGAGTCGGAGGTGGACGCTCCACGGGACCTCGGCCGTCCGGGGGAGTTCCCCTTCACGCGGGGCGTCTACCCGACGATGTACCGCGGCCGCCTCTGGACGATGCGGCAGTACGCCGGGTTCGGAACCGCGAAGGAGACGAACCGGCGCTACCACTACCTCCTGGCCCACGGTCAGACCGGCCTGTCCGTCGCGTTCGACCTCCCCACCCAGATGGGATACGACTCGGATCACCCGATGGCGGCCGGGGAGGTGGGCCGGTCCGGCGTCGCGATCGACTCGATCGAGGACATGCGGGCCCTTTTCGACGGGATCTCCCTGGATGCCGTCTCCACCTCGATGACGATCAATGCGACCGCGAGCACGCTTCTCGCTCTCTACGCGGCGGTCGCGGATGAACAGGGAGTCGAGCGGGGCGCCCTCACGGGGACGGTGCAGAACGATATCCTGAAGGAATACATCGCGAGGGGTACGTACATCTATCCTGCGGAACCGAGCCTGCGCCTCGTCTCCGACCTGATGGAGTTCTGTGCGACGGAGGTGCCGCGGTGGAATACCATCTCCATCTCGGGATACCACATCCGCGAGGCAGGCGCGACGGCGCCCCAGGAGGTCGCCTTCACCCTCGCGAACGGGCTCGAGTACGTGGAGCGGGCACAGAGTCGGGGAATCCCGCTCGAGAGCTTCGCCCCACGACTCTCGTTTTTCTTCGCTGCGCACAACGACTTCTTCGAAGAGGTGGCCAAGTTCCGCGCTGCGCGCCGCCTCTGGGCCCGCTGCATGCGAGAGCGGTATGGAGCCAGCGACGCCGCCTGCCGACTGCGCTTCCACACTCAGACGGGGGGGTCGACCCTCACCGCACAGCAGCCGCTGAACAACGTGGTTCGGGTCACTACCCAGGCGCTGTCGGCCGTGCTCGGCGGGACCCAGTCCCTCCATACGAACGGCTACGACGAGGCGTTGTCTCTCCCGACCGAGGAGGCTGCGGGGCTTGCCCTCCGCACGCAGCAGCTCCTTGCCTATGAATCCGGAGTCCCGCGGACGGCAGATCCTCTCGCGGGCTCCTACTTCGTCGAGGCGTTGACGACCGAGGTGGAGGAGCAGGCTCGGGAGTACATGGGCGAGATCGCGGAGCAGGGAGGCTCCGCCCGTGCGATTCCGTTCATGCAGGATGAGATCCACCGGTCGGCATACGCCTTCCAGAAGGAGGTCGAGAGTGGCGCGCGTCCGGTCGTGGGAGTAAATGCGTTCCGGAACGACGAGGCGCCGCCTCGCATCGAACAGGCTGACTTCTCCTCGCTCGAACAAGACCAGCAGAAGAAGCTGAAGTCGCTGCGGGAGCGGAGGGACGATGAGGCGGTGTCCGGAGCCAGGGACCGGCTCCGGGAAGCGGTTCGAAACGGTGACAACCTGATGCCTCACCTCATCGACGCTGTGAAGGCGCTGACGACTCTTGGAGAGATCAGCGATACGTTGAGGGAAGAATGGGGGACCTTCTCCGGGGGCGGCCGTTCGTTAGATTGAAGTGCTGTGCCCCGCTCGACTTCGTTCCCGTCATATCATCGAAAGAGGAAACGATGCCCACGTACGAATACCGGTGCCCGAAGGGGCACCTGTTCGAGACGATCCAGAAGATGTCGGACCCACCCGTGGCCTCGTGCCCCGAGTGCGACGCAGATGCAGAGCGTCTGATCTCGGCCGGGGCAGGCTTTCTCTTCAAGGGGCCCGGGTTCTACATCACGGACTACCGGAGCGACGCCTACCGCGAGCAGGCTCGGAAGGAGGAGGCCTTTTCGGGGAGCAAGGCGTCGAAGGAAGGCGGGGACTCGAAAGCCGAGAGTTCGGGCTCCGAAAAGGCACCGTCGGCCGAGGGTGGATCCACGAAGTCCAAGGCGAAGGAGTCGTCCTCCGACGGGAACAGCTCGACCGGCGCCGGCTCCTCCGGGGGGGCCTCCTCGGCTCCTCCCTCCGATTGAGGCCGGAGCGAGCTTTCGGATGAGCCATGCAGTGGTCCGGACGGCTCTGGAACGGGCACTCGAGGAGATGGGGGCACCCTCCACGGAGGTGCACCTGGAACGCCCGCGAGACCCTGCCCATGGAGACGTGGCGACGAACGTCGCGATGACGCTCGCGTCGATCCTGCGAAAGCCGCCACGGGAGATCGCCGAGGAGCTCGTTCGGAGGATCTCGGAGGGAGAGCCCGGGATCGAGAGGGTCGAAGTCGCAGGTCCCGGCTTCTTGAACTTCCATCTGAGCACGGACCGGGTCACGGCCGGGCTACGTGAGGTGCTGGAGCTCGACGAGTCGTTCGGGAAGGGCACAGCGGGAGAGGGACGCCCGGTCGTGGTCGAATTCGTGTCGGCGAACCCGACCGGCCCGCTCCACCTGGGCCACGGCCGGCAGGCCGCGCTCGGAGATACGATCTCGGCGCTGCTCGAGTGGAACGGCTGGGAGGCCTACCGCGAATTCTACTACAACGACGCCGGACGCCAGATCGAGCTCCTCGCCCGGAGCGTGCAGGCACGCTACCTGGAGCACTTTGGGAGGGACGCTTCCGTTCCGGAAGACGGGTATCATGGCGTATTCGTGATCGAGCTCGCTCGAGCGTTCGCGGAGACCGCGGGAGACCGCTACCTCGAGGATTCTCCCGAGGGACTCGCGGAGATGCGGCGCTTCGCCGTGGACCGCATCCGGAAGGAACAGGACCGGGACCTCTCGGACTTCGGGGTGCACTTCGACGAATACTATCTCGAGACGTCCCTCTACGACGAGGGCCGGGTCGACCGTACGATCGAACGGCTTCGCGAGACCGGCCTCGTCTACGAGCACGAAGGCGCCCTCTGGCTCCGCACCACCGAGTATGGCGACCAGAAGGACCGGGTCATGGTGAAGAGCGACGGGAGCCCGACGTACTTCCTGCCGGACGTGGCCTACCACCTCACGAAGTGGGAGCGCGGCTTCCAGGACGCGATCAATGTGCAGGGGGCCGATCATCACGGCACCGTGGATCGGGTGAGGGCGGGACTTCGCGCGCTCGGGCTTCCGGCAGGATACCCGGAGTACGTACTTCACCAGATGGTGACGGTCGAGCGAGAGGGGAAGGAGGTGAAGTTCTCCAAGCGGGCGGGCTCGTACATCACGCTACGGGAGTTGGTGGAGGAAGTCGGGGCGGATGTGACCCGCTACTTCTTCCTCATGCGGAAGCCCGAAGCCCACCTCGTCTTCGACCTCGACATGGCGCTCGATCAGTCGGACAAGAACCCGGTCTACAAAGTACAGTACGCCCATGCCCGGATCTGCAGCATCTTCCGAAAGGCTGGGCTCGATTGGGAGGATGTCGATCCTGAGGCCGCCGACCTCACGCTTCTCGAGACGGAGCAGGAGCGCGAGTTGGCGAAGAAGCTCACGGAGTTCCCCGAGCTCATCGCGCGAGCTGGAGCGCATCGCGCCCCCCATCTCGTCTGCGAATACCTCGAACAGACGGCGGGCCAGGTGAATTCCTGGTACCATGCCGGCAACCCGACACGTAACCCGCAGCTCGCGGTGCTGGTCGATGACACGGAGCTTCGGAGGGCGCGTCTCGCCCTCGCGAGCGCAATCCGGGTCGTCCTCCGCAACGGGCTCCGTCTTCTCGGTTTGAATGCCCCTGTCAGAATGGAAAAGGAGTCAGATTAAATGTCCGTGCTCGTTGTGGGAAGTATTGCTCTGGATACGGTGGAAACCCCGTTCGGTAAGGTCGAAGACGCGCTGGGAGGCTCGGCCGTCTACTTTTCGGCCTCGGCGGCGAACTTCCACCCCGTCCAGGTCGTCGGCGTGGTCGGAAAGGATTTTCCGATGGCGGACCTCGATCTCCTTCGGTCGCGCGGAGTGGATCTGAGGGGAGTCGCGGAGCGGGACGGGGAGAGCTTCCGGTGGAGCGGGGTCTACAGCTTCGACCTCAACTCCCGGGAGACACTGGAGACCCGGCTGGGAGTCTTCGCGGACTTTCGGGCAGTGCTGCCCGAGGAGTACCGGAACCCCAGAATCGCCTTCCTGGGGAACATCGATCCGGAGCTTCAGATCAACGTTCTCGACCAGGTCGAATCCGTCGAGCTCGTCGCGTGCGACACGATGAACCTCTGGATCGATCAGAGTCGCGAGGCGCTTCTCCGCGTCCTCGCGCGGACGAACATCCTCCTCGTGAACGACGAAGAGATCCGGCAGCTCGCCGGGGAGCCCAACCTCGTCAAGGCCGCTCGCTGGGTGCAGGAGCGCGGGGCCAAAACGGTGATCGTGAAGAAGGGAGAGCACGGAGCGATGCTGGTCGACGAGGAGAGCGTCTTCTTCGTACCCGGTTATCCGCTCGAGGAGGTCTTCGATCCCACGGGTGCCGGTGATGCGTTCGCCGGTGGCTTTCTCGGTTATCTCGCCTCTCACGAGCAGTGGTCCGGCGAGGAGCTCCGGAGCGCGGTCGTCTTCGGCTCCGCAATGGGCTCCTTCGCGGTGGAGGACTTCAGCGTCGCGCGCCTGTCCGACGTGCGAATGGACGAGATCCTCGAGCGGGTGCGGGAGTTCCGAAGCCTCACCACCTTCGAGGTCCCCCTTCCGGAAGCGGTGCGTGTCTGAGGAAAGAGGCCTCGACTACCGTTCCGCGGGAGTCGACCTGGAGCAGGCGGAGCGCACTAAGGAGGGGCTTCGCGCTCTCGTCGATTCCACGCGTGACGAGCACACCCTCTCGGGGCTCGGCCTCTTCGGGGGCCTCTACGAGGTGCCTCCCGGTCATCGGGCACCGGTGCTCGTCTCCAGCGCCGACGGCGTCGGCACCAAGCTGAAGGTCGCGTTTCGGACGGGACGCCACGATACGGTCGGGCAGGATCTGGTGAACCACTGTGTGAACGACATCCTCGTCCAGGGGGCCCGTCCTCTCTTCTTCCTCGACTACCTCGCCACGGGGCGGCTCGAGTCGAGCGTGGCGGAGGCGGTGGTGCGGGGGGTGGCGCTGGCTTGTCGCGAAAACCAGTGCGCCCTCCTGGGCGGTGAGACCGCTGAAATGCCGGACTTCTACGCGGCGGACGAGTACGACCTGGCCGGGTTCATCGTGGGCATCGTGGAGCGGGATCGGATCCTGGACGGTTCACGCGTCCAGGAGGGAGACCGACTCGTCGCACTGGGCGCGAGCGGGCTCCACACGAACGGTTACACCCTGGCGCGCCGGATCGTCTTCGATCGGATGGGACTCGATGTGGAAGATCCGTTTCCGGGCGAGGACGCGACGGTCGGCGACGTCCTGCTCCGGGTCCACCGAACCTACCTCTCCGCGCTCCTCCCCGATCTCGGGTTGGACGGACTCCACGCGCTGGCGCACATCACCGGCGGCGGGATGGGCGGTAACCTTCCCCGGGTCCTCCCCGAGGGACTCGGCGCCGTCGTCGAGTTGGCTTCGTGGGAGGTGCCGAATCTCTTCCGGGTTCTTGGATCCGGGGGCGCTGTCGCGCCGGAGGAGATGAGGCGGGTCTTCAACATGGGCGTGGGGCTCGTCGCAGTCGTCGATGAGGGCGAGTGCGGGAGCTTCGTCGAGCGGCTCCTCGAGCGCGGAGAGGAAGCGTGGGTGCTCGGCGAGGTGGTGGAAGGATCCGGTGTTCGGTTCGCCTGAGCCTGGGCTCCGAAAGCGCGAAGTCGCGCTCCTCCTGCTCCTCGGCCTCTGGATGGTGCCGGAGGGAGTGGCGGGCCAGGGCGTGGAAGCGGTGATCGACGGGTGTGTGTCCGGGATGGAGGAACTTCGCCCGTCGTGCCGGGACGCGGTCCTCGCCGGCCAGGCCGTGCGGGGCGGGGTGGGTTTGCTTTCGGGGCACGGAACTCCGGTGCCCGGGCTCGGAAGCACGTTGGGCCGTCGACTCGAGACGACTCCGCGGATCGCCCTGTCCCTTCGTGCGACCGGCAGCCGCCTTCGGGTTCCGGACTTCCGTGAAGACCCGGGCGCGCTCCAGGAGCGCTCGTTCATCGCTCCCTCGACACAGCTTTCGGTCGGCGTGGGGGTCGTCGACGGATTCACGCTGGCGCCCACCGTTGGGGGGGTCCTTTCCGTGGACGTGCTCGGGATGGGGAGCGTCGTCCATCTCCCCGGCGACGCCTTCGGGGGAAACGCGCTCACCTACGGCGCGGGCGTCCGAGTGGGACTTTTGCGTGAGTCCTTCACGCTCCCCGGCGTATCGGTTTCGGCCGTGCGGCACGGGGGCCCCTCGATCCGGCATGGAGATCTCTTCTCCGACGAGAGGGAGGTCCAGGTGAAGCCCACCACCACTTCGCTGCGCGCGACGCTCGGGAAGGACTTTTTTGCGTTCGGGCTTGTGGCGGGCGCTGGCCTCGACCGATACGGAGGTCGGATCGAAACCCGGATCCTCCACAGCGACGATGGAGGGTTGCGAGAGATCCGGCATTCCGATGCACCGACCGATCAGCGAGCCTTCGCGTTCGCGGGCGGGACCCTCACGTTCCTCGTTCTGCAACTCGCCGGGGAACTGGGATGGGCGCCGGGAGTCGGTGACGAGACGCCGACCGGCGCGGGCTTCGATCCTTCGCGCGGAGCGGCGTTCGGCTCGATCGGCGTCCGCCTGACCTATTGACGACGCCCCAAGGGTGTCTCTGAGAAGGCTCCGGCCGAGCAGATGATCGATGCGGAAGCCGAGGTGCTCCCCCCTGAGGGCGCGCGCTTCATGGACCGGGCACGGGAGCTCGCGGGAAGGGGCTGGGGCGGAGTCCATCCCAACCCCCTCGTCGGCTGCGTGATCGTGCGCGAGGGCCGAATCGTCGGGGAGGGATGGCACGAGGTGCTCGGGGGGCCACACGCCGAGGTAAATGCGCTTCGGGACGCCGGGGAGGCGGCCCATGGCGCCGATGTCTACGTCAGCCTCGAGCCCTGCAATCACGAGGGTCGGACTCCGCCGTGCACCGACGCTCTCCTCCGCGCCGGAGTCCGTCGCATCACTTTCGGGGCGCAGGATCCCGGATCGATCTCGGGAGGTGGTGGTGCGAGGCTCTGTGCAGAAGGGGTCGAGGTCCGCGGGCCGGTGCTCGACCCGGAGGAGAGCCGGCGCGACAATCCGGCCTTCTTCCACACCGTCGGCACGGAGCGCTGTTACACCGTGCTCAAGCTCGCCCTTTCCCTCGACGGGAAGATCGCCGCTGCTCCCGGGGTGAGGACCGTGATCAGCGGCTCTCCCGCGCACGAGGAGGTGCACCGGCTCCGCGCGGGCTTCGATGCGATCGTCGTGGGTGGCGCCACGGCGCGTGTGGACGACCCCCTCCTGACCGCGCGGGGTGCCGTGCGCCCCCGTGTACCGCCCCGCCGCGTCGTGCTCGATCCGGGGGGGCGCCTCGATCCGGGGGCGCGGATGGTGCGGGAGGAGGGCGGAGAGGTGGTCGTCTTCGCGTCCCGTTCGGTGGACCCGGCGAGGGTGCGAGCCCTCGTTGACGCAGGCGTACGCACGGAGACGGTCGCTGCCGCCTCGGGCGGCGGACTGGACCTGGACCAGGTGTTTGCGCGCCTCTGGTCCCTCGGAGCTCGCTCCGCACTCTGCGAGGGAGGGGGCCGGCTCGCTTCTGCCCTCCTTCGAGCGAATCTCGTCCAGCGCCTCTACCTCTTCGTGTCCCCCCTCTTCCTCGGTGAAGGAGGGATTCCGGGCTTCCCCGGCGCTCCCTCGATGACGGAGGGGTGGATGCTCACCGAGGAGCCCAGGCGGATCGGGCCGGACACACTTCTCGTCCTCGACCGGAGGGATTGATGTTCACGGGGATTGTGGAATCGACCGGGACCGTGGTGCAGGTTCGGGACCGGGAGCAGGTCCGCGACGTCGAGCTTGAAGTGCCGGAGGCGCTCTCGAACGGGCTCATTCCCGGTGCATCCGTCTCCGTGGACGGGGCCTGTCTGACCGCGGTCCGCACCGAGGGTGGAATCCTCTCGGTCGAGGTGATCGGAACCACTCTCTCGCGCACCGTGGCGGGTCGGTACGCCGACGGGTCCGTGGTGAATCTCGAGCGGGCGCTTCCTCTGGGAGGGCGCCTCGAGGGCCACCTCGTCCAGGGACATGTGGACGGCCTCGGCGAGCTCCTGCGGACCGATCCCTCGGGGGAGCACCACCTCCTGACGTTCCGGATCCCGACGGAGGTGCACCGCCTCACGATCCCGCATGGCTCGATCGCGCTCAACGGCGTGAGCCTCACGGTGAATCGCTTGCTCTCCGACGACCGGGTCGAGGTGGGGATCATTCCCCTCACCTGGGAGAGGACGAATCTCCACCTTCTGCGCCCCGGGGATCCGGTGAATGTCGAGGGGGACCTGATCGGGAAGTACATGGGTAAGCTGTGGGCGGAACGAGAAGGGGGGGCGAATTCATGAGGGTCCCGAGCGGCTGGAGCCCCGGCGCCGCAGGTCGAGACCCGAGCAAAATGGTAGACGATGGCCTTCGATAGAGTCGAAGACGCGATAGAGGACATCCGCCAGGGAAAGATGGTGATCGTGGCGGACGATGAGGACCGCGAGAACGAAGGCGACCTCGTGTGCGCAGCGGAGGGTGTGACACCCCATGTCGTGAACTTCATGTCGAAGCACGGCCGCGGGCTGATCTGTGTGGGACTCACGAGGGAGCGGGCCGACGAGCTCGATCTCCCGCTCATGACAGACAGCAACTCGGATCCGGAGGAGACCGCGTTCACGATCTCGGTGGACGGGCATCAGCGGCTCGGCGTCACGACGGGGATCAGCGCCCACGACCGCGCCCGGACGATCCAGGTCCTCGTGGATCCGGAGGCGAAGCCCGGAGATCTGCGGCGGCCCGGACACGTCTTCCCCCTGAGAGCACAGCCCGGGGGGGTCCTCCGGCGGGTGGGACAGACGGAGGCGAGCGTCGATCTGGCCCGGCTCGCCGGGTTCAAGCCCGCAGGCGTGATCTGCGAGATCATGAATCCGGATGGCACGATGGCTCGCCGCCCCGAACTCGAAGCGTTCGCGGAGACCCACGGGCTTCGCTTCATCACCGTCGCGCAGCTCGTCGCCTACCGGCTCACCAAGGAGCGGCTCGTCCGGCGCATCGCGGACGTGAAGCTGCCCACCCGGTTCGGAGAGTTCCGCCTCATCGGGTACCGGACGCTCATCGATGAGCGGGAGAACGTGGCGCTCGTGAAGGGGGACATCGAGGGGAAGGAGGACGTGCTGGTGCGGATGCACTCCGAGTGTCTGACGGGCGACGTGTTCGGGTCGTTGCGCTGCGATTGCGGCGAGCAGCTTTCGGCGGCCATGGAACGGATCGACCGGGAAGGCCAGGGCGCCGTTGTGTACCTCCGGCAGGAAGGTCGTGGCATGGGGCTCGGCAACAAGCTTCGAGCCTACGAGCTCCAGGAGAAGGGGCAGGATACGGTGGAGGCGAACATGAGCCTCGGCTTCAAGCCCGACCTGAGGGATTACGGGCTCGGAGCGCAGATCCTGGTCGATCTCGGTCTGTCCAGGATCCGGCTGCTCACGAACAACCCCAAGAAGATCGTCGGGTTGGAAGGGTATGGGCTGGAGGTGGTCGGCCGCGAGCCGCTGCAGGTGCTCCCCGGAGAGCACAACCGACTGTACCTCGAGACGAAGCAAATCAAGCTGGGACACATGCCTTGACGGGGAAGGGGAGGAGTTCGTGAAGGAAATTGAAGGGGACTTGTCGGGGAAGGGCCGTCGGTTCGCCCTTCTTGTGGGACGGTTCAACGACCTGATCACGGAGCGTCTCGTGGAGGGTGCGGCGGACTGTCTGCGTCGCCATGGGGTGGAGGAGGAGGGGATCGATGTGGTGCGTGTCCCGGGTGCGTGGGAGCTTCCGCAGGCCGCGGCGAAGCTCGTTGCGTCGGGGGACTACGATGCGGTGATCGCGCTCGGATGCGTCATCCGGGGCGCGACGCCCCACTTCGACTTCGTCGCCGGGGAGGCCGCCCGGGGCCTGGGCGACGTCGCCCGTCGAGGGTCGATTCCAATCGCCTTCGGGGTCCTGACGACGGACACGGTCGAACAGGCCCTCGAACGGGCGGGCACGAAGGCCGGAAACAAGGGAGTGGAGGCGGCCGTCTCGGCGCTCGAGATGGTCAACCTCTTCGATTCCCTCCAATGAGGGTGTCTGAGCGGGGTGTTTCGTGAATGAGGTTGGATCCCGACGGGAGCGGACGCGGGCTCGCGCCTGGGCCCTCCAGGTCCTTTACCGATGGGAAACGGAGGGTCAGGGGAGCCCGACTGCGGCGTTGCGGGAGACTCTGCGCAGCCGACGGGTCGCACCGTCCCGGCGCGACCACCTCGTCCGGCTCGTGAACGAGGTGGAGGATCATCTGGAGGAGATCGATAGCAACCTCCGTTCCGTCCTCGAGAACTGGCGCCTCGACCGACTCTCGGTGATCGACCGGAGCGTCCTCAGGATCGGTGCCGCCGAACTGCTCCGCTTCGACGACGTCCCGCCCCGGGTCGCAATCCAGGAAGCGGTGCGGCTTGCCGGACGGTACGGGGGGAGCGAGTCATCGAGGTTCGTCAACGGGGTGCTGGACGCGCTGCTCCACCGGCAGGTGCCGGACTCGCCCTGAGCGGGGCCCGCCGCCATGCGGATCCTCGTCCTCAATTGGCTCGACCGCCAAAACCCGGAGGCGGGCGGCGCCGAAGCCCACCTCCACGAAACATTCGGGCGCCTCGCCGGTCGAGGACACGAGGTCACGCTTCTCGCCTCCGGGTTCCCCGGTGCCCCGACCCGGGACCGCGTGGACGGGATCGAGGTCCACCGCGTCGGCAGACGGTTCAGCTACCCCGTGGCAGCGTTCGGCTACTTCCGACGAGAATTGGCCCACCTCCCCTTCGATGTGGTCGTGGAGGACCTGAACAAGGTGCCTCTGTTCAGTCCGCTCTGGGCTCGCGCACCGGTCGTCCTGCTCGTGCATCACCTCTTTGGCGGCATCGCCTTCCAGGAAGCGTCCCTGCCTCTCGCCACGGCGACCTGGCTCCTCGAGCGCCCGGTCCCGCGT
Source organism: Gemmatimonadota bacterium (assembly GCA_007121455.1). Classification (GTDB taxonomy): domain Bacteria; phylum Gemmatimonadota; class Gemmatimonadetes; order Longimicrobiales; family Gaopeijiaceae; genus SKKN01. Next base: position 38,519 of record SKKN01000005.1, on the reverse strand, counting down.
GCCTTCCGGTCGTCTCCGATCGTGGCGGTCTCGTGGAGCACCGCGGACGATCTCATCCGTCGCGGCCTCCCTCGAGAGAACATCGAGATCATCCCGAACGGAGTCGATGTGGAGTGGTACCGTCCCCTGCCGGCCGGCCGCCGCTTTCCCGAGCCGACCCTCCTCTTCCTCGGCAGGCTGAAGCGGTACAAGAGAGTGGATCTGCCGATCCGAGCCACGGCGGCTCTCGCGGAGAAGGGGACCGGAGCTCGGCTCCTCGTCGCAGGAAAGGGGGACGATCGCGGCCGTCTCGTGTCCCTGGTGCGGCGCCTCGGCATCGAGGACCGGGTCGAGTTCCTCGGGTTCGTGTCCGAGGAGGAGAAGCTCGAGCTGCTCCAGCGGAGTTGGGTCCATCTCTTCACGTCCCCGAAGGAGGGGTGGGGGATCGCGAATCTCGAAGCCGCAGCGTGCGGCACCCCGACCGTCGCCAGCGACTCCCCGGGCCTGAGGGATTCGGTGCGGGACGCAGAGACGGGATACCTGGTGCCTCACGGGGATGTTGATGCGCTGGCCGGGCGGATCGGCCAGCTGCTTTCCGACTCGGATCTACGGAAGGAGTTGGGGAGTCGAGCACGACGGTTCGCCGAGGAGTTCTCATGGGAAAGGACGGCGGTGGCCATGGAGCGATTCCTCTCGAGGCGGGTAGCAAATTCGGCTGCCACTGGATAAACTGCCAACCGTACTATCGGGGGTCACGCCGAAGTCGGAGTCTACTCCGAACCGAGAAGGAGATCGAGTGCCTATGCGCGTCCAGACCGTCACCAGGAACTGTGAAATCCCCCAGGCTGTTCGGGACCGGGCCGAGGAACAGGTCAAGCGACTCACCCGGTTCGAGCCACGACTCGCCTCCGCTGAGGTGATCTTCGAGGAGGAACGGCACCTCAAGCTTGCAGAGGGCGTGCTTTCGGTGGATCGCGAGGAGCCCATCGTGGCACAGGGCGAGGGAGGGGAGTACAGGGCCGCGGTCGATCAAATGGTGGAGCGCCTCTCGAAGATCCTTCGGCGGCGACGGTCACAGACTACGGATCACAAAGGTCCGAGTTTGTCCGAGGTGGTGGGTCCAGGCGAATAGACGTGCCTTGAACGGAAACCTCACGATCGAAGAAATCCTCCAGAGCAAGTCGGAGACTCTGGCTCTGGACCTTCTCACTCACGCGGAGGAAGCTCTCTCCCGGGCGGTGGATGATCCGGATATCTCGAGCCCCGGCCTCGCTCTGGCGGGATTCACCATGCGCTTCCGTGACGGACGCATGCAGGTCTTCGGCGAAACGGAGATGACCTATCTCGCCGAGCTCGACTCTGCGACGTGCCGCACGCGACTCGAAGTGCTCTTCGAACAACCCATTCCCGCGGTGTTCGTGACGAAGGGGCAGCATGTACCCGAGCTCTTCCTGGAAATCGCGACCCGCAAGAGCATTCCGGTCATCCGCACCAACCTCAGCACGAAGGACTTCTACCGCCGGATCAAGCCCTATCTCGAGGTGGCGCTCGCGCCCACGACGACCCTCCACGGATCTCTGGCGGACGTCTATGGTGTGGGACTGCTCTTCATGGGGAGGAGCGGGATCGGCAAGAGCGAATGTGTGCTCGACCTCATCGAACGGGGCCACCGGCTCGTGGCCGACGACCTCGTGCTGACTTCCAAGCGCGGCAACGACCTTCTGATGGGCCGGGGGCATGAGCTTCAGCGCCACCACATGGAGATCCGGGGGGTCGGCATCATCGATGTGCAGGCGCTCTTCGGGATCCGGGCAATCCGGCAGCAGAAGCGGATCGAGGTGGTCGTTCAGCTCGAGGACTGGGATGACACCCACAGCTACGACCGGACGGGCCTGGACGGGGACGTCCTGGAGATCCTCGATGTGGAGCTACCGAAGGTAACCGTACCGCTGAATCCGGGTAAGAACATCACTGTGATTTGTGAAGTCGTGGCGATGAACCACCTCCTCAAATACGCAGGAGTGGATTCCGCGGAAGGGTTCGACCGACGCCTCCGGGAGGTGCTCCGACCGGTGCGGGAGTATCTGGAGGAGGACTATGAGTGAGGACCAGGTGCGCGGTGTGGTGGTCGCGCACGGACAGATGGCCGACGGTCTCGTGGACGCGGTGCACCGGATCTCGGGAGAGGGGGACGCCCTCGTCGCCCTCAGCAACGAAGGGCTCGGTCCCGAGGCCCTCTTCGAGAGACTCGAGAACCTCATGGGACCAGGACCTTCAGTCGTCTTCACCGACCTCGAGACGGGCAGTTGTGCATTGGCGGCGCGGGTGGTCTGCAAGGACCCCGTTCGACGGGCCGTCATCTGTGGCACCAACCTTCCGATGTTGCTCGACTTTGTCTTTCACCGGAAGATGCCCCTGGAAACCCTCGTGCCGCGGGTCGTCGAGAAGGGGAAAGCGGGTATCCGGATCTCCCCCAACCGGGAGTGAAATGTCGATTCTCCTTTATCGAGTCGATGAGCGACTGATCCACGGGCAGGTGGTCGTGGGCTGGGGCAGTCGCCTCCAGCCGAATCGGTATCTCGTCGTGGACGATGCCCTGGCCGCGAGCGAGTGGGAGCGCGACCTCTACAAACTGGGTCTGCCACCCGGAGTCGAGGCCGAGTTCATCCCAGTGTCCGAGGCGATCTCTCGGCTCGATTCCTGGCGCTCCAACCCCACACCTTCCATTCTCCTCACTCGGGATGTGGAATCGATGGCTCGACTTGCGGAGGGTGGGGGCATGGTGGGAGAGACGGTGAACCTGGGCGGGATCCATCACGGGCGGGGGAAACAGCAGGTGCTCCCTTACCTGTTCCTCGATGACGAGGACGTTCGCTGCCTCCGACTCCTGGCGGGACGGGGAATCGACGTCGTGGCTCAGGACCTCCCGGGAGCCACCCCGCGGGCGGTCGAGTCGCTCCTTCCGTAGAGCCGCACAGTGGAGTTGTTCCTCCTCGTTCTGCTCGGGGGCCTCGTCGCTCTCGACAGCACCTCCTTTGGGCAGTTCATGCTGTCCCGTCCGATCGTCGCGGGAGCCTTGGCTGGAGCGGTGCTGGGGGATCCGGTCACCGGACTGCTCGTCGGGGCGTTTCTCGACCTCTTCATCCTCCCGGTCCTTCCCGTCGGCGGCGCGAGGTTCCACGAAGGCGGACCCTCTGCGGTCGTCGCTTCCGCGGTGGCCGTGTCGGGAGGCGGGCCCGGCGCATGGGTGCTCGGGCTCGTGGCCGGCCTGCTATGGTCCGTGCTGGGAGGGATGAGCGTTCGCGGCCTCCGGCGCTGGAACGGACGGCTCGCGCCCGACCCGAACGACCGATCCCTCACCGAAGCCCGGATCGTGCGGCGTCACCTTCTCGCGATGGGGGCGGACTTCACACGCGGTATCGGGCTGACCGCGATCGGCTTCGCCGTGTGGCTCCCGTGGGCGGTGCACGCCGCGGCCGCCTGGCCCCTGGGGGCGATGGAGACCGTCGCCCTCGCTGCCCTGGCGAGCGCGGTTCCGCTGGGCATGCTCCTCTCCATACTCGGACCCTCGTCGAGGCGTCTGGGCTACCTCGTACTCGGCATTCTGCTGGGCCTGCTTCCGACTCTCTTCCCCTGAGGTCCCCATTTCCTCGTCACTGAACCCCGAACAGGTGCGCCGATCGCTCGTGCTGCGCTCCCTGGCGATTCAGGGGTCATGGAATGATCGTACGATGCTCGGTAGCGGGTTCGGGTTCTGCTTCCTGCCCGTGCTCCGGGAGTTGGAGCGACGAGCAGCGGAGGGGGGGAAGGAAGAGGAGCGCGGGGCGGCGTTGCGGCGGCACGTCGAGCATTTCAACGCCCACCCCTACCTTTCCGGGCTCGCACTGGGGGCGACGGCCCGGATGGAGTTGGACGGAGCCTCGCCGGAAGAGGTGCGAAGGTTCAAGATGGCGATCCGGGGGCCGCTCGGAAGTGTCGGCGACCGACTCATCTGGGCCGCCTGGCTCCCGGCGACGCTGCTCGGCGCCATGACGCTCGCGCTTCTCGGCACTCCCTGGTGGTTCGCAATCGTTACCTTTCTCGTGGTCTACAACAGCCTTCACCTCCGGCTTCGCACGTGGTCCGTACGGGTTGGGCTCGAGAAGGGCCCTTCCGTAGCCGAAACCCTCCGGCGGGCGAATCTCATCGGTCGCGCGGAGCGAATCGCCTCGATCGGGGTTCTGTTCGTCGGCCTCTTGGTCGGTCTCCTCGTGGGGCGCGGCCTCGCGGCAGGGATTTCCCACGTGATTTGGCCCTGGCTCCCAGTGGGCGCCCTCCTCCTCGTCGCATCGATCGGTCGAGGAAGGGAGCTCTGGGCCTGGGCCGTAGCCGGCCTGCTCGCCGTGGTTGGCGGCGTGCTCATCCTTGGAATCAGTGGAATCGCAACATGAGCGAAAAAGTCGTCGAAGTACGAACCGTCAAGATCCAGAACCGGATGGGGCTCCATGCCCGCCCGGCAGCGGAGTTCGTGAAGACCGCCGGCCAGTTCGAAGCGTTGGTCATGGTCGAGAAGGAAGGCCTCGAGGTGAACGGTAAGAGCATCATGGGGGTCCTGATGCTCGCAGCCCAACAGGGAAGCTCCCTCACCATCCGGGGGGAGGGGCCGGATGCGCCCGACGCCGTCGATGCCCTCACGGCCCTGGTCGACCAGAAGTTCGGAGAAGACTGAACGTGTCCCTGGTTCGAGACGGATATCCGGCTGCCGAGGGAATGGTGAGCGGTCCAGTGCACATCCTCACATGGGGGGTGCCCGAGGTTCCCCACGAGACGATCGCACCGGAGCGGATCGAGGAGGAGGTCGAGCGATTCGATGCGGCTCGGGAATGGGCGAAAGGTCGCATCCTGGAGATGCGCAGCATCGCGGCCGAGCGTCTCGGGACGATGGAGGCTCGGATCTTCGAGCCGCAGCTCCTCATGCTCGATGACCACGAAGTCGTGGATGGAACGACGCGCTACATCCGGGAGAACCGCCTGAGCGCAGCACGGGCGTTCGACTGGCGGATGCTCGAGCTCCAGGCGCTCTGGATCCGAACCCAGAACCCGATGGTGCTCGACCGGCTGAACGACGTGGAGGATCTGCAGGTCCGGGTACTGCATCGACTCCTGGATCGGCCGGAGCCCGGCGACCTCGAGGCGTTGGACGAGCCGGTGATCGTCGTCGCTCGCAACCTCACGCCGTCGCTCACCGTGCAGATGGATCCCGACCGGATCCTCGGCGTGGCGACGGATCTCGGGACCCGCACCTCCCATTGGGCCATCCTCGCCCGGTCGCTCGCGATCCCCTCCGTCGTGGGTCTGCTCGACATCTCCCGCGTCGCAACCGAGGGTCAGGAGGCGATCATGGACGGGCGGATTGGACGGATCGTGCTCGATCCGGACGATCGGGACCGGGAGGTCTATCGGCAGCGTCGTCGTCGGTTGCAGGAGTGGGAGGAGGAGATCGACCTGATCTCGAAGCTCGACGCGGTCACGAAGGACGGTCAGCCCGTCGCGATCCGGGCGAACGTGGATCTGCCTTCCGAGGTGGACCAGGCCCGGCTCCATGGTGCGGAGGGCATCGGGCTCTTCCGCACCGAGTTCCTCGTGGTCGGGCGGAGCTCGATGCCCGAGGAGGAGGAACAGTACCAGGCGTATCGCCAGGCGGCGGAGGCCTTTCCCGATGGTGCCGTGGTGATCCGGACGTACGACCTGGGAGGGGACAAGTTCCCCATGTTCCTTCAGATGACGCGCGAGGAGAATCCATTTCTCGGCTGGCGTGCCATCCGGGTCTGTCTCGACCGACTCGACCTCTTCCGGCCGCAGCTCCGGGCGTTCCTCCGTGCCACGATCCACGGCGATCTGCGGATGATGCTCCCTCTCGTGAACGACATCGAGGAGGTCATGCGGGTGCGGGAGCTCCTGGGCGAAGAGGAGGAGGCCCTGAAGCGGGAAGGGGTGCCCTTCTACGCAGGGTACAAGGTGGGCGTGCTCCTCGAGACCCCGGCAGCCGCACTCGATGCAGCCGAGTTGGCCCGGCATGCGGACTTCTTCTCGATCGGCACGAACGATCTCGTCCAGTACACCCTCGCGGTCGACCGGACCAACCCGCGCCTCGCCCATCTCTACAACCCCTTCCACCCGTCCGTGGTGCGGCAGTTGCACCAGGTCTCGCGGGTCGCGCGGGCGGCGGGGATCGAGGTCAGCGTGTGCGGGGAAATGGCGGCAAACCCACTTGGAACCTATCTGCTCCTGGGGCTGGACATCCCGTCCATCTCGGTTCCGTGGCCGGCCCTTCCCGAAGTGCGGAAGGTCATCCGTGAGTTCAGGGTCGAGGAGGCGAGAGCAGCGGCGCGGAAGGCGCTGGCGGCTCCGACGAGTCGCGACGTGACTCGCTGTCTCGTCGAGGGGATCGGCGCGTCTGTCGACCTCGCCGCCTTCTCTGGACGCTGGAGCTTGTCCCTCGGCTAAAGTTTCCTTACAGTTTCAGGTCTGCCCTCGGGAGATTGATCGAGGGTTGCTCCGCAGCTCTCATCGCAGCTTGAAAACCAAATGAGTTCCCTTGAAACAGGAGGCCACGAGGCCCTTGCGTAAACGCCTTTTTACATCCGAGTCGGTCGGAGAAGGACATCCCGACAAGATTGCGGATCAGATTTCCGACGCGGTGCTCGACGCCGTTCTCTCCGAGGATCCTGAGTCTCGCGTCGCCTGCGAGACATTGGTGACCACAGGCCTCGTCCTGGTCGCAGGTGAGATCTCGACCAAAGGATATGTGGAGATCCCAGAGGTCGTCCGGGGTGTGCTCGGTCAGATCGGGTACACGAACTCGGAGCATGGGATCGACGCTCGCACCTGTGGGGTCCTCGTCAGCCTGGACCGCCAGTCGCCGGACATCGCCCAGGGCGTGGACACGGGCGGCGCCGGCGATCAGGGAATGATGTTCGGCTACGCCGCCGACGAGACGGACGTCTTCATGCCGGCTCCGATCGTCTTCGCGCATCGCCTGGTCGGACGGCTTGCCGCGGTTCGGCACAACGGAGAGGTCCCCTGGCTCCGGCCCGACGGGAAGGCCCAGGTCACGATGGAGTACGACGGGGACGAGCCGAGGCGCATCGATACCGTGGTGCTCAGCGCACAGCACGACCCCGGGATCTCTTCCGAGGAGCTCCACCAGACCTTGATCGAGAAGGTGATCGTCCCGGCGCTCCCGGGCGAATTCCTCGATCCCGACGACTGCGTCTTCCACATCAACCCGACGGGGAGCTTCGTCGTCGGAGGCCCTCAGGGCGACGCGGGCCTCACCGGACGAAAGATCATCGTCGATACGTACGGTGGAATGGGGCGTCATGGAGGAGGTGCCTTCAGCGGAAAGGACTCGACGAAGGTAGACCGCTCCGCGGCGTACGCTGCACGCTGGGCCGCGAAGAACCTGGTCGCGGCCGGAGCCGCGAGGCGCTGTGAGATCCAGCTCGCGTACGCGATCGGGGTCGCCGAGCCGGTTTCCGTCCACGTGGACGCCTTTGGAACCGGTGCGGTATCCGAGGACGAGATGGTGCGTGCGGTGAACGAGGTCTTCGACCTGCGACCCAGCGCGATCATCGAGCGCCTCAGGCTTCAGGATCCGATCTTCTCGCGAACCGCAGTCCTCGGCCACTTCGGCCGGACTTCGGAAGAGACCGTGCACCCGACGGATCCCTCTCGGACGGTCCGTCTCTTCCCGTGGGAGGCCACAGACCACGTGAAGGAGCTTCGCACGTTACTCAAGCTGTAGCCGACCGTTCAGGACGGAACGGCGGTCCTCTCCGGCGAGCGGAACATCGCGCGATCGGTGGGGGTTAGCAGCCAGAACGGTGGGAGCGTGAGGGGGGGCGGGCGCGGGGCTCCGCGTCCATCCCCCCACTCGCTTCGGGAAGGAACGATGGAAGGGAGCGACGACGCGTGCTCATCGAGGTGAAGGTTCAGAGCCTTGGGTTGGACCGGGCCTCGAATACCCCGGTGGTAATCCTGCAGGAACTCGAAGGCGAACGTGTATTGCCCATCTGGATCGGGCCTGGAGAGGCGAGCGCGATCGCGATGCAGCTCGCCGACATGAAGTTCTCCCGGCCGTTGACGCACGACCTCCTCATGGCGGTCCTCTCCGGGCTTGGAGGCGATCTTCAGCGGGTCGTGATCACGCGGGTCGCCGACAACACCTACTTCGCCGAGCTGGTGATCGAACGGGAGGAAGAGGTGATCAAGGTCGATGCCCGCCCCTCCGACTCGATTGCCGTCGCCCTCCGCTCCGAAGCGAGGATCTTCGCCCATCAGGATCTGCTCGAGAAGGCGTCGATCGAGATCTCCGAGGGAGAGGATGCCGAAGAATACGAAGTGGAGCAGGAAGAGGAGGAGGGTGAGGAAACGCTCATGAGCCCCGAGGAGCTGAAGGAGTACCTCCGAAAGCTGAATCCGGAGGATTTCGGCCGGTTCTCGCCCTGACGTGACACGATTTCTCCACCCCCTCCGTTCCCGGCGCCTTCGCGACTTGGGAGTCCTGCCGCTGGGCCTCCTCCTTCTCGGCGCTCTGGGGATGCCGACCCTGGCCGTCCCCGCCGCGGCGCTCGCCCAGGAGGAAGTGGTGCCCGAGCTGCGCGGAACCGTGCTTCTCGGGGACGGGGCCGTCGATACGGCGACCGTCGTACTCCACCAGGTCACCCCGCTCGACGCCGGGCCGATCGACTCCGTTCGCGTCGACACGGACGGCTCCTTCGAGTTCGTGCTTCCGACCCTCCCGGGGTCCGGGGCGTCCGATGACCGTACCGTGTACTTTGCCTCGTCCCGACGGTACGGGATCCTCTACTTTGGGGATCCGCTGTCGCAAGCCACCCAGCTCGACTCCCTGTACACGATCCGGATGTACGAAAGGCGGGAGGCGGAGGCGGGTGGGGAACCCTTTCCGATCGCAATTCGGAACCTGTTCATCAACCGGACGGAGGAAGGCTGGAACGCAACCGACCTGTTCGAGATCCGGAATGACTCATCCTGGACCTACGTCGCGGACGAGCAGGGCCCGGTCTGGAGCTATCCTCTTCCGAGCGGGGCGACGAATCTGGCGGTCGGCAGGGGGGACCTCCCCGAGGACGCGGTGGAGTTCAGGAACGGGGCTGTCGAAGTGTCCGCTCCCGTTCCTCCGGGTGAGCGGCTCTTCATTTTCACCTACTCCCTCGCCGACCTCAACTTCGATCTTCCGATGCCGGGAACCACGGAGGTGGTGCAGGTCCTGATCTCGGAGCCGGCACCGGACCTCCGGGTCGAGGGTCTGGAGCAGGATCGCCCCGTCGAGATGGAACCCGGGGTTCAGTTTCGGCGATACGCAGGAGAGGCGCTGGTGAACGCCGATGTGAGCTTCGCGGAAGGAGATGGCGCATTCACGGTTCCCGTACGTGAGTTAGCCCTCCTCCTCGCGCTCCTCCTCACCGGTGCCGGCGTCTGGGCCGTTCGGCACCGTTCCGAAGAGGCGGAGCTCGAACCTGCGGAGGAGAGCAGGGAAGAGCTGCTCCTGGAGATCGCTCGCCTCGATGAAGAGTTCGAAGACCTGGAAGCTCCTGGGGCCGAGGAGCGCGCGCGCTACCGCGAGCGCCGAAGCACCCTGCTGGAGCGCCTCAAGCGAACGAGTTGAGGAAGGGGTTGTCCCTCACCGGGAGCGGACCGTGTCCTTGATCACCACTCCGGCGGTGCTCCTTCGTTCCTACCCCTACGGAGAGACGAGCCGAATCCTGCGCTTTCTGACCGAGGACCTGGGTGTCGTCGGGACCATGGCACGGGGGGTCCGCCGAGAGGACTCGAAACGAGGCTCCTCGTTGGACACGTTCGGGGACGGCATTCTCGCGATGCACTTTAAGGAAAATCGCGACCTCCAGACGTACCGGGGCTTCTCGGTGCGACGTGCGCGGCCCGCGCTCGGCACGCACCTCCTTCGCCTCGGGGGTGCTGCTCTCCTCGCCGAAATCATACTCGTCCATACCCTCGAGGAAGGAAACCCGGAGCTCTACCGTCGGTTTCTCCTGGCACTGGACGAAGTCGCCGAAGGGGAGGATCAGCTGCTCCGCGCCCGGATCCTCGCCGGCGCATGGAGCGTCGTGGGAGCGCTGGGGTTCGGCCCGTCGATCGGCCGGTGCGTGGCGTGCGGCAGAGGGCTCGGGGCAGAGGAAATCGGTCGCTTCGACTGCGAGGCGGGTGGGGTTCGCTGCGCGGGCTGCGGCCGAGAAGAGTTGCCGAGGGTCGGGCCGGTCGCCCGGTCCCACCTTTTCGCGTTGGTGGCGGGATCCGCGCCGGAGGAGCTGCGGGGCGCGCGAGCGCATCTTCAGCTCCTCGCGGGGTTCATCCATTCCCATCTCGCGCCCGCGCGAACCCTTCGCTCGCTCCCTCTGGTCCAAGCTCAGTTCGGTGCCGAGGATGTTTGAAGCGCCCAACCCGTGCTTGACCCGTTTCTCGTCCTCAGGTTATAGTGGCAAAAGAGTGGCATAGGAGTACGGTGCAGTTTCGGCAACCATGGAGGGCCATCGTCTCACTGATACGGCACAGGGCTCTGTGCGGAGGGTCGAATGAGGCGAGCAGCCTGCCTCAGTTTCATCCTCCTCGCCCTTGTTGTCTCGACCGACTCCCTCCAGGGCCAACAAGCTCCTGGAGCGGATGATCGGACCAGGGGCCAGGAAATTGGGTTCACGCTGGACCAGAACTACCCGAACCCGTTCAATCCCGAGACCCGGATCCCTTTTGAGCTATACGAGGGGGTCTTCGTCGACGGGCGCCCTGCAGTCGTCTCCGTTCGGATCTACAACCTGCTGCTTCAGTACGTCGGCTCGCCCACGGCGCTCGGCCATCCGGCTGGGGACGGGGTGCCGATCGTCGATCTCGAATACCCCTTCCCGGGCAGATACGAGGCTCACTGGGATGGGAGGGACCGCTCCGGAGCGATGGTGGCTTCGGGTGTGTACATCCTCGAGCTGACCGTCAACGGACAGTCCCAGATCCTCAAGATGTTCGTCACGAAGTGACGCCGAGAGATTCCGGGGGAGGTGTCGGGGGAGGGGAACGCCGCGACGGATCGGCGGAGCCCCCCCTCCCGGCAAGTCAGTTCAAGATGTAGATGAAGCAGCCGCAGTGCTCGCAACTCTGTACACCCGCGGGTGAGTCCCGGTCACCTGCCGTCGCGGTCGGGATCGAGACGAAGCAGCCGTAGCAGACGCCATTGATCACGGGCACGACCACTCGGTCCCGCATCGGCACGATCTGAGCATAACGAGCCCGGATCCTGGGGTGGAGTTCCTGCTCGATCTCGGTAATCTTTTCGTCCAGGTGGCTCCTGGCGTCGGCCGGGTCGATGTGGAAGTGCTCCTCTTGCATCCTCTCGGCGACCTCGCTTTCGGCCAGCTCCTTTCGCTGGGCCCTCAGGTCCTGAAGCTCGAGGAGGAGCATGAGTTGCGGATCCATCCCCCGTGTATCCGACGGCCCGCTCATGGTGCTTTCTCCTCGAGCAGGTCGAGGAACTCTTGAGGGGTGGAGATGTCCTGGAGGTGGGTCGGGATATCCGGGTCCTTTGCGAACTGGGCGATCTTGCCGAGGACCGGGAGGTATTGGTTCGACACTTCGAGAGGTGGCGCCACGATCAGGAAGAAGTTGTGGACCGGCTCCCCGTCGATCGAGTTGAAGTCCGCGCCTTCGGGCTTGCGTCCGTAGGCGAGGCGGAGGCGGTTCACGACGAGCGACCGACAGTGCGGGATTGCGATTCCCTTTCCGATCCCCGTGGAACCGAGGTTCTCTCTCCGTTTCAGTGTCTTGAAGAGGATTGTCTCCGACTTGTCGTCGAGGTCGAGAAGTTGGATGAGTTCCTTCAGAATATCGTCTTTGGTCTCGGCCTTCAGTTCGAGGTTTACACCCTCGAGCGTGAAGAGTTGTCGCAGTTTCATGTATGGCCCTCCCGAGGGCTGTTCGATCTCGATGGATTGCACCGGGTATGAAGTGAACCAACTGTATGGGATGCCACTGGGGATGTCAAAGCCTGAGGAGGGCTGATTCGATGCCCATGGGGCGTGCCTGGACACCCTTCACCGGAACCCTCTGCCGAGGTACCTTTTCCTTCATGACCACACGCACGACGGACCTCCTCGATGCTGAGCGGACACCGCTCTATCTTGCGCCACAGGCCGGCGTGAGCGAATCCCCGTTCCGCCGGCTTTGTCGGTCGCTCGGCGCGGACGTTGTGGTGAGCGAGTTCGTGAGCGCGGCGGGGCTCTGCCAGGGCAACGATCGGAGTCGCGAGTACCTGCGGTTTCACGATGAGGAGCGGCCGATCGGAGTGCAGATCTTCGGGGCCGAGCCCGCGATGATGGCGGAAGCGGCGGAGTTGGTCCACCGGCTGCATGCTCCCGACTTCATCGATATCAACTTCGGCTGCCCGGTAAAGAAGGTCGTGAAGCGGAATGGGGGGTCGGGGTGTCTCAGGGACCTGGAGCTCGTAGGCGCGATCATCGAGGCCGTCGCGGCGGCGACCCCGCTGCCCACCACCGTGAAGATTCGGAGTGGGTACGACGATGCCACGCGCGACCCCGTCAAGATCGCGGTGCGCTGCCAGGAGGCAGGAGCTTGCGCTCTGACCCTCCACCCCCGGACCCGAACGGACATGTATTCCGGCACGGCCCGGTGGTCCGAGATCCGCGCCGTCGTCGACGCACTCGACATCCCGGTCATCGGGAACGGCGACATCCGGAGTGGGGAGGACGCTGCTCGGATGAAGGAGGAGACCGGCTGCCGCGGAGTCATGATCGCTCGAGGCTCGCACGGCTATCCGTGGATCTTCCGCGAAGCGAGGGCGGCACTGGATGGGTTGCCTGTACCGGATGCGCCGTCGATGGAGGAACGCTTTCGGGTCTGTCTCCTCCACGCAGAGAACGCGGTCGCCTTCGAAAAGGATGGTACACGTGCCGTCAGGGAGTTCCGGAAGCATCTCGGGTGGTATACGAAAGGACTTCCCGATGGCCGCAGACTCCGGCAGGAGCTCTTTCGTGTGACGGCGATCGAGGAGATCCGGGACCTCCTGGACGGCTACCTTCAGCGGCACCTGGAGGAGCTTGCCGCGTGACCGGATCGACCGCCTCCGGAACCTTTGGCGGGGCAATTGGGGTAGGAGGAAGCATAGGATGAGTCAGGACCGCCGGTGCTTTTAGGTGATTGTCGACGGTCCGCACGTCACGGGCAGGACTCCCGGACATTCGGGGGCGACACGGCTTCGACGTGTTTTGTGAAAGCAGGGCTGCGTGTCGAGGTTCCGGTGATCTCGTTAAACCGCCGGGAAATTTTCAAACGCCAACAATGATCTGGCGCTGGCTGCCTAACTAAGCGGTAGCCCGTCCCCTGATTTGCTCGCCTGAGGCGGGTCAGCGGGACGTCAATGATTCAGGCTGGTCCTCGGATGGTGCCGTCTCATCCAGGACGAGATCCAAAGGCGGATAGCCTGCCAGCGCGGTGGATCACCGGCCGCCGGTGGGCGAAACTGAACGGTGATCTACACACGTAGAAGTCCTGCAGGATCGATTCGCGGACGCGGGTTCGACTCCCGCCGCCTCCACTAGGGCGCAGTCAGCCCACCACAAGAAAACGGCTCAGTGATGCGGTTATCCTCACTGGGTCGTTTTTTTGTGTCCGGCTATCAGAGGCCGTTTTTGGCACACATTTGGCACACATCCGGAGCCGTGACCGTGGCTCCAGGTGGCGTCTTCGCACCGGCGCGTTGTGCCGTCATCCTCTGTCGGCGGCCGTTCCCTGAGCGGTGAACTCCGGGGTGAGCCGACCCCATGAGCTTGGCGCGCCCGTCCGGCCCGGAGGCCGAGGGATGCCTCTAGGCGAAGGAGGAGCCGCTCCCCGTTGGACCGGGGGGCAGGGCGGCAGAGAGCTGAAGCGCTCTACGGCTGTGCCGTCTCGGTACCACCTGCCGGGGGGCAGATGCGGCCCGAGAGATCTGGAGCCGACGGAGACTGCGAACTGGGGACGGAGCGACCGACGGCCTGCACGCCTTGAGCAGTGCTGCCGGTGATGCCGGCGGCCTACGCGCCGGTCGGCTCTTGGAGGAGCCCCGAGGTGCCGAGGGCATATGGAGCCAGGCCCAGCTGGAGAGCTGCTCATCGCGGCAGCCCGGTCCCTGCCGGTCGTCCTACTCATCCTGGCCTGGGAGATCTGCCTCGGCGTCGAGGTATCCTCGAAAGTTGTGGATCGGCCCTGGAGGGAGGGGCTGAGTTGAAGGGATGAAAAAAGACGACGTACCCTCCCGCGTGAGGCATCAAGTTCACGCGAAGCCCGGGTTGGCGCCCGGGGGGAGGATACGCCGCGATGGTGAAGGTACTGGAGGGCTCCTTCGGGAGCCAGGGGGAGGGCGAGTTTTCGAGTGACCTGGACGCCCTGGCCCGCGAAGGAGCGCGCCGGATGCTGGCTGCGGCACTCGAGGCGGAGGTGGCCGAGTACGTGAGCCGGCACCGAGAAGCGAAGGACGAGCAGGGACGGGCCCGGGTGGTCCGCAACGGCCGGGCACGAGCCCGGAAGGTGACGATGGGGGCCGGCACGGTCGAGGTGCGAGCGCCGCGGGTGCACGACCGCCGGGACAGCCAGAAGTTCACGAGCCGAGTCTTGCCGCCGTACATGAGGCGCTCGCCGAAGGTGGCCGAGGTGCTGCCGATCCTGTACCTGCGGGGGCTGTCGACGGGAGACTTCCGCGAGGCGCTGCCGGTGCTTCTGGGCGAGGACGCCTCCGGGCTGTCCCCGGCGAACGTGAGCCGGCTGATCGGCACCTGGGAGGAGGAGCACGAGATGTTCGGCAAGCGAGACCTCTCCGGGGTCGATTACGTCTATGTGTGGGCGGACGGAGTCCACGTGAACGTCCGCCTGGGCGAGCAGGACCGGCTCTGCATGGGATCCTCCGTGAGCGGGGTTCGGCCGCTGCTTCAGCGGGGTCGACCTGGACCGTCGTCATCGGTCATCGGGCTGCTGTCCCCCTGGCCCGACAGGATCGGCGGCGAGGAGACGTCGGCTGGCTTCCACTGTCTCCTGGGTGATTCGCTCCCGGTCGTCGGCCAGAAGCCCCATCCGGGCCAGGAGCACGGCCCGCTGGGCCATGGCCACGATCCAGCCGGTGGCCAGGACTGGATCCACCGGCCGAAACGCGCCCTGGGCGACGCCCCGGACGATGGTTTCCACGAAGAGGCGCATCGGATAGGGCCCCAGACGCAGGTCCCGGTCCTTCGGTATGTGTGAGGGATGGGATGCCAGGAGGAAGGAGAACGCGGCCGGGTGGTCCTCCGCGAAGGTGAACACCCCCCGGATCAGGGTGTCCAGGCGGGCCCGGGGATCGTCCTCGTCTCGCGCTTCCGTCTCGAGGACGTCGGCGAACCGACGGGCCGTGGTCTCGAACAGGGTCCGGGCCAGGTCGTCCTTCCCATCGAAGTGCCGGTAGAGGTTCCCCTCGGAGGTCCCCGCTCGCTCGGCGATCTCCCGGGTGGTGGCGGCGTCCACCCCTTTTTCCGCAAAGAGGGCCAGCGCGGCCTCCAGGATCGCTTCCTTCTTGGTCGTTCTCGCCATGTTTCGCCTCAAGCGCCGATGGACCCCATCCGGGCCTGGAGGTCGTCCAGGACTGTGTAGAATACCGGGACCACCACGAGGGTGAGAAGGGACGACGCGGTGAGGCCCCCGATGATGGCCACGGCCATGGGCGAGAACCGCTCGGCGCCCAGGGACCACTCCAGGGCCAGTGGGATCATCCCGGCCACGGTGGAGAACGTGGTCATCATCACGGGCCGGAACCGGACCGAGACGGCCTCCAGCACGGCGGCCCGGCGCTCGCCTCCCTCCTCCCGGCGGCGAAGGATGAAGTCCAGGAGTATGATGGAGTTGTTCACGGCGATCCCCACGAGGAGGACCAGGGCCATGAGGACGGCCATCGAGATGACCTGCCGGGCCAGGAGGAGGGCGACGGCGACGCCCACCAGCACGAGAGGGACGGCGAGCATGACCGTGAGGGGGTGGATGAACGAGCGAAACTGCGCCACGAGGAGGAGGTAGACCGCCACCAGGGCCAGGAGGAGGGCGAAGACCATCTCCTCCCGGGACTCCTGGAGGTCCGTCATCTCCCCGGTGATCTCGATCTCGTAGCCCGGGGGCAGGATGATCCCCTCCAGGGTCCGCCCCAGATCCGCCACCACGTGGCTGAATGCCCGGCCGTCGTGGAAGCCAGCTACGTCGGCCGTGTAGACCAGGTTCTCCCGGGTGACCAGGTTCGGGGCCAGCTCGAAAGAGGCCGTGGCCACCTCCCCCAGAGGGAGGCCGGGGAGCACGTGGACCTGGAGGATGGTCTCCAGGTCCGAGCGCCCCTCCCGGGGATAGCGGACCACTACGGGGAGATCCGTTCCGTCGGGGCCCGTCCAGGCGGTGGCCGTGGTCCCCTCCACCACCCCGTAGGTGGCCTCGGCCATCCGGGCGGAGGTGATCCCCAGCTCCGCAGCCCGGAGCGGATCGGGCCGGATCTGGAGGTCGGGCCGATCCAGGCTCCAGCGGCGGTAGACATTCACCGCCCCCGGCACCGTTCGGGCCTGCTCCAGCACCTCGACCGAGAGCCTGTCCAGGACAACGGGATCGGGCCCCGAGATATGGACGTTGAGGGGCGCTGCGGTGGTGGCCTTGGCGGTCCCGCCCATCTCCTTCACAACGGCGGTCCGGATCCCGGGGATCCCGCCGACCCCGTCCCGTACCCGGTCCTGGATCTCCCAGATCGTCTCCGGGCGCTCCTTCCGGGAGACGAGCTCGACGCTGAGGAAGGCTTGTTGGACCCCCATGGCCCCCGCGTCCCCGAGGAACACGGCCTCGGGCTCGAACCCCATCCGAGAGGTGAACCCCATCACGTAGGGCTCCGAGGCCAGGAGGTCCTCCACCCGGCCGACGATCCGCGCCGTCTCGGCGAACGAGGTGCCGGGCTCGGTTTCTACGCTGACGTAAAACGACCCCGAGTCCAGACGGGGCAGGACCTCCACCCCTCGGGCCAGGATGGAGACGGCGCCAGCCGCGAGGAGCACGAGGGCCGCGGCCAGGGTGGCCGTCCTCCACCGGAGGGCCCGCTCCAGGCCCCCGATGTACAGGCGGCGAAGCCCCTCCATGGCCCCCTCGAAGGCCCGGAGCGGCCACCGGACGGCCTCCCGGAGAAGGGCGGACCGGCGTCGACGGTGTCCCTCCTCCGCTCCTTTGGCGTCGCCCTCTTCCGGTCCACCATCCGCTCCCTCGGGACCCGGCCGACTCCTCTCCCCCCCGACGCTCCCGTCCCTGGCGAGAAGCCAGGCCCCGAGGAGGGGCACCAGGGTGACCGCCGCCAGAAGGGAGGAGGTGAACGCGAAGATGAGGGTCAGGGAGAGGGGGCCGAACACTTGACCGACGAACCCCTCCAGGAAAAGGAAGGGCACCAGGACGATGACGGTGGTGAGGATCCCGGCCAGGATGGCGAAGAACACCTCGTCGGTGCCCCGCACCGCCGCCTCCTCGGCGTCCCGCCCCTCCTCTCGCCGGTGGCGGGTCATGTTCTCGAGCACGACCACCGAGGAGTCCACCACGATCCCCACGGCCAGGATCACCGCCGAGAGGGTGACCAGGTTGAGCTCCATCCCGAAGGCCCACATGAGGGCGAAGGTGAGCAGGAAGCTCATGGGCATGGAGATGGAGATCACGAGGGACGCCCCCAGGTTCCCCAGGAAGAGGAAGACCACGAAGCCGGCGAGGAGCAGGGCGGCCACGATGCTCATCCCCATGTTCCGAACCACCAGGTCCGTGAAGGAGGCCTCCTCGGAGGCCACCTCGATCTCCAGCTCCGGGAACGCTTCCCGGAGCTCGGGAACGAGCGCCTCCACCCGGCGAACCACGTCCACCGTGTTCGCGTCCTGGCGCGGGAGCACCTCCAGGGCCACGGCGTCCGTGCCCCGGTTTCGGAAGGCGCTCCGTCGGTCCGCCGTTCCCTCCCGCACTCCGGCTACGTCTCCCACCAGGATACGCTGGCCTTCCCGGTGAGCCACGGGAAGGCGCGCCAGCTCTGCCACGTCCGCGGGGGAGTGGTCCACCCGTATGAGGACCTCGCGCCCTCCGGCCTCGAAGGTCCCGCCGGGCCGGGTCACGCTTCCTTCCCGGAGCGCCCCGACCACGTCAGGCACGGCGAGCCCCGCGGCCTCCAGGGCCCCCTGGTCCACCTCCACCTCCACCCGGGAGCGGTCACCGCCGAAGACGTCCACCGAGGCCACGCCCGGAACCCGCTGGAGGAGCGGCCGGATCCGGTCCTCGGCGATGCGGCGCGCGCCGGCCGGGTCCACCGCGCCCTCTGCCCCCCGGACCGCCAGGGTGATCACCGGGCGGTCGGCGGTGCTGAACTTGAGGACGCGCGGCCGGGCGGTCCCCGGGGGAAACCGGTCGCCGATTCGGTCGACCGCGTTCTGGACGTCCACGGCCGCCAGATCCACGTCCCGACCGTACTCGAACTCGGCGGTCACGACCGAGAGGCCGTCCTGCGAGAGGGAAGTGACCCGGGCGATCCCGTCCAGGGCGGCCACCTCCCCCTCGATGGGCTCGGAGACGTCGCGGGCCACGTCCAGCGCCGCCGCGCCCGGCTGGGCCGTGACGACGTTCACCAGGGGCGGCGCCGTGTCGGGAAAGAGGGAGACGGGCAGGCGCAACCAGGCCAGGCCCCCGAACACGATCACCGCGATGGAGGCGGCGTAGACCGCGTGCCGTCGCGCCAGGGAGAACCCCGCCCAGCTCATGGGACCTCTCCCGAGGGCGCCTCCACCACCCGGACCCGGTCGCCGGGCCGGAGGTTCGTGACCCCCGCCACCACCACCCGATCGCGGGAGTCCAGGTCCCCTTCCACCTGCTGAAGTTCCCCTCGCTGGGACCCCAGGGTGACGGGGACCGCTTCCGCCCTCTCCTCCGCGGTGATCCGGAAGGTCCGGGGCGTCCCCCCGCGGAAGTCCACGGCCGAGAGGGGGACGAAGAGAGCGTCGGCCGGGCCCGCCAGGTGGAAGGTCACCGCGACCGAGGTCCCGGGAGCGCGCCCCTCCAGGCAGGATCCCTCGGGCGCCACGTGGACCCGGATCGCCCCGAAGGGAGGCCGGGCGCCCGCGTCCACCCGGGTGACTCGGCCTGGGCACCTTTCGTCCCCGAGGCTCGCCGGGGTCCCGGGCTCGATGCCCCGGGTCCGATCCCGTTCCAGCACCTCGACCCGGACCCGCCGCTCGCCCCCCGACAGGGTGAGAACCGACTGGCCCGGAAGGACACCCTCGCCCTCCGCCACCTCCACCCGGGTGACGGTCCCCGGCTGAGGCGCCCGGATCCGGGCCCCGGTCCGTCGCGCCTCGATCTCCGCCACGGCCGCGTCCGCCCCCTCCCGCGCCAGGAGCGCGCTCCTGTGCGAGAGACGGGTTGCCTCGAGGCCGCTTCGGGACACGGCGCCCGCCTCGAGGAGGCGCGCGTCCACCTCGAGCTCCCCTTCCCAGTGGGCCTCCTGGGCCCGGGCCCGCTCCAACTCCGCCCGGACCCGGGCTAGCGCAGCTTCCAGCTCCGAGACGTCCAGCTCGGCCAGGAGGTCCCCTGCGGACACCTTCTCGCCTTCCCGGGCGTGCACCCGGGCCACCTCTCCCCCCATGCGGAAGGAGAGGGTCGCGTCCCGATCCCCCTCCAGCGTTCCCCGGTAGGAAAGGAGGGTCCACGCCGTGTCCCGCTCCGGGGCCTCGACCCGAACCGCCACACGGAGATCCCGGCTCTCCGGGGGCGGGGGACGCACGAGCGTGCGTAGCGCCACGGCCCCGAGGCCCGCGACGAGGAGAAGGGTCAGGGAAACGAGGACGATTCGGTTGCGGCGGTTCATGATCCTTCTCCCAGGAGGCGACGCGCCTCGGAGACCGACAGCTCCCCGGTCAGGGAGGCCGTGCGCAGGTGAGCGACGAGGACCGTGCCCATCCGGCTGATCCGTTCGGCCCGGGCGGCGGCCAGGCGGGCCTCGGTGGAGAGGGCCTCCGCCAGGGTGGTCCGGCCCTCCCGGTAGGAGGCCAGCTCGATCCGATGGGCCTCTTCCAGGTGCCCGATGCGGGCGTCCAGGACCTGGATCCTCTCCCGGGCGTCCCCCTCCAGGGCCTCGAGGTCCCGGAGAGCCGTCTCCAGAGCGGCCCGGGCCCCCTGGAGCTCCGCGGCCCGCTCCCGGGCCCGGGCGTCCCGGACCTGGATCCCGGCCCGGGCGTCTCCCCGGACGAGGGGGATCCGGACCTGGAGCCCAAGGGCCCAGTCTCGCTCGGAAGGGACGTCCGGCGCGGTCCGGTACGACTGCCGGGCCACGACCTGGAGCTCGGGAAGGAGCCCCCGACGGGCCTCACGGGCCTCGTGCTCCGCGGTGCGTGTCCGAGCTTCGGCGGCGTCGATCATGGGACCGCCAGGTGCTTCGAGGGATCGGGGAAGGGGAGGCAGCTCCCCGGGGAGGGAGGGCGTCCGGACCCGTTCCCGGTCCAGCGCCTCGTCCAGGGCCAGCTCCGTGGCCAGGGACGCCGTAACTCGGCCGATCTCCCGTTCCGTGGAGTGGAGATCGGCCTGCGCCTCCAGGAGCACCTCGGTCATCCGAAGGTGGTCCACGGCGGGGAGTCGACCCTCGTCCACCAGAGCCCGGACCTGGTCCGCGCTCTCCCGGATCCCCTCCAGGCGGGCGCGGTGGGCCGACTGGAGTTCGTCCAGGAGGGAGAGCTGAATGAAATGGTCCGTGACCGTCTCCAGGGTCTCCATCCGAGCCTGCATCTCCCGGGCGCCGGAGGCCTCAGCCAGAGCCCGGGCCGCGCTCCGGCCGTCCCGTCCCCGGCCGAAATCGAAAACCGTCCAGCCCACGCTCACCGACCCCTCCCACACCTCATCGGAGAGGGGAGGGAAGGCCCCGGGCTCCCGGATCGGGGTCACGATGGTCGGATGGCCGAGACGCGTTGCCGACGCTCCCGCGGTCAGCGTGGGAAGGTACGGGGAGGCGAGCCACCCGGTGCCGGCGTCGGCGGCCTCCCGGGCGGCGCCGGTCTGCCGGATCCGGGGCGCAACCTCCAGGGCCCGGCGAAGGGCAGCCTCCAGGGTGAGGGCCTCTTCCGTTGCCGGGGTCCGGGAGCCGTCCGGAAACAGGGAAGCGACCTCATGGCTGAGGCCTTCCCCTGCGTTCCCGGGCGGGGGTTCCTGGGCCTGCGCCGAAAGGGCCGGCTGGCCCGCCGCGACCAGGGCCAGGAACATCCCGGCCCACAAGGTCCTTCGCATTCTGCTCTCCCGTTCTCCGTTCCAGCGGGTGCGTGCCGCCCGCCGAGGGGGGCGCTTCCGGCGTTCTCTGGATCCAGCCATGAGGGTTGCCCGCTACAGAGAAAGTGAGCGCTCACTCGCTTCGTGTCAACTCCGAAACCTCGGGAAGCGGCCGGCCCCTCCCGACCTCACTCCACCAGGATGTTCGCCATCATTCCCATGTCCTCGTGCTCGAGGTTGTGGCAGTGGAGGAGGAAGAGCCCCCGGTGGGCGGTGAAACGGACGGCCACTCGAACGGTCTCGAAGGGGTGGAGCAGCACGGTGTCCTTTCCCCCCGCCTCCCAGGGCATGACCTGGTTCCGGCCTCCGCTCCGGGAGATCACCCGGAAGTGGGTGGCGTGGAGGTGGACTGGATGGGGAAGGAAGCTGTCGTTGACGAAAGACCAGATCTCGGTCTCGCCGAAGGGCACGACTTCGTCGATCCGGTCCATCTCGAAGGAACGCCCGTTGATCCGGTGCATCATCATCTCGGAGGTGAAGCGGAAGGTGCGCTCACGGACGACGTCCTCCGGGTTCGGGCCCGGCACCGTGGAAAGCACGTCGGGAATCACTGCCGGCTCCTCCACCCTCCGGGTCACTCGAAATTCCAGGACATCCAGGGGCTGGCCCTGGCGGTTTGCCCCACCCATGAACCCCGCTCCCCCGGGCAGGGAGAACGAGAGGGACCGAAGCATGACCCGGTCCCCCACTTCCGTCCCGCTCAGGTCCAGGAGGAGGTCCGCGCGTTCGGCAGGGCCGAGGTCCACGTAATCCAGCGTCCGAGCCCGATCGATCAGGCCTCCGTCGTTACCTACCAGGACCAGCGGTCGGCCGTCGCTTCGGCCCAGGCGGAAGATCCGGGCGTTGGACCCGTTCAAGACCCGGAGCCGGTACAGGGCCGAGTCCACCTCGATCCACGGGCGCCGGATGCCGTTGCCGAAGGGCTCGGGCCCCATGTACCCGGCCATCAGGTCAGGGCCGAAGGGCTGGTAGTAGGGTATTCCCGCGGCGTCCACCCTCCGGTCCTGGAGGATCACCGGGATCTCCCGGTTCCCAGAGGGGAGGCCAAGGGCCCCCTCCTCGTCGTCCTCCACGATGAGGAGCCCGGCCACGCCCCGGTAGGTCTGCTCCGCGGTGCGGGTGTGGGTGTGGGAGTGGTACCAGTAGGTCCCCGCCCGGTCCTCGACGGTGAAGGCGTAGCTGTACTCCCCTCCAGTGCCTACCGCGTATCGGGGGTGCCCATCCATGTCCGCCGGCGGGGCGAGCCCGTGCCAGTGGAGGATCACGTCCTGGGGAAGTTGGTTCTCCAGCACGACCTGGAACGGATCCCCTCTTCGCACCCGGAGGAGGGGAGAAGGAAGGCTCTCGTTCAGGAGCCAGGCCGGCCCCTCGACCCCGTTCCCGAATCCGGCTATCCCTGCGCTTGCCACCAGGGTCAGCGAGTGGGGCGCGACCTCCGGGGCGAAGCGGAGGGGGTTTGTCTCCAGGGGTGGGGTACCGGGCGGACCGGTGGGGCTGTCGCAGGCCGTCAGGAGCGACGGAAGGCTTCCGGTCCCCATCATCACGCCCGCTCCCCCGGCGGTGAGCGCCCGGAGGAAGTCGCGGCGGGATGGGCCGGCTTCTGAACGCTCCGATTGGGGACCTGGTGCCAGTCTGGGAGCTCCCGGCCCCGAAGAGCCAGCGTGCTCAGAAGCCATGCCGGAGCCCCCGGGACCATCCCAGGTAGAGGGCGAGGTCCGCCACCGACTCGGCGAGCTCGATATTCACCCAGGCGCTCCTGGCCCACGAGTTCCTTCGCATTCTGCTCTCCCGTTTCTCCGTTCGTCCCGGGCAGGACACGCCGGCGTGGGGGGTCAATTCATCGGTAGATGAGACGCGGGAAGTCATCGCGACCCGACACCTTAGCCGTTCACTGGAAAACCGCCTCTTCGTGAGGCGTGGGGTGGAAAAACTCCCCCCGACCGATGGATGCTACCAGCACCAACAGCCCGGCAATGGCAATGATGTTCCGCTGCCCGTCCCGCTTCTGACGTTCTCGGGGCGGCCGGAGGCCGGTTGAGGCGACGGGTGGTGCCCGGACGGGAGGTGTCCCCCTGACGATCGTCCCGGGTGATGTGGAGGCTCTTCCCTTTCCCAGCGGCACCTTCCAGCAAGTCATCTCGGTCACGGTTCTTTGTTTCGTCCCCTACCCCCAAAGGGCGCTCATGGAGCTCGTACGGATTCTCGAGCCCGGCGGGAGCCTGGTGGTGGGAGAGCTCGGTCGATGGAGTCCATGGAATGTTTGCCGCCGGGTCCGCGGGTAGGGGGGACGCCCGGTTCGGAGAGAGTCGCGCTTCCGGACCCGTCGAGGGTTAGCGAGGCTAGCGCGGAACGCCGGACTCATTCCCGACGCATGGGGTTCCGCAGTCTTCTACTCTCCGGGAACCCATCGCTGGAGACTCGCCCGGACTCTGGAGCGTACCCTTGGACGAAGAACGCTCCTCGGAACTGCCTTCGCGGCCATGAGAGCCGCGGAGCCGGGGCCGAGAGGGCCCTGGCGGCATCGGTCTCAAGCCAGCATCGGCTCACGGCCGGGCCACTTGCGGCCCGTTCCGGCCGGCGGCCACATTACGGCTGGAATTCTGCTGGCTTCCGAGATCTTCCCATAGGCAATCCACATGATCGGCGTGCTCGTCACGGCTCTGACCGTCGTCGCGTTCGAGGCCCCCGCCCCGAGCCTCCTGGTTCTCCCCACATGCGAAACGCCCGAGCCCGTCGCGCTTGCGAGGGTATGGAGCGACGCGACGGGTGTGGATCCCGGCTACCGGGCAGCGACTGAGATGGTCGAGGCCTGGGAGGCACGGCGCTCCGCCGTGCGCCGGGAATGGTCGCCGCAACTCTCCATGGAGGGCCTCGAGAACTGGGGTCAGCGGCTCAGTCCAAGCGAGGAGCGGGCGCTCGGCGTGGGGTTCCGGGGCGAACTGCGTCTCCTCGGGACCTGGACATTTCTCGATGGCGAGCGTCGGCACAGGGCCAGCGAAGCGGACCTGTTTCGCGCGGAAGCCGAGGCCGCGGGAAGGGCCTTCGATGTGGAATTCCGCGGGGAGCTGGCCCGGCTGTATGTGGAGGCGGCGGCCGCGGAGGCTCTGTTCGAGGCCAGGATCGAGCAGCGGGACGGCCTCCGGGAGCTCGCGGATCCCGTTGAACGTCGGCTGGCGGCGGGAGTCGATGCCCGGTGGGAGGGGCACCTTCTGGACGAGTCCCTGGCCCGCGCCGAGCGGCTCCTCGCCGCTGCGGAGCAGGACCGGGCCCGGGGCCGCGCCGTGCTTTCGGCCCTGCTGGGGCGCTGCGTGCGTCCGACCACGATCCATCCCGGGAGCGAAGGAAACACCGGGGCCCCGGACCTGACCGACAATCCCGAACTCCTCCGTCTGCAGCGGCTCGCGGAGGCAGGGGACGCGACTGCCGATGTGGAACGCAATCTCGATCGCGTTCAGATCGGGCTCACGGGGGGAGCGGGCCCCGTCCGCTCGCGCGCTTTCGTGGACGATTCGTACCGGATGGAGTACCTCCTGGGCTTCACGGCGCGGTGGAGCCCGGACCTTTTCGGAACCCGTGGGGGCCGAGCGGCCGCGGAGGAGGCGCTCGCACGAAGCGTACGGGCCCAGGCCGAAAGCCAGCGGATGGCGCTGACTCGCGAGCTTCACGGGCTTGCGGCCGAGTTGGAACGTTCCGAGGACCGGGCCGACCGGCTCGAGGAGGAGGTTGTGCGTGCCGAGACAGCACGCCAGGCGTCCCTGGCGCGTTGGCGCGAAGGCGTAGGGCACTGGACCGACGTGATCGACGCGCACGAACGTCTGCACGAGGCAAGGCAGGAGAAGGTCGTGCTCGACCTCCAGGTGGCCCTCGCCCTTATCCGGTACGGGGAGGCGGAGGGGCGTCTGGACGCGGTCCCAGGTCGTCTCGGCCAGGAGAGCCTGCCGTGATCGGGGTCGGGGGAAGGCTCCGGAGCGTCCTCGCTGTCCTGGCCGCGGTCGCAGCGTGTGGCGGACCCGACGAGCCCCCGGACGTGAGTGAGCAGGCTGTGCCGGTGAGCGCCTGGACGATCCAGTCCCGAGAGGTCACGGTCGAGCGCCGCTGGACCGGTCGCATCGAGCCGCTTCGCGTCCTTGCCGTCCGGGCCCCCGCTGCCGGGCGGGTTGCCACCGTGGACGTGCGCGACGGGGACGATGTTTCCCAGGGCCAAGCACTCGTCCGCCTAGAGGGGCCGGATGTGGAGGCGCGGCGGCAGGTGTTGGCGGAACGGAGGGCCCAGCTCGAGGAGGAGCTCACCCGCTGGCGAGGCCTCGCCCAGGAGGGGGCGGCGGGCCCGGGGGAGGTTGCCGCAGCGGAGCTCCGGCTTCTCGAGGTGCGGGAGCAAGCCGAGCAGATCGAGGCGCTGGTCGAGTCCTACGTCGTGCGGTCGCCCGCGGCCGGGCGAGCCCTTCGCCCCGTCGTCAGCCCCGGCGCCAACGTCGCGGCCGGGGAGGCCCTCCTGGAGGTGGAGGACGCCTCGAGCCGGGGGATCCGCCTCTCCATCGGCTCGGCGGAGGCCGGGCTCTTCCAGGGACCGACCGTGCCGAGCGTCCGCCACCCCAGCGGGAGGGAGCTTCAGGTGGAGCGGGCGGTCGTCTCGTCGGATGTGCACCCGGCGTTCGTCCAGGTGGATCTCTACCTGGAGGCGGGAGAGGGGAACGGGCATGGGGTGGGGGAGGTGTTCCACCGCAGGAGTTCGGCCGATGTTTTGCTCGTCCCCTGGACGGCGGTGGCAAGCGATGGGGACCGCCACTGGGTCGCACTCGTCGTGCCGGGTGACCCGGCTCGGATCGAGCGGCGGACGGTGGAGCTCGGGGGCGCGCACTCCGACGGGATCGAGGTGATCGCGGGGCTCGAAGTGGGCGACCGGGTGGTTCGCTACGACCCACGGTCACACCCCGAGGGCCGTGCGGTCGTTGCGTTGAGTGCCTCAGGAGCCCTGCCGTGACGGGCGGTGGTCTTCGTGGCGTACTGCTCAGCATGCTGGGCGGGCTGGCCGAGCGGCGGACCGCGGTAGGGGCGCTCAGCGTGGCGCTGGTGATCCTGGGGGGGATCGTCCTCACTCAGATGCCGCTCCAGCTCCTTCCCGAGATTCACTACCCTCAGGTCCGTGTCATCAGCGACATTGCGGGTCAGACGGCTGCGGTGATCGAGGAGAGCGTGAACGAGCCCATCGAGGCCGCGCTCATGGGAGTGCCCGGAATCGTACACCTGGAAAGCCGCTCGGGTGATGGGCGCAGCTACCTCGATCTCTTTTTCGCTCCGGGCTATGACCTGGACCGGGCTCTGCAGGATGTCACCCAGGCCGTGCAGCGGGCCCGGGCGCAGATCCCGCCCGACTTTCCGGATCCTCAGATCTTCGCGGTCTCGACCATGGAGGATCCCGTCCTCCAGTTCGCCTTCGGATCCTCCACCCTGTCTGCGCCAGAGATCCGGCAGCGGCTCCGCGCGAGCCTTCTTCCCCGGCTTCGGGCGATTTCCGGCGTGGAGGCGGTGTACATCGGGCGGGAGGAGGTTCCCGAGCTCGTCGTGGACGTCGACCCGGCTCCGTACGCGGCTTCGGGCGTGAGCTTCGACGCGCTTGAGAGCGTCCTCCTGCGCGCGACCCAGCCTCCCCCTAGCGGCGCCATGCGGACCCCCGCCTTCGAGGGGATCGCGGTCATCGGCGACACCGGATGGGAGCCGGAGCGGTTCCACGAACTTCCGGTGTCGGTGGTCGGGACGGAATACGCCGTGCCACTCGGAACCTTCGCCACGGTTCACCGGGCCCCGTCGGAGACGGGGCTAAGGGTACGGTTGAACGGAGAACCGGCGGTTCTTGTGTCGGTTCACCGGACGCTGAACGCCCACTCGCTGAGCATGGCCCGCCAGGCCCGGGCCGTGGTCGACGAGGTCATGGAGACGAGTGCGTTCGCGGAGCTCGATGCCACCGTGCTCTTCGACGACTCGATCGTGACGCGGAGCGCGGTCTGGAGCGTGGTCACCGCCGCAGCGGGGGGGGCGCTCCTCGCGATGCTTCTCCTCGTCGTCGCGCTCCGGAATCGGCGCTACGTCCCGATGGTGGCGATGATCGTCGGCATGAGCCTCGTCGCCACGGTCATCACGCTCCATCTCATGGGTGAGTCGCTGAACCTCCTCACCCTCGCCGGCCTCCTGCTTTCGGTCGGGCTCGGCCTGGACTACGCCATCATCTACTTCGACCGAATGGACCGGCTGGGAAGCCGGGTGAAGGCGCCTCACCTCGAGGCGATGGCGGACGTGTTCAAGCCGCTCCTGGGCGCATTGCTTACGACGCTTGCCGCGGTGCTGCCCTTCCTCCTCGTGTCCGGGATGGTGTCTCTCCTCTTTCGTCCCCTGATCCTGACGGTGGTCGCGGCGGCAATCTTCTCGTTCCTCTTCGCGGTCTTCCTCCTTCCGATCATGTCTCGCTCGGACACGGCCGGTGAGGAAGCCGAAGTCGGACGGACGGCGGTGAGCCCCCCATTTTGGTGGCGCGTGACGGAGCGCCCGGTTATCGCCTGGGGCATGGTCCTCGGGCTGGGAGTGATCCTGGTGTTCGGAGGCCGGGCGCTTCCTTTCGAGGTCCTACCGGTGGTGGACGACGGGTTCGTGGAGGCGCGGATCGTCCATCCAGCCGGGATCACCCCCGACGAGCTCGACGGCCTTTCGCGCCGCGCGGAGTCCGTCCTTCAGGAGCTGCCCGGGACACTTGCAGTGTTCAGCACGGTGGGCGGGTACTTTCGTGAGGGGCTCCCTACCCAGCGTCCCGGTCGAACGGACCTCCTGATCCGGGTCGATCCGAGCGCCGCCGGATCATCGGAACGATGGGCCGATGCCGCCCGGGAGGCGCTGCGCGGGCTCGGTGTCCCGGCCCTCCAGGCCTCCGTGACCCCACCCCGTATCCGAGGCGTACAGACGGGGCTGGCCGAGGCCGATCTGATCGTGGTGCTCACCCGGGAGGATGACGATGTCCTTGCTCTGGCGGAGGCTGAGGCGCAAGTCATCGAGATCCTGGGGTCCGTGCCCGGCCTCCTGGACGTAGGGCGCATGCGGGGTGGCGTCAGCCCCAGGTGGAGGGTCGAGCCCCGATACGA
The DNA here is from genome assembly GCA_007121455.1 of Gemmatimonadota bacterium. Classification (GTDB taxonomy): domain Bacteria; phylum Gemmatimonadota; class Gemmatimonadetes; order Longimicrobiales; family Gaopeijiaceae; genus SKKN01. Next base: position 10,035 of record SKKN01000005.1, on the reverse strand, counting down.
CATCCTGGCCGCGAACGGGGTGACGCCCACCGACCTGGACCGTGCCGTGACCTACACTCTCGAGGGTCGAGTTCTGAGGCAGCGCATGGACCGGGGCGAGCCCTTGGCCCTCAGGATCCGGTACGACCGGCGAGCCGCCGGGGGACCGGAGGAGCTCGAGCGCACGCGAATCACCGCCGCTTCCGGGGGGACCGTGCATCTTGGCGACGTGGTGGATTTCCGGTTGGTGGAGGAGCCGATGCACATCGAGCGACGGGAGGGGCAGCGCGTGGTGCGAGTCTCCGCCCAGCTCGACCCGAGGGGACCCGGCCCCGGCTCCGTAGGGGAAGCTGTCGAGCAGGCGCTGGCGGGAGCCGGGTTGGGGCCGGGGGTGGGATGGTGGCTGGAAGGGGAGCTCGATGCCCTCCGGGAGACCAGCCGTACCTTCGCGATCGCAATCGCGCTCGCCCTCGTGATGGTGCTCACGCTCCTGGTGGTCCAGTATGGGGCCATCTCGTTCGCGCTCGCCGGACTCCTCACCATTCCGTTGAGCGCCGCGGGGGCGATTCTCCTCCTGGGAGTGCTCGGTCGCCCGCTCGACGCCATGGTCCTGGCGGGACTGCTCATCGCGGTGGGGATCGTCGCGAACAACGTGATCCTGGTGCTCTCGCAGGCGCGAGACGCGACGTCTGGCCCGGACGGAGATCCGATCGACGAAGCGCTGTATGCCGCCGCACGCGACCGCCTGCGTCCCATCACACTCACCGTGCTCAGCACGGTGCTCGGCATGAGCCCCCTTCTCGTGGGCGGGGCGGAGGTGTTTGGACTGCTTCAGCCGCTCGCCATCGCACTTACGGGAGCCCTCCTGCTCTCGATCCCGCTCGCGTGCCTGCTGCTGCCCGGTCTGGCCACTTCGCTGGCGCGGATTTCCGCCCGGTAACGGACCGAACAAAGCGGCGGCACAGCATTCGGCGGTAGGGCGATTCGTGGATCGTTCCCGCTTCAGGGTTCTCGACCACGGCCCGGATGACGGCCTCGGTCTCTTCGAAGAAGTCCCGGCCGAGGCCTGGCGCGCGTTCGTCGTAGGATCGGGCGGCCTCAGCCAGCTCCGCCAAGGCCTCTGGGTGGATCCGAGTTACCACCCGAACCGGTTCCGGATATCTCGGAGGGAGTCCTCGAGCGCGAGTGCCGCGACCGCTCCTGAATCGAACTCCTCGTCGCGCCGACGGGCTTCCTCGATCCAGGCACGGTCCACTTCGGCTTCCTCATCCAGACTGGCGATGAGTCGCTCGGCGAGCCGGGCCCGCTCGGATGCCGGAAGCTTCAGGAGTTCCCATTCAATCTGTTCCGTAGACATGGGGTGCTCCAGAATCACTGGGTTCAACGATATCGTGGTACCCCTGCTTCGGCCAACAGGTCGGGAATGGCCGCCTGCAGGCGCTCGTTTTCGTCGTCGTGGACGTCCGGTGGCTTGCGCCTATCGAGGTCGAAAATGGCACACAGCATGGCACACATCTTTGATAGATTCCGCAAGTCACTATCAAGTAGTCAGTTACGGAGGCGCCCGTCGTAACGCATGTGGGTTCGCGCCGAGCGGGCTGGAGCCGTGTCGAAGAGGGGCCATCTCCTCCCGCGAGACGATCGAGGACGGGCCGCAGGCCCGCCCGGAGATCACTCCCGCCGCCTCCATTAGGGCGCAGTCAGCCCACCACAAAAAAATGGCTCAGTGAGGCGATTGTCCTCACTGGGTCGTTTTTTTGTGTGTCGCCATATGACCCCCGTTTTGGCACACAAATGGCACACATGATGAGCGAGCGCCGGCTCCAAGGACGCTCCAGCGCATGCGGGCCTTGAGGGGTGTCAGGAAGAGTATTAGGTTTCTGACAACCACGGGAGCGAGTCATGTCGGGCATCAAAGAGCGGGTTCTTGAGCACAGCGAACGGCTACCCGAGGGTGCGGTCGTGGCGCCGACGGCTTTCCTGCATCTGGGAAGTCGTGCCGCTGTCGATCAAGCCCTTTCACGCCTTGCCAAGAGCGGGGAGCTTCTCCGGGTGGAGCGGGGCCGCTATCTGCGCCCTGCCCGCACGCGCTACGGTAAGCGAGCGTCCGCGCCCGAACGTGTGGTTAGGCAAATCGCGAACCTTACCGGAGAGACCGTTGCTCGGAGCGGAGCGGCGGCGGCCAACGCGTTGGGGCTGACCACCCAGGTCCCGGTACGACCCGTCTTCCTCACCTCCGGTCGTTCCCGGCGTCTCACGCTGGGGAAGCAGGTGGTCGAGCTTCAGCATGCACCGTCTTGGAAGCTCTGGGGCGCGGGCCGGAAGGCAGGCGAGGTACTTCGGGCTCTCGCGTGGCTGGGGGAGGAGGCAGCCGCCGCTGAGGCTCCCAAGGCCGTTCCACAACTCCCGAAGGAGGAGCGGGAGGCGCTTCTGATGGCTTGCTCCGCCGTCCCAGGGTGGCTCGCGAAGATCCTGAACGAGGTTGTGCTGATGCATGAGGAAGAGTCCATGCCCCCGGCGGATGGCTGAGCACTTCCTGAAACTCTCTCCGGCCGACCGTCCCAACGCGAGGTGATCGCTGCAGGCGGAGCGACTTCTTCGGACTCCATGCACTTGGTCCTCTCAGCCATGACCGGGTTGTTCGTCACGGCATATGTTGCGACGACTGCCGTTGCTTTCGGTTGGGCCTTTCGGCTGTACTCGATCGTCACGCTCGTGACCGCGCTTCTCTTCGGGCTTCTCAGCGCGCAGGTCGACAGGATCGAGGCTGGGGAACCCACGCCCTACATGGGGCTGCTCGAGCGCATCGGAATAGGGGCATGGCTTCTGTGGATAGCTGTAGTCGCGGTAGTGCTGATCCGGGGGCGAACTGGCGAAAGGCGAGTCCGAGACGGTTGACGCATCGCGACCCGAAGTCCCACGCCTTTCGACTCGCTCTCGCCCGAGGTTTGGGGTCCCGTCAGCCCTCCGGGACCAAGACGGGGTCGATCACGTGGATCACCCCGTTCTGGGGTCGTCCAGTCCTCCTCATGGCCGGATTCTTCGGCCTGCCCCTTTGTTTCGGCGTCATTCGCGCTGGGGGCGGGGATGCGGCTCGCCGAACCCGAAAGGGACGGCGGCAGTGACATCAGACTTCAGGAGGACTATATTTAGTCTGACATGGACATCTTGGTGAGGAAGGAATGCGATACTCCAGGCAGGTGAAATCGATCAGCCACCTGAAAGCGAAGGCGGCTGACATCCTCAGCGATCTCGCGGAGCGCCGAGAGCCGCTCATCATCACGCAGCGCGGCGAGGCGAAAGCGGTCCTCCAAGACGTGGCTTCCTACGAGGAGACGCAGGAAACCTTGGCGCTCCTGAAGATCCTCGCCCTGGGGAACCAGGAAGTGGAGGAGGGACGCGTCCGTCCGCTGACGGACGTCGTGGACCGGATTCGCGCCGGCGAAGACTGACGTGGCGGGGTACGCCGTCCTCCTGACCGAAGGCGCGGAGCGTGATCTCGAGGAGATTCACAGGTACGTTGTGAAGGCGGATTCCCGCGCCAAAGCAAATCGGTTGCTGGACCGGCTGCTCGAGGTGGCCGAGGGTCTGGAGACCTTCCCGGAGCGAGGTCGCGTTCCGGCGGAGCTTCAGGGGCTCGGGGTCCGGGAGTACCGTGAAGTCCTTTTCGGGCCGTACCGAGTCATCTACCGGGTGATGGGTGAGAGGGTGCTCATCTACGTGGTGGCGGATGGGCGACGTGACATGCAGTCGCTCTTGGAGCGGCGGCTTCTGGGGGCATGACAGAGAATACCCGCGGCGTTTCTACGAGCGCCAGGCCAGTGCGAAACGGGAAATCGGCGTCCGGCTCCCGCCGCCTCCATGAAACGGCCCGGCTATCGAAAGGTGGCCGGGCCGTTCTGCTTTCCGGGCCCAACAAGGCAGATGCGGCGCGAGCACCGGCGCGGGGGCACGGGAGACACCCCCGAATACGAGCCCCATTGCCGCGCGCCACCACGTCCGAGCTCCTTCAAGGTCCTCGCCGGGCGCTTATCGAACCCCCGTTCGCTTTCCGGAAAGCGCGAGCCACCCCGAAACCCCGTCCTGGCTCGTCTTTTTTTCGCGACAGCTGCGCTCCCGCCCCTTATCGTTCAACACACGAATGAGCCGGCGGACCGGAACCGGTCCTGCCACCGAACGAAGACTCCGGATCGGAGGCAGCTTCCATGTCGAGAACCGTGAGCCCCATCCCAGAGGGCCATCACACTGTCACACCGTATCTGGTCGTCTCCGATGCCGACGCGGTGCTTGAGTTCATCGAGAAGGTGTTCGGCGGAGAGACGATAGGGCGGCACACCGATGGCGAGGGCTAGGTCATGCATGCCGAGACCCGGATCGGGGACTCGATTGTCATGCTGGGTCAGAACAATGAGAAGTGGCCATCTACCCGCTCGATGATCCACCTCTACGTGGAGGACGTGGACCGGGTATTCCAGAGGGCCATCGAAGCCGGGGCAACCCCCCTGCGCGAGCCCGAGACGATGTTCTACGGAGACCGTTCCGGCGGTGTCGACGATCCATGGGGAACGCAGTGGTGGATCGCCACTCGGGTGGAAGAGGTGCCGGAGGAGGAGGTGACGAGACGGCAGAGGGAGGGCTGGTCGACGGAATGAAGCCGAGGGGGAGGTCGTACGCCGATCCCCCGGGTTTGGGGCCATCATCGGCCCCGGAGTGTGGCTCCCCGAAGTGCCTGCGCGACCGAGGTCCGGATCCTCTGCGACCTCCGTGGCCGATGTCGCGCACCCCGCCTGGCGCGTCCGGGTAGGGGACCTCGAGCGATACGGACTGACGTTCCTCCGTGGACGGGTAGCGGTCGTCCATGAGCGCGAGGTACGCGGCGATCCGGTTCGCGAACCGGAGGAGGGCGACATTCCAGTCGAACCACCAACGGGGATACCGCCTTCGGAACAGGATCATCAGTAGCGGCCCCAGGAAGAGAAGCCCTCCCGCTCCGCCCCATCCGGATCCGGCCGCCTCATCTCCCCGGACCATCGCGGACCCGGAGACTGATGCGAGGACGATTACGATCGGGAGAGCGAAGAGGGGGCGAAGCAGGGTGCTCAGGCGGTCGAGGTCCCGGTCGGGATAGTCGATGGAGAGCTGAACGGGGTACGATGTCGGGTTCTGCATGTACACTTCTCCTCAGGGCGTGGAGAATGGAGGATATGGCACCGAGCCGAAGGCTGACGGCACCGAGTGCCGGTGAGGCACGCGGGCCTGTGTTCGGTATCAGAAGAAGACGCTTACCGCTGCGAACCCGACCAGGGGGCTGGCGCCGTGTTCGGACCGGAGGGAGGCGCCGTCGCCCCCCGGTCCCAGTCCGGCGAACCCTCCCACCCTGAGCGACGCCTCGTCGGCCAGCGAGTGGACGACGGTGGGCGAGAGGAGGGTGCTGCCGTCCCGCGCGTTCACCACAGCGAGGAGTCCCAAGCTCGTGAGAGGCCGGAGGTCGTAGGTGCCGTTCACCACCACCGCGTCCCGTCCGAGGACGAGGAGCTCTCCCCGGGCGGCGGGCGCCGAGAGGGCGGTGGGGATCAGCTCGTCCGCTCGTCCTGCCCCGAACCCGTCGTGTTGGTACTCGACCACGGCGTGGAGGTCCCGGTCGCGGACTCGGAAGAGGCGGTCGACTCCCACCGCCCCGCGCGCGACAGTGGATCCGTCCTCCCGGCGTAGCCCACCCTCGAGGCGGACCCCCGTCTCGCCCACCGTCCCCGTCGTTCCCGCCGAGACCGCGGGCTTGTCGTGGAGCGCCCCCGCCCATCCCGACACCTCCCATCCCTGGAGGAGGGCTTGGCCGCGGAGGAGCGCCGTCACGCTGTCCCCTCCGTCGGCCGCCTCGGCAGGTCGCACCACCGCGTCCAGCTCCGAAAAAGGGCCCAGGAAGACGGTCGCGCGGAGGGCGTCGACCCCCGCGCGGAACTCGCGGAACGGATCGGCGGGATCGAAGGGGACGAAGGGATCTGTGGGGGTGAAAAAGAGGGCGGTGGCCCAGGAGATCGACTGCCGCCCCACCGTGAGGCGCGTCCGCTCCCCCACCCGGGCGGAGGCGCTCAAGCGGTCCAGGCCGTGGGCCCACGTTACCCGCCGCCGGTCCAAGATATCGCCCTGGAGGGGGAGCCAGGGCGCGGCCGGTTCCGCCCCGTCGAAGCCCCTTCCCAACACCAGGTCGTCGGTGCTCAGGGCGAGGGTGTGCTCGTAGGCGACGTCGAGGTCGAACGTTCCCCACCGGGGGCCTGTCATGAGGCGGAGGCGCTGGAAGTCCAGCAGACCGGCCTCGGTGAAGGGCGAGCTCTCCATCCCTGCGGCCGCGTGGAGATAGTAGCCCCGCACCTCGGGAAGCTGAGCCTCGACCTTCGCGGGCAGGGCCGCCACGATGACGGCCGCGGCGATCGCGAGGCCAGACGGAGCGGCCGCCCGCCCGACGGCCGACCCGGGCCGCGGCCGTCCTCCGGGCGAGCCCGTCACGTCCCGACGGGCTCCAGGACCCACGAGGGGAGGTCGCCCGGCTCCTTCTCCGCGTCGCGCTCCACGTGCCCGTCCACCAGCCGGATGATGCGGCGGGCCCTCCGCATGACGAACGGATCGTGGGTGCAGAAGATGAAGGTCACGTGCCGCTCCTGGTTGAGGAGCTCCATCACCCCCAGGAGGGCGTCGCTGGCGGAGGTGTCCAGGTTCGCCGTGGGCTCGTCGGCGAGGACGAGGGCCGGGGCGCCCAGGACGGCGCGGGCGACGGCGACACGCTGCTGCTGGCCTCCGGAGAGGGCGCCCGGGCGGCGGTCCTCCAGTCCCCCCAGCCCGATCTCCTCGAAGAGCTCCCTCACCGCCGCACGCCGGGTATCGCGGTCCACGCCCCGGAGCATCAGGGGGAACTCAGCGTTCTCAAGGGCGCTCAGCACGGGGAGCAGGTTGAACGCCTGGAAGACGAAGCCGATGTGCTCCAGGCGCATCCGGGCCCGCGCGCGCTCCGACATGGCGCCCACCTCCTCGCCCGCGACCCAGACCTTTCCCCGGCTCGGGTCGGTCAGCCCCCCGATGAGGTTCACGAGCGTTGTCTTTCCCGACCCGGACGGCCCAGAGAGGACCACGAACTCGCCCCGCTCGATCGTGATGGACACCCGCTGGACCGCGTGGACGGCGGTTTCCCCCTCGCCGTAGGTCTTCCAGAGATCCTCGGTGCGCACCGACGGCGGGGCGGAGCCGTCGCCACGGGCCTCCACCGCGGGAGAAGGCGTGGAGGGGGATCCGGATGTGGAAGACATGGAATGCGTCCCGTTCGTGTGATCGTGTTCGAGGTTGCCAGTAGGGCGAAGAGGCGGCTCCCCGCCCGACGTGCTAATCGTCCGTCTTCATCGCCTCTGCGGGCTCGATGCGGGTGGCGTGCCAGGCCGGATAGAGCGATGCCAGGACGCCGATCGCCACGACGATCAGGAAGATGGCGATGGCATCGCCGGTCTGGAGCACGGGTTGGATCACCGGGTCGACGATGGCCCCCGCGAAGGCGAGCTCCCCGTCTCCCAATGCGAAGGAGATGTCCACCCCGTCCCGGAAGACACCGAAGGCGACGGCGAGCCCGAGCCCCATTCCGGCGATCCCGCTGAGTAGGGCCAGGACGCTCCCCTCGACAATGACCATCCCTCCCACGGAGCGGCGGTTCAGCCCCAGGGAGCGGAGCACCCCGAACTCGCGGGTCCGGTTCAGGACGGCCATGAGCACCGAGTTCACCACGGCGAGCGCCACGATGGCCAGGAGGATCAGCAGCATGATGTACGTCTGGACCGTGTCGGCCTGCAGGCCCGCATGAAGGTCCGGCATCGCCTCCCACCAGGGGCGGACGGCCACGGCCCCCGGTTCCACCCCCTCCCTCTCCAGGCGGGCGCGCACGTCCCGCGCGATCTCCCCCGTCCGGCGGTCCGACGTCAGGACCGCGCTCAGCGAGGTGGCGTCCTCCCCCAGGGCGAGCCACTCCCGGGCCGTCTCGAGCGGGAGTTGAACCACCCCGCGGTCCACCTCGGGGATTCCGGTTCTGAAGATGCCGGTCACCAGCACGAGCTGGCTCTCGATCTCGCCTTCGATGTCCTCCGCCATGAGCACGAGCCGCGATCCCGGCTCCACGCGGAGCCGCTCGGCGACCCCCACGCCCACGATGGCCTCGAGCCGGTCGCCGGGCTCCAGGAAGCGGCCCTCCACGATGCTCTCCCGGAGGAAGGAGATCGGCGCCTCGCGCGCGGGGTCGACCCCGCTGACGGAAGCGGGGATCGAGGAGGAGGCCGACTGGACGAGCCCTCCCACGGTGACGCGGGGGAAGACGGCCCGGAGCTCGTCCGGGGTGGTGGCGGCGGAGATGGCTTCCGTGGCGAGCTCCAGGTATTCGGCCGGGATCCGGTCCACCAGGTCCCGGGTGGCCGCGTATTCGGGGTGCTCGAGCGACACGTGGCCCGTCCCCATCCGGACGGCCGATTCCACGTACATGACGTGCCCCCCGGCCTCGAGCGCCCGCACGAACATGAGGAGCGCGATCCCGAGGACCATGGCGGACGCGGTGAGGAGGCTCCGTCGCGCCTGCCGGCGGACGTTCCTCAGCGCGATGCGCACGACGACGCGGGCACGCTCCGTCATCGTCCCGCCAGCGCTTCCGCGGCCGGTGTCCGCACCGCGCGGTACGCCGGGTAGAGGGCCGCGGCGACGGCGGTCACCACGAGGGCGGCCGCGCTCCTCAGCGGGACGTCCCACGAGTGCTCCACGCGGAGCACGAACCGGAAGAGGGTCTCCATGAACATCTGCTCTCCGGCCACGGGCGTGAGGTCGAGAGGGTAGTGCGTGAGCCAGAGGACGAACGGCGTGGCGAGGACCGCTCCCGCCGCAACCGCCAGGGCCCCGAGCGCGAGGGCTTCCCCCACCACGGTGAGGACCACCTGCCCGGGCCGCATCCCCAGCGCCTTCACCACCGCGAACTCCCTCCGCCGCTCGAAGGTGCCCATCAGCATGGTGTTCGCCACGCCGAAGGCGGCCATCAGGAAGATGACGAGGAGGATGATCCAGTTGGCTCCCCGGACGAGGGAGGCGAACTCCACGAGCTCGGGCCGGAACTCCGTCCACGGGACCACCTCGACGGCGGGGCCGAGGTCGGCGAGGTCCCCGCCGACCCGCTCCGAGACCGCCGGCGCGTCCCAGGGGTCCGCGGCGGCCGCCACGACCTCGTGGACGTCGCCCGGCGCGAGGGCGAGGAGGAACTGGAGGTCGTCGAGCTCGAGGATGACCTGGGACGCGTCGACCTCTGGGATGCCGGTGCGGACGATCCCGCTCACGGTGAAGAGCTCGTTGCCGAGGGAGCCGTCTGCGGCGGGAGAGACGAGCACGACGACGTCCCCCACGCCGGTGCGGAGCTGCCTCGCGAGCTCCTCGCCCAGGACGACCTCGTACGCTCCGGGCTCCGGGGTCGTCCCCTCGACCAACCCGTCGAGGAAGTGCGTGACCGCGGCCTCGCGCTCGGGGAGAACGCCCATGAGCATGGTGCCCCTGGAGGTCTCGTCGCTCGCCACGATCCCGGCTCCGTAGACCCGGGGCGCCGCCGCCAGGACGCCGGGATCGCCTTCGACCCGCTCCAGGAGCGCCCGCACGTCGACACCCCCGTCCCCGCCCACGGCGTCCCAGAGCTCCCGCTCCGGCTCGTAGGCCGGGTTCTGGATCCGGATCTGGCCCGCCATGAGGTCCGTGCCGCTCCGGATGAAGTCGGTGCCCATTCCCTCCATCATGCCGTTCAGCACCACCACGGCAGCGAACCCCCACGCCAGGGCGAGGGCCGTGATCACGCTCCGGCGGCGGTGGCGCCCCAGGTTCCGCCAGCCCACCCGGAGCCAGTACCCGCGGAGCTTCATCGGGAACGCGCCATGGGGGATCGGTTCATCGGCGACCGCGGAGCCGTTCGAGGGAGAAGAAGCCCCGGTCCAGGCCGACCTCGAACTCGAGGTCCGCGTATGTCAGCGTGGTGCGCTCACCCGGTCGGTCCTCCGGCCGCAT
>SKKN01000059.1 GCA_007121455.1 Gemmatimonadota bacterium | reverse complement strand
CTCTGAGCAGCGACCGAAACTGCTCGGTTTTTTCTCTCTCTCGGGGGCCCGGCAGCGCTGCCGGGCCCCCTGCTCGCGTCACGGCTCTCGACGCGGAGCTTCCTTCGCCTCAGTTCGTGTGGTGCATACCTCCTGTTTTTGCATGCCGAAGCTCAAAGCCGACTCAGCGGCGTCCACTCACGTAGAAGTCATCCATCCGCATGTACATGTCCTGCCCGACTCGACCGTGGATGCCTCCCCAGATCGGCCGCCAGGCTACGGTTTCCCAGATCTTGCTCTGGTCGGCGTTTCCAAAGCGGATGTCGGTGTACTCACCCACCTTCTCTCCGTTGATCCACCAGTGGACCTCGCCGTTTGCGGAGCTCCCGGTATTCGACACGAGCACGACTTCCCAGTCGTGCCACTCGCCTCGAGGCAGTTCCGGCTCCGCAAGGTTGCCGTCGAGCCGGCGGCCCCCTCCCGGAATGTCCTGGAGATAGACGACGCCCTTCATCGCCGCGCTGCCCGCACCGCGGAAGACGGGGAAGGCGACCGGTTTCTGATGGGTCCAGACGAACCCGATCTTGTTCACGCCCGAGGGATGGCCTTGCCAGTTGCTCGAGAGCTTCACCCGAAAGGAGAGGTAGAGTCGAGTGAATCCTTCGTCCCGGAGGCTCCAGTTCTCCGTCCAGGCCGGAGTGCGACCACCTGTGGACCCCGCCCGGTATCGGATCTCACCGACGGTGGATCCGGAACGCGCCGAGGGATCGCTGACGATCGACAGATTCGGGTTGTCCACATCGGCGCCCCAACCATGCTCCCTCAGGTCCTGGAACCGGCGTGAGGTGAAGGTCTCGAAGCCCGAGGGCTCGTTCGCGGAAAGCCCCGACTGCGAAAGAACCGGCGCGTTTGCTGGTGCGCCGGCCACGTTCGAGAGTTCGCCGTAGATCCGTCCGTCTGCCTCTTCGCGGAAGGCCACGAGCTGGAAGTCGTAGTCTGCCGCGTTCGGGAGTCCGGTCACGGTGCAGCTGATCTCTGAGCCGGCACCCGTTCCTTCGATCGGGTTTGCGCATTCCCCCGTCAGCGAGTGGGTGGCCGACCCCCAACCCCACCCGAGCGGTGCCGGGGCGTAGCGGAGGTCATAGTCGGCTGGAGCCTCGGTCCCGTCGTCCACTTGGGTCCAGCTCAGGGTGACCGAAGACGTGCCGGCCAACTCCACCGAAAGGTCCGAAACCCGGTTGGGAGCGGGCGCTTCTGCGGAAGTGGTGCTGAGGGAGCGTTCATCCGGAGCGGTGAGCGACGTCACCTCACTCGGCCCCTCTGAGCAACCAGATGCAACGGCCAGGAGAAGGGCTGCTGCCATCGGCGCTCTCCTGTCGCGGAGAACCCGGAGACGGGAGGTGAAGGAGGGATGGGTAGGGAAGGAACCTGCTCGAGCTCTACGACCACCGTCTCGCATCGCGAGGAGGAATGGATTCTGTCCTGGCATCGGGCCTCTTCCAGTCCGTGAACCGGCACGTGGAGGAAAAACCGGCACACCCGTGGGAAGAGGCGACATGAGTCGACCTGGGCCATCCGGACCTCGCACGCACTGTGCTCTAGTGAGTGTGAAGCCGCTGGCGGCCCGGCCGGCATGGCAGGAGGATTCTCCCGCGATAGCCCCGGCGCTCTGCGTCCCCACCTTTCGATGGGTTTGCTCTGAGCAGCGACTCGGCTTTCGGGGTCGATCCCCATCGGAGAAACCATCTCTCTGGCGAGGCGTGGACGCCTCATGGTAGTGGCTTGGCCACTACGGCGCCCTCGATCCCGTTGCATAACTTCACCGCAGTATGAGGGGGGCGTGCAACTGGGCGCAAGGGGTAAAATCATTCCCCTATCGGAGTCTTTGCCAGGACTGGATTTTGGGGGTTCGTCGTCTTCCGTTCTCGCTCGCACAAGGCGTGGTGTACGTGCAACGGTAGGGCGCTGAAGGGTCGGGGAAGCCGGAGTGGAAGGGGTCGGTTGGGGGGCGAACGCCGGCATTTGGGGAGGTCTGCTGCGGTTGGGCAGCTTCCCGCCTCATCGGCTTGAAGCACGAGGAGGTGGGATGCCCGCGGCGAGGGGGCCCCCGCGCTCTACTCGATCCTCGACCGACCGAGGATGGGTCTGTCGCGGTGGGGGGTGTTCCGGCGTTCGCCCGCCGAACTCACTCCACGGTCACGCTCTTGGCGAGATTTCTTGGCCGATCCACATTGCAGCCACGGAGCATGGCCACATGGTATGCAAGCAGTTGCAGGGGGACCACGGTGGTCACCGGTGTCAGCAGGGGATCGCTCGGGCAGGGGACGTGGACTCTGTGGTCCGCCAGTCGCGCGAGCTCCATCTCCTCCTCGTCCTCCTCGGCACAGATCGCGATGATCCGGCCTCCTCTCGCCTTAACCTCCTGGATGTTCGCGAGCACCTTTCGGTAGAGCCCGTCCCGAGGTGCCACGAAGACGACGGGTGTATCGTCGTCGACGAGGGCGATCGGGCCGTGTTTCATCTCGGCTGCCGGGTAGCCTTCCGCGTGGAGGTAGCTGACCTCCTTCAACTTGAGTGCCCCCTCGAGGGCGACCGGGAAGCTCACCCCACGTCCGAGATAGAGGAACCCGCGCGGGTTCGAGACGATCTTCGCGAGTTCTTTGATCTCACGGTCCACCTCCAGAGATCGCCGTACCAGCTCCGGCAGCTTCCTGAGCTCTCCCTCCAATTCCCGTGCTCTCGGGGGCGCAAGCGCCCCACGAGCCTCCCCGAAGGTGAGGCCGAGGAGGAGGAGAGCCACGAGTTGGCTGGTGAACGCCTTCGTGGAAGCCACACCGATCTCCGGTCCCGCTGCCAGGTACATCACGCCATCCGATTCTCTTGCGATCGTGCTCCCGACGGTATTCACGATGCCGAGGACGTGCGAGCCCTCGCTCTGTGCCCGCCGGAGCGCTTCGAGCGTATCGGCCGTTTCCCCGGATTGGGAGATTGCGAGTGTCAGGGTTCCAGGGAGCGGAAGCTGACACTTGTACCGGTATTCGGAAGCGTACTCCACCTGAACCGGGATGCCCGTCATCTCCTCCAGGATGTAGCGGCCGATGAGTCCCGCATGCCAGGACGTCCCGCACGCCACGATCTGGATCCTCTCGAAGGTGCGGCACTCCAGGGGCGTGAGGTTGCACTGGGCCAGCGCATCCTCCGATTCGTTCCGGGCGGACCAACTCGCGATCGTCCTACGGATCGCATCCGGCTGTTCGAAGATCTCCTTCAGCATATACCGTTCGAACCCGGCGAGCTCGACCGCGTCCGCGCTCCACGCGACCCGTGTGGGACGTCGGAGCGGGATCGTCCCGTTCCCTCTCCGGATCTGGTATCCGTCCGCAGTTATGACAGCGAGATCGCCATCGAGAAGGTAGACCACTTCGTCCGTGTGGCTTCTCACCGCCGCGGCGTCCGATGCGACGAAGGTGCCGCCTTCACTTAGCCCGAGGAGAACCGGTGAGCCCTGGCGGACGGCTACGATTTTTCCTGGCTCGGCCGTGCCGACGACGGCGATTCCATAACTTCCCTTGACCCGTCCGATGACCGCTCGGACACGGTCCTCGAGGCATTCACCCGGCGCATCCTCGATCAGGTGTGCAAGGACTTCGGTATCCGTATCCGTGCGGAAGGTGTGGCCCGATGCGGACAACTCCGCTCGAAGTCGATCTGCGTTCTCGATGATCCCATTGTGTACCAGGGCGATCCGGCCCGAGCAATCCGTGTGCGGATGTGCGTTCAGGGTCGTGGGGGCCCCATGGGTTGCCCAGCGGGTGTGCCCGATGCCCGCCACCCCACGGAGCGGTGTCTGGAGGATGTCCTGGGACAGGTCCTCCACCGGTCCGGCCATCTTCCGAATAGCAAGGGTACCGTTCGAGCTCACGGCGAGCCCGGCTGAGTCGTACCCTCGGTACACGAGCCGCTGGAGACCTTCGAGAAGAATCGGCGGGGCTTCCCGCCGGCCGGTATATCCCACAATTCCGCACATCTGAACTCCTTGGTATACGGGGTCCCCGCCCGTCCGGCGCCCGACGGCCCCCTCGCCCGTACTCAGCGAAGGCCAACATGTCGAGCAGGATGTCGTCCGGGCTTCTTCGGAGCCCGGGCCTGCACGGGGTAAGAGAGTCAAGAACGGTACCGATCCGCGTTCCCGCGGGCCCAAATGGAGGTTCCGCTCGAAAGATCGCGTAGCTGCTGGCATTCCGCGCTTGGTGGAAACGGAGCGACGGATCAGGGGAGGGGAGACTGAGTTGCGGTCTCGCGACAGGAGTCGGCCGAATGCGGCGGCTGCTCACCCGGCCTGATGGGTGTCCGGGGGCCCGGGCTCAGCCCGGACCCCCGGGCGTCGCTTCAGGCGTCGAGGAGCTGGGCGGTTGCCTCCTCCTTGGTCTCGTAGTCGGGAAAGTAGCTGTAGTAATACGGATAGCTGTCTCCCGGCGGGACATCGTTGAACACCGCGCCCAGCACCCGGATGGGTAGCCGTGACAGGTTTTCCAGCTTCGTCTCCGCAAAGCCTCGCATTGTGGACCCGGCACGGAGCACCATGAGGACGTTGCCGGTGAGGGCGGAGAACACGAGGGGATCCACACCGACGCCGAGGGGTGGTGTATCGAACAGGATCACGTCGTATTCTTTCTTGAACACCGCAACGAATTCGTTCAGCTTACTCGCCGAAAGCAACTCCGGCGCATTCTTCATCCGGACACCGGATGGAACGAGGTCCAGCGCTTCGAACGCCGTCTCGTGGACGATCTCGTCGAGGGGCGACTCTCCCGTGAGGAAGTCCATCAGTCCGGGCCGTCTCGGGAGGTTCATGCTGCGGTGCAACGTCCCTCGGCGCATGTCGGCATCGACGAGGAGGGTTCGCGATCCCGAGCGAGCGAATCGGAGCGCGAGGTTCATGGTGACGAACGACTTTCCTTCGCCTGGTGCGGGACTCGTCACGGCGGTGACGAGAGGTCCGGCCGCCCCGAAGGCATAGGTCAAGTTCAGGCGGAGGCTCCGGAAGGCTTCGGTCGCCTCCTCAGCGACCTGTGGTCCCTTCCTGACCTTCTTGAGCTTCAGGTGTGGGATCGTCCCCAGGATCGTAAGTCCCATGTCCCTCGATATCTCTTCCGGGTACCGGACCTTGGGGTCGAACCGGTCATGGAGGAGGATGCCGACGACGCCGAGGCCGAGGCTCGCGACAATTGCGAAGAGGATCAGGCGGCTCTGTAGGTCTTGAGCGTCTTGCGCGGGCTCGGCCGGATCGAGCACCCGGATCTCCGGCACGTTGCTCGCAGCCGCCAGGCGGGTGGCTTCATGCCGCTCCCGCAGGGTGGTGTACAGCTCCCCGGCGATCGCGGCGGATCGCTGGAGCCTGGCCGATTCGGTCGAACGGCTGGGGATCGCCGCCAGCTCAGCGGATCGAGCGTCGACCTCGCTGGTGAGATCCGCTTCCTCTCGAGCCAACGCGTTCCTGAGCTGACGTGCCATGCCTGGAATCGTCTGTTCCTGGAGGGCTCGGACCTCTTCCGCGAGCACCTGGACGTCGGGGTGCTCGGAGGTGTAGTTCCGTTCCAGAGCCTGGAGCTCTAGGCGCTTTGCGGCCAACTCTTCAAGGGACGCCCGCATGCGAGGGGATTCTGCGGTGATGGGGATCCCTTCGAGGAGGACTGGGAGCACGGCAGGGTCATCATCCGTCCCATCGAGGATGTCGTCGAGCGCCTGAAGGTCTCGGCGCACTCGGTCCCGCTCGTACAAACGGTCGAAATAGTTTGTCTGCGTGGGGCTCATTTCGGAGCCGTCCGCGGCAGGGAGCGTCATGTTCTGGGACCGGAAGGACTCGAGTGCCGACTCGGCCTCGACGAGTTGTTCCTCCGAGGTCTGGAGCTGGTTCGCGAGGCGCTCCTCGAGTTCGTCGGTCCTCCCGGTGCGGAGTTGGGTTGCGAGCGAGACGAACCGATCCGCGACCGCGTTCAAGGTCGCGGCGCCTTCCTCGGGGTCGCGGTCCCGGAGTGCGATGTGCATGAAGTTGCCCTGGTCGAGCATCCGGACGTCCATGCGCTCACCCAGCTCCCGGGCCGCGTCCCGTGAGGCGATCAGGCGGAACTCGATCGAGCTCCCCGCGGAGAGGTGCTCCGCCGGCGGCTCCCACAGAAAGCCCGCCGGCCGTCCGATCGGCCCATCGGATAGCGCTCCAGAATCCACTTCAACCGTGTCGGCCCACAGCGAATACGCTTCTCCTGCGTCGTCCACACGGAGCTCATACCGCCCTGGATCGTATCGGTCCTCGACCCGGAACTCGTGGAATGCGTCTGCCTGCCTCGACGATCCGGGGCGGACGATGAGGGCGCGGTCCTGTACGACCGATTCGAGCACTGCATACGACCTGAGGAGATCGACCCAATCGTACGATTGCAGGAGCGCCGCACTTTCAAACGGCCCATCCGCTCCCCCATCTCGTTGATCTACCCAGAGCCTCACCTCGCTCACGTACTCCGGCTCGACCAGCATTGCGGCGCCGATGCCCGCCACGGAGCCGAGCACGACGATCATGAGGAGCACCCATTTACGACGGAGAAGCGCGGAGAGGTACCGTTGCCAGTTCTCATCGCCGCCACCCGGAGAGCCGCCGTAATAGGGGGCCATGCCGGGGTCGCCGCTGCCTACCTGCTCAGCGGGAGGGGGAGAGGAACCGCTCGCCCGCGCCGGCATGGAATGTCGATCCGCGTCCGAGGAGCCGGGGGCTGAATGCTGTTCTCGGTCCATTCTCTCTTCCTATGAGGTAGAGTTTCGTGCGGCAGGGCAGGTTCGCTGCCGGTACTTCCGGCGGATTCATGCAATCCCGGTGCCGAGTGGCGGCGCCATCTGTTTATTCGCAGCGGGATGCGGGGCCGGACGGAGGTCCGAAGTCATGTCGGACAAGGTCTCTGAAACGCCTGCGTCCTGACGGCGCCGGCGACGGTGGAGGCGGCAACTTTCGCCCCGGCGTCGAGGTGGTTATTCCTCCTTCGGACAGTGGCGATGGCGCAACTTGGGGAGCCCCCCGTGTGGCACATACGTTGCGTCCTTACCGCGGCGAAAGGCCGCAATGTGGAAGGGCCCCAACCGGGGCGTTGCACGGATCAAATTATGGATGAGCGAGGGCTTGAATGGGTCGGCAAAGGGAGCGTCGGAGCACCCCGGCGAAGGACGGTGCGCTGGGGAAGTACGATGGCGGTACGGCTCCGCACCCGGGGCGACGCGACGGAAATGAACCTCCCGAGGAATCGGAGGTGGGGGGTACCACACCGCTAACGCTCACCCGGAAGCAGAAAAGCTCGATCCGTGTTCTCGTCGTGGACGACGAGGCCTCCCTCCTCGAGAGTCTCGCCAGCGTGCTGGAGCACGAGGGGTACAAGGTCACCGCCTGCAGTCGCGGTGTGGAGGCGGAGGAACGGGTGCGGCAGGGGACCTACGACATCATTCTCCTCGATCTCTACATGACCGGGGTGCCCGGGACCGCGCTCCTCGAGAAGGCACTGGAGGTCCGGCCCGATGCCGTGGTCCTGGTCATCACGGGCAAGCCCAGCGTCGAATCGAGCATCGAAGCGCTGCGAATGGGCGCCTGGGACTACCTCCCCAAGCCGTTCTCTGCTACTCACCTCCAGATCATCCTCGGCCGGGCCGCCCACACCGTCCTCGTGAGTCGCGACACCCAGCGACTCCAGGAGGAGGGCGAGGATCGCCACTGGAGCATCGGGACCGTTCGCTTGCTGGGCGAGTCACCCTCGTTCCACCGGGTCATGGAGCTGGCGAGGAAGGTGGCCAGAACGGATGCGGCGGTCTTCATCACCGGGGAATCAGGTACGGGAAAGGAGATGGTCGCCCAGTTCATCCACGAGCACAGCCGGAGAAGCTCTCGGGAGCTCGTGGCGGTGAACTGCGCTGCGATCCCCGAATCGCTCCTGGAGTCCGAGATGTTCGGCCACGTACAGGGTGCCTTCACCGGTGCGGTGCGCGAGAAGCCCGGCCTCATGGAGGAAGCGAATGGCGGCACGCTCCTCCTCGACGAGCTGGCCGAGATGTCCATGAGCACGCAGGCCAAGCTCCTCCGCGTGATCCAGGACGGGGTCGTTCGCCGCGTCGGAAGCACGAAGACGGATGCGGTGGTGAACGTTCGATTCATTGCGGCCACGAATCGTGATCCGGGTGAGGCCGTGCGGGACGGGAGCCTGCGGGAAGATCTGTACTACCGCCTGCGGGTGGTTCCCATCCACATCCCGCCCCTCCGCGAGCGACCGGAGGATATCGAGGTCCTCATCCGGCACTTCCTCCAGCATTACTGGTCGCACCACCACGAATCCAGGCTGCCTGCGCCCGCGTTTTCGTCGGAGGCGATCCGAGAGCTGCAGCAGCGTCCCTGGAAGGGGAATGTGAGGGAGCTCGAGAACGTCATCGAGCACGCGGTCGTGATGGCGGAGCCCGGCCAGGAGATCGGGCCCGAGGCGCTTCCCAGCTTCGATGACGACGAGATCGAGAGCGTGCGAGCGGCCACCCTCGCACTACCACACCTTGCGGGTGAAGACTATCACAGCGCACGTGACCGGGTCCTCACCGATTTCGAGCGCCGATACCTCACCTGGGTCCTTCAGGAGGCAGAGGGCAACATGTCGGAGGCAGCGAGGATCGCCGGGGTGGACCGGACCACGCTCTATCGCCTGCTCGACAAGCACAATCTGGAGAAGAGCAACCTCCTCGCCGCAGGCAGGTAATCGGTTCGAAGGCCGGAGGCGGGCTCGACTCCACGCCGCCGTCGGCGCCCCCCTGCTGTGGCGACTCCACGACACCGTGGCGCTCCTGTCATGACACTCCGGCGAGGTTCTCCGCCCTCCGCCTGAGTCGACTTCCCCTATCGGTCCGCCTCTCCTCGTCCGGGTGGCATGGATCTTGACCTACTCTCTCCTCTCACGATCGGCGCCCAGGCAGCGGTGTTCGGTGGCCGGCGGTTTCGGCGGGAGGAGCGAGGGTGGAAAGGAAGAAGAAAGACGAACCGGTGGTGCTCGTCCCCACGGCTCCGGAGGGCGCCGAGAGCTCCCGTTCTTCCCTGAGAGGGTGGATTCTGGCTGCTGGTGCCCTGCTCCTCGTCGGAGGCGGAGCCTATCTCTGGTATGGAGTGCCCACGGCGGAAGACGAGTTCCTGACCAGCCGGTGGGAGCCGAACCTCTTCGCGAGTGAGAGGACGGGCGATTCTGGTCCTTCCTCGGCACCCTCCGGATCGGGAGCGTTTGCCCTGGAGTCATTCGCTGAAGGTGCAACGACGGACGCGGAAGTCGCGGGGCCGGCGGGGGAGCAGCCCACCGTTGCTCCCCAGGCCGAGCTCGAAGGTGATGCTCTCCAAACTCCTGGCGTGTCGTCTCCCGAGGCCGCCCAGGAATCGCTGCCTGCCGAGGCCGCTCAGGAGCCATCGCCTCCCTCTCAGTCACCTTCATCGGTCGCTGGGACGGAGATACTATCGACTCCGTCCGCCCCCGAGGTCATCTCCTCCTCTTCCGACCTCCGGCCTCCACCGGCCGGTGGTCGGGAGCTGTCACCGGGCGCGCTCGACCCACCCGACCACGCGGTTGGCAATCTGTACGTAGGCTCCTACCCGTGGGGGCGAGTCTATGTCAACGGGGAGGCGGTGGGTACCACGCCGATCGTCGGGCTCGAGCTTCCGCCGGGTGTTCACCTTCTGCGTATCGAGCGGGAGGGATACGCTCCGTACCGTGAGGAGATCGAGGTCAGCGAGGGCTCCGAGGTGAGACGGACGGAGATCGTTCTCGACCGGGGGAACCCGTGACTCCGGGGCTCGTTTCGGCCCTCATTGCGGCGCTTCTCCTTCCCACCCAGCTCGTACAGCAACCCTGTCCCACGGAGTTGATCGAGGAAGGTGTCATCGCCTACCGGGAGCTGCGTCTCGACGATGCGACGGAGTTGCTCCGACGGGCGTTGGAGGCAGAGAGCGGTGCGCGGTGTCCTGATCGAACCCGCGCCCTCGCATACCTCGGCGCAAGTGAGTTCTTCAGGGGCGACCGGGAGGCCGCGGTAGAGGCATTCCAGAACGTCGTGATCGCGGATCCACGCTACCGACCCGATGAGTTGGTGTTTCCGCCGGAAGTAACGGGATTCTTCGACCAAGTGCGGCGGGACACCCCTGCTGCAGCCGTGGCAATCACGGACGAGGGAGAGATCCGAGCCGGCCGGGATTCGGCGTCGATCCAGGTGGTGGTGTCGACGCCCCACCCTGTGCGCGTGCATGTAAGCGACACCTTCGGCATTCCGATCCGTGACCTTTTCCGAGGCGATGTTCGTGACAGTCTTTCCCTTGGATGGGATGGCCTCGACTGGAGAGGGGATCCGGTGCTCGAGGGAGAGGCTCATCTGCGAGTCATCTCGCTGACGGAGGGTGGATCCGCCGTACGTCACACCATTCTTCCCTTCGCCGTGCGCTGGCTCGACGAGGATCGCGCGCCCGGTGACGCGGGGGTCGCCGACGCCGAGGTTGGGGGGCAGGAGTGGGGCCGGAGGGCGCTCGGGTCGCTCGCGCTCGGCGTCCTCACCGGGACCGCGGTTCTGCTCGTGCCGCGAGCCGTTGGGACATCGTCGCTGCACGGGCGAGGAAGGGTCGGCGGCAGCGGACGGGCCGCGCTCGGAACGGCCGCGATCGTGGCGGGGGCGATCGGCTTCCTGGACCGCCTCGTGCGCGGGACCAGAGAGCCTACCATGCCGCTCCTCCGGATCCAGCCCGAGGAGGCCGAACCCACCCTCGATGAGTCCGCATCCCCGGGAGCGAATCCTTGAGGCCACCCGGTTTCTGCATCGGTGTTCTCCTCTTCGCGGGCTTGGCCTTCCCTCTCGAGGGTCAGCTTTTTCGCGGAACGTCGATCGAGGTGATTGGAGGAGCGACCGAGCTCGTCCTCATCGAGGAGGCGCAGTTCCAGAACCTTCTGCTGCGAGGTGCCGCATACGGTGCAGAAGGAAGGCTCGTCATCGGGTGGGGGGAACTGGAAGGACGCTACCTTGCCTCGGTCCTGAACGGCCCTCGACCGGGCACCGGAGGGGACCTTCACGAAGGGGAAGCACACGGGGGCGTCCGTGTCCTTCCGTGGATGCGGATCGAGGGAGGCGCGCGAGTGAGAGGGTTGCTTAACGCGGCGGGCACCCGCCGCCTCGTCGTCTGGAGCATGGGTGGTTCCGTGCGTGCACCCCTCGTCCGTGACATCGCATGGGCATCCGGGCGGTACTCCCACACGATCGGAGGAAGGAGCAATGCCCGCGGTGCGGTGGAGCGAGGCCGCCGGGTCGAGGTAGGGCTCAGCGTGGAGCCCCCCGGCGCAATGGGTTTCGCCTCGGTAACCTACAGACTCGACCGGGACAATTTCGTCGAAGGCACCCGATGGACTGCAGCCGAGTCCGCGGAACGGATCGTGGTCTCACTCGGTTTGCGCGTCCCATAGCCGGACCGCGGTATCGCCACAAGGTGCGGGAAGAGCGCCACGCGACCGGCTCCTGGAGATATGGCGCTGTGCGAGGTTCCCGCGCTTTCACGCTCCGGCACGGCCTCTGCACCGAGGGCCCAGGAGAGACGGGATCCGCGCAGCCTTCAGCCTGAGCCCTCGACCGACATGAGCTCTTTCCGCCTCCGTGCCTTGCGGCCTCGGCCCCCAGCCCTCGCCGGGTCTCCGAGGTCCGCCTATGGGTGAGCTCGAACCCAATGGCCCCGTCGGCAGTCACGCTCTCCTCGTCTGCCAGGACCTGGGGGAGGCTCACTCTGCGGGGCGTGAATTCGCTCGCGAGGGAATCGACGCCGGGGAGCGGGTGATCTGGGTGAACGGGGGCCCCTCCTTCGAGGAGCTGTTCGCCGCGCTCCGGAGCGGTGGGTTGAACGTGGGAGACCTCATGGCCGAGGCTCGGCTGGAGTTCCATTCGCTTCGCTCCTGGTTCTCACCCGAGGGATTCGTGGACCGGTCCCACGCTCTGTCGCTCGTTCGCGCCGAGGTGGCACGCGCGAAGGAGGAAGGATTCTTCGGCGTTCGATTCGTGCATCAGATGGGGGGGATCGGGAGACGGGATGGCGACCTGCCCGCTCTCACGGCCTACGAGGCCGGCCTCAACCTGCTCCTGGACGAAGAGCCAGTCTGCTCGGTCCTCTGCGTTTTCAACCTCGATCGGGCATCACCCGAGCTGCTGCTGCGAGGCTTCTTGTCGCATCCGGACGAGGCGGATCTCACGGGGAGGACGAGAGCGAATCCGCAGTTCGATCGGTGGTTGCAGGTGGGCGAAAGCGTCCCCGACAAGGAGGTCGAGGAGAGGGTGCAGCTCCTGCGGGAGCTCCGGGAGGAACTGAGGCTCCGTCGAGCGGTGGGTCCGGTACCGAGAATCTTCAAAGCACTTCGGAACGCCTCGGAGGAAGCATTCTCCGGAAAGGAGCTTCTGACACGCTTCCTGGGTGATCTCTGTCTTGAACTGGGAGTTCCTGCAGGGCACCTCTGGACCCCGACCGCCGAAGGAGACGCTCTGGTCTCCAGCGGGATCATCCATAGCGACGAACCGCATGTCCGAGATGCTCTGGCGGAGGTGGTGAGAGGCGCCCGGTTTCGAAAAGGAGAGGGGCTCCCGGGGAGGGCGTGGGAAGCCGGCTCACCCGTCCGGGGGGCCGATACGACGGTGGAAGTTCCTGTCGCGGAGCATCAGCACGGTGAAGGCGCCGTCTTCGGTCGAGCATGGGCGCTCCCGGTCGTGAGCAGGGGCCATTGCCATGGTGTTTTCGAGCTCTCGTTCGGCCGCGAGCAGGAGTTGGACGAGTACGTGGACGAAGCCCTCGAGCCGGTGGGATGGGTCGCTGGGGAATTGTTTGCGCGTGCCGAGGCCCAGGAAGCGGATGAGCGGGGGGCGGGGCGAACCGGAGTGGGCGCAGAGGAGGAGCTTCAGCTCCTCCAGTCTGCACTGAGGAGCGTGGGGGAGGCGGTCGTGATCACGACCGCCAGCTTTCGCGGCGGCGGGCCGTCCATCCTCTACGCGAATCCCGCGTTTCTGGAGATGACCGGGTACACGGAGCTCGAGGTCCTGGGCCGAAGCTTTCGCCTCCTCTCCGGTCCTGAAACAGAGCCGGAGTCGGTCGAGAGGGTGCGGGAGAGCTTGAAGCGGGGCACTGCCGCGTCGGAGGAGGTCGTCGCGTACAGGAAGGATGGGAGTCAATTTCTCATGAGGTGGGATGTCTTTCCCATGAGGAATTCGGAGGGGCAGGTTCGGACGTTCATCTCGATCCTGCGCGATGTGACGGAGACGAGGCGTGTCGAGGAAGCGCTTCGGAAAGCGGAGCGCGACTCGCTCACCGGCATCGCGAACCGCCATGTCTTCCTCAAGCGGTTGAGCCGCCTCATCGAGCGCTCCGAGCGGCGGAACGACTTCCGCTTCGCCGTCCTCTTTCTGGACCTCGACGGTTTCAAGGAGGTCAACGATCAGCTCGGGCATCTCATCGGCGATGAGCTTCTCTCCGCCGTGGCTCGGCGATTGGAGGACTCGGTTCGGCCGGGGGATACCGTATCGCGCTTTGGTGGGGACGAGTTCGTCATCCTCCTCGAGCACGTCGAGCACATCGGCGATGTCTTGCTGGTAGCGGATCGGATCGAGTCCCAACTGTCCAGGTCTTTCGATCTCCGAGGAGAGGAAGTATCGGTGGGAGCAAGCATCGGTATCGTCCTCAGCGACTCGGACTACCCCGATGCGGATGCCATGCTCGGGGATGCCGATGCGGCCATGTACCGGGCCAAACGCGAGGGGGGGCGCCGGTACCGCCTCGCAGACGACGAACTCATGGCGGAGATGCTCGCCCTCTCCCAGTTGAGGGACGATCTGCGGGCTGCGCTCGAGAGTGAACAGTTTATTCTCCACTTCCAACCCGTGGTGGAGTTGGCCACCGGGGGGATCGCCGGTTTCGAGGCGCTCCTTCGCTGGAACCACCCGGACCGCGGCCTCCTCCTGCCGGGGGATTTCATCTCCCTTGCCGGGGAAATGAATCTCCTCGTCCCGATCGGGCGTTGGGTGCTACGGGAAGCCTGCCGACAACTCAGGGCATGGCAGGACCGCTACCGGCCCGATGCCCCCCCGATCCTCAGCGTGAACCTGTCGGCCTCGGAGCTCACGGCACCCATGTGGATCCGGGGTCTCGAAGAGGCGGTCGAGGAGACCGGGGTCGATCCGCATTTTCTTCAACTCGAGATCCCGGAGGAGGTCCTCGCCCAGGGGCCACCGGGGATCTCGGAGGTACTCGAAGCCCTCGGCTCGATGGGCGTTGGAGTTTCCATCGACAACTTCGGCCGGGGGTATTCCACGCTCGCGTCGCTCCCCCGATTCCCGGTGGACTTGCTCAAGCTGGACCCGCTGTTCGTGGGGAATCTACGCGAGACGGGGTTCGAGTCTGGATCGGTGGTCCGGTCCGTCCTCGCCCTGGCGCGTAGCCTGGGAATGCAGGTGATCGCGGAAGGAGTGGAGACGCCCGCTCAACGAGAAACGCTTCACCGCCTCGCCTGTCCCTATGCTCAGGGGTTCCTCTTTTCGAGACCGGTCGATCTCCTCGGCGCCGAGGACCTGCTCCGCATGTCGAGCAGCGGATCGTGGGGCACCG
This sequence comes from Gemmatimonadota bacterium, assembly GCA_007121455.1. Lineage (GTDB taxonomy): Bacteria > Gemmatimonadota > Gemmatimonadetes > Longimicrobiales > Gaopeijiaceae > SKKN01. The sequence goes on along the minus strand of SKKN01000059.1, from coordinate 26,138 downwards.
GGAACGGCAACGGATCGGTGAGCCAGGAGGCACCGCCCGGCGAGTGAATGCCGTTCAAGTGCGGAGTCACCCCATCCGCACCCAACCAGCGAGCGTGGCAGGACAGGACGGGGTTTGTCGCCGCACCGTTGCCGTTGGTCCGGATCGGCTGATCGTGGTACCGGCAGATGGCCAGGCAGGGGCGGCCGGCCACGATCCGGTGCAGGTGCTCCTCGTACTGGTGGAGCCGACGGTGGTCCCTTACCTGCTCGAGCGCCCAGCCCATGTCCGATATGATGCGCAGCGCGCGGTATCCCACTGCGTGCGCGACCTCGATCTCGGCTTCCACGAAGGCGAGGGCGACGGTCGCATCGAAGTCGCCGTCGCGCATGAAGAGGTTCGGTGCCGGTGTGACGGTCAGCTGCCCTCCGCGGACGAACGGCTCCTCCTCGATACCCGAGCTCTGGAATAGCGCGAGAAGCCTCTCGACCGGGGCGGGCCCGGAGAGAACCAGCACGCGCTCACCCCCCTGCAAGCCATCCCGTACCAGAGGAACGAGCCAGTCGGAGTCCGTGAGCTGCTCGTCCGCCATCAACCCGAGGTGGTCCCCCACCTCGATGTGCTCCAGGTCCTGCTGGGTGAACGGCGCCTCACTCGGCCACGAAAGCGTGTCTGTGCCTGATTCCCCGTTGGACTGCGTCGGGGGCGCCGGACGGATGCGTTCCGACCGGTCCCGGCATCGACACGCACTTTCAAGGGCGGCAACAGGATGCTCCAGCACCTCGCGGGTTCCGGGAGCGCGGGTCGGATATTTTGAAAGGCCGATCATCTCATGCCTCGTCAACTGGCGGACACGGTGGTCAGAACTGCGGAGACGGGGGTCGCCGTAGAGACGTGAGGAAGTGCAACTTCAGGGCCAAGGGCGCGCATCGGCAGATCCGTCAAGAAAATTGGCTTTCCTTGGCGCATGGCGGTCGGGACTCCGGAGACGGAGCCTTCTCCCTGTGTGGCAACCGCACTACAGCCGTCACGATTCCTCGGGAACCTGTGGGGCACCCGCAACGGCCTCCGGCCCAAGGGGAGCTTCGGGATGCTTTGATTCGCTCAGCGCCTCGTGAAGTAGAAGACCACTCCCGATGCCAGCGCACCCACGAATAGCGTGCTGTGGCGCGAGAACCAGCTTCTCTGGAGTACCATGACCTGATCTCCCGAACGAACCTCCTCCGTGAAGGGCGTATCGGAGCGGAGCTGTAGCTCTCGAACGGTTTCTCCTTCGCGGATGACCCGGATCTGGTTCGGGTTTCCAGCTTCGGTCACTCCACCTGCGAGGGCGAGCACGTCACCTGCCGTCATGGTCGGGTCCACGTGATACAGCCCCGGCTCCTCGACCGCTCCGAGGATGCGGACCCTTCTCCGGAGGATGACTTGCACCGATTCCTCGCGGAAACGGGCCTGATACTCGTCCTGCAGCTCGCGTCGAAGCTCCGTCGGAACCCGATCCGTCACGACTATGCTCCCGAGCATCGGAAGCATGACCCGACCATCCTCGTCGACGAGGTATTCACCCTCCATGTCCGGCTCACGCCACGACATGATCTCGATCATGTCGCCCGCACGCAGGGCGTTCACCGGTCGATCGTTCGCCTCGCTTTCCGGTTGGACCCCGCTCTGCTGGGCTTGTACCGGTTGATAGGCTCCCACGATCAAGGGGAAGATCAGGGGGAGAAGAGTGAAGACCACGGCTGCCCGGAGAGCCCCGGCAATCGGTTGCGCGGCTTCGCTGTTCGTCATATTCGCCTCGCGGTAGGACACATGATGGAAGGGGTGAGAACCCCCCGACGGTTCCCGGAATTGGCAAGATCCATTCCCGCTGCTTGTGGGCGGGACCCTTGCCGAGCTCTCCGGCCTACCGCTATCGACCGCGCACGGGCGGAACGGGGGCGGCCCATCTCCTCGACCCCACCGTGATGCCGTTCGATCAGGAGTGATGCGTCGGCGCGGCAGGAGTGGAGTCGGCGCCTGGCACCATCGCCACGCCCCGCCACGGGTTGCACGATCGAGAATGAACCCCCGACGGCATCCTCTCTCCGGCGACCCACGGGCAGTCCTCGAGACCCTTTTCGGGTTCTCCTCCTTCCGTCCCGGCCAGGAGCGCCTCGTACGGGCCGTGCTCCGCGGAGAGGATGCGCTCGGAATCCTTCCGACGGGGGGCGGGAAGAGTGTCTGCTACCAAGTGCCCGCAGCGACGCTTCCGGGAATCACCCTGGTCGTGACACCGCTGATCTCCTTGATGGCCGACCAGGTGGGACGCGCCCGAGGCGCGGGCCTTCCCGCTGCATACCTCGGCTCCACGCTCGCGCCCGAAGAAACGAGACGCGTTCACGAGGCGCTTCCCGAGGGTGGCTTCCGGGTCCTCTTCGTCGCACCGGAGCGGCTTCGAACGAGTCGCTTTCGGGAGCTCCTCTCCCGTGTGCACGTCTCCCTCCTCGTCGTGGACGAAGCGCACTGCATCGCTCAATGGGGCCACGACTTCCGTCCCGATTACCTTCGGATCGGGGAGATACGGAAGCTCGTGGACGTGCCTCTCCTCGCCCTCACGGCGACAGCGACCCCGAAAGTGCGGGCAGAGATTCGTCGAAGTCTCGCACTCCAAGATCCAGTGGAGGTGGTGCAGAGCTTCGACCGTCCCAACCTCTGGTGGACGGTGTTGGCTCTCCCAACGGCCGTCGAGAGGCGAGCGTGGCTCCACCGGCTCGTGAAGCAGCGAGACGGATCGGCGTTGGTGTACGCTTCGTCGCGTAAGGGCGTGGAGTCGATCCGCGATCAGTTGGCCGCCCTGGGCGTGCCCGTCCACTCCTACCATGCGGGGCTCGAAGCTTCGGAGCGGGAGCGTGTCCAGGCGTGGTTCCTGGAGGAGGACCGGCCCGTCGTGGTCGCGACGAATGCCTTCGGAATGGGAGTCGACAAGTCGAACGTGCGTGTGGTCGTGCATGCCCAGCTGCCGGGATCGCTGGAGGCCTACTACCAGGAGGCGGGTCGAGCGGGGAGGGACGGGGAGCCCGCCCGCTGCGTGGCATTCAGCAGCGCCGGGGATGCCCGCGTCCAGCGATCGTTCGTGGATGGCGCGCATCCGCCCCTCACCACGATCGTTCGCACGTGGGTCGGCCTTCGCCGTCGGGTGCGTCCTGGAGCGCGGCTTCGGGTTTCGCTGGGCCGATTGTTCCAGGAGCTGGACGGTCCCGCCCCCGGAGAGATCCGCGCCTGCTGTCGGGTGCTCGCGCGGGTCGGGTCGATCCGGCTCCTCGGCCCCCTTCCGGAAGAGGATAAGGACGAGGTGGACCTCGTCCTTCAGTCTTCGCTTCCGCGATTGAGGGAGGCTTGGCTTCGAAGGCGGAGGAAGCTGGGGAACCTAAGCGCGGTGCAGAGATACGCGAGGGCTCGGGCGTGCAGGAGGAAGCAGATCCTCGAGTATTTCGGAGAGGAGTTGGCGCACCCGTGCGGCTCGTGTGATCGATGCCTGCCGGGTTCGATCGGGCCATGAGCAGAACTCGCACAGGGCTCTGGGCTGTTTAAACGCCCTCGGGTGGGATAAATTTCCCCAGCCAAGACTCGCCGTTCATCATGACTAAAAGCTTCTAATGGATCGATATCTGAACGAGGACCACCGGCGCCTGCAGCGCCGTGTGAGTGACTTTGCCCGTGAGGCGATCGTCCCGGTCGCCCGGGAGCTCGATGACCGGGCGGAATTTCCATGGGACAACGTGAAGGCGATGGCTGGAATGGGCCTTCTCGGCGTACCGATTCCGAAGGAGTACGGGGGTCAGGGCCTCGACCCTCTGAGCTATCTGCTCGTGGTGCAGGAACTGGCGAGGTACGACGCAAGCCATGCGATCACTGTCTCCGCCCATACGACCCTGGGTACGACTCCGATCGTCAACTTCGGCACGGAGGAGCAGAAGAGTCGGTGGGTTCCTCTCCTCGCGAGTGGGCAGGTTCTCGGTGGGTTCGGGCTCACGGAGCCGGGTGCCGGGTCCGATTCCGGAGCGAGCCGCACCCGTGCGGTCCGCGAAGATGGCGGGTGGCGTCTGGACGGCGCGAAGATCTTCATTACGCACGCCGGGGTCGGCGAGATCTTTACCGTTACGGCCATGACGGAGCCGGAGAAGCGTTCCAAGGGGATCACGAGCTTCGTGGTGACGAAGCCGACGACCGATCTCGAGCGCGCGCGAGGGCTCGGGATGGGTCATGCCGATGAACTGGACTTCATCGATGGCGTCCGTGCAGGAAAGAAGGAAGACAAGATGGGATGGCGCGCCTCCGACACCCGGGAGCTCCTCCTGGAGGATGCACTCGTTCCAGAAGAGAACCGCCTCGGCGAAGAAGGGCGAGGCTTCATCAACTTCATGAAAACGCTCGACTCCGGACGCATCGGGATCGCTGCACTTTCGCTCGGGATTGCCGAGGGCGCCTGCGAAACGGCGCTGCACTATACGAACCAGAGGAAGCAGTTCGGGAGGAAGGTGTTCGATTTCCAGTCCGTGCAGTTTCGCCTCGCGGATCTCGCGACCGAGATCGAAGCCGCCAAGCATCTCACGTATCATGCCGCCTGGCTCATGGACCAGGGTCGTCCCTTCTCGAAGGAGGCTGCGATGGCGAAGCTCTTCGCGTCGGAGCTGTCGATGAAGGCGACGATCCAGGCGGTTCAACTCATGGGGGGCGCCGGCTACACCGACGAATACCCGGCGGAGCGAATGCTTCGCGACGCGAAGGTGTGTGAGATCGGGGAAGGCACGAGCGAGATCCAGAGGCTGGTGATCGCGCGGCATCTGGTTCAGGAGGCCTTTCCCCAATGATCCGCGTCCCGATCTGCAGGGATCGGACGCCAGCATTCATCCGGCTTCCCCGAAGCTGGATCTCAGGGACTCGGAGGGCGAGCCCGGTCGTTCCGGCATCGGCCGAACGACGGGGCATGCGTCCGAACCCGTGAGACCATCGGGGCCGTCGGCGACCCGAATTCAGTGGAGTCCAAGCCTTTGAGGCGAGAAATCCTGATCAGCGCGTCCGCTCACGAGTCGTGGGTGGCGCTGCTCGAAGACGATCTGCTCGTGGAGATCATGCTGGATCGGCCCGACCAGGATCGGATCGTCGGGGACATCTACCTCGGAAAGGTGGAAGCCGTTCTGCCTGGAATCCAGGCGGCCTTCGTCGATATCGGGACGGAGAAGGCTGGTTTTCTGCACGTCTCCGACCTGATCCAGGACGACGACGACGACGACGAGAACGGGGAAGGGGACGCTCGGACCGACGGGCAGAATGGACGGCGTCAGCGGAAGCATCCGCCCATCCAGGAGCTCATTCGGAAAGGGGAGGAGGTTCTCGTACAGGCCACGAAGGAGCCGATCGGCACCAAGGGTCCCCGGCTCACCGCCCAGGTTTCCCTGCCGGGACGGTGCCTGGTCTACATGCCGTACTCGTCCCATGTGGGGGTCAGCCGGAAGATCGAGCAGAGGGAGGAGCGCGTTCGGCTTCGGACACTCGCTCGCAACATCCTTCCGCCCGACAGCGGCGGTCTCATCGTCCGGACCGTCGGTGAGGAGCTGACGCAGGAGAAATTTGCCGGGGAATTCAAGAGGCTGCACGGGACCTGGAAGAAGATCCAGAAGCAGGTCGGCTCCTCCAAAGCCCCCGCGTTGGTCCATCGGGAAGCGCGGCTGGTGAGTGGCGTGATCCGCGATCTCTTCTCGGACAAATTCGACGCCGTGATTGTGGACGACGAGTCGGTGCACCGGGAGATCACGCAGTACGTCCGTAACGTCGATCCCGACCTCCTGGAGCGGGTGAAGCTCTACGATGGGCCCGAGCCCCTCTTCGATACCCACGGGATCGAGGAGGAAATCGAGAAGGTATTCCAGCGGAAGGTGTTCCTTCCCTCTGGAGGCTACATCATCGTGGAGCCCACGGAAGCGCTGGTTTCCATCGACGTGAACACCGGTCGATTCACCGGCAAGGGGAAGAAGGATCCGGAGGAGACGATCCTTCGGACGAACGTCGACGCGGCGAAAGAAATCGCGCGGCAGCTTCGGCTCCGCGATGTGGGCGGGATCATTGTCTGCGACTTCATCGACATGGAATCCCAGGGGAACCGGGACCGGGTCCTCCACGAGCTCCGGAGTCATCTCGGACGCGACCGGGCACGGACGAAGACGTTCCAGGTGTCGGACCTCGGCCTCGTCGAGATGACCCGACAGAGGGTGCGGCCTTCGCTCTTCCAGTCGCTCAGCGCCCTCTGCCGCCACTGCGAAGGGACGGGCCGCATCTTGACGCCTCCGACCGTGGTCCGCCGAGTCGAGCGAAGCCTGCGTCGGGCCGCCTCCGGTGGCGAGGATGCGCTCATCGTTCGCCTGCACCCGGAAGTGGCACTCTACATCCTGGAGTCCGAGCCGGACTTCCTCAGACGGCTGCGACGCGTCACGAGAAGCGACTTGGACCTGTTCGATGACCCGCTCCTCCGAGAGGATGAATTTCGACTCACGTCGGGCGCCGAGGAGCGAGACGTCACCGATCTCTACGGGGTCTGACCTGAGGGCCCACGGCCCAATGACTTGACCCGTCCGACCGGCGGACTAAATTACACCGGCTAAGGGGCTGACTCGCGCCGCCGGCACGGCGCCCCGCCATCACGTCATCATTCAAAACCGGCAAGCGGCTCGAGGTCTAATATCATGTATGCGGTCTTCAAGACGGGCGGAAAGCAGTTTCGAGCCGAGCCGGGACTTCGGCTGAGAGTTCCGCTCCTGGACGCCGAGGCCGGCGATACGGTGGTGTTCGATGACGTGCTCCTCGCCTCCACCGGTGAGGAGATCTCCGTAGGGGCTCCCACCGTGGACGGGGCCCAGGTCAAAGTTGAAGTCTTGAGCCACCGGAAGGACAAGAAGATCATCGTGTTCAAGAGGAAGCGGCGAAAGAACTACCGTCGCAAGCAAGGTCATCGGCAGCGGTTCACCGAGGTCCGCGTCGACGAGATCGTGCTCTGATCCGCTTTCCTCGCTGATTGCCGCGACCGAACGGAACGCTGAGAAGGAATGAAGAACCATGGCACATAAGAAGGGAGTCGGTTCGAGCCGAAACGGCCGGGACAGCAACCCGAAACGCCTCGGAGTGAAGCGTACGGGCGGTCAGCCCGTACGCGCCGGAGGCATCATCGTTCGCCAGCGTGGCACGAAATTCCACCCGGGGAAGAACGTCGGGCGGGGTGGAGACGACACGTTGTTCGCCAAGGTGGACGGGGTGGTGACATTCGAGACGTTCCGCAATCGGTCGGCAGTGTCGGTCTACCCCGCAGAATAAGCTTCTCACTTCGGATAGGGCCTCCCCTGCTCGTCACGAGCAGGGGAGGCCCTTTTTTCTTCTTTCCGACCCTTCCGGATTCCGTCCGGATCGGTCGGGTCCCCTCTCGTGGTCCACCTGGAAGGGGTGCGTCCGGAAGCGGCATGGTTCCTGCTCAATGAAGCCGCTTCGAATCATCGCCGGTCGTGGCCATGGAGGGCGACCCGCGTAAGGTCAAGCAATCACTATGGTTGGCGGCCTGTGAACACACATGACGCCCTTGGGGTGAGCAACGGAAATCCGGAGAACGAGTCGGTTCCGTGTGCGCTCAGGAGCGGATGAGGGAGATAGCAGTATGAAGTCTGACCCAGAGGAACCCACCCCCCGATCGCACAGCGATCGAACCGTGGAGCGGAAGAGCGAGCGCGTGGCAGACAAGGGCGCGTTCCGTTTCCTCGTTTCCGGGCCGCGCCGAATCCTCCCGGGACCCGTGGCGCTGAACGCGTGTTTGCTTGCAGGGATGGTGGCCGGTGTGGCTCTGATGGCCTGGGGTGGGGAAGGGGACGATGCGGAAGACGGCCCCACCATCGTGGTCGAGGAGGCAGCGCTGGAGTTCGTTCGATCCGACCTACCGGTACATGTGAACGAGCGGGTCGAGCGTTGGATTCGACGTTTTCTGACGGTGGACCGCGAAAGTTTCGAGCATTATCTCGCCAGAGAAGGTCTGTACGGGGGGATGATCCGGGACCGCCTTCGGGCACGCGACATGCCGGAGGAGCTCCTCTATCTTGCGATGATCGAGTCGGGGTTCTCCCCCTGGGCCACCTCTCCGGTGCTCGCATCGGGAATATGGCAGTTCATGGGGCCGACGGCGCGGGCGTATGGGCTGAGGATCGACCATTGGGTAGATGAGCGGAGGGACCCCATTCGCGCGACGGATGCCGCACTGGACTACTTGGAGGGGCTCCACGATCAGTTCGGATCCTGGTACCTCGCTGCAGCGGCCTACAACGCAGGCCCTGCGCGGGTATCACGAGGGCTGAGTCGCGTACGAGGTGAGGTGTCGGAGGACGACGAGCTGTACTGGGAGATCATCGAGCACCTTCCGAGGGAAACGCGCCAATACGTTCCGAAGATCCTCGCGGCGGCCATCCTCGCGAGCCAGGCGGAACACTTCGGACTCGATGTGGAGCCGGACCTGCCGTACCTCTCCGAGCGGGTCCTCGTCCCCGGGGGAACCTCCCTCGCGCGGGTCGCGGAGGCAGCGGAGGTTCCACCGTCGCTGATGCGGGATCTGAACCCGCACTTGGTGCGCGGCGTGACCCCTCCGAACGGATCCTACCTGCTCAGGGTGCCCCAGGGGACGTCAGGCGAGGTCGTAGCGGCACACACGGCAGGTCGGATTGGACGGTAGACAGTCAGGGGTCGAGCTTGGAAGGGTGGGGAGGAGGGCCCCACTCGCTCCGGCCCTCCTGCGCCGCGCGGGCCGCGGCGATGATCCTCCACAGCACATCCCGGGTCATCTCCTCGTCGACTCCGAGTTCGCGAGCTCTCCCTGCCGCTTTCCGAACGACAGAGGCTTCCCGGCTCGGATCGAGCACCGGAAGGCCGAGGGCGCTCTTCACACGACCGATCTCCAGCACGAGGTCCCGGCGGGTGCCGATGATCCGGATGAGCTCCTCGTCCGCGGTCTGGATCCGGCGCCGGAGTTCCCGGAGCTGTTCCTCCAGCGTGTCTCGGGAGCGCTCGGAATCGTCGCGGCTCCCTCCGGCGTCCGTTCCGGTCATCGACCCTTGAACTCCGGATCGCGCTTCTCCACGAAAGCCCGGACTCCCTCCTGACCGTCTTCGCTGGCGAACGCAGCCAGGAAGAGCTCCTTTTCGAGGTCGAGCCCTGCGGAGAGAGGAACCTCGAGCGCCGCCTTCACCGATTGCTTCACCAGTCGGAGGGCGACCGGGCTCCACCGTGCCATGCGTTCCGCTACTTCCCTGGCTTTCTCCAGGTGCTGCCCCTCGTCGGTGAGAAACTCGACGAGCCCGATCCGGTACGCTTCATCGGCATCGACCGTGTCACCCGATAGAGCGATCCGCATCGCCTGTCCCGGCCCCACCAGCCTCGCCAAGCGCTGGGTGCCGCCGGCTCCCGGGATGATCCCGAGGCGAATCTCCGCCTGTCCGAACCGAGCGGTGCGGTCGGCGACCCGCAGGTCGCACGCGAGCGCAAGCTCGGACCCGCCACCGAGACAGTAGCCGTGTACTGCGGCGATGATCGGCTTCGGAAATTCCGCCAGCGCGTCGTAGACGCGCCGACGCTGGTAGACCTTCCGCTGCTCCGCGGCCGTTCGCGCGGCGAACTCCTCGACGTCCGCACCGGCCACGAATGCCTTCTCACCGGCGCCTCGGAGGATCGCGACCTTCACCTCCTCGTCATCCGCCAGATGATCGAGGGCGACCATGAGCTCCGCGCGCACCGTGCGATTGAGCGCGTTGAGTTTCTCGGGCCGGTTCAGCGTGATCGTAGCGATCGGCCCCGCCTTCTCCAGCAAGATCGTTTCGAATTCCATCAGTCGTCCCACCGGTAGAAACCCTCGCCCGACTTTTTCCCCAGCTTTCCCTCTGCCACCATCCTGTGCAGGATCTCCGGAGGACGGAAGTGCTCCTGCTCGAGCTCCTCGTGGAGGTAGCTCGCGATCCCGAGACGCACGTCGAGCCCCACGAGGTCGGTGAGCTTGAGGGGACCCATCGGATGTCGGTATCCGAGCTCCATCGCCCGATCGATCGCATGGGGGTCCGCCACGCCTTCCTCGACCATGCGCATCGCCTCGAGCCCGAGCGCGACGCCGAGGCGGGACGACGCGAAGCCGGGGGAGTCCTTCACGACGATGGGCTCCTTTCCGATCTCCCGTACGAAGCGAAGTCCCGAGTCCATCGCCTCTTCCCCGGTCCGGCTTCCCCGGATCACCTCCACGAGCGCCATGATATGCACTGGATTGAAGAAGTGCAGTCCCATGAATCGGTCCGGTCGGGCGAGGGCCTGCGCAATCGCATCGATGCTGAGGGAGGAGGTGTTCGTCGCGAGGACGGCGGTCTCCGGCGCCTGGCCCTCGACGTCCTCGAAAAGCCGCCTCTTGAGCTCGAGGGATTCCGGAACGGCCTCGATCACGAGGTCGGCCTCGGAGACGGCCACGGGGAGGCTGCTCGTCGCCCGTATTCGCCCCAGCGTCTCGGCGCGCTGTTCCGGGTCCACCTTCCCGAGCGAGACCCCCTTTTCCAGGTTTCGGCGGACTCGCTCGAGACCTGCCTCGGCTCCGCCCTCCTCCACGTCGTAGAGGAGGGTCGCATGGCCTCCTTGTGCGGCCACCTGAGCGATGCCATGGCCCATGGTTCCCGCACCGAGAACGGCGATTGTCTTCATCCGATCACTCCACCCTTTCGACGGCGAGCGCAATACCCTGACCTACTCCGATGCACATGGAGGCGAGGCCCGTCGCGGCACCTCGTCGGTCCATCTCATGCACGAGTGTGGTGAGGATTCTCGCTCCGGAACAGCCCACCGGGTGTCCCAGCGCGATCGCTCCTCCGTTCACGTTCACCCGTTCCGGGTCCAGCTCGAGTTCGCGGATGCACGGGATCGCCTGAGCCGCGAACGCCTCGTTCAACTCGATGAGGTCCAGGTCGCCGGCCGACATCCCGAGCCGTTCCAGGAGCTTCCGCGTCGCGGGAATGGGACCGAGGCCCATCCGTTGCGGCTCGACCCCGGCGACCGCCGCACCGAGGACCTTCGCCATCGGCCGGAGGCCCAGGCTCCGGGCCGTTCCGGCCTCCACGACGAGGAGACAGGCAGCGCCGTCGTTGAGCCCCGAGGAGTTCCCGGCCGTCACGCTCCCCCCCTCACGAAATACGGGGCGGAGGCGCTCGAGGGCGGCGAGCGTGGTGTCGGGACGAAGGTGTTCGTCCCTGTCGACGGTGTGTGGAGTCGCCTTCCTCCGGGGCACCTCCACGGGTGCGATCTCCCGCCGGAACCGGCCGGACTCCTGTGCGGCTTTCGCTCTTCCCTGGCTCTCCAGGGCGAAGTGGTCCTGCTCCGCACGAGTCACCCCGTGCTCCTCCGCCACCACCTCCGCGGTCTCTCCGAGGCCCATCGTCCAGTCGCCGGGAAAGGCAGGGTTCGGAAAGCGCCACCCGAGCACGGTATCCGCCGCCTCGGGCGTGCCACGCGGATAGGGACGTTCCGGCTTGAGGAAGACGTAGGGGGCCCGACTCATGCTTTCCACCCCCCCCGCGAGGAAGAGGTCGCCTTCGTCGGCTCGGATGGCCTGAACGGCGGAGGCCACGGCTTGAAGGCCCGATCCGCAGAGCCGGTTCACGGTCTGCCCCGGGACCGAAACCGGAAGCTCGGCCCGGAGCAGCGCCATCCGGGCTACGTTGCGGTTGTCTTCTCCCGCCTGGTTCGTGCAGCCGAAGAGGACGTCGTCCACCGCGGCGGGATCGATCCCGCTCCGGTCGACCACCGCACGAATCACATGCGCCGCGAGGTCGTCGGGGCGAACGGGTGCAAGCGCTCCTCCGAGGCGGCCGATCGGAGTACGGAGAGCTTCGACGAGCCAGGACTCGCGCATCGTCAATCCAGCGCCACCCAGACGCTCTTCGTCTGGGTGTATTTCTCGAGGGCGGCCTCGTAGCCCAGGTCGCGCCCGAACCCGCTCTGCTTGTAGCCGCCGAAGGGGGAGGCGGCGTCGTACTGATTGTACGTGTTGATCCAGACCGTCCCTGCCTGGATCTCGGAGGCGAACCGGTGAGCTTTGCCGACATCGCGGGTCCACAGGCCGGCTGCGAGGCCGTAGATCGTACGGTTCGCCTTTTCGATTCCATCCTCCAGATCGTCGAAGGGGATCACAGCGGCCACCGGGCCGAAAATCTCCTCCTGGGCGATCTGCATGTCGGGCTCGACATCGGCGAAGATCGTCGCCTCGAGGAAATTCCCCTTTCCATCCACCTTTTTCGCTTCGCCGCCCGTGACGAGGCGCGCCCCCTCCGTCCGTCCGATCTCGACGTAGCGGAGGACCCGCTCCAACTGGGCCTTGCTCACGATCGCTCCGATCCGGGTCTTCTTATCCATCGGGTCCCCGATCGCCATCTTCTTCGACCGCTCCGTGAAGGCCTCGAGGACCTCCTCGTAGACGGACCGTTGAACGAGCACCCGTGAGCCGGCCGCGCAGACCTCTCCCTTCCCGTAGAAGATGCCCGTGGACGCGCCACGGACAGCCGCGCCCAGGTCCGCATCCTCGAAGATCACGTTCGGCGACTTTCCGCCCAACTCGAGGGAGACCTTCTTCACGGTCTCCGCCGCTTCGCGCATCACGATCTTCCCCGTCTCCGTCGAGCCGGTGAACGCGATCAGGGCTACCTTCGGGTGACGCACCAGTGCGGACCCCGCCTCCTTACCGAAGCCGGAAACCACGTTCAACACCCCCGGAGGGAATCCGGCCTCTGCCGCGAGCTCCCCCAGGCGAAGTGCCGTGAGAGGTGTCTGCTCGGCGGGCTTCAGCACTACCGTGTTCCCGCACGCGAGCGCAGGGGCCACCTTCCACGAGGTGATGGAGAGTGGGAAGTTCCACGGCACGATGCACCCCACCACCCCCACGGGCTCCCGCAGGGTGTAATTGAGGAACGGCCCGGAGACCGGGATCGTGGCCCCCTGGATCTTGTCTGCGAGTCCGGCGAAGTACCGGAAGGACTCGGCGACGAACGGCATGTCCACCGCGCGCGATTCGAAGTAGGGTTTCCCGTTGTTCCGGGTCTCCAGCTCCCCCAACTCATCCGCGTGCTCCTCCACCAGGTCTCCGAGCCGCCAGAGAAGACGAGACCGGTCGTGTGGGCTCAGTCGCTTCCACTCCTTCGAGGCGAGGGCGGTGGAGGCGCTCTGCACGGCTCGATCCACGTCCTCCTCCCCCCCACATGCAACGCGAGCCAGGGTCTCTTCCGTCGCCGGGTTCGTGACCTCGAACCGCTCCCCGGACGCGGCGTCCACCCACTCGTTGCCGATCCAGAGCCGATCTCGGACCGCTTCGCTCATGCAAATGCTCCCCGTTGAGGCATCATTGGTTCGAACATGGGGACGACTCCCCATGAGATCGACCTCCCCGTGGCCTCACTTACCGGAGAAGGAAGGCTTTCTCTTGTCGAGGTATGCCCCCAGTCCTTCCTTGGCGTCGTCGCTCGCGAAGAGCTGCGCCTGCAACTCTCGCTCCACCACGAGACCCTGCTCCAGCGGAAGAAGCGAGCCGGACTGAACGGCCCGCTTGATGTGACCCACGGCCATCGACGCCTTGGCGGGGGGGATGAAGCTCCGCGCCAGCTCGTGGATCTGGCTCAGGAACTCCTCCCGGCTTCCCGCCTCGAGAATCCGGTTCACGATGCCGAGCTCACGGGCCTTCTCGAAGTCGAACGTGTCGCCGGACACCATGAGGTCGATCGCACGCGCCTTCCCCACGAGACGGGCGAGCCGCTGGGTTCCGCCGGTCCCGGGAAGGACTCCGAGGTTCACCTCGGGCAGGCCGGTCTTTCCGGCATCCTTGCGGGCCACGAGGAGGTCGCATGCCATGGCGATCTCGAGGCCGCCGCCCACGGTATGCCCGTTGAGTGCGGCGATCGTCAGCTTCGGCGTATGCTCCAAACGCAGGAGCGTCTCGTTCGCGTGAAGACAGAAGTGGTACTTGAAGTCCGTGGTCACTTCCGAGAGCATCTGGATGCTCGCGCCCGCGCAGAAGAACTTCTCCCCGGCTCCGGTCAGCACCAGGACGGAGACATCGTCCGCAAAGCGGGCCTCGAGGATCGCTTCGTCGAGTTGCCGCATCATCTCGTGCGTGTACGTGTTTGCGGGTGGGTCATCGAGTGTGATCACCGCGACCCCGTCCTTCGCTTCGTAATGGACCAGCTTCTGCTCGCTCATGCTTATTTCCTTTCTTGGTGCTGCGGGTGGTGGTGGGCCTCGATCCCGTGCTCGGGATAGGGCTGTGCTCCCGTGGATGCCCGTACTCTCAACCCCCGGACGGTCCGGGAAGATCCCGCTCCGGGTCGGCGGATGGCCGTGTGCATGCTGAGCTCAACCCCTCCAGATGGAAGGGGCGCCATCGCCGTGCTCTGCTTCTGCTTCATCGGCTTCCGTGGCGGCACCCGACCGGAAGCCATTGAGGAAAATGTGAAGGACTTCGCTTGCCAGCGCTTCCGCACCCGGATCCTTCCCCGGCTTGTACCAGGTGTAGATCCAGTTCATCATTCCGAAGAGGGTGAAGGTGGCGATCCGGAGGTCGGGGCCGTCCCGTTCCCCTCGTAGATCGCGGAGAATGTCCGAGACGATCGCGGCGTATTTCCGCTTGAGGGCAGAGACCTCGTCCTGGTACCGTCCCGTGAGCACTTCCGCCTCATGGGAGAGCACCTTCATCTCCCGCATGTTGTTCAGGAAGAAACGGAGGTGGGTCCGGACCACGATCCGAAGTCGCTCCTCGGCATCGTCGACACCGTCCAGCTCGGCCTGGGCCCGCTCCAGGATCGTGCCGAAGCAGTGACGTTGGATCAGGAAGAGGAGCGCTTCCTTGCTTTCAAAATAGTAGTAGAGGCCGGAGAGGCTGACCTCCGTTGCCGCCGCGATGTCCCGGATGCTCGCGCGATGATATCCCTTTTCCGCGAAAACGCCGGCGGCCACCTGGAGAATCCGGGCGAGCTTGGCATCGTAGCGGGGCCGTTCGTCCAAGGAGAGGGACCTCAGTGTGGGTTCGTACGATCGTTCGATCGCCAACCTAGGCAAACACCCCGTCAGGGGTCAAGGGATTGGGCCCGCTCAAAGCGGCTTCGCGGGATCCGCCACAGCATGACGAGTGTACAGGTTTGCGCCTCCTTCCGGGCGAGTCATACCTTGAGGTAGGATGCTCCCATACCCGATGAATCGCTGTTCGCCGACCCGCTCCAGGGTTATGGCAGGTCTCGCCGTCCTCGTGCTTGCGTTTGTGGGGTGCGATGCGGCGAGCGACCCCGTGGCATTGCTGCTCACGGACGAGACCCGTGCGTCGGTCCTCCTCGAGGGCGACCTACCGGCGCTCGCCTATCTGGCGGAGGAGTTCGAGCTGGAGGGAGAGCTGGGCGAGGCGGTCGCCCTCTGGGAGCGCTCGTGGGAGGAGGAGGGGATCCAGCGGTGGGCGCTCCGGATGGCTGCGTACGACTACGCCCTTCCGGTCCTTCGCCGCGAGTCCATGGAGCGACAGCGGAAACTGGTGGAGACCGTCCGCGAGGCGAGTCTGGCGCTGGAGCCGATTCCGGCCGAGGCGCTTCCACCGGAGCTTCGTCGTGAGTTGACCCTCGCGTTGGAAGGGAGTCACGAGGCGGAGGTGGCCTGGAGGGAGGGACGTTGGTCCGAGTCGCTGTACCAGGCCCTGGAGGCGGCAGATCGCGTTCGGGAGCTCACGCCGCCGGTCGTCGCGGAGCGGCTCGTCCGAAGGGTCGAAGACGATTTGACTGCTCTGGGCAACCCCGCCTTCGAAGGTGACGAGGAATCGTTCGAGCGTGTGCTGCGGTTGCTCAGGGGCGCCCGCTATGCTCTTTCGAGGGAAGACTATCCCCAGGCGATTCGCCGCGCTCACTACGCACACCAGCTCCTACGCAGCGGTGCAGCCGAGCCGCGCTGACGGGTGGCTTCGAGAAAGAAGGCTCGAACCGACGCGACACGGGTACCGGGGTCCGCAGGTGAGCGGCGGCTTCACGCGGACCGGAGACGGCGCCGCAGCGGAGGGATCACGATGGGTAGA
Source organism: Gemmatimonadota bacterium (assembly GCA_007121455.1). GTDB lineage: Bacteria > Gemmatimonadota > Gemmatimonadetes > Longimicrobiales > Gaopeijiaceae > SKKN01. Next base: position 10,033 of record SKKN01000059.1, on the reverse strand, counting down.
CGTCTGGCGATCTACGGCCTCATTCTGGGCGCGATGTTCGCCACGGCACTTCCGGGCCAGGAAGGCCAGGATGCGAACGGAGTCGTCTTTCGCGTTCCCGTCGAGGGGGTGATCGAGCTGGGGCTCGCCCCCTTCGTGGAGCGCGGCATCCGGGAGGCTGAGGCCCGAGGGGCTTCCGCGGTAATCCTCGACATCGACACGCCCGGCGGGCGTGTCGACGCCGCCGAACGAATCGCGGATGCCGTGAGCGACTCCGAGGTGCCGGTCTATGCCTATGTGAATCGTCGGGCCCTCTCCGCCGGGGCTCTCATATCCCTGGCAACCCAACGCATCTACATGCGGCCGGGCTCGATCATCGGAGCCGCGACGCCCGTGACCGGGGAGGGGGTGACCGCGCCGGAGAAGATCGTGTCCGCGATGCGGAGCTCCATGCGGGCGTTGGCCGAAGCTCGGGGCCTCGATCCGAGGATCGCGGAGGCGATGGTGGACGAGCAGATTGCCGTCGAGGGGGTCGTGGAGGCCGGCCAGCTCCTGACCCTGACCACGTCCGAGGCGGTGGAGGTCGAGTACGCTCGTGCGGTCGAGCACTGGGAGGGGCTCCTGGAGGACCTCGGACTCCAGGGTGCCGCGATTGAGGAGATGGAGGTGAACTGGGCGGAGCGGATGGTTCGCTTCTTCTCCCACCCGATGGTCGCACCATTTCTTCTCACTCTCGGGTTTCTCGGGTTGATCGCGGAGGTCAAGACGCCGGGGGTCGGGATTGCGGGGGCGGTCGGAGTGGTGTCGCTGGGCCTGTTCTTCGGGTCGCACATCATCATCGGGCTCGCGGGAATGGAGGCCCTCCTGATCTTCGGGCTGGGGGTCGCGCTCCTGCTGATCGAGGCGTTCCTCCTGCCCGGAATGGGTGTCTTCGGTATCCTCGGGGTGCTCGGAGTCCTCGGGGGGATCTACATGAGCCTTCTCGGTGGCCTGCCGACGCAAACCGACTTCACCCGGGCGGGCGGGGTCCTGGCGGCGACACTCGTGCTCACGATCATGAGTGCATGGGTGCTGATCACGCGGCTCCCGACCAACCAACGTCTCATTCGCATGGGGATCATGCTCGGAGAGGCCACAGGCAGGGAGACCGGATATACGTCGTCCGTGATGCGGGCCGAGTTGATCGGCCGGGAGGGTGTCGCGATCACGGATCTCCGGCCGGCGGGAACGGGTCTCTTCGAGGATGAACGGATCGACGTGGTGTCCGAATCGGAGTGGGTGCAGGCGGGTAGCCCGATTCGAATCGTGAATTCCGAGGGATACCGCCACGTGGTCCGACCCGTTAAATCTCCCGGGCGGGATGGGGACGAGCCGGACGACGTCTTCCCCGAATTCCGATGACCGGGACCGATCCGGATCACATCTAAGTCGCAGGAGAAAGGAGAGCCTTGCAGATGGCTGATTCGCTTTTGGGAAGCCTCGCCCTCATCCAGCAGGTCGACGACCTTCTGTTCGGGACCACAGCCCTCCTCGTTCTCGGGCTCGTGGTCCTTCTTCTCATCGTTCTGTGGGCGGTCCCGGTCCGACTGTGGGTCGAGGCGATCTCCGCCGGAACCCATGTGGGGATCGGGTACCTCGTGGGGATGCGGCTCCGGAAAGTGAATCCGCCCGCGGTGGTCCGCCCGCTGATCTGGGCCACGAAGGCGGGCCTCCCTCTCGCCGTCGGAGACCTGGAGGCGCACTACCTTGCAGGAGGGCGGGTGGATCGTGTGGTCCGCGCATTGATCAGCGCCGACAAGGCGAACATCGAACTCGGCTTTCAGCAGGCGGCCGCGATCGACCTGGCGGGCCGAGACGTCTTCGAAGCCGTCCAGGTCTCCGTGAATCCGAAGGTGATCACGACGCCGCGCGTCGCCGCCATGGCGAAGGACGGGATTCAGCTCGTCGCCCAGGCGCGGGTCACCGTCCGCGCGAACATCAACCGCCTGGTGGGTGGAGCGGGCGAGGAGACGATCCTTGCCCGGGTCGGGGAGGGGATCGTCTCGAGCATCGGTTCGGCGGACAGTCACAAGGCGGTGCTGGAGAATCCGGACAACATCTCCAAGACCGTCCTTTCGCGTGGCCTCGACTCCGGGACGGCATACGAGATCCTCTCCATCGACATCGCGGACGTGGATGTCGGGAAGAACATCGGTGCCGAGCTCCAGACGGATCAGGCTGAGGCGGACAAGCGGGTGGCTCAGGCCAGAGCGGAGGAGCGACGGGCCATGGCGGTCGCGCTCGAGCAGGAGATGCGCGCCAAGGTCCAGGAGATGCGGGCGCGTCTCGTGGAGGCGGAGGCATCGGTCCCCCTCGCGATCTCCGAGGCGTTCCGGGAAGGAAACCTGGGTGTGATGGACTACATGAGGTATCGGAACATCCAGTCGGATACGTCGATGCGCGACACAATCGCCGGAGAGGATCAGGGCAACTCTCAGGAGCTCTCCTGATCCTCGCGGAGGAGCACTGACATCATGCAAGACGGACTCGTTCAGCTCGTCTTCATCCTACTGGTCGCCTTCGCGGCGATCCTCGACCTCCTTGCGCGCAACAAGGAGAAGAGGCGGAAGATGGACCGGATGGAGCGGGAGGACGAAAGCGAAGAGGCCGACACCCCCTGGGGTGAGACCGAACCGTGGGAAGTCGGGGCGCCCGAGGAACGTGAAGGTCCGGAAGCCGGAGTACCCAAGGGGGAGCGTCGGACCGCGGATACGATGATTCCACCCGATTTCTGGGAAGAAGTCCTGGGAGGTGGGCCCGGAACCGCAGCCCCGAAGCCGCCCCCGCAAGCTCCGCCGTCGCAAGAGAGGACCGGGCCCGGGGCTGAACCGGAACGGCGACCCACCAGCGAGCAGCCCCGGAGTCCCGAGCTCTCTTCACCACCACCTCGCAGGGACCGGCTTCCGGAAGGTCAGCGGAAGGAGTGGGAGTTCTCTCCTCCGCAGCATGAGGCACCGGTCCGACGGGAGCTCGACCGGGCGGCAGAGGCGCCTTCGGGGCTCCAGAGCCTCTCGGAGCAGGAGCTGATGGATCGGGCGAAAGCCCAGGAGCGGCGCGCGCGCCGGGACGCTGCAGCCCAGAAGCCCAAGCGGCCCGCACCCCCTCCCGGAGGTGCGGACCGCTTCGCCGATCTCTTCCGACCCGGCGATGCCGAGGCACTTCAGCGCGCGATCGTCTACCGCGAAGTACTCGGAAAGCCCCTGGCGTTTCGGCCGAACGGGTTCGGCGGCTGGGAGGACGAGACCGGATAGACCGCGCAGCAGCAGCGCATTCCGTTCCTTCCTACATCTCTCCGCGTCCCATCTTCCGAAGCACCGTATGGAGGATTCCTCCGTTCCGGTAGTACTCCACGTCCACATCCGACTCGAGGCGCACGTCCGCGGTGAACTCGACCTCACTGCCGTCTTCGCGCCGCGCGATCACGGTAGCTTCGGAGTTCGGGGCGAGTCCGTTCTCGACCCCGGTGATGTCGAAGCTCTCCCGGCCGTCGAGGCCCAGGCTCCCGATCGAGTCGCCCTCCTTGAACTGAAGGGGAAGGACGCCCATACCGACGAGGTTGCTCCGGTGGATTCGCTCGTAGCTCTCGGCGATGACGGCGCGGATGCCGAGAAGCACCGTCCCCTTTGCAGCCCAGTCTCGTGAGCTGCCGGTTCCGTACTCCTTTCCTGCGAGGACGACGAGGGGAGTGTCGTTCTCCTGGTAGCGCATCGCCGCGTCGTAGATCGGCAGCGTTTCCCCCGACGGGAAATGGATCGTGTATCCCCCCTCCTTTCCTTCGAGAAGGAGATTCCGGATCCGCACATTGCCGAAGGTGCCCCGCATCATGACCTCGTGGTTGCCTCGGCGGCTTCCGAACGTGTTGAACTCCCACGGCTTCACCCCGTGCTCCTGCAGGTACCGGCCGGCCGGCTCGTCCTTCGGGATCGCTCCTGCCGGAGAGATGTGGTCCGTAGTGACGGTGTCGCCCATGAGCGCGAGAACTCGAGCGCCCCGGATATCGGATGCCGGCTCGGCGTCCGGGGTGATCCCCTCGAAAAACGGAGGCTTCCGGATGTACGTGGAACTCTCGTCCCACTCGTAGACGCCGGAGTCCTCCGGGAGAGGGAGGGCCTGCCACAACTCGTCCCCTTCGAAGACCTCCGCGTAGCGGTCCTTGTACATCTCCGGCTTGAGCGAAGAGGTGACGGTTTCCCGGATCTCCTCGGCGGAAGGCCAGATGTCCGCCATGAAGACCGGCTTTCCGTCCTGGTCCCTGCCGAGCGGCTCGTTGTGGAGGTCGATGTCGATCCGCCCCGCCAACGCGAAGGCGACGACGAGCATCGGCGAGGCGAGATAGTTCGCGCGAACCAGCGGATGGATGCGGGCCTCGAAGTTCCGGTTCCCGCTCAGGATCGACGAAACGACAATCCCTTCCTTCTCGACGGCCTCCGCGATCGGTTCGGGAAGGGGCCCGGAATTTCCGATGCAGGTGGTGCAGCCGTAGCCGACGACCTGGAAGTGGAGCTCCTCGAGGTACGGCAGGAGCTCGGAGCTCTCGAGGTAGTCGGTGACGACCTTCGATCCCGGAGCCATGCTCGTCTTCACCCAGGGCTTCACCTGGAGGCCGCGTGCGAGGGCCTTCTTCGCCACCAGACCCGCTCCGACCATCACCGAGGGATTCGACGTATTGGTGCAGCTCGTGATCGCCGCAATGACGATCGTTCCGTCACCGATCTCGACCTTCTCTCCCGAATCGAGCTCCACATCGGCCGTCCGGTGAGGCCCCCGCCGGCGCCGGCGCTCCGCTTTGACCGCAGCGTCCGGGGCGAGCGCACCGCCCGCTCCGGCGACCGGGACCCCTTCCTCGGCCCCCACCTGGGTCGTGTCCGGGCTGGCGCCGCCTTCTCCCGTCCATTCCTCGCCGGACCGAGCCTCCTCCGTGCCGACGTCATCCGGCAGAGAGAAGCCTTCGGGCAGCAGACCCGGCAGCTCGTCCTCGAAGGAGTGCGGGAGGCCCGTGAGAGAGACCCGGTCCTGAGGACGGCGGGGTCCGGCAACGCTCGGCTCCACGGTGGAAAGGTCGAGCTCGAGGAGCTCCGTGTACTCCGGGATCGGGCTGTCGTCCGTCCGGAAGAGGTCGAGCTCCCTGGAAATCCGCTCCACCCGCTGCACGAGCTCCGGGTCCCGGCCCGTGCCCTCGAGGTACTTGAGGGTCTCGTGGTCGACGGGAAAGAATCCGACGGTCGCACCGTACTCGGGCGCCATGTTGCCGATCGTCGCCCGGTCCGGAAGCGGGAGGGTGCTGAGCCCCGGCCCGACGAACTCGACGAAGCGCCCGACGACGCCGTGGCTGCGAAGCATCTCCGTCACCGTGAGGACGAGGTCGGTCGCCGTTGCGCCTTCCTGGAGCGCTCCCGTCACCTTCACCCCGACGACTTCGGGCAGAAGCATGTAGTACGGCTGGCCGAGGAGGACGGCCTCCGCTTCGATGCCGCCCACGCCCCACCCGACCACACCCAGGCCGTTGATCATCGGGGTATGCGAGTCGGTGCCCACCACCGTGTCCGGGAAGGCCACGGACGCACCCTGTTCTTCGCGACTGTGGACCACCGAGGCGAGGTACTCGAGGTTCACCTGGTGGACGATCCCCGTCCCCGGCGGCACCACGCTGTAGTTCTTGAACGCCTTCTGCGCCCAGCGGAGGAGGGCATATCGCTCTCCGTTTCGCTCCATCTCACGTTCGACGTTCTTCCGGTACGCGTCCGCGCTGCCGAAAAAGTCCACCTGCACGGAGTGGTCGATCACGAGGTCGACCGGAACGATCGGGTTGATCTTCTCCGGGTCCTCACCCAGCTCCGCCAGCCCGTCCCGCATCGCCGCGAGGTCCACCACCGCGGGTACGCCCGTGAAGTCCTGGAGCACGACTCGACTCGGCATGAATGGGAAGTTCTGCCCCGCGTTCGTGGGACTCCAGCTCGCTACGTCCCGAACGTCGTCTTCGGTCACGTAGCCTTTCCCGGCGTGGCGAAGGACATTCTCGAGGAGGACCCGGATCGAGAAGGGCAGGCGGTCGATCTGGGTCAGCCCCTCCTCCTCGAGCTTCCGGATTCGGTAGAACGAGGTGGGTCCTTCTGGGAGTTCGGTGGTTCCGAGGGCTCCAAACGGGTCGTTCAGGCGGTCGTTCACGTTCGATGTATCCTTTCTCTGGTATGCGGCGAACTGTTCATCTTCATGCCCGGCGCCTCCGGATGATCGGAATCGAAGACGCCAACGAGAACCCTTAGAATAGGAAAGTCACGTCCAAAAGGACACCCGACCGGCCGTGCGTCCTGGGTCGCCCCCTGCCTCACGGACGTTCGTCGCCGCCTCCGTTCCGCACACGCTCGCTTGGGCTCGGGTCCGGCTTCAGCCTCCACCAGGCTGCATGTCCGGCTGAAACATGATGTGCGCCCGCGGCGTGCCCGGGTCCATGAGCCAGGGCGCTCCTCGGGCGGGCTGGGTCGAGAGCCCGGTGGACTCCGCGGTGGCGAAGGGGACGTAGATGACGAAGAGGCTTCCCGCCTCGTGCACGTCGCCGGTCGCTGGGTCCCATTGTCCTGGCCCGGCGGTGCGCTGGTAGAGGGATGCCGGCTCCTCCGGCATGGGCAGGAGTCCTTCGTCCACTTCCCGGTTGCGGGCGTCGACCATCTCCGGGCCGTCGACCCCATCCCGCCGAAGCTCCCGCCCCCGGGCCATGAAGGGTTCGAGGGACTGGTGGTAGCAGGCGGCGTTCGCCGTTTCCTCCTCGGGCTCCAGTGTGAGCAGGCAGACGAAGTCTCCCTCGGCTTCACGGACAGGGGTGAGGTCGAGGCCACCTTCGCCTTCCCGGAGGTACACCGACGCTCCCTCCCGGAACTGCTCCGGTAGCGTCTCGACCGCGAACCGGATCTGCCACTCCGCGGTGTGAGCCGCCGAAGATGCCTCCTCCACGGCCTGGGCCGTCAGCCCGCTCCACGGGAGGAGGAGCCCGAGAGCCAGAAAGGGGGCCCGTGCCTGGCACCACCGGCGAGGTCCCCGGAACCATTCGGGCATGAGGTGCTTTCGGTTTCCCGCGTCGACACCGGCCCGCTCGTTCTGGTGGTGCATCACGCCTCTCCTGTCCTGATGGTAGCTGGGTCGATCACATCGATCTGCTTTCCGGCCGGGGTCGATCCCGACCTCTCCCTCCACGGAAGATCGTTCCTTACGGCCCGTCCGGCCATCCACCGGTCCGGGTCTCCCCGTTGACGGGGTTCCGCGGTGCCTCCATCGTAGGCTTGTGCCTACGCCGAAGCCTCTGGTCCCGGACCCTCTCGACACTCCCCTCGTGCCGCGTTCCCCCGTCTCCGTCGGAAACTCGAATCCGGATCCACGCCGGTGAGCACGATCCTGGACGTGAGGGGCCTTCGGAAGAGCTACGGAGCTCGCACCCTGCTGGACGGGGTCGACCTCTCGGTTGCGGAGGGGGAGAGCGTGGGTGTGATCGGCAGGAACGGGACGGGAAAGTCCACCCTCTTCCGGATCCTGGCGGGGCTCGAGGGCTACGAGGAGGGGGAGGTGGCCCTCAGGAGCGGAACCTCCGTCGGGTACCTTCCCCAGGCGCCTGAGATGGATCCGGATGTCACGGTGTTCGAGACGGCAGCGGAAGGCAGGCGGGAGCTCCAGGCCGCCCTCGCCGAATACCGGCGGGTGACGCTGGAGTTGACGGAGAACCCGCCTCCGGACCGGCTGGAGCGACTTCTGGACCGACAGGCCCGGCTCACCGCCCGGATCGAGGATGAGGGTGGCTGGAACTGGGACCACCGCGTCGAGGAGGTCCTCACCCGTCTGGGGATCGGTGAGTGGGAGCGGCCCCTCGGTCGCCTTTCCGGAGGCGAGCGGCGCCGGGTCGCGCTTGCCCGCACCCTCCTCTCCGATCCTGACCTCCTCCTCCTGGACGAGCCCACGAACCATCTGGACGCGGAGACCGTCCTCTGGCTGGAGGAGACGATCTTCGACTTTCCCGGCTCCGTCCTGGTCATCACCCACGACCGGTACTTCCTGGACCGGGTGGTCGATCGGATGATCGAGGTCTCCGTCCACGGGCTCACCTCCTATCAGGGGGGCTACACCGAATACCTGGAAGCCCGGAGCGAGCAGGAGGTCCGTCGAGAGGTGGAGGAAGGGAAACGAGCCAAGCTTCTGGAAAAGGAGCTCGCGTGGGCCCGCCGCTCGCCGCCCGCCCGGACCGGAAAGCAGAAGGCACGCCGGGAGCGGGCCCATGATATGGTGGAGAAGCAGCGGAGTCGCGATCGGACTCGACCCCGCGAGGTGGAGTTGGAGCTGGAGGATGGGCCACGGCTGGGCAGCAAGGTCCTGGAGTTCCATGACATCTCGAAGAGCTTCGGCGATCAGCCCATCATCCTTGACCTCTCCGACCGACTTCGGGCCGGGGAGCGGGTCGGGGTAATCGGTCCCAACGGGGCGGGGAAGACGACGCTGCTCCGTATGCTCGTCGGAGAGGAGGAGCCGGATACGGGTGAGGTCGTCTGGGGGGAGAATACCCGGATCGGCTACTTCGACCAGGAGCGGGAGCTCGACGGAGAGCTCACCGTGGAGCGAGCGGTTTCGGAGTCGGACTGGGTGGAGCTCGGGAACCGGAGAATGCACCTTCGGGCCTACCTCGAGCGTTTCCTCTTTCCGCCGTACGTACAGCGTCAAAAGGTGAGCGCGCTCTCGGGAGGAGAGCGGAATCGGGTGCTCCTGGCCGGGCTCCTCATCCAGAAATTCAACTTCCTGGTGCTCGACGAGCCCACCAACGACCTGGACCTCGACACCCTTCGCATCCTCGAGGACGCGCTGGAGTCCTTCGGTGGCTGCCTGGTCGTAGTGAGCCACGACCGATACCTTCTCGACAAGCTCGCGACCTCCCTCTGGGTGTTCGAGGGCGAGGGTAGGGTGCACCGCCACCACGGGGGGTGGGACTCGTATCTGGCACGCCGTGGGGAGGCGCAGGCCCGGGAGGAGGCCGGGAAGCGGGAGGAGGAGCTGAAGCGCCGGGAGGAGCGAAGAAAGAAGGCGGAGGAGGACAAGGCCCAGCGCCGCGCCACGGAGCCCCGGAAGCTCTCCTATCGCGAAAAACAGGAGCTCGAGACCGCCGAGGGCCGAATCGCCAAGCTCGAAGAGGAGAAGGCGGAGCTGGAGGCCGCTCTCGCCGATCCCGATCTCTACCGAGACGAACAGGAGCGGGTCGCCGACATCACTCGGCGCTACGAGGAGGTCAAGGAGGAGCTGGAGGCTCTGTTCCTCCGATGGATGGAGTTGGAGGAAGGGAGTTGAGAGCCACGGGGTACGGTGGAGCGGGATCCCCCTTGTCCCCTACACCCTGGAGGGCGAAAATCAAGCCGGATCATCGGCCGGATAGGCGGTGAATCAGAACTTGCCGGGATGGCGGAACAGGTAGACGCGGAGGTCTCAAAAACCTCTGGGCGCAAGCCCTTGTGGGTTCGAGTCCCACTCCCGGTATTTCCTGGCACCACAACAACTTGACCTACCTCCGGGGCCCACTGAAAATGGGCCCCGTTGCCGTGCGGTGACAGCGTACCCGCGCAAACCCGTGCGCAAGAATGACGCAGCGCAGGTCGCCACGGAAGTCGCGCTCCACCCACGCTGTGACGCCCAAGCCCATGGGGTCTCCTTCCTCCGCCGCGGCAAGGAAGGTTCGGGCCGTGCCGGCCGTGGATCCCGAGCTGCAGGTGACGCTTGCTGAAGGGGAGCTTTCGTCGAGGCATCGGGTGGTAGACAATCTTCCGGGGACTCCGGATTTCTGTCCGATGGTCCGCTGGACCCCCGGCCTCCGGAGGCATGCGGCGTTGGCCTGGGACGAGCGAGCTCACGAGGTTCTCGGCCGCACGCATCCCTTTAGTGCCCCCGATTTCTCTGGACAGTAGATTGGCAACCACAGCGGGGTCCAGAGAAAAGGGATGAAATGGCATCCAAGGCTGGGGAGAAGGAAGTGACCGAAGGTCGTCCGGACGTG
>SKKN01000016.1 GCA_007121455.1 Gemmatimonadota bacterium | reverse complement strand
CTGCCTCGGCTCGCCGGTCATGCGGGTACGATCGGACTCGGGTCGATCGCGCGAGCTTCCGGAGCTACAGGAGACCAACGCAGTTACGCCTGGGCGAAGGAGCGGCTCGAGGAGCTCGCGGTCGGCCCTGGACTGGCCGAAGCGTGGGTGGAGACGGCGCGAGGATCCCTCGCCCTCGGTCTGTGGGATGAGGCGCGCGATGCAGCCGGCAAGGGAAAAGCCCTCGCCGCCGAGCTCGGCGAAAAGAAGGTGCTCTTTCTCGCAGAGGGCGTTCTGCAGGCGATCCACGCCGAGGAGCGGGCCGCGGTCCAACTCCGGGAATCGACGCAGCGGGAGGCGGACGCGGAGACTCGCACCCTTCAGCGCGAGCTCATCCATACCCTCCAGACGAGTCCGATCCCGAGGTGAGCCTCACGGCCGAGAGGAGTCGGTCCGGTCGACCTGCGGAACGCGACGGCGGGAGTCGAGGGAGGCCGTTCCCCCCGCCGTCGGCCGCGGGAGTGGACTCAGCCGCCCGACCCGATGTAGCCCCGGTCATCATCGGAGGAAGGCATCGGGTTGGTGGACAGGTCGGCGCAGCCGGCCATGACCGCGAGCGTGAAGGCGACGGTAAGGTAGCGGAGAAACTTCATGGATCACTCCTGCGCATGAGGACTTTCCGGAGGGCCCGAAAGACCAGGCCTGGCGAACCTCTCGGAATGTGGGGCTCTTTCGGTGCTGCAGCACACTCCGTTTCCGTCATTATCAGTACCGATTCCGTCAATATATGAAGGTTTCGCCCCGCCCCCTCCTCGTGCTCCACCCGAGCCGCCCTTTTCTGGACCGCCTTGCGCGCGCGGCGGAGCAGAGGTTCGCCCTCCAGATCCTCGAGGACTGGGAAGCCCTCTTCGAGGGGGTGGGTCAAGCTCCACCTGCGGCGATCGTCCTGGTCGATCCGTACCTGGGCCGGAGCAACGGCGGAGGCCCTGCGCCCGAGCTCTACGCTCTTCTGCGCTCCTTCCCATCCGCCACGGTCGTGGCTGCCCTGGAGGTACCGCCGGGGGGATACCGGGACCTCTGGACCCTCGGGGAATGGGGCGTCGCCGAGATCATCCAGATGGACGAGGATACGAGCGGCTCCGCCCTTCGCCGCCGCCTTCTTTCCGCCAGGGGGCAACCGCTCCGGGTCCTCCTCTCGCAGGAACTTCCGTTTCCGCTCACGGGGCGAGCCCGGACGATCCTCGATGCCGCCGTCGAGACGGTGATGACCGGAGGGCACCCACGAGATCTCGCCAAGACCCTCTCGTTTTCCCCGTCCACGCTCCTCAGGTGGTGCGGGCGGTCCCAGCTCCCGACCCCACGGCGCCTCCTCCTCTGGATGCGCGTCCTTTTCGCGGCTGCACTTCTCGACGACCCGGGGCACAGCGTCTTCAGCGTGGGCCTCGCATGCGGCTACTCCGGGGACCAGGCCCTGCGCCGGGCGCTTCGGAGCGTCGTCCCGCATACTCCCACGGAGCTCAGGAGGAAGGGCGCCTTCGCAACGGTTTCGCAGGCGTTCATCGAAGAGTTGGCGTCCCGGCGCGACGAGAGCGCGGAAAAGCGATGAGGCTCCGTTGCGCCCCGAATCAGACGACCGAGGAGGCCTGACGATGGAGGGAGGGCGAAAGAAACCGGGGCCGGACGATATCGATGTGCGGGCGTCGAAGATGGAGGAACTCGGCCGCGTTTCAGCAGAGCTCATCCACGACATGTCGGGAGCCCTCGGCATCCTTTCCTCGAGGATCGTCCTGACACGAGACGACGTGCGACTCGGCCGCGCGTCCGTGGAGGACCTCGACCGGATCCATCGCGATTGCGAGAGCATTCGCAGCATGGTCACCGACATCCTCATCGACCTCCGGGGAGGGATGCGTTCCCCGGAGGTTGCGTTCCCGCTGGTGGAGTCGCTGGAGGAGACGATCGATCGGTGGCTCATCGGCTCCCCGGGGCTGACCACTCGACTTTCCGCTTCCGTCAGCCGTGACGCCAGGGTCGCTGGTCCCCGAAGCTTCTTCGATCGAGCGGTTCAGAACCTCCTCACGAACGGAGCCCGTCACGCCCGGAGCGAACTCCAGGTCAGCCTCATTCCGGACGATGATGCGGAGGGCGAACATGTCCTACTCTCGGTGGACGACGACGGCGCCGGGGTGGAGCCCCCCCGCGAGCGCGACCTTTTCGAGCCCTTCGTCCGCGGGAGTGGTGGAACGACGGGGCTGGGCCTCTCCGTCGTCCGGTGGGCAGCGCGCCGCCTGGGTGGAGACGTGCACGTCTCCACGAGCAGCGCACTCGGAGGGGCATCGTTCCGGGTCCGACTTCCCGTCATCGGGGGACGGACCGGGAATCCCTCCCGCGTGCGGTGGCGTCGGGCCGGAGGAGGACGGCAGCCGCCGGACCGGATCGCCCTTGCGGGCCTGCGCGTCGCGATCGTGGAGGACGAGCCGATGCTCCGCGACCTGTACGAGCGACTGCTTCAGCGGTCCGGTGCACAAGGGGTCGCAATCTCTCCCACCGCGGCCCGCGACGAGGGAATACTCGTCTCGCAGATTGCGGCCGCCGACCCGGACGTGATCCTCCTGGATCTCGACCTCGGTCCGCTGCAGGGGATCGAAGTGTGGAGATGCCTTCGTGAGCGCTCCCCGTCGCTCGCCTCCAGGGTCCTCTTCCTCACAGGAGCGGCTGCGCTCGAACCCTCCCTCCCCGAAGAGGACGCTCCCCCCACATTGAGCAAGCTCCTCGACTGGAGCGAGGTCGCCGAGCACATCCGGGCGGCGGCCGGATAGCGCCACTTTTCGGGCTCGGGCGAAAGGCGTTAGGATCGGTGGCCTCGATCGTCGAGGATGCCGCCCTTCCGACCCGACACTGGAGCCGGTGTGAGCCCCACCATCATCCACAACATCGACCCGTTCCTGATCCGGATCACCGATGACTTCGGAATTCGGTGGTACTCTCTCCCCTACCTGATCGGGATGGTCCTCGTCTACTGGACCCTGAGCCGCGCTGCGGCGAGGGAGAAGGTGAGGAACCTGAAGGCGGAAAGCGCAGAGAATTTCGTGATCCTGGGAATTCTCGGTGCCCTCGTGGGTGCCCGCTTCTTTCATGTCTTCGTTTTCGAGATCGACCGATACGGCTTCGATCCGCTGGCCTGGATCGCCGTGTGGAGAGGTGGCCTCGCATTCCACGGCGGGCTCGCCGGTATCCTGCTCGTCGTCTGGCTCTTCTGCCGGCACCATGGCATTCCCGTGTACCAGCTCACCGACCGGATCGCCGTTCCGGTCGCGCTCGCCCTCGGTCTCGGCCGGATCGCGAACTTCATCAACGCGGAGATGTACGGAACGCCATACGACGGTCCGTTCTGCGTCGACTACTCCCAGAATGAGTACCTCACCGGGCTTCCGGACGACTGTCGGCATCCGACCCAGCTCTATGAATCCGCCAAGAACTTCGGGATCGCCGGTGTTCTCTATCTCCAACTGGAGAAATTCCGGGCCCGGCCGGGCATGGTGACGTGGACATTCGTCGGCCTCTATGGCTTCATTCGGTTTTTCCTCATGTTTCTGAGAGAGGAGCGTGAGGTATGGCTCGACCTCACCCTCTCTCAGATCTTTTCGGGGTCGATGGCCGTGATCGCACTCGTGTTCCTGGTGCCCATGGTCATGAGGCCCGACGCCGAAAGGCGGACCTGACCGGAGGAGGACGAGATCGTGCGACCCGACCCCGATCGCTCGGCCTTGGTGCTCGTGGACATCCAGCCGGACTTCATGCCGGGTGGGAACCTCGCCGTGACCGACGGTGACGACATTCTGGAAGGCGTCCGATCGCTGATGACCTCCGGCGCCTTTCCGCTCCAGGTAGCGACGCAGGATTGGCACCCTCCGGACCATGTCTCGTTCGCCCGCCACCATCCGGACCACGAGCCGCTCGAGGTCGTCAAGCTGTTCGGGCACGAACAGGTCCTGTGGCCGGATCACTGCGTGCAGGGGACGCCGGGGGCCGAGCTCCACCCCGACCTCCCCTGGGAACGGGTTTCGGTGATCGTGAGGAAGGGCGCCGACCCCGAGTGCGACTCGTACTCCGGCTTCCGAAACAACTGGAGCCCGGACGGGAGTCGGCCGACGACGGGACTCGCCGGATACCTCCGTGAGCGCGGGGTGGAGGAGCTCTTCCTCTGCGGCCTGGCCAGGGATGTCTGCGTCAAATGGACGGCCGAAGACGGTGCAAGGGAAGGCTTTCGGACCCATGTGATCTGGGACCTCACCCGCTCGGTCGACCCGTCGGGTGACGACCAGGTTCGGAATGGCCTGGAGAAGGCGGGAGTCAGGCTGATCGAGGCAAAGGACCTGAAACGGGCGTCCCCGTAGCCCCTGGGCCTGACCGGGGATTCCGTCCTCGTTAGATTTCCCCTTTCCAAATCCTCCGAACCTGGAATTCGAGCGGCATGAGCGGTCCACAGTACATCTACGTCATGAAGGACCTCCGAAAGGTGGTCCCACCCAAACGCGAGGTCCTGAAGGGGATCTGGCTCTCCTTCTTTCCCGGTGCCAAGATCGGCGTCGTGGGCCCGAACGGGTCGGGCAAGAGCACGCTCCTCAGGATCATGGCCGGCGTCGACACCGAGTTCCAGGGCGAGGCGTGGGCGGCCAAGGGTACCCGCGTGGGCTACCTCCCTCAGGAGCCGGAGCTCGACCCGACCCTCGACGTGCGAGGGAATGTGGAGCTGGCGCTCGAGGGCCCCCGAAACCTGCTCCGCCGATTCGAAGAGGTGAATGCCGCCTTCGCGACCGTATCGACCGACGAAGAGATGAACGCCCTGGTGGAGGAGCAGGCTACGCTCCAGGAACGGATCGACGCCTCGGGTGCGTGGGAGTTGGACCGAAAGCTCGAGATCGCGATGGATGCCCTTCGCCTGCCTCCAGCGGATTCCGAGGTGATCCACCTTTCCGGTGGTGAGAAACGTCGCGTGGCCCTGTGCCGCGTGCTGCTCGAGGAACCGGACCTCCTCCTCCTCGACGAGCCGACGAATCACCTGGACGCGGAATCCGTTGCTTGGCTCGAGCGACACCTCGCAGACTTTCCCGGAACGATCGTCGCCGTGACCCACGATCGCTACTTCCTGGAGAACGTCGCGCAGTGGATCCTCGAACTGGACCGCGGCGAGGGCCACCCCTTCGAAGGAAACTACTCCTCCTGGCTGGAGCAGAAGGAGGCGCGGCTGGCTCAGGAGGAAAAGGAAGCCTCCAGCCGTCGCCGGACGCTCCAGCGAGAGCTCGAGTGGGTGCGGATGACCCCCAAAGCCCGCCAGGCGAAGGGCAAGGCGCGACTGAGCCAGTACGAGGAGCTCCTCGCGCAGGATCAGCGGGAAAAGGTCAAGACACAGGAGATCCTGATTCCGCCGGGCCCGCGGCTCGGAGACCTCGTGATCCAGGCAAAAAAAGTCCGGAAGGGGTATGGAGACCGCCTCCTCATGGAAGACCTCTCCTTCGACCTGCCACGCGGCGGCATCGTCGGCATCATCGGCCCCAACGGAGCGGGAAAGACGACCCTCTTCCGCATGATCGTGGGAGACGAGACGCCGGATGACGGAGAGCTCCGGGTGGGCCCCACGGCGGAGATCTCGTACGTGGACCAGTCGAGGGAGGCGCTCGACGGGCAGAAAAGCGTCTGGGAGGAGGTTTCGGGGGGCCTCGACACGCTGGACTTCGGGAAGGCCGAGGTGAATTCCCGTGCCTACCTTTCATGGTTCGGCTTCCGGGGCGGTGAGCAGCAGAAGAAGGTCGGGGTCCTCTCCGGCGGCGAGCGAAACCGCCTCCACCTCGCGAAGCTCCTTCGCTCCGGTGGGAACGTGCTGCTCCTCGACGAGCCCACGAACGACCTCGACGTCGATACGCTCCGGGCATTGGAGGAGGCGCTGTCCTCCTTCCCGGGGTGTGCCGTGATCATCTCTCACGACCGCTGGTTCCTGGACCGGATCGCGACGCATATCCTCGCATTCGAGGGTGAGAGTCAGGTTGTCTGGTACGAGGGCAATTACCAGGAGTACGAGGCGGATCGGAAGAGGAGGCTCGGGGAGGAGGCCGATCGGCCCCACAGGATCAAGTACAAGAAGTTGGTCCGGAGCTGAGCGGAGTTTGACCAGCGGATGATCGGAGGAGAACCGTCATGCTCAGGAGGATGAGGCGCACCGTTCCCGTGGCGGTGATCGCTCTCCTCGTCGCCGGGCTCTTCCTCTCCCGTAGAATCTCGGGTCCCGAACCGGCCCCAACGGTGAACTGGGACGCCTTCATGATTCCGGCAGAGGCGGCGGAGCGGTACATCGGCTACGAAGCGGTCGTCTGCGGCACCGTGGCTGCCTCGACCTTCGCCTCGGGCGTCGGAGGAGAGCCCACGTTCCTCAACTTCGGGCGACCCCACCCGGAGCAGGATTTCGACGCGGTGATCTGGGGAAGGTACCGGGATCGTTTCGATTCTGCGCCCGACCGCCTGTACGACGGAGCCGCGGTCTGCGTCGCTGGTGAAGTCGTCGAACACGAGGGTGTCCCGCGCATCGAGGTGGAGAGACCTGCCCAGATCCGGATCATGCGGGCGGGATGACGTTTTCGGGATCTCCCAGGTCGAGCCTGCCCCCCGGCGCCCTCCATCCCTCCACGCGAACTCTACTCACGAGCCACCGGACGAGAAGACCGAGCGAGTCGGGATCTCGCTTCTCCTCGAGGTATCGGGGCACCATCCGAGCGACCGGCGCCCGCAGGAGGTAGAGGGGCGGGACCGTATCCCGAGAGGGGGCAGTCGCCGGCTTCTCCTCGAATCGGACCACCCGTTGGTCCGGACCGAGCACCACGACGCCTCGGCGGTGGAGAGAACTGGGCTCCTCCGCCACCACCGGGAGGAGCACCTCGGCCTCCTGCCTCTTCCGAAACGCCTCGACGAAACGGGAAAGCTCGAAATCGTAGATCGTGTCCGTCGCGAGGACGAACAGGTCCCGCTCATCGCCGAGGTGGTCGAGGGCGAAGCAGAGATCCCCAACGGCTCCGAGGCGCTGCTCGGGCGTCCGTGTTCCGTTGCAGAGGAGGCGCAGAGGTGCGGGGAAGCTGCTCCGCGCGACGTCGAGCCACTGTTCGAGGGGGGCGCGGAATCGCCGGTTCGTGACGACGATGACCTGTTCAACGCCCGGAACGCGGGAGAGAGAATCGAGCAGGTGGTCCCCGACCCGGCGCCCATCACCCGGCACGGTCAGCAGCGCCTTGGGCAGCCTCTCCCCCAGGCGACCGAGGCGCGTCCCGTATCCTGCGGCGAGGAGAAGCGCCCGCAGGCCTGGTTCCTTCGCCTTCCCTTCCATTGGTCACTTCCTACCGGTCGTCGACCCTTTCCGCTCCGGGCTCCAGCACGCGGCGAACCCCCTCGGGCACCTCCGCGGGGAGAGCACCCGCGAGCGCTTCCGGAAGACCATGACTGAGCGTGTGCCAGTAGAGCTGAGCTCCGCTCGGCTTCCCTCCCTCCTCTAGAGAGGAGAGAAGCCCCGCTGCGGTTTTCGCCGTGTAGGTCGGATCCAGCTCGAGACCAGCACGCCCGAAGCGCGTCATCGCCTCCCGTGCGTGAGCCGTGGGCTTTGCGTATCCAGGCCCCACCTGATCGTGCCGGAGCTCGAGCCGCGCAAGCACTTCGTTCACGGAAGGGAGAGTCGGAGCGAGACCGCTCATGGCCTGGAGCGTGTCTCGGGCGAGCCGCTTCAGCCCTCTCTCGTTCGCCACGAGGGTGCCAACGACCCTCACCGCCTTCACCCGAGTGGGCACCTTCCGGAGCGAGAGCCCCACGGCGAGCCCGACCGCCGTTCCCATCGTCCCGCACGCGACGTGAATCGTATCCGGAAGGGGGAGCTCCCCTGCGTCGACCTGATCCAGAAGCTCCAGCGCTGCCCGGACGTAGCCGAGCGTGCCCGCGGCATTCGACCCGCCGGGAGGGATCACGTACGGTCGCTCCCTCCGCCTGAGGATCCGCTGGAGCACGAGAGCGGGAGGGATGAGCTCCATTCGTGGGACGATCCGGATCTCGGCCCCCCGGTCCACCTCCAGCTTGAGAACGTGCCGGACCTCGTCCGTGACCTTCTGGGGACAAAGCACGAGGCTCACTCCAAAGCCCAGCCGATGTCCGTACACGGTGGTCGCGAGCGCGTGGTGTGAACCAAGCGCTCCGGCCGTCACGACCCGTCCAGCCCCCTCCCTCCGAGCGACCGCGAGGAGGAACTCGAGCTTCCGGACCTTGTTTCCCCCGTACTCGTCACCGGATCGATCATCCCGCTTCACCCAGAGGTCGCCCGCAACTCCAGGAAGGTCGAGGCGGGTGACCGGAGTCGGAAAGGTCCCGAGCGGGATCCTGGGGAAGACCTCCTCGAGGTCCGGAGCGTGGATCACCCCCTCAACCTCCGTCCCGGTCGCGGCTCATCGAGCCTGCTCCCCCGCTCCAGTCGATCCAGAAGCCCTTCGAGGCGAAGCCGGACCCGCTCCCGCTGGGTGGAAAAGGTCGCCCGCGTCCCCCAGAGCGAGCCGCCCGCCGTTCCGGCGAGCCCGGCACCGAAGGCCAGAGCCAGGGGCACCGGGCTGGTGAGGCCGACCACGAGGGATGCGGACCCGAAAACGAAGACGTTGGAGGCGGACCAGGCGAGAACGTGCTCTCTTCGCACGTTCCGGAGATCGGCGGTCAATACCGCGAGGGACCAGCCCTCCCCGGTCGGGGACACGGCCAATTCGATGCGGCCGGCCTTCGCGAGCTCGTATCCGCGCCCTTCCCAGTTCACCGCACGCTGGACATGGGCCCGGACGCCTCCCGCTGGCTCCCACAGGGAAAACCCGGGGCGCCGCCGCACTTCGGCGAGGCTCTCCCGCTCCAGGAAGTGCGCCTCGACGCGATCCTGAACCGCACTGGCCTGATCCGGCACCACCCTCGCCACCCGGACTGCGCCGGCGCCGAGAAGCCTGCGAATGGACGGAGGATCTTCCGGCAAGTCGGGGAGCATGGCTTCGGCCCGAACCTCGGAGAGGGCCCGCCGGACGTGATGGGCGGGGAGGCCCACCTCGTGGCCGATTCGGAGGACCTCTTCCTCGTCCAGGACATCACCCCCGGGCTCGGACTCCACGAACTGGAGCTCGGCCGCACGGTGGATGATCCGCTCGAGATCCTTCGTCGTCAACGGGCGCGCGGGGGGAGCCGAGCTCTCCCCCGCGCCCGGCACCGAGTCTCCACCGGAGCCGGGCTCCGCTCGGCTCCTCTCCTCTTCCCGCATCCGTCCTCCCGCCACCTCGATCGACGTCAGCGACTTCGAGCCCGTCCCTACTCCTCCTGATAGATCCTGGTGACGGGATCCTGACCGGCGAGCATGTGGCCCCGGTACATGCCGGGGGTGTTCATCGTGAGCGCGATGTTCCCCGACGCGTCGATCGCCACGACACCCCCGGTTCCTCCCTGCTCGACCAGGACTCCGTGGATCACCGCGTCCGCAGCCTCCTCGAGCGTGGCTCCGGTATAGAGCATCCTCGCGCAGATATCGTACGATACCACGTTCCGGATGAAGTATTCGCCGTGGCCCGTGGCGGAGAGAGCGCACGAGGCGTTGTTCGCATACGTTCCCGCCCCGATCACCGGCACGTCTCCGACCCGTCCGAACCGCTTCGCCGTCATCCCACCGGTGGAGGTCGCCGCAGCCAGGTTCCCGTCCCGATCCAACGCGGCCGCCCCCACGGTGCCGAGCATCCTCCCGTCGTCGGCCGACGAAGGAGCTGAAGACGTCCCGTCGTTCTCGAGCGCACGCTGGAGCGCCTCCCACCGCGCCTCCGTGTAAAAGTAGTCTTCGTCCACTTCCACGACGTCGAACTGCCGCCCGAAAGTTTCCGCTCCCTCTCCCACCATGAACACGTGGGGGGACTCGTCCATGACGAGTCGTGCGAGTTCGATTGGATTGCGGATCCGCTTCACGCCGCCCACCGCGCCGGCATCGAGCGTCCGGCCGTCCATGATTGCCGCGTCGAGCTCGTTCGTCCCTTCGGCCGTGAACACGGCGCCGCGCCCGGCATTGAAGAGGGGCTCGTCCTCGAGAACGACGACGGCGGCGGAAACCGCGTCGAGGGCGCTGCCTCCCTGTTCGAGGATGTCGTGCCCCGCCCGCAGCGCCTCCTCCAACGCGCTGTGATACTGCTCCTCGAGCTCCGGAGTGAGGCTTTCCCGGGTAATCGTGCCGGCGCCTCCGTGGACGACCAGGCCGAACTCCGCGGTTCGCTCGGGTGCCGGCATCCCCTCGACCTCGTCCCCGAGATCGCACCCGGCAATCACCAGGAACACCAACAGGGGAACCGCGCCCACGCGGCCCGCCGAAGCGGCGAAAGCGGTACGGACGCGTCTCGTGAATTTCGAATTGACCATCTTTCACTCTCCTTGCTCGACCCGACCGCGATCATCGGCTTCCCCGGCTCGAGGCGAAAATAGACCGGGCTCGGGCGACGGGAAACAACCCTCGTCTTCCCACTTCTTGTCCCTCACGATCGCCCCTTCGATTCTTCGTGTACACGGTCCCCGGCTTCACGCCTACCTCCTGGAGTCCCGAATGAGGATCCTCTACGTATTTCCGCACCCCGACGACGAGTCGTTCGGTCCCGCCCCGGCCATCGCGCGCCAGCTACGTGAAGGGCACGAGGTGCACCTTCTCACGCTCACGCGAGGAGGTGCGACGAAACAGCGACTCTCCCTGGGGCTCTCCATCGAAGAGATGGGTGAGGTCCGGTACCGGGAGATGCTCGCAGTCGAGCGTACCCTCGGCCTCTCCGGCATGAACGTCCTCGACTTCCCCGACTCCGGGCTCAAGGAGGCAGATCCGCTCGACCTGGAGGCGGCGATCGAGCAGGAAGTCCTCAGCGTAGGGCCCGACGTCCTGGTCACGTATCCGGTTCATGGCATCAGCGGCTTTCATGACCACCTGATCTGTCACGGAGTCGTGAAGCGGGTCTGGTGCGCGCTGCGCCGCGGGGAGGGATCGGCCCCCCGACGCCTGGCGTTCTTCACGTTTCCGGAAACCGCGGACCTCGAAGGTGGACCGCACCGCCTCCAGGCGTCGGCCCCCGCCGAGATCGACTGTGTGCTGGCTCTCTCGGACGAGGACATGGACGCTGGACGAAAATCCCTCGCCTGCTACGAAACCTATCAGGACATGATCCGGGAAGCGCGCCCCCTGGAGCGGATGGGTGGCCGGGCGCACTTCGAGCTCTTCCAGGAAAGCTACGATCCCCCGCTCACGGAGCTCACGGGTTCGATGTAACGAGCCCCGACCGGTCGGATCGCGGTTGCTTCGCTGTGTCCTTGGCTCCAATGCAGGTCATCGGGCCTTTCATGGTGCCGGTCGTCGGGCTAGATTCGGCATGGATGATCATGAGCTCACCTTCGGAGAAGATCTCGATGGCGTACCAGAGCAGAGCCCAGCGTCGCGGTTGTCGCTGTCCGCGCTACTGTTGTGCGCGTCGGGCACGTTCGCCCGGGGGCAAGCTCCGCACATGCTCGGACCCCGACTGAATCGGGAGAGCCGAGAGGCGACTCGGGCGGCCGCACCCCCACGGTGGGTGCGGCCGTTTTTCGTGCCGGGCCAAGCGACCGGCCTTTCACCGACACCAGATGATTCCACTGGCTGAAATCCCGATGAACCCAAGCACCCCGACGCACGTCGCACCCGTGGAGCGAACCGGCACGTCCGGGCAGAGGAGAACGCTCCTCGACTCGGTCGGGAATACTCCCCTCGTCGCCCTCAACAGGGTGGTGCCGGAGGGGGGCCCCGAGGTGTGGGTGAAGCTCGAGGGTAAGAACCCGGGAGGAAGCGTGAAGGATCGGGCCGCCCTCGCCATCATCCGGGCGGCGGAAGAGGAGGGGAAGCTGGGCCCCGGCAAGGTCCTCCTCGATGCTAGCTCGGGCAATACCGGAGTCGCGTACGCGATGATGTGCGCGGCGCAGGGGTACCCCTGCGAGATCTGCCTTCCGGCGACCGCCAGCCGGGAACGAAAGCTACTCCTTCGGCGGTATGGTGCGGTGCTGACGATCACGGATCCAGCGGAGGGCTCGGACGGAGCCATCCGTGAAGCGCGTCGGCGCGCCGAGGAAGACCCGGAGCGTTACTTCTACGCGGATCAGTACAACAATCCGGCGAACGTCCGGGCGCATTACGAAACCACGGCACCGGAGATCTGGTCGCAGACGGGCGGAGCCGTGACCCATCTAGTCGCAAGCCTTGGCACGAGTGGGACATTCATCGGCACGGGCACGCGCCTCCGGGAACTCTCTCCGTCGATCCGGCTCATTTCCGTTCAGCCGGACTCCCCGTTCCACGGAATCGAGGGCCTGAAACACATGGATACGGCGATCGTCCCAGGGATCTACCGAAAGGACCTCGCGGACCGGGACCTCGCGGTTCGGACGGAGGACGCTCAGGAGATGGCACGGCGCCTGGCACGGGAGGAAGGCCTCCTCGCCGGACCCTCTGGAGGTGCCAACATCGTCGCGGCCCTGCGGGTCGCACAGGAGCTGTCACCCACGGATCTCGTCGTCACCTTCCTTCCCGATGGGGGGGAGCGATACCTGGACGACCCATGGTGGGAGGAGGAGGGATGAAGGTGGAAGTGGCTGAAGACCTCATCACGGACATCTCCCGGCACGCCGCCGACCGGTATCCGGAGGAGTGCTGCGGAGTGCTGATCGGGAAAGTGAGCCCAGGGGGGCCGGCCGAGGAGGTCCGTTCGGTCCTGCAGCTTCACCGGGTAGACAACGAGCGAACCGAGGAGCGGGAGCGGCGTTACCTGATCGGCCCGGAGGCATTCCGGCAGGCGGAGGATGCCGCCGAGCGGAGCGACCTCCAGATCGTGGGGTTCTACCATTCCCACCCCGATCACCCTGCGGTGCCGTCGGAGGTGGACCGCAAACAGGCGTGGCCCTGGTATAGCTACCTCATCGTGTCCGTGAGAGGTGGGGAACCCCAGGATTTCCGCTCCTGGAGGCTCGCGGCGGACCGGAGCGAGTTTCAGGAAGAATCGTGGCGCACCATGCCCAACAACCAAAGGACGCCATCATGTCCGTGACTGTTCGGATCCCCACCCCGTTGAGGGGCTTCACCGGGGGCAACAAGGATGTAGCGGTCGAAGCCGACCACGTCGGGGAAGCTTTGGAAGAAGTCGTCGAAATCCATCCCGAGCTGCGCCCCCACCTCTACGATGAGGAAGGCGAAATCCGGAACTTCGTTAACGCCTACCTCAACGACGAGGACGTCCGCACGCTCGGCGGAGAAAGCACCCCGGTCTCGCCGGGCGACACGATCACGATCGTTCCGAGCATCGCGGGCGGAGCGACGGAGGCACCGCCCGCTCCCCAGCTCAGCAAGGAGGAGATCGAGCGCTACAGCCGCCACCTCATCATGCCCGAGGTGGGGATGGAGGGACAGAAGCGGCTTAAGAACGCCCGGGTCCTTCTCGTCGGTGCGGGCGGCCTCGGCTCTCCGCTCGGTCTCTACCTCGCCGCGGCGGGAGTCGGCATGATCGGCATCGTCGATTCCGACGTGGTCGACGAGTCGAATCTCCAGCGACAACTCTTGCACGGGACGAAGGACGTGGGCCGCTCGAAGCTCGATTCCGCCCGGGACAGGCTCGCGGACGTGAACCCCCACGTTCACATCGAGACGCACGAGCTCCGGCTCACGAGCGACAATGCCCTCGAGGTCCTCGAGCCGTACGACATCGTCGTCGACGGCACGGACAACTTTCCCACCCGGTACCTGGTGAACGACGCCTGCGGACTGCTCGGGAAGCCGAACGTCTACGGTTCGATCTTCCGCTTCGAAGGGCAGGTATCCGTCTTCGATGCTCGCCATGGGCCCTGCTATCGCTGTCTCTTCCGGGAGCCCCCCCCTCCCGGCCTCGTCCCGAGCTGCGCCGAGGGCGGGGTGCTCGGGGTGCTTCCGGGGATCATCGGATCCCTGCAGGCGCTGGAGACGATCAAACTCATCCTGGGAACGGGCGACTCGCTCGTGGGGAGGCTTCTCCTCTTCGATGCCCTCGGGATGGAGTGGCGGGAGCTGAAGCTTCGCAAGCAGAAGGACTGCCCCCTGTGCGGGGAAGAACCCACCGTGACCGAACTCGTCGATTACCTCGAGTTTTGCGGTGTTCCGGAATACGAGGAGAGCGAGATGCAAGAGGAAGCAGCCGTGCCCGAGATCACCCCCACCGAGCTCAAGTCCCGGCTCGACCGAGGCGATCGAATTCGGATTGTGGACGTCCGGGAGCCCCACGAATGGGACATCGCGAACCTCGCCGACCATGGTGCGGAGCTCGTGCCCCTCGGGACGCTCGGCGAACGCGCCCCGGAACTCGACCGCTCCGAGGAGATCATCCTTCACTGCCGGTCGGGTGTGCGAAGCGCGCGGGCTCTCGAGCAGCTCCACGAAGCCGGATTCTCACGACTCTGGAATCTCAAAGGGGGGATCCTGGCCTGGCAGGAAGAGGTGGATTCAAGCCTCCCCAGGTATTGAGACAAAAGCCTCCGGGAGGCGGAGGTCACTGCACGAGTGGCCGGTGGTGCAACTTCTCATTCATCGATGAGTCCCGAACGTTCACCTGACCTCTCGGTGCTCCTACCCGTTCGGGACGCCGAGGCTGTCCTCGAGGCGGCGCTCGAATCGCTTACGCGCCAAACCTTTCCTTCGTTCGAAGTGATCGCCGTGGACGACGGGTCTACGGACGGCTCCCTCGCGATTCTCGAACGGCACGCCGAGAAGGATCCACGGTTCCGGGTCATCTCCCAGGCCGCCCTTGGAATCGTCGCAGCCCTGGAGAAAGCCCGTCGAGAGGCTCGCGCCCCGCTCCTTGCGCGGATGGACGCAGACGACATCGCGCACCCGGAGCGATTTGAGGCACAGGTGGAGCACATGGGCCGTGAGCCGCGACTCGCAGCGTGCGGAAGTCACGTGCGCTACTTCCCGGAGGCTACGGTCCGGGGCGGAGCCCGACGCTACGAAGGTTGGCTCAACTCCTTCACCTCCTCAGAAGAGATCGAGCGTGACCTCTTCGTCGAATGCCCCCTCGCACATCCCTCCCTCCTGCTCGATGCCGATGCCGTCTCCCGGGTCGGAGGATACCGCTCCAGTGGATGGTCGGAGGATTACGACCTCCTCCTTCGCCTCTGGGAAGGCGGTCTTCGCCTCGGTGTCGTTCCGCGCACCCTCCTCTACTGGCGAGAGGGTCCTGCACGCCTTTCGCGGAACCATGACGACTACTCTCCCGCCGCTTTCCGCCGCGTGAAGCTCCACTTCCTCCGCCGAACTCTACTGAGGGGTCGCACCGGTCTCGTCGTGTGGGGTGCCGGACCTACGGGCAAGAGCTTCGCACGGGAAGCGATCCGGCAGGGAGTGACCCTCCTCGCGTTCGTGGACCTCGATCCGCGGAAGATCGGACAGGACATCCACGGTGCCCCGGTAATTGCGCCCCATGATCTCGAACGGGTCAGAGGCGCACTCTGCGTCGCGGCGGTTGGGCGGAACGGTGTGAGAGAGGAGATCCGGAGCACGCTCCGGGCAGCAGGGTGGCAAGACGGAAAAGGCTTCATTGCCGTTGCTTGAGACGCTTCCGGGAGCTGCACGAGGGGCTCCGGGACGGGGACCCTCCCACCGTTTCGAGGGGTAGCGTCGTCTTACACCCTCGAGCAGAACCCGGGGGCGTTCGTGAACGCGCAGGTGAGACCGGAGGACCCCATGGCCCAAACCTCACGCCCCCCCTCGATCCGACTCACGGCGGCCTTGGCAGCCCTGATCGTGATCGGATCGTCCGGGTGCGACTTCATGCTGGGAACGGACCGTCCCGAGAGCGCGCGGGTCGTGCTCGACGGCACCGTCCCCAACGGGATCGACGTCGTCACCTCCCAGGAGTTCTTCCGAGGATTCTCCGAGGACGGCTCGGGATCGGAACTCGCGTTCCTCCAGGCGGACACCGCCTCCGTCACGCTTCCCTTCGATGAGACGTATCAACTCGGGGCGTCCGGATGGTTCGCCGTGCGGGTCCTTCCCCCCGAGGGCGATACGGCCCGGGTGCATTTGCGAGTCATCGTCGATGGCAGTGAACGGTTCAACGAGACGGCGACCCTCGCCGGACAGTACATCCAATACTTCATGACCCACCACTGATCCGATTGCGACGCCGGAGAGGCAGCAATCGCGATCAGGGCCAGTTCGGGTTGTTCCACCTCTCCGCTGAAGGAACGGGCCAGCATACCTGGTTTCCGACCCGCCCGAGTTGGGGCTTGTAGAACTCCGAACCCTGCTCGAGCAGCCAGGGAAGCTCCGCGCCGTGGCGGCGGAGGTCCCCCATCCGCTTCCCTTCCAGCCAGTGATCCAGGGCCTTCTGAGAAAGAAGCTCCCGCATGAGCTCGTCGAGTGAAGTCTCCGGATCGAGCGCCGCCGTGCCACCGGCCGCGCGTCGCTCGTTGACGAACTGCAGCATCTCGCCCCGATCCCCGCGTGCCTCAACGGCGATGTACCGCGCTTCGAGGCCCGACGTAAGGCGGCTCGGAGAGCTCCATCCGGTGAACTTGCCCTGCCGAAAGAGGCGCAGCTCCCCGTCCTGAGCTGCTCTTCCCGTGTCGTCGTAGGGGACCCTCGGATCGCCCGCATCGAACCGCTCTCGGACATGAGGCGGCACGACGAGCGCAGGCCTCTGGTCACTGAATTGCCAGATCCGGTTTCCGAGGCGGGTTCGGTGGTCGGGATCATCGGCGTGGGGCAGCTCGAACACGAAGCCCGCGGGAATGCTGTCGGCCATGGCGGCGGCGAGGGCATGCTCCCCTTCGAGGAGGTAGGCGCGGGCCTTTCCCGCCCGCGCGGCCGCCACGATCGCTTCACCTTCAGCGCTACCGTCCTGCTGTCGTCCGATCCGGGCGGCATGCTCGAGTCGATGGAGGGCGGCGGCCACCATCTCCGAGGTCGAGAGGCGGGACCCAGGCACGGTTTCACTCTCCGCGATCGTGCCTTCACAGAAGCTTTCTGCCATCAGAAGCACCGCCCATCCGGACGTGAAGTACGCCCGGGCGAGATGTACGCTCGTGGCGCCATCAAGCGCCCGCACCACCGCTTCGGCACCGGCGATGGCACGATGCAGAGCGACCCAGTTGTCCCAAAGGTGGTTGATGTTCGCTTCTCCCACCCCCCGGAGCCCGAATTCATTCCGGGTTGGGAAAGAGTCTCCGACGCGAGCTTCATGGGTGAACCACGCGCTGTGCAAACTCAGGTTTCCGAAGGCTTCCGCGAGGCTCTGGAGGGCGGAACGAGAGAACATCTCCGCATCCTCGACCGGGTCCACCTCATCGCCCTGGAGCTCCGTCGGGCTTCGCACCTGGACGAATCCGTCGCACGACGCGAACACCAAGAAGACCACCAAGCCGATCACCGCTCGGGAGGTGCGTCGCACGAGTGCGGAGGCGTGGCCGACCCCGAACCGTCCGGCGCCCGCCTTCAAAACTCGACCCTGAAGCGAACGAGCAGGCGGCGCTCCGGCGGCATCGTGAGGAAGTCGGTTGTGGCGTCGTAACTGGACTCGGGATCGAACCCGACGAAATCGGACTTCGTCCAGACCGCCAGGTTCCGAGCCGCGAGGGTGATTCGGGCACCTTCGACCGGCAGGTGCTCCCGCAGCAGGGTCGCTGGAAATCGATAGCTGATCGATGCCTCCCGAAACCGGAGGAAGTCTGCGGGCTCCACGTACGGATCCCAGATGAGGTCCGCGGGCACGAATGCGCCACTTTCGGTGAAATGGGGGCCGAAGCGACTCAGACGGTCTTCGGGGGCGAGCGCGGCGCGGCGGACGGACCGCTCACCGACGCCCTGCACCCGCTCGCGCCACTCATCCGTGGAGTTGTAGAGGTGTACGTTCCCTCGGTAGTCGAAGTGGAGGTCGAGACTCAGCGCGCCGAACACCATGGCGGTGCTCGAAAGGGTCGCTTCCCGCCCGGGAAGCTCGGGTGGGTTTCCGAGGAACTCCATCTGGTCGGAGACCGTGACCCGCTGGCCCTCCACGTCGACTTCATGGATTCGGAATCCGTGATACCCCAGGACCGGGAAGCCGGATATGACCCAGTTCCGGTTTCCGAAAGGGGGCACATCCCCCATATCGAGGACTCGGTTGGTGAGCGTGCTGAAACCGGCCCGCACGTCCCACTCGATGTCCGGGCTCGACACCAGCCGGAGATCGGCAGCCACCTCGTAGCCCCAGTTGGATACCCGTCCGACGTTCGTGAGGGGACTCTCTGAGAAGCCGAGGGAGGGGGAAAGCGCCCTCTCCAGGAGCAGGTCCCAGGATCGCTTCCGGAAGTACGTGACCTCGAGGCCGACGCGCCGCCCGATCAACGCTACGTCCCCTCCGACCTCCAGCTCGGTTCCCCGTTCGGGCCGAAGGTCCGGATTGCCCGGGCTTCGTGGAACCACACCGGCCCCCACACGCTCGGGAGCGAGCGCAAAAGGCTCCGGCACATAGGTCGCCCGGGTGCTCGATGCAGGGGATCTGCCCGTAGCTCCATACGCGGCCCGAAGCCGCAGGTCGGAGATCCATGTCCGGGGAACCCACCTCCGAAAAAGCGGCTCGTCCGAAACGACGTACGACGCCCCGACCCGAGGACTCACGAAGGGGTCCGCCTCGGTGCCGAACGCCGAGTGCCGGTCCACCCGGACCGCCCCCTGGACGAAGAGACGGTCCCAGAACGTCAACTGAAGCTGACCCAGCCCCCCTACCTGCCGCTCCTCCTCGAAGCTCTGCCCCCCCGTCCGGCGCGCCGCCGCGTCGACCGCTCGGACCCGGTTCGAGCTGAGGCCGATCCCCGTCGCGGATGTGAGATCCGTGGTAAGCGTCTGGATCTGGGCGCCGACCGACTGGTCCACTGTCACCCACGGCGTCGGGCTCCAGGAGAGCGTCCCCAGGTAGTCCAGGGAAAGCTGATTGCGGTTCTCGCGGAGCTGGGTGATCCGGCCGGAGTTCCGCTCCTCATCCGGATACCAATGCCGATCGTTTCGCGGGAAGAAAGAACGGGCTTCGGTCCGTGTGAGGTCCGCGCCGAGCGTGAGGCGGTTCGTGAACCATGGTGCCGGCGTATAGGCCGCCGTGATCCTCGGTTGCACCCGCAGCGACGTGTCGACCGTTTCGATGCGGGAGATCGCCTCCACTTGCCTCCCTCCCGCGAACCACCCGTCGTTCACGGTGAAGCCGACCGTCAATGGATTCCCGAGCAGGCCCCCTCCAAGATAGCCCAGCACGTTGTTGTCGTTGTGAGGAAGGCGGACCCGACTGCGCCCGAGCCCGAACCCGAAATCCAGATGGAGCGCGTCCGAGGCGAAGAAGTCGAAGTTCACCCGTCCGGAAATCCGCTCCATCTCGTTGTTGGGAAGGGTTCCCTCTTCCCGGTCCATGCCGACCGAGGCGAAGGAGCCGAAGCGGGCACCCCCCCCCCGGATGGACCAGTCGAGTGAGCTGCTCCGGCCGGATCTCAGAACCCCGGCTCGAGCAAGGGGGTTGTCCCGAACCGCCGCTCCCGGCTCGACTCCGTGACATAGCGGACGACCCTCGTCGATGTGCTCACGCATGCACGTCGCCCAGTTGTCCGGGGGGGTGAAGTCCGCGTCGAGTCGGCCATGCTCCCACGAGACCACCTGCGTGAACGGTTCCTCCGCGCGGCCACGCTTCGTGAAGATCTGCACGACACCCGCAGAGGCGTCGGCCCCGTAGAGGGTCGCCGCCGCCGGACCCTTCGCAACCTCCACTCGTTCGATATCCTCGAGCCGGAGGTCGTTCAAGCGGCTTCCGGCCTGTCCTCCGACGAAGAAGAACTCCCGGCCACGGGCGTCCATCCGCACCCCATCGATGAATACGAGCGGCTCGTTCGAGAGGGCGACGGAGGAGCGGCCTCGGATCCGGATGACCTGGCCCGTCCCCGTGGTCCCGCTCCGCTGCTGCACGGTGACGCCCGGCAACCGGGATTGGAGCAGGTTGAAAACGCTGTTCACCGGAGCCGCTTCGCTCAACGCAGCAGCGTCGATCCCTCCGATCACTGCGGGCTGCGCCCGCCTTTCACGGCGCCCGGCCGTCCCCGTGACCAGCACTTCATCCAGATTCAGCACCTCCTCTCCGAGGACGACCTCCTCCCGGTGCTCTCCCTCCACGAGGAGGAGCCTCCGCTCCACCGTGCGGTATCCGATGGACGAGATCCGCAGCACTACCTCCTGCCCGCGAACCCGGTCCGGCGGGACGGTGATCGTGTACCGACCGCCGCGATCGGTCACAGTCGTGAGGCCGAGAGGATCCAGCTCGATGGCGGCGCCCGCTACCGGCGCGGAGCCGGAACCCCGCACTGAGCCGGTGATCCTGGCATCCTGTGCGAGACTCGCTGTCGGAAAGGCAAGGAGGCCGATGAGTCCGGGAAGGAACGCAACGGCTCGGGCCCGATAAAAGAAACGGTGCCAGGAACGGGCCGGCGCGAAGATCCGAAAAACCATCCTGGAAAGCTACGCCTCCGGCCGCTCGGGAACAGCCCCGGTGCATCTCGAACCGTGCCGCCCGACCCGGTTGCGCCAATCCGGACTTTTTCGAGAATGTGATGGTAGAAGAAAGCTTTGTGCGGCAAATCGGGTGAATCTCGTGAACCTCCTGGACATCCACTGATGTAGAAGTGGAGGACGTCGTGCGGCCCGCAGGGCGTTACTCCTCCAATTCTCGTTCACACGGTGCCCTTCCCAACGATGCAACCGAAGGACTTGCAAATGATCCCCCGAGACGCTAAGGGGCGGACGAGGGGCAAGGTGCTCGGCTGGTATTCGTTCGCCGCTTTGCTCCTACTCTGCCTCCTCCTCATCCCCGCGGGAGCTTCCGGGCAGACGCCCATCCCTCGGGACTTCGAGCCTCTGCGCGACTACATCGAGGACCTCATGCGGGAGTTCGAGATCCCGTCGGTCGCGGTTGCGCTGGCACACCGGGGCGAGGTGCTGTGGGAAGAAGGCTTCGGCTGGGCCGACCGGGAGCGGTGGATGAGGGCGACGGAGCACACACCTTTCTCCATCGCCTCGGTCACGAAACCGATCACGGCAACGGCGGTGATGCTCCTCGCGAAGCAGAGGCGCCTGGAGCTGGGCTCGCCTGCAAACCGGTACCTGGCCGGATCCGAGATCCGGGCGATCGGCGGCGGGCCCTCGGACGTGACGGTGGAGCACTTGCTGGCGCATACGGGGGGCCTTCCCCTCCATCACCACTTCTTCTACGACGGCGATGCGTCGGAGCCGCCCCCCATGCACGAAACGATCGCTCGCTACGGGGTCCAGATCACCCGCCCAGGGGAAGCGTATACCTACGCCAACCTCGGGTACGGCCTCCTCGATCATATGATCGAGACGATCTCGGGCCTGAGCTACGGAGACTTTCTCGCCTCAGAGATCTTCGGACCGCTCGGCATGCACGGAAGCTTCGTCGGTACGGACGCCGCGAGCACGTCCGAAGCGGCGGTGCGATACGGAGACGATGGAGAGCCCCTGCCTTTCTACGACTTCGACCACCGAGGGGCATCGGCAGTGTACGCGAGCGCGTCCGACCTGCTCCGCTTCGGCCTCTTCCACCTGGACGGGGAGGTGGTCACCGGCGGCCCCCTCCTCCCGGACGGGACCCGGAAGAAGATGCGCCGGCGGCACACGCCCGATGATGGATCCGGGTACGGCCTCGGGTGGTCCATCCGCGAGGACGATTACGGCTATCTCCGCGTGGAGCACACGGGAGGGATGCCGGGTGTGAGCACGGTGCTCCGCCTCTATCCGGAGGAGGAGGTCGTGGTCGTGGTGCTGTCGAACAGTGCGAACCCCGCCACGGGCCGGATCGCCGATGCCATCACTGGCGCGGTACTGCCCAGGTTCATCGAACGGATGCGGGAAGCTGCGGGCGCGCGGAATCCTCCTGCGACCCTCCACCCGCGCTCGCCCGCGCCCATCGTCGGATCGTGGAAAGGGGAGATCGAGACGTGGGAGCGGCCCGTGCCGATCCGGTTGGAGGTGGCCCCGGAGGGGGAGGTCTTCGTTCGGATCTCCGAGCACGACGAGGTACCGGTGAGCGGGATCCAGTTCCGAAACGGGGTGCTGACCGGGCAATTCCCAGGCGTCATCCCCACCCCAGACGCGCTCACCCGGCCCCACCTGGTGCATCTGCACCTCCAGGAGCAGGACGAGGAACTGGTCGGGTTCGCCAGTGCTCTCGGATGGGGGGAGGGTCGGAGCCACTTCGCTCTTTCCTCTCCGGTGCTTCTCGTCCGCTCCCCGGACCAGTAGCGCACAATGTCCATCTCCGGAGGGGGCTGGGTGGGTATGGGGCCCTGGATCGTCGGCGTGGGAGTGGTACTCGCCCTCTTCGGCATCCTCGTGTGGAGCGGGGGCCTCGACTGGTTCGGGCGACTCCCCGGTGACCTGCGCTTCGAGGGGGAGCGAAGCCGGACCTACGTTCCGATCACTTCGATGATCCTCGCGTCGGTGGTCCTCACGCTCCTCGTCAACCTCGTTCGGAGGTTTCTTCCTTGAGCGTGCGGCCAGGGGGCTCGGCCCAGGGAAGCGAACTCTTGACCGATGGGGGAACCGGAAGGTGTGATGGAACGTACGATATTCATTCCCTTCACGGAGAATATCGGATGTCTGAACGAACCGCCCCTGAAGAGATCGGGGGGGACGGCAACTCCACTCGACGGGGTGGGAGGCGCCGAAGGGCAGCGGTCCTGCCGGTGTCTGGCATCGTCCTGCTCCTCGCCGTCCCGATGGGCATGGGGCTGGAAGCCCAACAGACCGAATTGGGTTTCGAGCGACCACGAGCCGAGAACCTACAGGGGTCTCAGCCGGACTTCCTCTTCGAGCAGCCGGCCATTTCGCTCGGGCTTCGGCTGGGACTGCTCCAGAGCCGAGGGGAGAGTGACATCTTCGACTTCTTTTCGGAGGAGTTGACGCTGGACTCGGAGAATTTCGACGGCTTTGCCCTTCAGGCCGATCTCGGGGCCCAAATCACCGAACGGCTCGAGGGGGTGCTTTCCGTGGGTCACTCACGCGCATCCCAGCGCTCGGAGTTCCGCGACTGGGAGGATGAATCCGGGCTCCCGATCGAACAGAACACACATCTCCGCACGACCCCGATCACATTGAGCCTGAAGGGGTACCTATCCCCGCGCGGACATTCGGTCGGGCGCTTCGTATGGGTCCCCCGCTCGTTCGCTCCCTACGTCGGGGCCGGCGGCGGGGCGATCCAATATCAGCTCGTGCAGGAAGGAGAGTTCGTGGACTTCGAGGATCTGATGATCTTCGAGGACCGGTTTTCTTCCGCCGGCTGGGGAGGGACCTTTCATGTCATGGCGGGCGGCGACATTCGGTTGAACCCGAGGCTCCTCCTGACCGGGGACGCTCGGTACCGATGGGCATCCGGAGATCTGGGAAGTGACTTCCTGAGCTTCGACCCGATCGACTTGAGTGGCCTGAAGGCCACTGTGGGACTTACGGTCCGGTTCTGAGGACCGGATCACCTCGATAGAGGAGTCGAACATGAGTGTGTTGACCAGAGCGGCCCCCCGCCGCTGGAACGGCGGATTCGCGGCCCCGGCGCTCTTCGCGGGCATTCTCGGACTGCTCCTGGCGACGGCCCCCGTGGCTGCAGACGTGGAGCGCGGGGAGACCGTGGAGCCGGCGGAGTCGTCTTCCGTCCAGGACGAGGGGTGGCTGGCCTGGGTCGGCTGCTGGAGCCCGCTGGCGATCGATGCCGACGATCCGGCGACGACGGACCTCGTCTGTGTCGAGATGCTCGAAGGGGAGCTCGGAGCCACCATTTCCACGGTCCGTGACGGTGTGGTGATCGCCGAGCACGACGTGCGGACCGACGGCGAGCGGCACCCCGTGCGTGAATCCGGCTGCGAGGGGTGGGAGGAAGCGCGGTGGTCCGACGACGGCAGACGCCTCTTCCTCCGCTCCGAGGTGGAGTGCGGCGCGCAGGTTCGGCGAATCACGACCGGAATCCACGCCCTCGGGCCGGATGGGGACTGGATCGACGTGCAGGCCGTCCAGGTCGGGGACCGAGCGGACACCGGTGCCGGTGTGAGGCGGCTCGAGCCGGTCAGCCCGGAGCGGATTCGTGAGGCCGGACTCGCACCGTTCGCCGCCGACCGAGCCATGGCTGCGCGCACCGCCCGCATCCATGCGACGGCCCCACTGCATCTCGACGACATCGCAGAGGCGGTCCGACACGTGGACGACGAAGTGGTGAAGGTGTTGCTTCTCGAGACGGAAAGCATGTTCGACCTCTCGTCCCACGAGATCATCGACCTGCACGAGCGCGGCGTCTCGGAGGACGTGATCGACGTCCTGGTCGCCGTCTCCTTTCCGGACCGGTTCTTCGTGGACGGGGCGCAGCGGATCGGTGAGCGGCCGGTCGAACGGCAGCAGGCGCGGGCCGCGGATCATCGCATGTATCCGTCCTACCGGCTCAACCCCTTCCGACCCTTCGGTCTCCGCCGCGTCTACGATCCGCTCTTCTACGATCCATTCTACCATTCCGGGTTCTACTCCGGGATCTATTACGGGAGTCCGTACGCCGGAGGGTTCAGAGGGAGGGGGCCGATCGTGGTCGTGCCGGTGCAGCCCCGGAGTGGAGGCCGCGTCATTCAGGGACGAGGGTATACGAGAGGCGGCGCTTCCTCGTCGCAGTCCGGGGGCTCCGACGGAGCCACCCGCACATCTCCGCCTCCTCGCACGACCCCTTCCACCTCCTCCGAACCCAGCCGGGTAAGCCCGCAGGGCCATCGCGGATCGGACCGGGAGGACACGGGCCGGCGCGCTCGGCCTCGTGGGGATTCGAGTGGAGGTTCCAGCGGGAGTTCAAGCGGCGGCGGGGGCATCTGAGGCGTCCCGGCGCCCGCCGGAAGGGCTGACGAAACGCAGGAGCTCCGGGCCGACGGGACTTCCCTCGCCCGGAAAGAGGTTCAAGCTACAGGAGTGGATTTATCTGATTTCCCTGCGCGGACCTGCACCTTTCGAGGCAGAGCAGCCTCGGTGGACAGGGAGTTCGAGAGGAAGTTCTCGAGCTTGGCGACACGTCGCACGCGCACGCCAAGGCGGGGGCGGTCGAGCCCGCCAGACACATCGGATGGCGGGTGAGAGCAGGAGGCGGGACCACCGCCTTCGACGCCGTCCAGCACACCAGGAGTGCGGTATGCGTACCAGCGGAACCGTCAAGTGGTTCAACGACTCGAAAGGCTTCGGCTTCATCACCCCTGACGAAGGAGAGAAGGACTGCTTCGTGCACTTCTCCGCAATTCAGGGTGAGGGCTTCAAGTCCCTTGCCGAAGGCGACCGCGTGGAGTTCGAAATCGTCGAAGACGCCAAGGGACCCAAGGCGGCAAACGTCAGCCGCGTCGAATAGACGGACCGAGGCACAACCCACCGAGATGGCCCCCCATGGCGCACTGGTCTGCCTGGGGGGCCTCCGGCGTCAAAGCGATCACGGCCTCGCCCCCACTTCCGGATCCGCGGAGGGTGCGGTGGAGTCCGCCCCGTGCTTTGCTGCGCGGCGCCGTTCCCGAATGTGATCCAGGCTGAAGCGGCCGGGGCCGATGGCCATGAGACCGACGAACAACCAGATGTTCTTGAACGAGTGAGCCGGCGTGCCCTGCCCGGTCACGTGATGGTTCACCGTCGCCATCACCATCACGAAGGCGAGCACGAGGGCGGCCGGTCGAAAGAAGAGTCCCAGCACGATGCACAGGGCACCTACGGTTTCCGCCATGGATGCCATGAGTCCCCAGAACACCGGGGCGAAGGTGATGCCCAGGTACTCCATCGATCCACCGAGCGCGGCCCACCGCTCCGGTCCACCGGTGATCTTTCCCCACCCATGGTACCAGATGAACCCGAGTCCGAACCCCACACGAAGGACCAGCAGTCCATGGTCCCGGTATCGTTCAAGTGCCTTCCAGATCACCGCCGTCTCCTTTTCTTCTCGAGTTCCCCCACGAATTCCCGGCTCGATCCGTCCCTTCTCTTCCCCGGGGGGGCACCTTCTGCGAACGCTACAGCTTGCGTCGACCCACCCCGTTAGGGCAACGTTGCTTCGCACGATGCCCCGCCCCTCTTCGAGGGGCACATGTTCGGAGAGACGGAGGACCGCCCGAGGTCCTCTTGATGCGAGAGAGGTGCCCGATGCATAAAAAGCTCATGTCCACCCTACCTTTTTTCGCTCTCGGCCTGGCCGTCACCCTCGGGGGATGCGACCAGGCGGAGGACGAACCCGTCCGCGTCTGGTTCATCCAACCCGCCGAGGGAGACACCGTGACCGGCCCCCATGTGGACGTGGTCCTCGGAGCGAGTGGGGTGGAGATTACCGCCGCAGATGTCCATGAGGATGGCACAGGTCATCACCACCTCTTCGTGAATACCGACCTGACTCCATTCAGCGACACGATTCCGGACGGCACTCCGGGAATCCTCCACCTCGGCCGGGGACAGACCGAATTCGAGGTCCGGGACCTGGAGCCGGGTGAGAATCGCTTGATCGCAGTGATCGCAGATTGGGGCCACGTTCCGCTCTCTCCGCCCGCAGTGGATACGATCCACTTCACGGTCGTCTCGCCGGACGCTCCGGACGGATGACGTCACCTGAACGGTAGCGTGGGCCTCGCGGTCGAGCTCGCCCTCGTCGCCGCCGGGGGAGCGGTCGGAGGAGCCGGCCGCTTCGGACTGACCCAGTTCGCGGCGGAACAATGGGGAGAGGGCTTCCCCTGGGGCACGATCGCAGTCAACGTCTCCGGCGCGTGTTTCCTCGGAGCGCTCGCCGCAGGGATCGGGACGTTGAGCCCTTCACCTCGCCTCGAGGCGCTCTGGGCCTTTGCGGCCGTAGGGATGCTGGGAAGCTACACGACGGTGTCTTCGTTCAGCCTCCAGAGCCTCGAACTCATGAAGGAGAAGCGGTGGGGAGCGGCCGGCTTGAACATCGCCATCTCCTTCCTCCTCTGTCTTCTGGGGGTCGGCCTCGGATTCGGAGGCGTTCGCGCGGCGGCAGGCGGATGACCCGCCCGGGACGCGGCAGCTACCTCGCAGTCGCGGGTGGAAGCGCACTCGGAGCCGTCGCGCGAGACCTCGTCGCACGCGGAACGCTCTTCCTGCCAGGAGCCGCCTTCCCGTGGGGGACTCTGTTGGTGAACGTCCTCGGGTCCTTCGTGATTGGAGGATATGCAACCCTCACGGCACCCGAGGGCCGATGGGTCGTCACTCGCGAGGTGCGAGCTTTCGTCATGGTGGGGCTCTGCGGCGGCCTGACCACCTTCTCCATCTTCAGCCTGGAGACGCTCCTCCTCGTGTCCGAAGGCCGAAGAGTGGTCGCGGGTGGGAATCTCGCCCTCGCCTTCCTCCTCTGGATTCCCGCGGCTTGGGCCGGACATATGATCGGCGTTCGGCTCAACGGACGCAGCACCGACGGGACGCGGCATCACGCCGATCCCTCCACGTAGACCCCCTCGCCACTTGCCTCACTCCGGCCCTCTGCCTCAGCTTTCCGCCCGAAACACGAATCCGCCCCGCCCCTGCAGCTTCATGAGAGGCTCGTGAACGACACGTTCGTAGCCACTATGACCATGGCCATGGCCGCGGTCGGTGGACTCGGAATCTTCATGCTCGGCATGAAGTACATGTCCGAAGGCATGCAGGCTGTGGCCGGGAACTCCCTTCGGCGCATGATCAGCCTGGTGACGGACAACCGCCTGATGGCCACCGGGGCGGGGACCGGTGTGACCCTTCTCGTCCAGTCCTCCACGGTCTCCACGGTCATCGTCGTAGGGCTCGTGAACGCCGGCTTGATGCAGCTCCACCAGGCGATCGGTGTCATTCTGGGAGCGAACATCGGAACCACGATCACCGGCTGGATCCTCATCTTGAAGATCGGTGAGTACGGGCTCCCTCTCCTCGGCGTCGCGGCCCTCGTCTACCTCTTCTCGCGGCGTGACCGGATCCGATTCATCGCCATGGCCGCCATGGGTCTGGGGATGATCTTCTTCGGCCTCGA
This sequence comes from Gemmatimonadota bacterium, assembly GCA_007121455.1. GTDB lineage: Bacteria > Gemmatimonadota > Gemmatimonadetes > Longimicrobiales > Gaopeijiaceae > SKKN01. Next base: position 123,487 of record SKKN01000016.1, on the reverse strand, counting down.
ACTCATGAAGGAAGGGTTCGCGCCCATGCGCGACATCCCCACGTTCGTGGAGGCCTTCGCCTGGTTTCAAGCCGACACCTATTCCGGCGTTCTACGCTGCGTGATGCTCGGCGCGGTGCTGACCTTCCTCGTGCAGAGCAGCAGCGCGACGCTGGGCATCACGATCGGGCTCGCGGCGACCGGGGTGATCCCGTTCACGACGGCGGCCGCATTCGTTCTCGGTGAAAACATCGGGACCACGATCACGGTCCTGATCGCCTCGGTGGGAGCGAACACGAACGCGAAACGCACCGCCTATGCACATGTCCTCTTCAACCTCTTCGGCGTCTTCTGGATCACCCTCATCTTCGGATGGTACAGCCACCTCGTCGCTGGGCTGGTCGAAGGAGTCCACGGCCTCAACCCGATGGAGGTCTCGTTCCTGGAGGCCCCCGACCCGGTCGCGTTCGGAGTCGCCGTAACGGCGGGGATCGCCCTCACCCACACGCTCTTCAATCTGACGAACACCGCACTCTTCCTTCCATTCCTGCGCCCGTACGCTCGATTCCTCGAACGTCTCGCCCCCGACCCACAGGTCAAGGAGGTCGCGCACCTCAAGCACCTGGATGCACGCGGCGTCTCGGCGCCGGTCCTCGGGATCGAACAGAGCCGGGGTGAGGTCATGCAGATGGGCCAGGGGGTCCTCAAGATGATCGACTGGATCCGCCAGGTGAGCTTCAATGGCCCGCGGGACGAAGGGATCATCCAGAAGACCTTCCACCGGGAGGAGGTCCTCGACAATGTCCACCACGAGATCGTCACCTTCCTGACCGACATCATGGATTCGACCGTTCCGCACAGGATCTCGGAGGAGGGCCGTGAGCAACTCCGAATCGCTCACGAGTACGAGTCCATGAGCGACCGCCTCGTGAGCATCCTGAGGAGCTTCCTGAAGCTGAGGGACCAGCACCTCGAGCTTCCGGCCGACCAGCAGGAGGATCTCCTCGCGCTTCATGACGCCGTTGCCGACTTTCTCCGGAGGGTGACGGACGCGTATGTCCACCGCGAGGCGATGACCGAGGCGCTGGCCCAAAGCACGAGCGCATCGATCACCCGGAGGGTGAGGAGGCTTCAGGACGAGCAACTGCAGCGAATGGTCGAACGCCCGGTCGATCCGAGCCTCAGCTTGATCTACACCGAGATCCTGACGGACTACCGACGGGTTCGCGCGCATACGATGAATATCCACGAAGCGACGACCGGAGCGGGAGCCGAAGCTTCGGCGTGACCCGACTCAGAGGGGATGGCCGATCGTATCCGCCTGGTGATGCCAGACAGCGCGCCCTATGGTAAGAGGTCGAATCGCCGCATGCGAAAGGAGGTTGGCGTATGGAAGTTCAACGACTGCGACTCGGAGCCGTGGCGATCTGCGGAGCGGCTCTGCTGCTCACTACCTCCTGCCAGGCGGCGCCCCACGAGCTGGCGGCCGAACCGACCGAACCGCCCGTGTTCGAAGTCGAACCCCTGTGGCCGGCGGAGCTCCCGGACAACTGGATCATCGGCCAGGTTGCCGGAGTCGCCGTCGATCGTCGTGACCATGTATGGATCCTCCACCGCCCCCGCTCCGTGAACGCCGTGAACGCGGGTGCTGCTCAGGAGCCTCCCATCGCGATGTGCTGCGTACCCGCCCCACCGGTCATCGAGCTCGACCCCGAAGGAAACGTGGTGCAGGCGTGGGGGGGACCGGGAGAAGAATACGAATGGTCCGATGAAGAGCATGGGATCCACGTCGACCACCAGGACCATGTGTGGATTGGGGCGGGACTTGGCGGCCACCACGTGCTCAAGTTCACTCGCGACGGGGAATTCCTTCTCCAGATCGGCGAGAAGGAACGGAGTGGCGGAAGCCACGACACGGCCCTGCTGGGGGGCCCGACGGCCATGGAAGTCGACCCTGAGTCGAACGAACTGTTCATCGCGGACGGGTACGGCAACCGGCGGGTGATCGTCTTCGATGCGGAAACGGGAGAGTACCTCCGGCACTGGGGGGCCTACGGCGACCCGCCGGACGACGGCGATCTCGGCGCCTATGACCCGAGCGCATCCCCCGGCCCTCAATTCCGAGGGCCGGTGCACGGGGTCGCGATCTCGGGAGATGGCCTCGTCTACGTGACGGACCGCGGGAGCAACCGCGTCCAGATCTTCGAGAAAGACGGCACGTACGTAGATGAATTCTTCATCCGCACCGAAACGCTCTCGATGGGCTCGACGTGGGACGTGGCGCTCTCTCGCGACCCGGAACAGCGCTGGATCTATGTACCGGACGGCACGAACAACGCCGTCTGGGTGATCGACCGGGAAACCCTGGAGCTGGCGGGCAGCTTTGGGCGGGGGGGACGCAGGCCGGGCCACTTCGATTGGGTACACAATTTGGCTGTCGATTCCCATGGGAACATCTTCACATCCGAAGTCAACCAGGGGCACCGGGTGCAGAAGTTCGCCCCATCCCACTGAGGAGGAGGAGCCATGCGAACCGCCAGGACGATGATGTGGGCGCTTACCGCAGCAGTGCTCGGTATGGGAGCCGGAGTGGAGGCTGCCGTCGGCCAGGATCAACCCTACCGCTCGGCCGGGACATGGGGTGAGCTCCCGGACGGCAGGGAGTGGGGGGCCGTGATCGGTGTCCTTCCGGACGCGGACGGGAATATCTGGGTGTTCGAACGGTGTGGGGAGAACTCCTGCCTCGACTCCGAGCTCGACCCGATCCTACAGTTCGACTCCGAGGGCCGCTTCCTGCAGAGCTTCGGGGCCGGAGCCGTCGCGTGGCCACATGGCTTCTTCATCGACCACGAGGGGCATATCTGGGTGACGGACGCCGTCGGTTTCGGCGACACGCCTCCGGGCCTCGGTCACACGGTCATGAAGTTCACCGCCGAAGGCGAGCTTCTCCTGACCCTGGGGGAGCCCGGCAGATCCGGGGACGGACCTGACCTCTTCGACAGCCCCTCCGATGTCGTAGTCGCTCCGAATGGGGACATCTTTGTGGCCGATGGACATGGCGCAGGTGGCAACAACCGGATCGTGAAGTTCGACAGCAGTGGACGGTTCCTGATGGTGTGGGGCGAAACGGGCCCCGGACCCGGTCAGTTCAGTGACCCGCACGCGATCGCCATGGACACGCAGGGGCGGGTCTTCGTCGGGGACCGTTACAACAACCGGATCCAGATCTTCACCCAGAACGGAGAGTTCCTCGAAGAGTGGAGCCAGTTTGGCCGTCCGAGCGGCATATTCATCGACGCGGACGACGTGATCTACGTCGCGGACTCCGAGTCGAACGCGGCGCGGAACCCCGGGTGGGAAAGGGGAATTCGCATCGGTGATGCGCGGACCGGCTGGGTCACCGCATTCATTCTGGATCCGGAGCCGGACCCGGACAACTCGGCGACGAGCGGTGCCGAGTACGTGGGAGTCGACGAGGAGGGAAGGGTCTACGCGGCAGAGGTGGGGCCGCGGAACCTGACAACCTACGTGCGCATCCGACCCTGACCTCAAGAACCGCACGTCGTGAGACGGGTCGGGTTCTCGTGCCTACTCGACGATCAAGCGCACGTCTCCCGCCAGCCGCGACCGCACCACGAGGCCGTGACGCATCGCCGCGACCCGGGTGACCTCCAGGGAGCCGAGCCTTCCTTCCATACGCACGAGCTCCGACAGCTGGCGGTTGAGCGCCTCCTCGGCGAGCGCAGCCGGGTCGTCGAGCAATTCTCCGACGGACCACCGTGCCTGGCGCCGGATGCGGTCCGAGAACCCCGTCTGCAGGATCCAGCTTGCGGCCCGGGCGAGCACGTTCCTCGTCTCCACATGGAAGGTGAGATCCGGAATCGTGATCTCGTTCCTCGCGGCGTCATAGACCGGCGTTCCCACGAGGAAGAGTTGGCCCCGGACCGCTCCGTCGACCCGGAGGTCGAGCGAGACACGTCCGTCCCCGACGCCTCGAACCCGGACGTCCTCGATCCGGATCGTCCTTCCCCCGGCCTCGACCACCTGTCCCCTGAGGGCCTCGCGAGCCAGATCGGAGATCATGCCGTAGTCGGTCGTGCTTTCGAGGTGAACCGTCGAGCCTTCGTCGACAGGCCCCTGAACCAGCCGCGGCAGTTCCGCCGCCGTCGCTCCGTTCTGTGACGGCCGGGCCCCGGAGACGATCCTCGGGCGCGCCTCCACCTCCAGGTCAATCCGCAGCCCGTTCGCCATCGAGCTCGACCCGTTGAGGCCCGCGTGCCGGATCGATCGCGGATCGACGACGAGCCAGAAGCCCCCGCCGAGGTCGACCGGATCCCGAATCATGGTCCAGTACTGCTCGAGATCCGTGCGAAAGTCGAAGCCGGCCAGGGTCCCATCGATCTCGGAAAGCCACTCCCCGAGACCGACCCTGGCTTCCTCCATGATCCATTCCGTGATATCCACGTCGATTCCACTCACGATGCAGCGGTCCCCACGGCCCGACGTCATCGGCTCCACACGGTCGATCTGCAGAGCCGTCTCGATCGACCAGTCCTCTCCGACGCTCACCGGGGAGGAGAGTACCACACGAGCCCGGGGCATCGTCTCCGTCCGCTCTCCACACGAACCTGTGATCTCGGGGAAAATCGGCGGGTTGTACCATCCGCGCGCACGGTAATGCAGGATGGCCGTAACCTGGACCGTGTCCCCGCGCAGCTCGACCTGGAGCGGCTCCCGCTCGGCTTCGAACGCGTATTGGATCAGGTCCGACGCCGGATGACTCCTCCGGTCGGCGATACTGCCGACCCGCTGGGGAAGCATGCTCTCCAGCATCGCCGGCGCCGTGCTCAGGTCGTAATCAACGGGCAGATGGAGGATGGAGGGCGGCAAATCGGCGAGCCGGGGCTCAGGCCCTTCGGCTCGAGGAGCAGGCCCGGCCACGGAGGCATCCTGGCGGCCCGTGAAATAGACGAGACCGCCGACGACCACCGCGAGGGTGAGAACCACGACTCCGACCCATGGTAGGAAGGACTTCCAGAAGGGTGACGAAGTGCGCACGGGACTCCAGGTGGAAAGATGATCCGATCCGAATTGGCTGGCGTTCCACCCCGTCCTCAGGGCCACCACGGGAGGCCTCGATCAGATCAGGTGAAGAAGCGCTGGGCCGGGTTCGGAGTCATACACGAAAGGTCGGACGCGGTTACAGCCCGGCGTCCCCAGACGCCTCACGCAAAGGCTCGAAGACCCCGGTGTCCCGATTCTTTCGGACCCGGTTCCAGGGGAAGATCCTTCCATTCATTGCCACGTAGACTCCGTGGGGAAGCGCCTGGACCGCGGTGAGTGCGCCACCGAGGTTGAAGAGGCCATCCGAGCTGCCGAAGGCGATCGGGATCATCGCTCCCGTGAGGACGACCGTCTTTTCCCCCACTTCCTCCGCAAGCACCCGCGCCGTCTCCACCATGGTATCCGTCCCGTGCGTGACCACGATCCGCCGTTCAGGCGCCTCGCGGCAGCTCCGGGCGATGAGCTTCCGGTCCTCATCCGTCATGTCGAGCGAATCCACCATCATCAGCGTTCGTATTTCTACCTCCACCCGGCACCGTCCCATCCGCAGCATCTCCGGAAGGTGGGTGTCCTTGAAATACAGACGGCCCCGGATTTCGTCGTATTCCTTGTCGAAGGTCCCGCCGGTCACGAAGATGCGAATGGTCACAGGCAGCCTGCTGAGAGAAGGGGCGTTCCACATCGCGCGGCGAAGTCGCTCGACGTGGTGATTCGAGTACTCCTATCGCTCGGCGGACACGAAACGCAAGATGGACGAGGGGCGGGGTGCCGCCCACGTGGCCTACCCCCTCGCCGCGGAAGCCGACGATCCTCCGGGCGTCGGTTACGGATGCGCTACGATGCCATGAAGGAGGGAGGTGACCGGCGGCGGACTGGATCCACGGCGGAGGCGAGGGGTCCTACGGAGAGGTGATTCCTGATGGATTGACCGACGCCAAGGAGCGCATGAGCCGGTCACCGATCGATCCGCACATCCGCACAGGAGAGGACGAGCCCCGCGAGGAGGCCAGGGGGGTGGAGCCCGACACCTTCCGGGAGGCGCTTTCCCAGTGGCCCACGGGCGTGAGCGTGGTCGCCACCGTGGATCCGGACGGCGGCGCGGTTCACGCCACGACCGTCGGCTCACTCGGTGGCGTGTCGGCCGATCCGCCCCGGATTGTCCTCTCGCTCGGTGCGGGAGCGCAGGTCCTCCCCTTTCTCGAGGAGGGGAGTCGATTCGTGGTGAATGTCCTCTCCGTCGACCAGAACTGGATCGCACAGGTGTACACGGACGCCTTCCCCGTCGGGCCCTCGCCCTTCGCGGAGAGGGGAGATCCCATCATCGAGGGCGCACACGCTCACCTGGTCTGCTCGGCGGAATCGATCGTCCCGGTCGGGAGCTCTCGCCTGGTCGTGGGTCTCGTGGAAGATGCTCGTGTGGACCCTTCAGGGGGACCCCTGATCTACTACCGTCGCTCCTACCGTTCCCTCGATCCCTCGGACCCGGAGCGATGAGCCGGCCCCCTCGCACCCGCTTGGACAGAAACACCGGTGCCGAGGCAGGCGAGAACAAAAGCTGGGACACCGTCGTCGTCGGCTCCGGTCCGGGGGGTGCATCCGTCGCCCGGAGCCTCGCTCGCGCAGGGCGCAGAGTCCTGATCCTCGAACGGGGACGTGACTGGAGAGGAAGCGCCCTCTACGGCACCTATCCCGGGGCCATGCTCTACGCGGACCACCGGGCGCTCCTCTTCTCCCGAGAGGGGATGAACATCATCCGCCCTCTGATGGTGGGGGGGGCGACCAGCATGTACTGCGGCTGCTCCGCGCCCCCGGGTGCGTGGTGGAGCGAGCGCTACGGGATCGACCTGGACATTGAAGCCGAGGAAACGGCGAAGGAGCTGGGAGTCGGGCCTCTCCCTCCCGGGTTGAGAGGGGTGGCCTCGACGCGGATTGCCGAGGCGGCCGAAGAGCTGGGGATGACGTGGCAGGCGCAGGACAAGCTGATGAGTCCCGGGGCGGAGGCGTTCGACTGCGGGGCCCACTGCATGCTCGGCTGCCGGTGCGGCGCGAAGTGGAACGCCGGAGCCTACGTGGACGAGGCGGTCGCGGCCGGGGGAACCGTCTGGACGGGCGCGCGAGCCGATCGCGTGCTCGTCGAAGGAGGATCGGTTCGGGGGGTGGAGGGGCGGAAAGGCCGCAAGAAGTTCACGGTCGAGGCGGAGACCGTCGTCGTGGCGGGAGGGGGAATCGGCACTCCCCTCCTCCTGAGGGCGAGCGGGATCGAAGGCGCCGGCAGAGGGATGGCGATCGATACGACCGTGATGGTCTACGGGCTGGCTCCATACCGGGGCATCGGTTCGGATCCCCCGATGACGTGGAGTCACGCCGACGACGACCTCGGGGTGCTCTACTCGACCTTGATCGACCCCTGGTTGATGTACCCGCTCATCATGGCACGGAAGGGTCCCCGGTGGGCGCTCACCTGGCCCCGTTGGGGGCGGACGCTCGGCGTCATGATCAAGCTGACAGACGAGATCAGCGGTGGCGTGGAATCCGGTGCACGAATCCACAAGGGACTGACGGAGGGCGACCGGGAGCGGCTCGGTCGTGCGGAGGCCGTGGCCGGCCGCATCCTCCGAAAGGCGGGATGCGACCCGGATACGATCTTCACCACGCCGCTCCGAGGCACCCACCCTTCGGCAACCGCACGCATCGGGGACGTGCTCACCAGCGACCTGGAGACCGAGGTGCGCCGCTTGTACGTCTGTGACGCGTCCGTCTTTCCGCGTTCGCTCGGCCGGCCGACCGTCCTCACCATCATTGCGCTCGCGAAGCGCCTCTCGAAGCACCTCCTCCAGGACCCTGTCGAGAGGCGGAGCACGGTGTAGGCGCTTGTGGACATCGAAGACGCGCCTCACCTTTTCATGGACCGTGCCCCGGGCCGGATCTCGATGGCCCCGAACTTTTCGACGGAGATCGGATGAAACGACGAACCTTTCCGACCGTGCTGATGCTCTCGGCCCTTCTTTTCACCGCGTGTGGCGAGGGTGGCCCGGAGCCTGCTGAAATGGACGCTCCAGCACCGGGAGCCCCGGCGGATCCCGCAGACCTCGACTATGCTCCGGAGCTCGGGGTCGACCTCGACGAATTCGAGGAAACGCCTTCGGGACTCCTCTACCGCGACCTCGAGGCAGGTGAAGGGCCTGCCGCCGAGCCGGGGCACATGGTTGCCGTCCATTACACAGGCAGCCTTCCGGACGGAAATGTCTTCGACAGCAGCCGTGAGAACGGCGATCCGATCGTCTTTCCCCTCGGGCAGGGCGTCGTGATCCCCGGCTGGGATGAAGGCCTTCAGGGCATGCAGGCGGGAGGACACCGGATCCTCGTCATTCCGCCGCACCTCGCGTACGGTCCCGAGGGGGCGGGAGGGGTCATTCCCCCCAACGCCACTCTCGTCTTCGACGTCGAGCTCATGGAGATCACGGACTCGGGATCGGAACCGGGGAGTGGCGAGTAGAATAAAGATGCCCGAATATGCGGAGGAAGAGAATGAGAAGCAGCGAAGCTGAACCCCGTCGTTCCGGAGGGATCGGTTGGATCCCGATGACCGCCGTCATCCTTGCCCTCGCAGCAGGACCGGCGCTCGTCGCCTTCTCCGGGACCCCGGAGGCCGAGGCGGCAGACGCACTCCACTTGACGCTTCTCGGGACGTTCCCGGCTGCAGACACGGTCCTGACGGAGGCACCGGATGAGGTGCGTCTCTGGTTCTCCGAAGCGCCGCAGATGCGAGGGTCCTCGGTTCGGCTCGCCGACGCGGGGGGTGAACTCGTACCGACCACCGAAGCGGCACCGGAGGACGGAGACGAGACTCAGGTCTTCATTACCCCCGAAGCGCCGCTTTCGGCGGGAACGTATACCGTCCACTGGAGGGTGATCGCACAGGACGGCCACGCACAGAACGGCGAGTTCGACTTCCAGATCGAGTGATCGACCTCCTGCCGCCCCTCCAGCGGTGGCTCCTCTTCAGCGGGGTGCTCCTCCTCGGGGGGGTGCCGGCCTGGAAAACGTGGATCGCCCCTCACGTCGCAGAGGCGAGGGAGCTGGAAGCCCAGGTGGCGGGCTGGGGCCTCCTTGCCTCGCTCATGCTCCTTCCCGTGTGGGGGCTCCGGCTGGCGGTGCAGGTCCAGGACTTCCGCGATCCGTTCGCTCCGCTTTCCGAAGACCTCGCGTTCCTGGTGAGGGAGACCTTCTGGGGATCCGTCTGGATCGCGCAGGGCCTCCTACTGGTTGCTCTCGGGGTGACGTTCGCTGCGCTCTGGAGGCGGCCCGCGCCACAGGAGGCGGCGACACGCGCTTCCAACCCGAAGGCCGGGGGACTCTCGTTGGGTTGGAAGACAATCTGGTTGGGGACGCTGTTGCTCGTTCTCACCCTCTCCCTGTCGAGTCACGCGATGTCCGTCCCCTACAACCGGCCTCTTGCCGTGGCGATGGACGCCGCGCACCTGCTCGCGGCGGCTGTCTGGATGGGCACTCTCGCCCTCATCCTCCTCCTCCGAAGCCCGCCCCCCCGCCGTGCCTCACTCCTCGCCGTGCAACTCCGGGCCTTCTCGCCGCTCGCGATGGTCGCAGTCGGGGTGCTCGTCTTCATGGGCGTGGTGCTTTCCGCGATCCACCTGGGCAGCGTGCAGAACCTCTGGGGATCTTCCTATGGCCGGGTGTTGAGCGGCAAGATCGCCGCGGCCGGGCTCGTCCTGGGTCTTGGCTTCCGGAACTGGCGTCAAGGGCTGCCCACCCTCGACACGGAAAAAGGCGTCAGGACCGTGCGACGACGAGCCGCCCTGGAAGTGGCGGCGGCGGGAATCGTCCTCCTGCTCACGGCCCTCCTCACCGGAACCTCGATGCCGGCCGACACCCACTGACCGGACCTCGGACCGACCGAGGTGGCATCTTTCTCGACCGACCGGCACCTTTTAAGCTTGCAGGAACGATGCGTTCATGGATCCCAGAGGAGGAAGATGCGATGATCCGGTCGACCGTTCACCTCGCCTGCTCTCTTCGCTCCCTCGCTGCAGGGCTGATCCTTGTCACGGTGCTGGCGTGTGACAACGGCACCACGGCCCCGATCGACGATGACGTCACGGAAATCCGTCTCACCTCCTCCGATACCTTCGAGCCGGCCGACGTCGTCATCTCCCCGGGGACGACGGTGCGCTGGGTGAACGACATTCCCCGTCCGCACACCGTGACGCCCGACGGCCACGCAGAGTGGGAGGAGTGGGTGACGAACCAGGGTGGAGACACCTTCGAGCACACATTCGAGACCGAAGGTGAATTCGAGTACTTCTGCGTTCCCCACCTCGCGCAAGGAATGACGGGCGTGATCCGGGTGCAGTGACGTGCGCCCTCGAACCGCGCCACGGATCCCGCTCGTGAGGGGCGGCGCCTGGATCGCTTGCGCCTTGCTGCTCCTTACCGCCTCCGATCTCCGGGGCCAGTCCGTGCTCGAACGCTCTCCCAATATGTCCTGGGGTTGGACCGGGACACCGGGACTCCTGCACTTCCACACGATCCATCGGTTCCATGTGGGCGAAGCACCGACTCGGGCGCTCGGGAACGTCCCGACCCTGCTCGCGGCCTTCTCCCCGAGGGACCGGCTTCTCGTCGGGGGGAATTACTCGTCGAGCTCCGTTCTCGTGCTCGGTTCCCAGAACGAATGGGAGATCTTCGGCCGGGGCGCCTTCGGCATTCCTGCCCCGGCCGCCTCACCCCTCGACGGAGCGGTCACCCTCGCCTACAACACGACCGCCGGCAGCGTGGATGGAGAGCTGTCCCTCCATGCCGGGCTCGGGCGCCTGCGCCTTTCGGGGGCGGTGCGGGGATTCTCGAACGCCTTCGACACTGGGGACTTCGGAGGTGCGGTCGCGGCGGGCTTGAACCTTCCCCTGACCACGCATGTGGCGCTCGCCGGTGATGCCGTGCTCCCCCTCGACCCCGACGACGCCGAATCGACGGCCTGGAGCGCGGCGCTCCAGACCCGCATTCCGTTCACGCCCCACTCGCTTTCTTTCCAGGCTACAAACGCGGGTCCGACGACCCTGCAAGGCGCATCCATGGGCACGAGTCTGGTGCGCTGGGGCTTCGAGTTCACCGTGCCCTTCGATCCTTCTCGCCTCCGCAGGCCTGCACCTGCAGCCCCGGACGAGGACGACGAAGTCCCCCACGATGCTCTCCTCGCAGAGCTCGAGCGCAATACCGTTGTCGTGATCGTGGAGGAGATGCAGTTCGGGATGGAGAAGATCGTCGTGCCCGCCGGATCTCGCGTCGTCTGGATCAACCGTGACCCCGTTGCTCATACTGCAACGGCGGAGGACGGATCCTGGGACTCGGGGCTGATCGACCAGGGTGAGAGTTGGAGCCGCGTCTTTCGGGAGCCTGGAGAGTTTCCCTTCATCTGCACGCCGCACCCCGACATGACCGGCGTCATCGTGGTCGAGCCATGAGTGCCATGAGCCGACTCCCCTCGGTGCCACCTGCCGGCCTCCTGCGGCGTGGGAGTCGTCCCCGATGAACCTCTCCGTGGCAGAAGCCGTGGCCTGGATCGCAGGCGGGGTCGTAGGTGGAATGGCCGCCGGCGCTCTCCTCATGCTTCTGGTCAGAACTCTCCACAGGCGTGAGGTCAGGAAGCTGGTCGGATCCCCCTCCCCGGAGGATTACCGGATCGAGCAGACAAGGGTGCTGAATCTCCCGACCGACCCGGAAACCGTTCTGGAACGAGGCCGGTGGGCGCTCCGACAGCTCCCTCGCGCAGGGGTGCTCGAGGAGAACGCGAGGCCGGACGAGCTCCGCATGCGTACGACTTCATTCCCGGTCGCCGCGGAGGTCTCTCTCCGGGTGAAAGCGACGACCGGTGACAGCAGCGAGGTGACGATCTCGAGCCGGCCCGTCGGCCCGTTGAAGCGCTTCGACCTCGGCGTGAGCCTCCGCAATGTCCTCGAGGTCGAGGGATATGTCATGCAGGCGGATTGAGGGAGCTCAGGGCGGCGAACTCTCCTCGAAGCGACGCGCCGGGTCCGGTGGAGTGCTCCGAAGCGTCGCGACCAGGCGTGGGAGGAGCTCACCTGCGGCACCGTCGACCTTTACCTCCGCGGCCCCGTCGCCGCGGGTCGGCCCCCGGTTCAAGATGGCGACGGGCCGATCCACCTTCTGAGCTCGGATCACGAAGCGGCGACCGGAGAACACGGATAGGGAGGAGCCCACTACGAGGAGCACGTCGGCTGTCTCGAAGAGCCGCCACGCCTCCTCCACTCGCGCGGCGGGCACGTTCTCACCGAAGAACACCACATCCGGCTTGAGCACGCCTTCACACGCCACACAGGTGGGAACCACGAACGACGCGTGTGTGCGCGGAGGAAGCTCCACGTCTCCATCCGGCGCAATCCTCCCCGCACGGGCTTCGAGCCCCGGATTCGTAGCCTCGAGTCGCCGCTGAAGCGCCCTCCGATCCTCCAACTCCCGACACTGCATGCACCGAACCTCCGCGAGGGATCCATGGAGCTCGACAACCCGCCGGCTTCCCGCAGCCTGATGGAGACCATCCACGTTCTGCGTGATGATTCCCGTCACGGTACCCAGCTCTTCGAGCTCGGCGAGGGCATGGTGAGCGCGGTTCGGACGAGCCGCCGAAAACCGCGGCCACCCCACTGCGCTCCGTGACCAGTAGCGCGCTCGCGCCGTCCGCTCACCCATGAACTCTTGATAGCGCATCGGGAGACGGGCGCGTAGACGTCCGTCGGGCCCACGGTAATCGGGGATGCCGGATTCCGTACTGCATCCGGCCCCGGTGAGCACCACCGCCCGCCGGCCGCCGAGGAGCCGGGCAAGGGCTGTGAATCCTTCCGGATGATCGACTGCGGGACGTTCCGTGAGCATGGGCAAGACGGGTGTGTGGAAGGGTCAGCCAGTCAATCTCTCCAGGTAATTCCGAATCCGCTCCGCGTTGGTTCCCACGTCGCTCCCTCCCACGCGAGACTTCGAGCGCACGTCCACGATCGTGCGGCTTCCGCTCGGCGTCAGACGGATCACGACGTCGTCACGGAAACCGAACCAGAATGTCCGGTCCGTCGCTTCGATCCGGCCTTCTTCGGAGTTGACACCGACGAGCTCCCATCCCATTTCCCCCACGGCATTCAGGGCCCGTTGGAATGCCTCGTCGGGGGAAAGGTCGAGAACCAGTGGCCGGATGTCGGGATAGGCCTGGCGCTGCTGTGCCGCGACCTCGGGACCCGGATACTCCACCGGGTTCGGGGCATCCGCCCGAAGGGGCACGACCTCCACGAATTCCGGCGGGTCGTCGGGGTCGGTCGTGATGTCATGGATCGGGGGGACGTCGCCTGCCGTGCTCCGCCACTGCCCCGGCACGAAGAAGACCGGCGCCGCGATGATCAGGGCCAGAAGCGCAAACGCAAAGCCTCCACGGCCGGTCCCTGGACGGGTGAACCAGAGGAGCGGCAGAGAGAGCAGCGCCACCGCGATGGCGCCGTAGGCCGCCCATTCCAGCAATGTGAATCCGGTCCGGAAGTGCCACAGCCCCCAGCGACTTCCAAGTCCGGACAGCGCAGCGAGGAGTGCGAAGACCACCGCCAGCACCGCGACGCCGAGTGCGACACGACGAAGGATGCGAGGCTCCTGCTCCGATGAGGTGAAGGCCACGTCGATCATCTGGGTCCTCGGCGTTGAGCTTCAAAGGGCCCAAGGTATCGCTCAACAGGCCGAATCGACAAACCTCGAGGCCGGCGTACCGCCCACTTGGAGCGATAGCGGATTCAAGGAACACTCCCCCCTCCCTCGGCACCGTGCTTGATGCTGTGGCCTTCCACCAGAAATACGACGTCCTCTCCCACGTTCGTGGCGAGATCGGCCACCCGCTCCAGGTTTCGACTCACGAGAATGAGAGACATCGCCGGGCCGATCCGCCGCGGGTCTTCCATCATGTGCGTGAGCAGGATTCGAAAGAGAGAGTCGTGGAGGTTATCGACCCGGTCGTCCCGGCGGCACACCGCTCGCGCCGCCTCCGAGTCTCTCCGAACGAACGCATCGAGGGAGTCGGAGAGCATTTCGCGGGTGATGCGGGCCATTTCCTCGAGCTGGGGAAAGCGATTCAATGGAAGGCCGACGTCGAAATGCTGCACCGTTTCGGCGATGTTCACCGCGTGGTCCCCCACCCGCTCAAGGTCGTTCGAAATCCTCATGGCCATGGTAATGAGGCGAAGGTCGCGAGCGACGGGCTGATGGAGTGCAAGCACGCTGATGCACGCATCGTCCATCTCCATTTCCATCGCGTCCAGCTCCCGATCTCCGAGGATCACGGAGTCGGCTTTTGCTTCGCTCCGTTCGACGAGGGCCTCGAATGACGTTCGGAGCAGATCCTCCGCCAGGCCGCCCATTTGGAGCAGATGGGCCCGGAGCGCTCCGAGCTCTTCATGAAGGTGCCGGGCCTCTCGCATCGCGCTCAACCGAATCTCCCCGTGATATAGGCCTCGGTCTGTTCTTCCCTCGGATTGGTAAAGACCGCATCCGTTTCCCCAAACTCGACGAGGTCGCCGATGTAGAAAAACGCGGTGTAATCGGAGACCCGGGCGGCCTGCTGCATGTTGTGGGTCACGATGACGATCGTGTACTCCTTCTTCAGCTCGTAGATGAGTTCTTCGATTTTCTGGGTCGCCGTGGGGTCGAGCGCGCTCGCGGGCTCGTCCATGAGCAGGACCCCCGGGCGCACCGCGAGAGCCCGCGCAATGCAGAGACGCTGCTGCTGCCCCCCGGACAGGCTCGTCGCACTGTGGTCGAGACGGTCCTTTACCTCGTCCCAGAGCGCAGCCTGACGAAGCACCCTCTCCACCAACTCGTCGAGCTCGCGGCCCCGAGCGAGGCCGTGCCGTTTCGGGGCGAAGGTGATGTTGCCGCGGATGCTCATCGTGGGGAACGGGTTCGGCCTCTGAAAGACCATTCCCACTCGGGTGCGAAGCTCCACCGGATTGATTCCGTTCGCGTAGATGTCCTCTTCACCCAGGAATACGCTACCGCTCACGCGAGCGGCCGGGGTGTGGTCGTGCATTCGGTTGAGCGCCCGAAGGAACGTGGTCTTTCCGCAGCCGCTCGGCCCGATGATCGCGGTGACGCTCCTGGGCTCAATGTCCATGTCGACGCCTCTCACTGCCTCGTTCTTCCCGAATGAGACTTTGAGGGCACGGGTTCTCATACTTTCAGCCACAGCTGCCTCCCGAGTGACCCATCAACGACCCGCCATGAAACGGGCACGGCGCGCCCAGAGCGTCCGCGCCGCAACGTTCAGCGTGAGCACCATCGTGACGAGGACGAAGGCTCCGGTCCACGCCTGCTCATGCCAGTGCTCGAAGGGACTGATGGCGTAGGAATAGATGTTGACGGGAATCGTGGCCGTCGGCCGGTCGAGCCCCTCCATCCAGTATCTGCTGTTGAATACCGTAAAGAGGAGCGGTGCCGTTTCACCGACCACCCTCGCCGTAGCAATCATGACCCCGGTG
Organism: Gemmatimonadota bacterium; assembly: GCA_007121455.1. Lineage (GTDB taxonomy): Bacteria > Gemmatimonadota > Gemmatimonadetes > Longimicrobiales > Gaopeijiaceae > SKKN01. The sequence continues at coordinate 107,906 of SKKN01000016.1, read as the reverse complement.
AGCACGTTCCCCATCGCGGCGGGGAGGATCACGCGGAGCGTGGTGGGGGCTTCGCTCACCCCGAGCGCGAAGGATGCCTCCCTCTGGTCCTTTGGGATCATCTGGAGGGCTTCCTGCGTCGTGATTGCAACGATCGGAATGAAGAGCAGGCTCAGCGCGATCCCGCCGGAGAGTGCGCTGAACTGGCCCATGGTGACGACGATGACTCCGTAAGCGACGACACCTGCGACGATCGACGGAAGGCCGGCCATCACTTCGGAGAGGAAGCGGGCGCTCCGTCCAAGCGGGTTGGCCCCATACTCGCTCATGTAGATTCCGGTCCCCACACCGACGGGAATACCGATCGCCGCGGCGAGCCCCACGACCACGACGGACCCGACGATCGCGTTCGCCCAGCCGCCGCCACCGATCGTGGGCGGCGCGGGAAGGCTGGTCAGAAACTCGAGGGAGAGATTCGCCACGCCGACGGCGACCACGTCCCAGAGCACCCAGACCAGCGGAACGACGGCACAGGCGAGTGCCACGACACAAAGCGCGACCAACACCGCATCCCGAAACAGCCGTGCCCGAAGGCGCAGGGGCATTCCTACGCCGGTCATGCGCCCCTCATGCGGGTGCGCATCAAGATGAGACGCCCGATCGTGTTCAGGACGAAGGAAAGAATAAAAAGGATCAGCCCGATCGCCACGAGCGAGTGAATATGGATCTCGCTCGCAGCCTCTCGGAGCTCGTTCGTGATGATCGCGGTCATGGAGTACCCCGACTCGAAGTAGTCGAAGGTGAGGTTGACTCGGTTCCCGATCGTCATCGTCGTCGCCATCGTCTCTCCTAGAGCCCGGCCGAGACCGAGAACGGCGGCGCTGAAGATGCCGGCGCGGGCGGAGGCAAGCACGGCGAACCGCGTCGCCTCCCACCGCGTTGCTCCAAGAGCCAGAGCCGCCTCCTTCTGATCGCGCGGCACGGAGATGAGCGCTTCCCTGCTCAGGGAGGCGATGATGGGGATGATCATGATCGCGAGGATCAGGCTGGCGGTGAACAAGGTGTAGCCCGTGCCTGGCTCGCCGAAGACCGGAAGCCGTCCGAGTGGCGTCGCGGCAATGGCCGGCATCAGCCGCTGCTGCATCAGGGGAGCCAGCACGAAGATCCCCCAGAGCCCATAGACCACCGAAGGCACCGCCGCGAGGAGCTCGACCACGAAAATAAGGGGATCCCGGAGGAGGCGCGGCGCATATTCGGTGAGCAGGATGGCGATGCCCAGACTGACCGGAAGCGCAATCGCAAGAGCCATCATGCTCGTCAGGAGAGTACCGACGATGAAGGGGAGTGCCCCGAACTCCCCAGTCACGGGGTTCCACGCCGTCCGGGTGATGAAGGACAGGCCCCACTCGCTCCAGGCGAGCCGGGAGCCGACCCAGAGTTGCTGGAGCACGAGGAGCACGAGGCCGACGACGATCAAGGCCATCGCCCCGGTGGCGTACCGAAACCAGCGCTCCCCAAGGTGGCGTGCTAGGTCGAAGCGACGAGAGGGCGGCGACCCCGGTGAAAGGACCTTTGAAGTGACCTCCGGCTCGCCTACCGAACCCCTACTCGTCGTTCGGGCCGCCTCCGGAGTCGCCCCGGTCACCAGTTCCTCACCGGCTCGCCGTTGAAGCGGATGCGATCGAGCGTTTCGAGGTTCAGCTCGCGCACGCTCTCCGGAATCGCCGCATTGCTCACGGAGTTGTTGAAGGCCTGCCCCTCCGTCACGGTCCACTCGATCCAGTGAACGATCTCCTCCGCGCGCCGGCGACTCACCTGCCGGCCCGGCCGATCGAGGTCCTCGTAGACGAAAAAGTACGAAAAGGAGGAGAGTGGGTAGGAGTCCTCACCCGGAGGATCCGTGAAGCTCACCTCGTGCCACGATTCGTGGCCCCCAGGGAGCCTGTCCATTACCGCCGCGGCTGCAGCCGTTCCACCTTCGAGCGAGGGTGCGACGAAGTTCCCCGATCGGTTCTGCACGTACGCTGTCGGCATGCCGAGGGAGCCGGCGTAGGAAAGCTCGACGTATCCGATCGAATACGGGTTGTTCCGCACTGCACCACCCACTCCCTCGTTCCCGTTTCCGCCGATTCCCGCAGGCCAGGAGACGGACGTGCCGAACCCCACCCGGCTTTCCCACTCCTCGCTTACCTTGCTCAGGTAGTCGGTCATCACGTACGTCGTCCCGGAGCCATCCGAACGATGGACGACGACGATCCTACGATCGGGAAGATCCGCCCCGGGGTTCAGCTCGCGGAGGCGCGTGTCGTTCCAGCGGGTGATCCGCTCGAGGTAGATGTCGGCGAGGACGTCCCCCGTGAGACGAAGCTGCTCCACCCCAGGAAGGTTGTACGCGAGCGTCACCGTTCCGATCGTGAACGGGATCGTCAGCGTGCCGGGCGCCCTCTCGAACTGCTCGACGGAAAGGGGCGCCTCGGACGCCGCGAAGTCCACGGTTTGATCGATATGGGCACGGATCCCACCTCCGGACCCGATCGAATTGTAGTTCACCCGTTCACCGCGGGCCGCCTCGTACTCACTGCCCCAGACGGTGATCAGCGGCATCGCGAACGTTGCCCCTGCGCCCGTCAGGATGCTCCCTCGCCCCTCCCCACCGGAGTCCCCCGCACAGCCCCCCAACGCAATCACAGCGATGGGAATCAGGGATGCGGCGGCAAGCAGCTTCAGGACCCGACCGATGTTCGTCATCATCAGCGATCACTCTCCAGAGCGGGTGACCTTCGCGACGCCCACGTGAAAACTGGAGAGCATGTGTCACAGGGATGTAACGAGCGCGGCTTCGTACGGTAACGGTCCCGCCGGTCACATCGTGAGCTGGAACTGGATGCGGAGCTCCCGGTGGTCCGTATCGGTTGCCCGGCTCCGGATGTTGCGGAGGTCGGCCTGAACTTTCGCGCGGTGCTGATCGATATAGTAGCTGTAGGCTACCCCCGTCTCCACCTGGCCTCCGGGAGACGGAGCTGGAGGTCTGATCTCCCCATACCGCCCTGCGATTTCGTGGCGACCCTCCGGCAAGAGGTATCCGGCCTGATAATACCACCCGTTCGACGCGGTCCGGCTTCCGATCGCGGGGGAAGTCCACTCACGGTAAAACTCGCCGACCATGTTCAAGCCCTCGAACTTGAAAGCCCCTTCGCCATTGATGCGCGTCAGCCTCGTCTCCTGGCTCCCCTCCCCCACCGTGTTCCGAAACCCGGAGCCCCCGACCGCGATGCGTGGGGAAGCAGGTCGATCGTGCGCACCCTCCACGGGGCCGTAGGCACCGAGCGGCGTGAGTACCACGCGCGCCACCGTCATGAACCGATCGTTCGGGTTGTCCGGTTGGTTGATCCCGTTTCCGTCGTAGATCCCCGCACCATACTCCAGACGGGTTCCACCCAGACGACCGGTCAGAGCCACTCCTTGCTGCCGCCCGGCCGAGAAGCGGCTGTCGACGAGGGTGCGATCCACGAAGTGGAGGTCGCGCGAGGAATTGAGCTGCTGGCGCCCGAACGGCGCCTTCCCCTGCCCGAACCAGAGCACGGCCTCTGGGGAGATCGTATAGCGCACGGCCGCGTCGATCAGGTGCGCCTGCGCACCCGAGAGCTCGAGCTGGACAAGGTAGTCGAGCCGCTGGTACGCCTCACCGGATGCGGAGAGGCGCCCACGCCGAATCCGCGTGCTCCCAGTCCACTCTCCCCCCGCCGCGCTCGCCTGGGTATGGCGAACCTGCAGCCGTGCACCGATCCGGAGAGTGACCGGAGGATCCGTTTCTTGGGCCGAAAGGCCCAAGGGGACCGAGGCGACTTCCGGGACCTGACCCTCGGCTGCCGACGGTAGCGCGAGGATGGGCGCGCAGAGCATCCATCGGATCCATGGTCGAAACCCTCCAGCCTTCTTCATCTTCACTCCCTGTGTCTCGTGCATCCGAGCAGAGGCCCCGACTCGCGCCAGCCCGATGGCCGATCGCGGACCAATCTACACTTGGTTACGCGTCCGTTACACTCGCAACGCCCCCACTCCCTTCTGGGTGGTCGCGCGTACGGATTCCGCGGCCGTTCCCCCGTTCCCCGTTCAACGCACTCGCGACCCAGATCCAGAAACCACGAACAGTGTTACGCCGTGGTTACCGGAATCTCAGGAGATCGTGGAATTCGGCGCTGACATTCCCTCATGAGGATGCGATTCGACCAAAACATGCTGCCAGGAGGACACACCGATGTTCCGAATGCGCCCGCGAAGGCCGAGCCGTGGGATCCGGCCCGCCGTTTGGACGGTCGCGATGATCCCATTACTGCTCGCGCACGGACCACTTACAGCTCAGCAGACTTCCGGGGAGCTCGGGGAGATCCAGGGACAGATCACCGCGGAGGAGGATGGCCGTCCCCTCGCCGGCGTGCGGGTGGAGATCAGCGACCTGGGCGTCCGTGCCCTCACCACGGCCCGCGGCACGTTTCGCCTCCGAAACGTTCCCGCCGGGACGCATGAGATCACAGCCGAGTACATCGGCTATAGATCGGTTTCGAACTCGGTTTCAGTGGCGCCGGCCGAGCTCGCTCGCCACGAGTTCACCATGGCCATCCGCCCGCTTGATCTGGAAGCCCTGACCGTCGAGAGGACCCGGTGGGGGAGTCAGGCCGACGCACTCAACCGCCAGAGAACCGCGGTGTCGATCCAGAACGTGATCTCGGCCGACCAGATCGAACGTTTCCCGGATCCGCAGGCGGCCGAAGCAATCCGCCGACTGCCGGGAGTTGCAAGCTTCGACCACCGGGGGGAGCCTCAGAGCATTTTCGTGCGCGGGATGTCGCCAGGAATGAGCACAGTGACGCTCGATGGGGAGCGGCTTCCCACGACGGGACTTGCGGACCGCGAGGTCTCCCTCATGGGGCTGCCCGCAGAGATGCTCTCCTCGATGGAGCTTTCGAAGGCGATCACGCCGGACATGGACGCGGACGCGGTAGGGGGCACGGTGAACCTCGTGACCCGCACGCCTCTCGGCGATGACCGAATCCTCAACGTCTCGGTTGGAGGTGGGCACCACCAGCACGGATTGGGTCCGAACGCCCAGGGAAGCGTCATCTACGGCGAGCGCGTCGGAAACCTCGGCTTTCTGCTTCGGGGTAGCTTTCGCCGGAACGACATGATGATGGACGACATTCGTCACTTCTGGGGCACCGAGGACTTCGGGAATGGGGAGGAGGACGTCCTTGACCAGCTCCGCCTCGGATCCTACCAGACCCACCGCGACCGGCTGGCCCTCAGCGGACGCATCGACTACGACGTGGACGCTCACACTTCGGTCTTCGTGCGCGCGCTGTTCAACCACTTCGACAAACATGGTGACCGGCACCAGTTCCGGGTCAGACCGGAGAGCGGGACCCACATTGGACGGGACCTGGTCGAGGGCGGGCGCCTGGAGACGATCGGCCGCCGAAACCGTATCACACAGATCCTCTCCTCGTTCGGAGCGGGTGGCGAAACCGAATTGGGCCCATTCACGGCCGACTTCAGCGCTTCGGTCGGGTATGGTCGGCACGATCAGCCATACCAGCAGTACCTGAACCACCGTGTCGGGGGTGTCGACCTTGCCTATGACATCTCGAACACCCGCCGCGCTGATTGGGAAATCACGAACGACAATCCCGGTACTTTTTTCGACCCGACCCAGATCCCCTTTCTCCGGCATGAAAACCGGACGGATGATGTGAAGGATCGGGATTTCAACACGCGCATCAACTTCGAGCTTCCCTACGAATCGATGGGCGCCCAGGGCACTCTGCGCTTCGGAGGCCGGTTCTTCCAGAAGGAGAAGGATCGGGACTACTGGGTACGACGGTACTTCCCCCAGGGCGACGATCGTTGGGTGATGGACCGTATCGCCTCCGGGTCTGAGCACCGCCCCATCCTCGGCCGGTACCGGATCGGCCACCATGTCGATTGGACGAAGGGCGAACCGTTCCTTCAGGAGATCATCAACCGCCTCGAAGAGGACGTCGATTACACCCAGGAGATTTCGTCGTCCCTGAACTACGAAGCATCGGAGTCCGTGTCAGCCGGATACGTGATGACGACCCTGGGCTGGGGTGAATGGACCGTTCTCGGAGGAGTGAGAACGGAGCGAACCTCGACCTCGTACACTGGGAACCAGACGATTTTCGACGGAAGCGGCAGCTTCGTGGGAGTCGAGCGACTGAACGAGGGAAACGACTACCTGAACGTCTTCCCCATGGCTCACCTGCGATACAGCCTCTCCGATCGGACGAATTTCCGTCTCGCGTGGACGAACGCCCTCGCCCGGCCGAACTTCACGGACCTGGCACCCTACGAGTTCGTGGACCATGATTCCCAGCGGATCACCCGGGGAAATCCGGAGCTCGAGCCGTCCCTCGTGCAGAACGTCGACCTCCTCGTCGAGCACTACTTCGAACCCCTGGGGCTGCTCTCCGGCGGAGTGTTCTACAAGCAGCTCAGTGACTTCTTCTTCGGGTCCGTCGACCGCATCGAGGGCGGGGAACTCGATGGGTACGAGGTCCGGAAGACGATGAATGGCGCGAGCGCCGACCTCTACGGGGTCGAGGTCGCGTGGCAGCAGCGGCTCACCTTCCTTCCCGGCTTGCTGAGCGGGCTCGGTGTGTACGCCAACTATACGTACACCCACTCGAACGCCGAATTGCGAGAGGTCACACGAGAAGTCCCGCTGCCGAGGCAGGTGCCCCACGTGGTCAACGCAGCCCTTTCATGGGAGCGCGGCCCGTTCTCGACGATGGTCACGGCGAACCACCGAAGCGAATACCTCTGGGCGGTCAGCCAGGAGGCGGTGAGCGAGCACCGTAGCCACCTATTTCCAAGCATGGACCGATTCCTCGAGTCGCAGACCCAGTTCGATGTCTCGGCACAACTGGGGGTCAGGGAGAATGCCACGGCATTCATGGAGCTCAAGAACATCACCAACGAGCCTCAGACCTGGTACGACGGGACGCCGGAGTTCCACTTCCGGTCCTCCTACAACCACGCATGGGGCATCGTGGGCCTCCGGTTAGCGCTCTGACCCGCGTATTCGGAGCCACCACCGGCGTGAAGCAGCCGAGAATCAAAGTGCCAGCTTGCGCGTGGTTTCGGCTGCACCCCCTCGGGAGGCACGACGACGCTCCCGAGGGGCGCAGCCCCTGGGGTGAGGACCCGCTGAGACCGGGTTCAGAAGCTGTATTCCCACCCCACGTTGAAAGTCCAGTCCGAGCTGATCTGCGGCCCGTTCAGGGATTCGAACAGGGGTCCTCCCCATTCCAGTGCCACCCGGTGGCCAGCCAGCGGTCCCGAGGGGACCTGGAAGTTGGCAGCGAGCCAGCCGCTCACCCGGCTTCCGCCCTGTAGGGCCGGGTCGTTTTCGGGGGTGATGGCCGGATCCAGCGCCGGATCCGCTCCACTGACGTCACCCCAATGACGGGTCTGCAAGCGAAGCCCAGGGCTCACCCACTCGCTCCCCCGGAGCATTGCCCAACCGTTCAGCATTCCTTCGTGGCCTCGGCGCCACCCCTCGCTGTTTTCATTGACGCGAAAGGTGCCCATGCTCTGGGCTCCCCATGACACCCGGGCGGTCTGAAGTAGGAACGTGGCGCCCGGTCGGGCCTCCCAGCTTCCGGAGCCGAGCTGCATCGGGTAGCCCAGGCGTTGGTGCTCCTCCACCAGGCGGTCGTCCCGGGCGGTGACGGTTCCGGTGGGAATGCCCACTCCCAGGTTCAGGTGGCTTCGCCGGCGGTCGTGTTCGTAGAGGGTGATCAGGGCGCTCACCTCCGTATCGGCCCACCCCGAAACCGAGTGCCCCATATTGTGAAAGCCGGTTCCATGACCGTCGTCGTACTCGCTGTGGACCATACCGTGTCCGTGTCCGTGGCCTGCCATGAGGTCGTCGTCCATCCGGACATCCATGCGGTGGTCCATCCACATGCCCATGACCATGAGGGTGACCCGGTCGGTAGGCGCGTACATGACGTGGGGCATGTGCATGTCCATCTCCATGTGCAAGGGAAGCATGCGGTAATGGGGCCATGCCTCGTCGATGGAAATGCCGGAGGTGCCGTCCCGGAGCCCGGACATGGACTCCCGGCTGAACATGTACGAGAACATCCACTCTCCTGCGCTGTGGGTGTGATCCCCCATGACGCCGATCGGGGCGTGGCCGGCGGGGCCGGCGGAGCTCCAGCGCTCCTGTGCCGGCAGGTCTTCGCCCGGTATCAGGAGGAGGGCAAGGAGGGAGAAAGCCGCCAGGAGGCGGAGGACGCTGGAGATACCGGCCCGGATCGGGCGCGTGGATTGGATGTCCGTTCTGTCGCAGCCACGGCGGAACTCAGTGTATGGAATGTGCATTGTTTCACCTTTCACGCATCTGAGGTGCATGCGCGCAAGAACGCTTCCCGCCCCGACTGCGCGTACCGGGATCCCGCGATCCGGCGGCAGGAGGGCGGCGATGGCCCCCACGCAGGAAATGTGATGACTGGAGTCGGGATGCCTCAGGTGCGGGGTGGAGCGGTAGGCCAGGGCAGAAGATGGGGGAGGTGAATGTGGGCCGGGGCGAGCGTCCGCCGGGCCGCCCAGATCCGAATGGGCGTGTGTGCCGGAATGCGCTCCACCGATGTTGGAGCGGCCGCCCGCACTGGATTGGCCCCGGTGCAATCGGTGCGACAGGTGCAGGGGCCGTCGTGGTGCTCGGAGTGGGAGGCCGGTGGCGAGGACTCGGCGTCCGTCAGAGAGGAGACGTCGTCCGGACCGTGGTCGTGGCGGTGGTCATCGTTGGGGTGGTGATGATGGGCACCGGCTAGGAACGCCAGGTCATGGTGGGGGCAGTCGTAGAACCCGCCCACATCGACGGCCCAGCCCGACACGAAGGCCACCACCGCCGCCAACGCGCCGAGCTTACGAAATCTCCGGGACCGGATCGGTGCCATGGCACCCGAGTATCAGATTGAACGGAACGGGACGCGCTCGCCCAACATACTCCCAACGCCGAATGTGGGTCCCCGACCCTGCGATTCGGACGCAACGCGACGGCGAGTCGCCTGGGGGCGTGTTCGTTGATTCGCTGCGGAAAGAGGCGGATGTCACGAAGGAGGTCGACCGCGGAAACGACGAGGTAACAGATGCGCATGGATTCGGGGGCACCGGTGGAGGTCCCGACCACCATTGCCTCGCGACCGAACGAAGAAGGCCCCGCCCCGCCTGCGATGCACAGGGGGGACGAGGCCCTCGATCTTCCTGAAATAGTCTCCCGGTCAGAACGCGTAGTCAACGCTCAACCGGAGGTGCCGCGGCGCCGAGACTCGGGTCTCGTATCGCACTGCGGAGTCGATATAAAAGGCGTCCGTGAGATTGTTCACGTTGATGGAGACACCCCGGAAGCGATCTCCGACCGGTATCCGAGGGCTTCGGCCTGCACATCGTAGATCGCCTCTCCCTCCAGCCCCGAAAAGCTGAACCGGCCGTTCGCGCCCGTGTAGACCTGTGTCTCCTCACCCGTTGTTTGGTGGCGGATCGTGACTGCGGCGCCACGCAGGGGATCTCCTTCGGATGAGACTACCCGTCCCTCGATACCGGCCTCCTGGATTCCCGCCCCCCCCTCACGATCGCCCTCGAGATCGTTCGCGCGGGCATCGAGGGGGAGAAGCGAGAGAAAAGCAAAGAGAGCGGTCGCCGTAACCATCAGAGGCGTACCGCCGCTCATCATTCGAAACATGTGAACCTCCCTTGAGTCGGATGCGTGTCTTCATGTTCAGATGAAGACTACCTGCGCATCTTCACTGGTCGGTCCCGGAAGGAACACGAGGATGTAACGGATCGGAACCGCTTCTCCATGTGAGCGTCTCGGAAGGATACGTCCCCATCAATTTCGGCCGTGCACCCGCACTACGGGACGCCCGTCAAGGTCGGCGGGAAAAGGAATTTCCAGGAGGGAGGCGAGGGTCGGCGCGAGATCGACGATCGACACGCGTTCGAAATTCGTTCCGGCGGAGAGGCCGGGAACACGAAGAATGAAGGGTACGTGCCGATCGAAGTAGTAGGGTGAGCCATGCCCAGTGCCGGTGGGGTAACGTCCTGAGTAGGCTCCCTCCACCGTACGGAGCGCCACGCCGAGGTGGCCGAGGGGGGGGAGCGCCCGCTCCGGATGATATGAGTGCGCGAAGAGGGCCCGAAGCGTGTCGGGCTCAGCTCCGGCGGAGAGATCCTCCCAGGCAAATGCATCCTCCACCCAATCGGACTCGAGTGCAGCCTGGGCGGCGGCTCTCGCCCGCTCCAGCGGATCGCCCCCGGCGGCTTCAGCCGCGGCTTCCGCTCGGCTGATCATCGCACGCCTCTCGTCCGGTGAGATCCTCCTTCCGTACTCTCCGGCCTGCTCCCTCGCCTCGGGAAGATCCATCACACCATGGTCCGCCGTGAGGGCCAGAACCCACCCGTCCTCGCCGAGTTGTGCGTCGAGGAAGTCGAGGAAGGAGCCGAGTTCCCGGTCCAGCCGGATCAGGTTGTCCAACTGTTCTCGAGAGAGGGGACCGTAGTCGTGCCCGACACGATCGACCTGCGACAGCGCTACGGAGAGATAGTCGAGAACGCCTCGCTGACCCAGATCCAACTCTTCGACGGCCCCCTTTGCGAGCGCAATCGTGGCCTGGTCGGGGTAGGGCCCACGGCCTCTCCACTCGTTCAGGTCGTGCTCGGACTCGCCTCCCGCCTCCCGGGAAGCCCGGTGGGGGAAGTACGTGTTCACCCCGTCTCCCTCGTAGGGGAAGGTATCGGGTCGAGAGAGGCGTGCAGCCTCGACCGGCACCTCACTGTGCCAGACCGTGTCGGCCCAGAGCCGCGGCATATCGCTGTTGTGGAAGTCCTCCAGCCAGTCGGGATATTGGTCGCGGTAATAGGTGGAGGTGATAAAGCGCCCGAGCCCGGAGTCGAGCCAGTAGACGTCGCCCCGGACGTGCCCTGCCATCGCAATGGCGGCACGGTCCTTCCCCGACAGGGAGACTACGCGAGCACCCGGATCCGCTGCCATGATCCAGTCCGGGAGTCCTTGCCGGTCGAGGTTCGCCGGCCCGCGCCCCTCCATCTCGGGGTACCCAACGATCTCCGTGGAAAGGTCGCGGAGGGCGTACACTGATTCCCACGAACCATCCGGAAGCCTTTCCTCCCAATTGTTGCCGACGAGTCCGTGCCGGTGGGGGTGCGTTCCTGTCGCGGCCGTACCGTGTCCCGGCGATGTGGAAGTCTGCGCGTGATCAAAGGTGGCGTTCGAAAACCGGAGGCCTTCTTGCAGGAGGCGAGCCAGACCGCCGACGAACACCTCTTGGTACCGGTCCAAGAGGTCGGCCCTTAGCTGGTCGACGACGACGTAGACGACGAGCCCCCCATTCGGAAGAATGGGGGCTGACACTTCGGGCACCTGGACACCTGGTGGTGCCGCCTCACTATCCGGTGGTTCCGCGCATCCTCCGAGCGCGAAAGTGAAGAAAACGACCGTTGGCATGACGCGCGTGACCACCTTCTCAACGAACATTTTTTTCTCAACGTAAGGGTATGGGTGTCTTCGAAATTTTCCGACCGCAATCGCTTGCCGATCAAGGGGTCGCCGTTCCGCGGCTGCGAATTCGATCTTCTTCCCCCTTCGGAAGCCGCAGCCGATAGCCGAATCCGCGGACCGTCTCGAGCCACTCCCCGCAGCGACCCAGCTTGGCTCGCAGGCGCCGAACGTGCATGTCCACGGTACGGGTCTGGATCCGATCGGCGACGTCCGCGTCCAGTTCCCATGCACGCTCCAGGAGCTGCTGCCGACTTTGCGTCCGGCCCACCCGCTCGACCAACGTCTGCAGAAGCTTGAACTCGGTCGGCGTGAGGCTCATCTCCTCACCGTCGATCAGGGCGAGGTGACAACTCGGGTCGATCGCGAGGGGACCGACGCGGAGCAGTTTACCGCCGGCCTCACTGGACCCCTGGTCGATACGCCGAAGAAGCGCCTGCACCCGGAGGACGAGCTCGCGCGGGCTGAAGGGCTTGGTGAGGTAGTCGTCCGCACCGAGCTCGAGCCCCTCGATCCGGTCCTCCTGCTCCCTCTTCGCCGTCAGAACGAGGACCGGGATGCCCCGGGTGGCCAGCTCCCCTCTAAGAATGGCGAGCACCTCGTCGCCCGTGAGCTCTGGAACCATTCGGTCGAGGACGATGAGGTCGGGAATCTCCCGGCGCACGGCGTGCAGGCCCTGGATGCCGTCAGCCGCGGTCTCCACCCTGAACCCTTCGCGCGTGAGTTGATACGCGACGAGCGCGGCAATATCGGCTTCGTCTTCGATCACGAGAATCCGCGGGGCGATCGTCATGCAGGAAACGATACGCGCCTGTCGTCACGACGCGCACCGGATTTTCGTAACGTGAAGGTCACGGACGCCGGCCCATGGCGTGTGCCCGCGGCACTCGACCCCATCGAACGCCGGAGCGGGTTCTGCACTACCGCCCGGGGTCCATTCCCGGAAGGGTGAAGAAGATCCTCGTCCCCCGCTCGAGCTCGCTCTCCGCCCACACCTGGCCTCCGTGCCGCTCCACGAGGTGCCGGACGATGGAGAGGCCGAGCCCGGTCCCACCCTCGGCCCGGGAACGCGCGGGATCCACCCGGTAGAAGCGCTCGAAGACCCGGTCGAGGTGAGCACCGGGAATCCCGCTCCCCGTGTCGCCCACCTCCACCTCGATCCAGCCGTCCTCCTTTCTTCGAGCGACGATTTCGATTCGCCCCCCTTCCGGTGTGTAGCGGATCGCGTTGCCAAAGAGGTTGGAGAGTACCTGATGCACTGCCTGGGGGTCGGCCTTCACCTGCCCTGCCTCGGGCGGAACCCGCACCTCGAACGCAATCCGGCGCTCCTCGGCGGATTCCCCGAACGGCTGCCACGCTTCGCGCGCCACGCTCTCGATATGCACCCGAGCGGGGTCGGGCACCCAGCCTCCGGATTCGATCCGCGACAGGTCCAGGAGATCGTCCAGGATCTCGTGCAACCGATCCGCGTTCTTCCGGAGTGTCTCGGAGAACCTCTTCCGGAGTTCAGGAGGGAGGTCGTCGTCGGTCAATGTCTCGCTGTGCCCCCGAATCACGGTGAGCGGGGTCTTCAACTCATGGGAGACGTTCGCCACGAAATCTCTTCGAACGCCCTCCAGGCGCCGAAGCTCGGTCGTGTCGAGAAACACGAGCACGGCGCCTCCCCTCGGGAGAGGAGCTGCCGTCACCAGAAAATGCTTGTCGTCATGGGTGAGTTCGGTGGGTGGGAGAGCCTCACCGCGAGCAGCTCGGCGGACCAGGGTCACGAACGCGGTCCTGCGGGCGACTTCTTCGACCCGGGCGCTCCGAAACTCCCTGTCGAGACCGAACATCCTCCGTGCCGCCGGGTTCGCGCGGACGATCACCGCCTCGTCATCCACCGCAAGCACCCCCTCCAACATCGAGTCGATCAGAGCCCGCATCTCCTCCCGCTCGTCCTCGAGTTGACCCAGCCGGATCTGGAGCTCGTCGGCGAGGGCATCGAGAGCCGCCCCGAGATCCCCCAGCTCGTCTCTCCGCCAGCTCCGAACCCTTCGGGTCAAATCGCCCCCCGCCATCGCAGATGCGGTGCTTTGGATTCGTCGCAGGGGTCCCGTCACGGCAGCGCTGAATCCGAGCGAGAAGAGCCCGCCGAGGAGGAGCGCGATCGCCCCGACCTGCAGAACCTGCCGGCGAACCCCGGCGACCGCCTCCTCGATCTCGTCGATCCCCACGGCGAAGCGGAGCACGTCGCCCCGGTCCGTGAGCACCGCCGCGTATAGGAGCTCGGTTCCGACCGAAACGCTTTCGCGAATGAACACCCCTCGACCGTCGGACAGCGCGCTCCGCACCTCCGGGCGACCGAAATGGTCCTCCAGGGCCGCGACTTCATCCGGCTCCACACCGGAGTCTCCGATCACCCTCCCAGTCGGTTCGATCACGGTCACGCGGTGGCCTGTGATGCTCCCGAGGTGACGTGCGAGGGAATCCGGGTGGACCTCCGGAGAGCCATCGTAGATTTCGCGGCCCAGGGCGATTTCCCTCAGGAGCTCGTCGCGGGCCTGGTCGAGAAGGGGTGCCCGGAGGCTCCGGTCGACGCCGACGGTGAGAGCCACGACCACGGCAGCAACGAGCAGGCTGTAGCTCAGAAAGAGCTTGTGGTGAGCACGGAGCCGCATCGGGGTCAGAGGCTCAGCCTGTTCAAGAGGGAGGTTCGGTGCGGAACCGGTACCCGAACCCACGCACGGTCTCGAGCCACGGCGCGGCGGCGCCGAGCTTGGTGCGAAGCCGCTGGACATGCATGTCCACTGTGCGAGTGGTGATGTTTGCCGTCGTATCCCACACCGCCTCGAGGAGCTGGCGCCGGCTCTGCACCCGTCCCCGCCGCTCGAGCAGGATCGTCAGCAGGCGGTGCTCGGTCGGAGTCAGATCGAGCCTTCGGCCTTCCACCTCCACCCGCGCCGCGTCAGTATCGATCACCACGGGCCCTACCTGGAGCAGCGCTCCCCCGCCGCCACTCGGCGGGTGCTGGCGCACACGCCGGAGCACAGCCTGCACTCGGAGCACAAGCTCCTGGGGTGAGAAGGGCTTCGCCACGTAATCGTCAGCTCCAAGGCGAAGTCCTTCCACCCGGTCCCCCTCTTCCTTCCTCGCCGTGAGGAGAATGACAGGCAGGCTCTCGTACTCTGGACGGCCTCGAAGCTCCCTCAGGACGTCGAGGCCGGACATCCCCGGAAGCATCAGGTCGAGAACGAGGAGGTCGGGCCGCTCGCGCTTCACGGCTTCGAGGGCTTCCGCTCCGTCGGAGGCCGTGCGAACCCGGTACGATTCACGTGCGAGGTGATAAGCAACGAGCGCGGAGATGTCCGGTTCGTCTTCCACCACGAGTATGCGTTCGCTCATCCGTCGGTTGCCTCTGGGAGATCGCCTGTGCACGTTTCGCTCTTCAAGCCCTCACACACCCATGCCAACCCGGACCGAAGATGACCTCATCGACCCAAAAACTCCGAGCTGCGTTCCTGCTGGCCGCGATCGGCCTGTTCCTTCCCGCGGCCGGGGCCGCACAGGAGATTATGCCCGAGCCGGGCTCAGCGCATGCTTCGGCTGCCGCCGCGCTGCAGCCCGAGGCCGGCTCGGTGGGCCTCTTCGCATCGAGCGACTCAATGGCGGAAACCATCGATCGATCCGAGTCACTCGCAGCCCCGACCTCGCTGGTTCAGACGACCACCCGCGGCTCCGTACCCCTCATGGCCGCCGGGGGCACGCTGCTTCTCGCCGGCGCCCTCGTCGGGGGGGATGCCGGGACCATTCTCATGGTGGGCGGGGCAGGGGTACTGGCGTGGGGGGTGTACCTCCATTTTTGAACGAGAGCCTTGACTTCTCATCCGAGCGGGCGCTTTGATGGAAATCGGCCAGGGCCCCCGCAGCAGGATGGATGGAATGGATCTGAACAGGAAGCGGTCCCGCCACCTGCTCCACGTGCCTCTTCTGGCAGTCGCGGTCCTCTCCGGAGGTATCCTTGGGTGCGCCGAGGCGGAGCCACCGATCGACGCCGCAGTGGCAGCTCTGACGGAAGGGCGCTCGCTCGACGTGCCTCCCGACCCGCGCACCGGGGAGTGGTGGAGGATCGAGGTAAGCTCGGGGCTGAGCGGAACGTCCTACGAAACGACGCTGGTCGTCACGGACCGAGCCGAAGGTACGGCGAGATTCGGAATGCCCGACTCGGACTTTCGCCACGACTTTCTCGTGCTCCATATCCCTCCGCTCGGGGACATCGACCTCGAGACCTTTGCATGGCGGGTCATGTGGGACGACTTCGAAGCGCTCCGATTCCCATTGGAGCCCGGCCGGACCTGGTCGGCGGATTTCCATGGATACGACGTGGAGGCCGAGGTCACGCGCGTGAGGGGGAACAGGGCATACATCACCATGGTCGGCGAGCGAGATCGAATCGAGCTCGTCTACGATGCGCGTAGGGGTATGATCTCCGAGCTTCAGGAAGAAGCCCTGGGTCTGGGCTTCCGGGTCGTCGATCACGGGTTCGACTACGAGGGCCTCGTGAAGACTCCGGTCGGCATCGAACTCGCGCTCTTCGACTCACGGCCCTCGAGAGGCGTGCAGCATGGCGGTCACGAGCCCCCAACATCGTCCGTCGAGGTGGAACGCACTGCCTCCCACGGGTCCCTGGGCCTCGTCCTCGGAGCGTACGACCGGGAGGCCGCCAGCGGAACGTACCGGATCGCCGCGACAGCCCCCGACGGGAGCATTTTCGAGGAGTCCTTCACCCCTCGCCCGGGGGACCCGCCCCTGAGCCTGAGTACGTTCGGCGCCGAAGCCCCAGCCGGAACCTGGCAGATCGAGTTCCATAGGGAAGCACCGGGCTCGCTCATCGCGGAGCTCTTCGTCTACGATCTGGTCGAGACCCGCCTTGGACCCCTGGCCGAGTCCTCGGAGCCATGACGCCAAGATGAACGCATCTCCTCGTTCCGAGACCGTGACTTGGATCTTCGCGGTCCTGCTCGCGATCGGGTGGGTTACGGCTATCGACCCGGTGCCGGACGAGAAGGGCCCGGGCATGGAAAGCAGGGAGGCGGAAGCCTCCGAGCTCCAGTTCCCCGCACTTCACGCTGTTCCTTCGTCCCGCGTGATCAGCGTATCGTTGAAGCTGGAGCTGCACGATGGGACCGGCTGGCGTTTTGCCGGACCCGACCGGCAGCATCCAGTCTTCGCCGAGGCCGCAGACGCCCGGCATGAGCGGCCATCGGCTCCTGCCACCTCACCTCTCCCCCTCCGGTCCATACTCCACCAGACCTCCAACCTCTCCCGCGGTCCTCCCCTTCGCGTCGGTTAGCAGCCGCTCCGAACGTCCAGTCCACGTTGAGCCGCGAGGCCCGTCGGATGCGCGAGCGTCCGAGCGGCCTCGGAGCGACCGTGTGATTCGTGTCCGAAGCGCAATGGAGGAAATCATCCATGCCCACGATACCCGTCGCCCGTACAGTGCCCCACTACACGCCAGGACCCGTGCGTCACCTGCCAATCATGCTCGCCGACTCTCACCCTGCTCCTTTCGCTCCTCGTGGGCCCCGCTGCCGCTCAGGAGCCCGGAGATAGCCGGGCCTCGACGTCCGAACAAGAAAGGGTCGTACGGCATATGGTCACACTCCTCGACGAGCGCTACGTCTTCCCCGACGTCGGACGGGCACTCGCAGATTCGCTCGAGCAGGACCTCGCGCGGGGGACCTACTCGTCTCCTGCGGATCCGGGCGAGTTCGCCGTCCGACTGAGCGACCGAATCCGGTCCGTCAGTGGCAACGGGCACCTATCGGTCCCATTCGACCCGCAGCCCACGGACCCTGCGTCGCCGACCATCCAAACTGGGGCCACCGAGACTCCCGAGGAGCGAAGGGTCCGGCTCAGTCGCACGAACTACGGCCTGCCGCACGCGGAGGTACTACCCGGAAATGTGGGCTACCTCGACATCCGTCAGTTCATCGAACCGGAGCTCGCCAAAGACGCGGCGAACCGCGCGACGGCCTTCCTGAAGGACGTGGAAGCATTGATCCTCGACCTGCGCCGGAGCGCAGGAGGCTCCCCCGGGATGGTTGCGCTCCTCGCCAGCTACCTCTTTGATGCCGGAGCGCCGGTGCACCTGTTCGACGTCTACCACCGTCCGGAGGATCGTACGGAAGAGTACTGGACCGAGGAGGAGTTGGCAGGAGGCCGGTTTCCCGAGCAGCCGGTCTTCATCCTCACCCACTCGTCCACGTTCTCGGCCGGGGAGGGCCTCGCGTATGTACTCCAGCAGCTCGGGCGGGCCAAGGTGGTGGGAGAAACGACGGCCGGCGGCGCCCATCCGGGGAGGGTGCACCGCCTCGATCGCCGGTTCGTAATGTTTCTGGCTGAAGCCCGGGCGATCGGGGCGGTCACGGGCGGGAACTGGGAAGGCACGGGTGTTCTCCCCGACGTGGACGTTTCCGCGGACGAGGCGCTCGAAACCGCGCACCAACTCGCCCTGCACGTGCTGCTCGAGTCCACGGAGGATCCCGACCGAGCCCGGGAACTCCAGGAGATGATCGAAGAGGGGCTAACTACGGCGACCTCCCCCGAATGACTCCGCCATCTTCACGAACTGCTCGCGCTGACGGCGCAGGCGGTACCAGAGGAAAACGGCCGCGACGGCGAGCACGTGGACCACCACCGCCGCGATGATCGACCAGCGGTAGAGCACGACCCCGAGTACGCCGAGGGTCACCGCCGCGACGAGGAGGCCCAGCGCCCAGCGGCCGACCATCGTCTGTACCTCCTCAGGCGACCTTCCGGCGAGGGCTTCCACCGTTTGCTTTTGCGACCAGGTGGCATCCTTCCCGAGCTGTGCCTTGGCCTGCTGCTTCTGCAGGTGCGGCGGCTCCTTCCCCGGCCGGAAGCCTTTGACTCGCTGCTGCTGCCGTCCCCCGCGCTTTCCCTTCCGTCCCATTGCTGGCCTCGCTCCTCGCTCGCTGGCAATCCATCGGTCCCGGCAGGAACCGGACCCTCGCTTCTACTCTTCCCCGCAAGCGCGAAATGAGTTCCTGAGCGGGTCAACCTCAGGGAGGAGAGATCACCATCCGGGCACGTCCTCACTCCTCATCGAATGTCCGCGATAACAAGTCCCGAAGCACGGCGATTTGGTCGTGGATGAGAAGCCGGATCTGCTCCGGGCCCCCCTGTCTCCCGTGCCCGCCCTCCGTCATCAGGACCCGGGTCCACGTGGCGGCGCGCTCGACAGGTTCCCGCTTGAGTGCGTTCGGGATTGGGAGAGCGGAGAGACTCGAAAGAATGCGTTCCGTGTGATCCTGCAAGTCCTCGTCGTCGGCCGCTGCACCGGGCTCCCTCTCATCCACGAGCTCACGAAGGTGCTCCAGGGTCAGCCGTGCCTCCTCCGTGGAAAGCTCGGTTCCCCCGGTTCCTTTCCCGTGAAGCTGATCCGGTTCTCTGGCCATCACACCCCTTCTCCTCGATGGGAATCGTTTCGCCGTCCAAGCGCCGAAGCAGTCGCAAGTCGGGTGCCAGCGGTCAGCACCCTTCCGGTTCCGCGAGGAGGGTGAGGTAAACGTGAAAGGCGTCGCGGTTTCTTACGGCGCCCAGGAACGCGCTGTACGGCTCGATACCGAGATCCGTGAAGTGGAATTCACCGAACGCTTCGATCCGGATCGCCTCACCCTCGCGCTCCATCCGGCCGTGGACCGGTGCCTCGACGCGGGTGCCGCGCGCGATGAGCGCAGCAGTGACGATCCAGGGGAAGTCTTCGTCGTCAGTGCGCCGGATATCGACCGCCTCCACCTCGATCCACGGATGCTCCGACGCATGGAGCTGACCCTCCATCATCATGGCGGTCCAGACGTCCTCCCGGTCCTCTTCGGACATCTCGTCGTACGGGTCGTCCAGAATGCCCAGCTCGAGGAGCCTTGCCTCGAGCTCGTCCCGGAGGTCGCGGTCATTCACCACCAGATCGGGGGCCCACACCCGCGCCTCGAATGAAGCGTCTTCCGGTCGGCCTGGGTCGAGCGTCAAATCGACGTGGTACCGCCCGGCATGGATGAAATGATCCGGCGCGAACCTCGACGCGACGCCCGTGGTCTGAACGACCACGGAGAGCACCGTCTCGTCCTCGACGATCCGGAGTGTTTCCTGCTGAGCGTATCCCTCCACGGCGCTCAGGCCGGAAAAAATGAGCACGAGAACTCCGAGCGACCCCATCCTCCACGAAAGCTTCATCCGATCCTCCTCCACTTCTCACCGTTCCCGGCCACCCGTCAGTCGAGCAGCTCACGAGGCAAGTGTCCGTCCGGAGCGACGAAGTCCGCCCCGAGGAGTGCCGCTACAAGCGGCGCGACGTCCGTGAGCTCGGCCACGGGCAGCCTCCCCCCCGCCCGGATCCCGGAGCCCCATGCAAGAAGGCCGGTGTCCATTTCGGGGAGGTCCGGGAAGTGTCCGTGGGCTCCTCCGCTCCCGTCCCGGATCGGCTTTCCTCCAGCATCCTCCGTGAACGCCGTGCCAGCCGCGGCCGTGAGTGCGAGCGCTGCTTCGGGCGCCGCTCCCCGCGCGTCGAGCTCGTCCTTCTCCACCACTCGGAACGAGCGCCGGACCCTCGCCGAAACTGCCTCCAGGACCCGACGAACCCGCTCCATCCCTTCTACGTCCCCCGACTCCCGCAGATGAAGGAATGCAGCACCGTCCTCCACATGGAAGGTCGCGCGCCACTCTCCTCGACCGCTGTCACTCGACCGCAGACCGGCTTCCGCGAGCCAGACGTTGGGAGCCAGGACCGCATGCACGTCCAGGAACCCGTGATCTCCGGTGATCACGAAGGCGGTCCGCTCCAGCAGCCCGGCGCGACGAGCCGCATCGACCATCCGCCCTACAGCGCGGTCCACGGCCGCCACCGCTCGTCGGACGCCCGGGCCCTCTCGGCCTTCCGCATGCTGATGGGCGTCCGTCACCACGAAGTGGATCATAAGGAGGTCGGGACGATATGTCTCGAGGAGGTAGCCACCCATGGCGCTCATCGCCTCCGCGCGGGCCAGGTCGCGCCCACGGAGCACGTCCGGAGTCAGGGGCCCGGTCGCCTCCCGTTCGAGCTCATCGAGCAAGCCGGGCGGAGTGGTGTGCCGGCGGACCAATTCGAGTTGTGGGACCCTCCCGAAGGGGTCCCACACCTCCGGCACGTTCCATTCGATTTCCGCTCCTACGGTCACGGGCCAGGTGACGCTCGCGCTCCGGCCTCCGGCGAGTCGCACCGCCTCCCATAGAGGGGGCGACCTAAGCCCCTCCGACGCCCAGTGCCAGCGGTCGCTCGTACCCTTCGCTTCGAATGGACGGTTGTAGACGATGCCGTGACGGGCGGGCAGGGCGCCGGTCGCGAGAGTCGCGTGTGCAGGATACGTGAGCGAGGGGGTGACGCTTCGGAGCCGAGGGATGAGCGCTCCGCCCGATGCGAGCCGCTGAAGGGTTGGAGCAGGCCACGTGGATTCCAGAAAAAACTCCGGACGGAGCGCATCAATGGAAATCAGGACCACGTGACGTGCGGGGGCATTCAGAGGG
Source organism: Gemmatimonadota bacterium (assembly GCA_007121455.1). Lineage (GTDB taxonomy): Bacteria > Gemmatimonadota > Gemmatimonadetes > Longimicrobiales > Gaopeijiaceae > SKKN01. Next base: position 86,770 of record SKKN01000016.1, on the reverse strand, counting down.
CTGGCTCCCATGCTGCGTGGGTGTGCCGAAAATGAGCGAAGCCTCCAGAAGGTGGCATCTCACCCGCTGGAGGCCTCACACCGCTGGTAGAATTCGGACCCTCTGGTTCGGCGTCACCAGATGCGGTGACCGGACCCTCCTTCCTTCCCCTCCTCGCGGCTCACTCTCTCCGCAAGTCAGGCATCCCGGATCATTCGGGACATTCAGTTGCGACCAGCGACCTCGCAACTGACGCGCTGGTTGCCGAACACCCCGCGCGTCGCCAACCCGCCGAAGAGATTCGGGCGGTGTTGGGCTCCTCGAGCCCCCGGAAATGGAGACTTCGAGGGCACATCCGAACAGACTGCAACCGTCGTGCCACCGAATCGCAGGAGCCACCCCGGAAACGGGTGGAGCGGGAACGGTCCCCGGAGCGCCCGCGGGGTACGGTTTACCGTCCAGGGGGAAATCACTACCCGGGCCGGCTCAGCCTACCCTGGGCGCCACGAGTGCAAGCCCGCGAAGGTTCGAAGGGGTCGCGGGGAACGCCGCCACCGGCTCCCATCTCCGCCCGCCGTCCGTCGACCCGTGGACGCCCCGCTCGTCCGCCGCCCACAGCTCCCCGGCCCGCCTGCCGGAAATGAGTAGAGGAGCGATCGTCTCCGGTGGGTCCGGCCACCCAGGTCCAATCCGCTCCCACGACCCCAGACCTTCGCGCCGGAACAGGCGCCCGTCCGACCGACCGGCAACATACGTTGTTCGAGGTCGAGAGGCGCCTGAGACGATCACCACGTCCGGGTCGCCCGGATCGATCGCCACGCTCCGGAGGTAGCCGGCACCCAGCCCGTCCCGCGGTGTGGTCCAACTCTCCCCTCCATCCTCGCTCTCGAAGTAGCCATCGCCTGCAGCGACCCTGAGCACGTCCGGGCGGGAGGGGTGGAGAGCGAGCTCATGCGTATCGCGGGGTCCACCAGGTACGCGATCTTTCCAGGTGCCTCCCCCGTCCGCCGTCCCGACGAGGGCGCCGGCCTCGATCGCGAGCCACACGCGTCCCGCCCGATCTGGATGACACGCGATCCAGCGCACGTGGTGAGTTTCCGGCTTCGGAGGAAAGGCCCAGTCGGAGGAGGAGGGAAGCTCCTCGAGCCCCTCCATTTGCTCCCAGTTCACACCGCCATCCGTGGAGCGCCAAAGCGCGCTGGGCTCCGTGCCCGCCCAGACGAGCCCTTCCCTGGCCGGACTCGCAGCGACCGACATCACGTGCTGGCCTGGAAGCCCTGAGGGTTCCCAGGACCGCCCCCGATCGTGGCTTCGGAGGAGGCCCGACTCCGCCGTGCCGCACCACGCCCGAGCCTGGCCCCATGGATCGGTCGCGAGACAGGTAGGATGCCGACCTTCGAGACCGTCCCCGCGGACAACGCCCTCCTTCGGGTCCACAGCCAGGACTTCCGTCGCTGTCACCACCAGCAGCCGGGCTTCCCGCTCGTGGCCCTTTGATTCGCCTTCCCCGAACGCTTTCGACGATTCGGTCATCTCGCTCCTCGGGGGGCTGCCGGTGCAGGGACCGCGGGCGAAGAATGTGGTGGCCCCGTCCCCCGACCCTACCCGCCGGGGGATTTGGTGGGTCCGGCAATCCCCGTCACAATGGGGTCAGCCATTGACAGCCCGGGGACAATCGGGAGAGTTGAGGGAATGCGAAGCGTAGACGAGGAGACCGATGTTCCGCTGGCTCGCCGTGATCGTCCTGGTGCTCGTGCTCGCGGCGGTCGGGTTGATCGGCGCGATGGTCCTCGTTCCCGGCTCGAGCTATGAAGGAGAGGTGCGCCTGACGGGGGAGGGGGAGGTCGAGCTCGCCGGACAGTTGGAAGCCGATGTCCGGATGCTCGCCGAGGAGATCGGCGAACGGAATGTCTTCCATCCCGAGCGATTGCAGCGAGCCGTCGCCTTCATCGAACGGGAACTCGCGGCGGTCGGGCTCGAAGCCGAGAGGCAGACCTACGAGGTGCGGGGTGTGGCCTCCCACAACATCGAAGCGGAGCTCGAAGGCTCCGAGCGTCCGGAGGAGATCATCATCATCGGAGCCCACTACGACTCGGTACTGGGTTCGCCGGGCGCGAATGACAACGGGAGCGGAGTCGCGGCCCTCCTGGCACTCGCGCGCAGGTTTGCGGAGGCGGATCCGGCGCGCTCCCTCCGTTTCGTCTTCTTCGTGAACGAGGAACCTCCCTTTTTCCTCAGCCCCGAGATGGGAAGCGTCGTCTACGCCGGCAGAAGTGCTGAGCATGGAGAAGACATCCGGGGGATGGTGAGCCTGGAGACGATCGGCTACTACGACGACCAGCCCAAGAGCCAGACGTATCCCATCGGGATGCTCGACTGGATCTATCCCGACCAGGGGGACTTCATCGCCTTCGTCTCCAATCTCCGCTCCCGCTCCCTCCTCCGCGCCGCCGTGGGGGCCTTTCGGGAGGAGACCCGGATCCCCTCGGAAGGCGCCTCCCTTCCCGGATTCATCCCCGGGGTCGGCTGGTCCGATCACTGGGCATTCTGGCAGGAGGGATACTCGGCGATCATGCTGACGGATACCGCTCCCTTCCGCTACCCCTACTACCATACAGCTGAAGACACCTGGGACCGGCTCGACTACGAGCGGTTGGCGCTCGTCGTGCGGGGTTTCGAGCCCGTGGTGGAGCACCTCGCGGGCATCCAACCTTGAACGAGCCCCTCGTCCGCACCCTCGCGCGGGAGCTTTCCCTCGCGCCGGCCCAGGTGAGCCGCACCCTCGAGCTCTTCGACGCCGGCAATACTCTCCCCTTCGTGGCCCGGTACCGGAAGGAGGTGACGGGAGGTCTTGATGAGGTCCAGCTCCGCGACCTCCGCGAGCGGGCGGATTACCTGCGGGCGATGGAGAAGCGGAAGGAAGCCATCCTCGATGCGCTCCGCAAGCAGGGAAAGCTCACGGACGACCTGGAGCGGAGGATCCGTCGAGCCGAGACGAAGCAGGTCATCGAGGACCTCTACCTTCCCTTCCGACGGAAACGGAAGACTCGCGCCGCGATCGCGGTCGAACGCGGTCTCGGACCTCTCGCGGAGGAGGTCTGGAGCGGCCGAATCGACGACGCCGGCGCACGACGGGAGGCACGGAAGTTCGTCGACCCCGAACGGGAGGTGCCGGATGAGGACGCGGCCCTTCAGGGCGCCCGGGACATCCTGGCCGAGCGCATCAGCGAGGACGCGGAGCTGAGAGGATGGATTCGTCGACTGCTCCGGGAACGCGGAGCCGTCCGCTCGAAGGCCGCTCGGGGCAAGAAGGAGAAGATCTCGAAGTTCCAGGACTACTATGACTTCTCCGAGCCCGTGCGCCGCATCGCCTCCCATCGGGTGCTCGCGATCCGTCGAGGGGAGGCCGAGGGCCTCCTCCGCTGGAGCATCGAGGGGCCGGACGAGGAGACTCTCGCCCGGATGGAGCGGGCATACCTCCGGGACCGGCGGGCCCGGGAGGAGATGACCGAGGTGATCGGGGACGCATGGCGCCGCATCCTCGCCCCCACGATCGGCAGCGAGATCCAGACCGAGCTCAGGGACCGGGCGGAAGAAGAGGCGATCAGGATTTTTGGTGAGAACCTGGAGGAGCTCCTGCTCGCCTCACCCGCGGGCCAGCAGACCGTCCTCGGCCTCGACCCCGGACTCCGCACCGGGGTGAAGGTCGCGGTCACCTCGCCCACGGGCGCCGTGCTCGAGACGGACACCCTCTACCTGCACCAGCCCGAACCATTCGCCAGCGGGATCCGCGCGCTCGTGGAGCGACAGCGCCCCCGATTCGTCGCGGTCGGAAACGGGACGGGATCGAGAGAGACGGAGGCCGCCGTGCGGAAGGTGCTCGAGGCCCTCCCGAATGGTGAGAAGCCCGATGTCGTGACCGTGAATGAAGCCGGGGCCTCCGTGTACTCGGCGTCCGATGTGGCCCGCGAGGAGCTCCCGGAGTTGGATGTGACACTCCGGGGAGCGGTCTCCATCGCCCGACGTCTGCAGGACCCGCTCGCCGAGCTCGTGAAGATCGACCCCAAGTCGATCGGAGTCGGGCAGTACCAGCACGACGTGAGCCAGCCCCGACTCAAGGAGCGGCTCGACGAGGTGGTGCAAATCTGTGTGAACCGGGTCGGCGTCGAGGTGAATACCGCATCCCCGTCCCTCCTCTCCTATGTGGCCGGCATTGGCCCGACGCTCGCCCGGAGGATCGTCGCGCAGCGGGAGGAACGGGGCGGGTTCCGTTCCCGGAAGGAACTCCTCGAGGTCCCGCGGCTCGGTGCGAAGGCGTTCGAGCAGGCCGCCGGCTTCCTGCGGATCCGGGAGGGGGACGAGCCCCTCGACCGGACCGCGGTCCATCCGGAGCGGTACGGCGTGGTGGAGGCGATCGCCCGCGACCGAGGCCTTCCCGTCGCCGATCTGCTGGAAAACGAAGAGGCCCTCGGTGATGTGCGCATCGACCGCTTCGTCAGCGCGGAGGTCGGGCGCCCCACGCTGGCGGACATCCTCGAAGAGCTCGAACGGCCGGGACGGGACCCCCGAGACCGGTTCGAGCCCCCGGCCTTCCGAGACGACATCCGGAACCTCGAAGACCTGAAGGAGGGGATGCGGCTCGAGGGGGTCATCACGAACGTCGTGGCATTTGGAGCATTCGTCGATGTCGGCGTCCACCAGGACGGACTCGTCCACATCTCCCAGCTCGCGGACCGCTATGTCGAGGATCCACAGGCGGTGGTGCGAGTGGGTCAGAAAATCCAGGTGACCGTTCTATCCGTGGATCCTGAGCGCCGGAGGATCGCCCTCTCGATGAAGGCGAAGGCAAATTGAAGGAGGACCTCGCAGCGAAAAGGAGCCTCGCGCCCCGAGGACCCGGAAGCGCCGGATCCGTGTAGCCATCGGGTATACCCGGCACCTTCAGAGGCTGCATGACGAACCACGACCTTTCCTCTGCCCCCCGACCCGTCCGCTCCCTCCTCCTCCTCGCCCTGACCTTCGCCGCAGTGGCGAGTGGCTGCGGAGTGGAGGAAACCGTGATGGCGCCTTTTCGGGGGGAGACGCCCCACGAGCGGTACCTCGAACGGCTCGAACGATCAGGGCTGGCGGAGACCGCGCTCGTCAGGGACTGGACCGGGGCCGCCTCGGAGGCCCTCACCGCTCCCGTACAGGCTTCTCCGCCGATGGACGAATCCGGATGGTTCCCACCCGACTCCCCGGCGGCCCTGGGATACCGGCTCGAGATGGAGCGAGGCCAGCGCCTCCGGGTCGAGCTCGACCTGGAAGGGGACGAGGACGCTCGCGTCTTCATCGAGGTGTTTCGCCTCCGGGGCGATGCGGATGCCCAGAACCCCTCCCTTCTCACCGTTGCATGGGGGGATTCGCTTTCCCGGGAGGTCAGCTATGACGCAGCGACCGCGGCGACGTATCTCGTTCGGGTCCAGCCGGAGTTGCTGAGGGGCGGTCCGTACCGGGTCTCCCTCCACGTCGGTCCCTCCCTCACATTCCCGGTGGAGGGAGCTCACCTGCGGGACATCGGCAGCTACTTCGGGGCATCCCGGGAGGGTGGCGCACGCCAGCATCACGGGGTGGACATCTTCGCACCCCGAGGGACCCCGGTCCTGGCAGCCGGCGAGGGCCGGGTGCGCCGGGTGCAGGAGACGCCGATCGGGGGCAAGGTCGTCTGGGTGCGAAACGAGGAAGGGGGCCACTCCGAGTACTACGCGCACCTGGACACGCAGTACGTCACCGCCGGGCAGCGAGTGAGCCCGGGCGATACGCTCGGCCGAGTCGGGAACACCGGAAATGCAATCACCACTCCACCCCACCTCCACTTCGGGATCTACTCCGGAGGACCGGTGGACCCGCTTCCCTTCCTCGCGCACGTGGGGGGCGAGGCTTCGCCCCTCCGGGTGGGAGCGGAACTCTTTCACACGCGTGTGCGGGTGGTCTCCGAAGAAGCCGCGATTCGAGCAGGGCCTTCAGAACAGAGCGAATCACTAGAGTCGGGCATCGCCGGGCTTCCCCTCCACATCCTCGGAGGAAGCGGCGAGTGGGCGCGCGTCCGCCTCCCGGACGGCCGGCAGGGATTCATTCGTCCTGGCGACGTGGAGCCGGCGGAAGACATGGTAGCCTGGCACCGGGCTGCACATGCTGCCGCGATGGAGTCGACGCCGACGGTCGAGGGACCGTAGAGCGGCCAGCTCCGGCCGCCTCGGCCCTGTTTCCACCAGGGACGACCACCTCGCCACGCCGGGATCCGAGCAACGAATGTTGCTCGGATCCACTTCCAGCCCGGAGGTCACTCCTATGTCCGTCCAGGAAAATGAACGCATCGTCCGCGAAATCTTCGAGGCGATCAATATTAGAGACGTCGAGCGGGGAGTCCCGCTGTTCTCGGAGCACTGCGAGCTGATGGACATCCCCTTCGGTGAGGTCTATCGCGGTCCCGATGGCTGGCGTCAGCAGTATGACTACTGGCTTTCGGCCTTCCCCGATGGGAAGGTTGAGGTGACGGACCTCATCGCCACGGATCAACGCGTCGTGGTCGAGTACCGCGGCAGTGGCACCCACACGGGCACCCTCAAGAGTTCTTCGGGCGAGATCCCTCCCACGGGGCGCTCCTCGACCAATCAGTTCTGCGACATCTACCAAATCGAGGACGGGAATATCGTCCGAGGTCGAAGCTACTTCGACGCCGCTTCCATGATGCGGCAGCTCGGCCTCCTGCCCGAGCAAGCCGGTCACGCGTAACTGCTGTGACCCCGCCGGGGGGGCACCAGCCCCTCCGGCGGCAAGGCAGCGACCCGAGACCTCGCGGCTGCGCCGTCCCTGGGCGCGGAAGGCGAGAGCTCGAGCGGTTTCCATTGTCACCCCCGGCCCTTACCCTCATTGAACCGAACAGCCGGTGCGGTCCGTGGACGAGTCCAATCCCTCGCGATCACGGGCGCCGGCGTGCTCCTTGCCGTTGCCCGTGTCCCCCGCACACCCTGACTCCCATGGCACCTTCGAAAACCCAACGTTGGCTCGACCTTCTGTCCCTCCTCGTGGGAAGACGCTTTCCGATCCCGATCGACGAGATCATGGAGCAGGTGCTGGCGTACCGAGATCGGTGGGAGAGGGGGGACGATACTTCCCGTGCGACGGTCCGCCGCATGTTCGAGCGGGACAAGGACGAACTACGGCGGATGGGGATCCCGCTCGAGACCAAACGGTACCGGGTCGAGGGGCTTGCTGAAGCCGAAGGCTATCAGATCCTCCGACGTGACTTCTACCTTCCCTACCTCGAGCTCATTTCTTCGGGAACCGAGGAAGAGGAGCAGGGCGAGGGAAGGCCGAAATCGAGCCCCGGACCTCCCCACAGGATCGGGCGCGTGCGCCTGGAGGAGGATGATGCACGCACCGCCATCCTGGCCCTTCGCGAGGTCCTCTCCTTCCCCGCCTTCCCCTTTCAGCGGGAGGCGCGGAGCGTGCTTCGAAAACTCACCTTCGACCTGGACCCGGCCCTTCCCGAGCCCGCCGAGGGCACCCACGACCTGCAGCCGGCGCTCCGAATCCTCGACCGTCCCGGAGGGGCGGATCCCCAGGAAGCGCTCGGCGTGCTCCTCGACGCCCTCTACGACCGGCGTCGGGTCCGCTTCCGGTACCATTCGATCGGCCGGAACGTGAGGGAAGATCGGGAGGTGGAGCCGTGGGGTCTCCTCTTCCAATGGGGCGCATGGTATCTCGCCGCGCGGGACCCGGCGAAGAAGGGGGAGGATCCGCAAGTACGCCTCTTTCGTGCCGACCGAATGGCGAAGGCTCGACCGTCTCGGCCGGGACCGACGGGTCCCGACTTCGAGGTGCCTGCCGAGTTCGATATCCAGGTCTATGCCCGCCGAAAGCCCTGGGAACTCAGAGATGACAAAGATTCGGAGCTCGAGGTCGTCCTCCGGTTCTTCCCTCCGACCTCCCTGCTCGCAGACCGAAATGGCTGGGGCGAGCTCGTTGAGGACGGGGAGGACGGCGAGACCCTCCGCAAATTCCGGGTCTCTCGGCTGGGACCGTTTCTTCGGTGGGTTCTCGGCCTCGCGGGAGAAGCAGAAATCGTCGCTCCCCCCGAGGCCGTCCACCAGCTCACGCGAATGGCGGAAGAGGTCCTCGAGGTCTACGAGGGGAGCGCACATGAGCCGACGTGAACGGGCCCCCGCCGAGACCGTGATGCAACGACTTCTTCTCGTCCTCCCTCTGGCCTCTCGCGACGGAGGAGCGAACGTCGAGGCGACCGCACGCGATTTCGGGGTGGAACCTCAGCGACTCCTTCGCGACCTCGAAGAAGTGGAGTCCCGGAGCTACTACCTACCGGCCGGGCTCGGTGACGGCATTCAACTCACCGTCACCCGGGAGCACCTCACCGTCTGGACCACCGGCGAATTCCAGCGGCCGGTCCGCCTCACTGCCCGGGAGTCCATCGCGCTCGAGCTCGCCCTCCGACTCGTCATCCGGAAAGGCCCGAAAGGGGGAGGAGACGAGGAGGCGGGCTCCAGCGGGGCGAGAGGCACGTCCCCTTCGTTCGAAGAATTGAGAGGGCGCATCGTGTCGGCGCTACGAAGACCCGCACCAGAAGAGGACGAGGACCCCGCGATCGCACTCGCACCGGCTCATCCGGGACCGGACCCCTTGCAACACATTCTGGAAGGAGCGGTCAGGAACCGAACGGAGCTCCGCATCCTGTACCGCGCCCCAGGCCGAGAGGCGGAGGTCCGACGTGTCGGGCCGCTCGTTCTCGCGCATGCCGAGGGCCGGTGGTACCTCCTCGCCCGCGACCTGGAGCGAGACGGCCTTCGCTCCTTCCGGGCGGACCGTGTGCTCGAGGCCGAAGAGACGGGGGCGCACTTCACCCCGTACCCCGGAGATGAATCCGCTTTAGAGGAGTTCTTCCAGGACGGCCGCATCCTCGACGGGAGCGAATCCGGAGGATCGGAGGTGTTCGAGGCGGTGGTCGAATACTCTCCCAGGATCGCCCGCTGGGTTCGGGAGCAGGGCTGGGATGACATGGAGCCCCTCGAGGACGAAGGGGTCCGGATTCGGCACCGCGTGCTGGACTCGGAGTGGCTCCTCCGCCACGTCCTCTCCTACGGCCCGGACGCACGCATCGTGAAGCCCCGCTGGATGGGTGAACGGGTGGTGGAAGCAGTGGAACGGATCATGAGCCGGTTGCCGGTGGGGGGAAGGTGACCCAGCCGCCCGCCTGACGAGATCCTCCCCGTCAGTTCATCCCGGGCATCGGGCAACCGCAGGACTGGCCGGTGCTCGGGCATACGGATGCCGCCTGTCCGCCCGCCGTCACCCCGGGCCGGGCAGGAGCGGACATGAGAAGCTCGGTTTCCGTCTCATCGCATTTCGGACAGGCCTGCGCCTGGAGCCGATTGGAGAAGGAAAGGCGGCGCTCGAAGGCACTGCCGCACGCATGGCAGGAGTATTCGTAGAGCGGCATCGGTGTCTCTCGGGTGGGAGGAAACCGGTCATGTAAAGCCTGGAACCTGAAGAAATCTTGAAGGCGCTGCGGCCGAAGGCAAGGGTGGCGGAGCCTCCCCGTACCCGAGCCGCTGCTTGCACGCTGCCCCACCGAGCCCGCGGGCACGGTGGGGTGGGGCGGATGCATGTTCTGACTGGCGCGACTCTCGACCGCCCCCCTCCGCAGCACCCATCGAGTCGCGGCAGGAAACCTGCAGAGATGACCATCGAGCCGTCACTTCACGAGTCGATGGAGAATGCAATGCACCACGATCCCCAGACGCACCCATTCCATGTGATCGGGGTCGATATCGGCGGGGGGAAGATCGCACTCGGTGCGGTTTCGTCAGCCGGCGAAGTCACAGCCTCTCAGCAGTACCCTACGGGACCAGAGCGCCCGGCCGAGGCTGTCATCGATGACCTGACTGCGCGAATTCGAAAAATGACCGAGGAGGTCCCGTTCGAGGTCGATGGCCTCGGCGTCGGAGTATGCGGACAGGTGGTCATGAGTTCCGGCGTCGTAAGGCAATCGCCCAACCTCCCGAACTGGGATGATGTCCCGCTCAGGCAACGGCTGGAGGCCGCCCTCGGATTGCCTGTGACGGTGGCGAACGACATGAAGGTGATCGCCCTTGGGCAGTGGCAATACTCCAGCGAGCGCGCTGTCGATGATCTCGTTGTCGTCTTTGTCGGCACTGGAGTGGGTGGAGGCGTCATCGCAAATGGGCAGATGCTCCTCGGTCGTGACGATCACGCCGGAGAAGTCGGGCACGCGACGATCATGGTCGACGGGCGCGAGTGCAGGTGCGGCAATCTCGGGTGCCTGGAAGCCTACGTGGGCGGCTGGGCGATCGCGGAGCGCGCGCGCGAGGCGGCCGAGGGGGACCCGAGGGAAGGTGCAAAGCTCCTCGCCCTCGCCGGTGGCAACCTGGAGAACATCACGGCCGAAACCGTGGCGGACGCAAACCGGGAAGACGACGACCTCGCGCGGCGAATCGTCGAGGAAACCGGACACTACCTGGGTGCCGGCATGGTCGGCGTCGTGAATGGATTCAACCCCTCCCGTCTGATCCTGGGAGGAGGCGTCCTCGACGGAATTCCCGAGCTCCTCGAGAGCGTCGAAGCACATGTCCAACGATACGCACTCCGCGCCTGCACCACCGACCTCGAAGTCATTCTCGCCGAGTTCGGTGCCGAGGCCGGAATCCTCGGAGGTGCGGCCCTCGCCATGCAGACCCTTCCGAACGCGCGGTCTCGCTCCGGAGAACTCGATGCCTGACTGGCCGGATCGACCCGAGGGCTCGATCCACAGGCGTGACGGGCTGAAGGCTCGAATCAGGGAACCGGCGGGAGAAAGATCATGGAGGAGAAACGTTTCAAGAACCGAAGGGATGCCGGCATGCAGCTTGCCCGGCATCTGAAAGAGTACAGAGAGCGACCTGACGTCCTCGTGCTGGCACTTCCGAGGGGTGGGGTGCCGGTCGGGTTCGAAGTGGCTCATGCGCTCGACGCGCCCCTCGACGTTTTCGTCGTACGGAAGCTCGGCGTTCCCGGCCATGAGGAGCTTGCAATGGGAGCAGTCGCCTCCGGCGGGGTCCGGGTGTTGAACGAAGAGATTCTGGCCGCCCTGGACATCGAGGAGGAGACCCTCGCGCGGGTCGCTGCCGAGGAGGAGCGTGAACTGGCGCGTCGGGAGCGCACCTACCGCGGGGAACGATCCATGCCGGAGATTCGCGACCACACGATCATCCTCGTGGACGACGGGCTCGCCACCGGCTCCACGATGAAGGCGGCCGCGACCGCCCTCAGGAGCGAGGACCCGAAGCGGATCGTGGCCGCCGTGCCGGTTGCAGCGGCCGAGGCGTGCGATGCATTGCGAGCGGAAGTGGACGAGATCATCTGTGTGCTCACTCCCCAGCCCTTCTTCGCCATCGGCCTCTGGTACGAAGAGTTCGTCCAAACCACGGACGAGGAGGTCCGGCGGCTCCTCGCGGAAGCCCGTTCTCCTGCATGATGGTTTCCGGGAGCCGGCCGCGAAGACCGGTCAGCTCCATTCCCGCCGGGCCGCTCGGCAACTCCAGCACTCTCTTTCCCCGTCAACACCGGTCCCCGGCAGCGGTACCGATCGTGAGCGCCGAAGCCACGAAAGTGATCCGGCTCGGCACCTCGCCTTCCTCCCCGCAGAGCAGCGCATCGAAGGTCGGACTCAGGCGGAGGGTGTTCCGCTCGGTTGGGTCGGCCTGCAGCTTGAGATGGGCGAAGAGCGAGCTCCCACGCGTCACGAGGGGCCGGATCTCTCCCCCGGAATCGCGGACCGCCGGCAGCACCTTCAGGCTCACGGCGCGGAGCACGTTACCGCCGATCGCGAAAATCCTCTCGCCCTCCTCATCCACCTCGACGACGATGTCGCAATGGCTGCGCGCACCGACACCCATCTGCCTCCGACGTTCGGCGATGTTGCGATAGCTGGGCCGGCGTCCGGTGCACAGCAGGTCACCGGGTTCCACCGTTTCCTCACCGATGTCGTGGGCCACGAACGCCGCCTGGGGCGCCTGGCCGTCCCGGGCACGGATCGCCTGATCGATGTACGTGCGGTGAGCGATTGCGCGCTGGAATCGGTCGGCGGTGCCGAGACCGGCCTCGCACATGACCCAGGAGATGAATGCCGCAGACCAGGGAGAGCGCCACCTCACGCCCACGCCCCCGCCTCCGTTCCACGCCCGGTTTTGGTCCGCGATGATTCCCGCGCCCTCGCGCGTGACCGCCCAGTAGCCGGCAATCGACGTAGCTACGCGCGCTGATTCCTCGGCTCCAAGGAGGGGGGGCCTGCCGGAGGCGGCGGACTCGAAGGTGGGTCGGTCAGGGTCCGCCGCCGCGCCCGGGGGGAGAAGCCGGGCCTGGTCGACCCGGTCCAGCACGGGGAACCCGAAGAAGCCCCACTCCTGCACCGCGATGTCCACGATCCGGCGGCGGACCCCGGTCCCAGGAAGATCCCGGCAGGCGCCCGCGTGCGCGACCATCTCGCCCGGGACACCACGCACCCATTCCGACGGTGGTGTGACGTCGAGGACTTGGATCGGCAGCCGTTGGAAGGCCGACTCCTGCGCGGAGAGCCCCGGCGCGAGGAAGGAGGTGGCGACAGCAACGACCCACAGAGACGAGGCTTTCATGAGCCCTCGATGCAGTGACGGTTGACCGAGTCAGCTTTCGAACACCTCGATCCGGCTGCACGTGCAAGGAATGCAAGCGCTGTGCCCAATCTGGGGGCAACGATGGGCCGCGTCGAGTTGCGGGGGAGAAGCGCTGATCGAGTCCAGGGGACTCTGACGATGGTTGACGTTCAGCACTCTGGTGTCCCACTCATCAGGGGCCCCACAGCGGCGCGCGTTGCGGCAGGATGTCCGGAACTCCAGGAGATTCCATGGCCCGAATCCTCGGCACCCGGAAGCCGGAGAATACGAAGCCTGGGCCTTCTCCGGTGCAGGTCCACCCGCGCATTACCGGGGGACGGCGCCCGCGCCGGGCCGCTTCCGAATCGAGCAGGTTTCCGAGGCCGGAGCAGCCAGCGGAATCGACTACCATGCAGCCGACGACGGCTCCGTGTAGCAGGAGAACTGGACCCTCGAGGACGGCGAGTGGCACGTCACTCTGAGGACCTCCTACCAACCGGCAAGACCCGCTCCGGACTCCCCGCGACGCTGACCTCTTCCCCACCCCATCCGCTCATCCGAGCGCGCCCGGAGCGGTCCGCCGCAATTGCTACGAGGACTCGCCGTTTCGCTTCCGGTTCCTGACCCACCGGATGAGCGGCACCGCGGCGACCGCTGCGCCGAGTGTCGCAGCCACGCGCCGTGAACGCACCGTGTCTTTCACCTTCCGACGAGTACGCATGATCTGGAATGACTTCACGGGATGCCTGAGCATGTACGTCTTCCTGGGTGCCTTGGCATAGCTGGCGATGGTGCCGAACACATTGACCTCCAAGGTGCTGGAATGATTCGAATTCGAAGAGCAGCGCTTGCACGCGGCCCACCGAACCTAAGGATGCAATAGTCATGCGCGGCTCCCGTGATCGCGGCCTGCGAGGACCGGCTCAGCGTCCTTTCCTTTGCGTCCCACGTGTCCCCCACCTTCGTAACATGAGGCGCAGCAGGAACTTCTCCGTGGCATGGAGGTTGCGGCTTTCTTTCCCGCTCATCCGCGGCCATGCTCCCATTCCCCGCCGCGCACAACGCTCCACCGGAGACACGAGGAGAAATGCCATGATGATATGGAAACGATCCCCGATGCTGACGATCGCGCTGGCGCTCATACTCCCTGCCGCGGTCATTGCTCAGGACCCGCCGCCCCCGCAGGCGGACGACGATGACATCGTGGACCCCGCCCCGATGGTGGGCGCGCCGGGAATGGTTCTGATGCTCGAGGACGAGCTCGAACTCACTCCCGAGCAGAGGACACAGCTCGAGTCACTCCACGAGGAGGCGCGGGAGGACTTCATACGCGCTCAGGAGCAGATGGAGTCGATCCGGCAGGAGTTGGACCAGCTCATGGAAGCCGAGGAACTCGATGAGCAGGCGGCGGCGGAGACGGCCGAACGGGCGGGAGAAGCGCATAGGGAAATGGTTCTCGCCATGCTCCGCACGGGCCACCAGGTCGCGCAGTTGCTGACGCCGGAGCAGCGCGAGCAGCTCGAGCGACTTCAGGAGGAGCCGGGACATGGGCAGCATGGCCCGAGCCAGCGCCGGGATGGCGGGCATCACATGGACATGAGGATGATGCACTGGCCGTTCATGATGCACGGCGAGGATCGGCCAGAGAGACAGCAGCACCGGCCAGGAGGCAGCCAGCACCAGCAGTGATAGGGCGCTGCGGAGCCAGTTCCGTTCCTGCATGAGTGGACGGCCCAGGATCCAGCCGTAGCCACCTACGACGGTGCCCCACCGGTCGAGATGGCTCGCTTCGAGCAGCCATTCGGCAACCACAACGCCGGGCTCATCGCCTTCCGCCGCTTCGGCTGGGACCCGGTGACCGGGAACATGTTCATGGCGGACATCGGCCAGAACATCGTAGAGAAGGTGAGCCTCGTCACCGCCGGCTCGAATCTCGGCTGGAACGACTGGGAGGGTAGCTACCGGTACATCAGCCGATCGGAGGTGGAGATCGAGGACCCGCGGAGCGACCCCGACATCCTCTATCCCGTGGTCGAGTATGGGCGCTATGATGACCTCATGCACGACCGGGTCGCGGTGACCGGCATTCACGTCCATCGCGTGAACACGATCCCGCAACTCCAGGGGCGAGTCCTCTTCGCCGACTTCGTCAGCGGGGAGATCCTCCATTTCGACGCCGATGATCTTCCCGAAGGCGGGACGGAGGGGATCCGCCGCGTCCTTCTCCGAGACGGGAGCGAGACGAAGACGTTCCTCGAGCTCATCCAGGAGAAAAACGCCGAGCAGGGGAGGACGCCCGCCACGCGAACGGACATACGCTTCGGCGACGGTCCTGACGACCAGATCTTCCTCCTGAACAAGCACGATGGGACGATCCGGCTCATGGTGCCGGAAATCGGGTGAACGCCTGGTTGAACAGCTGCACGACTGGAGGAGAGTGACGATGCATGAACAGCGACGCCGGACGGCATCCACGACCCTGACGAGCAGTGAGCGGTCCAGCGGGCGTTGGACCTTGTCGCTGGCCGGTTTTTGCCTCCTCGCATTGACGGGGCACCCGGCAGCCGCATCGACTGCAAGCGTCCCAACCCCGGATGAGCGCGTCTCCCTGACCGGCAGCGACATCGAGCGCCATGAACGGGCTGCCGAGCAGGAGGTGGTCCTCATCACCGGTTCCACATCCGGCCTGGGTCGGGAGGTCGCGCTTCGACTCGCGGCCACCGGGGCATACGTGATCGTGCACGGCCGCAACCACGAGCGCGGAATGGAGGTCGTTCGGGAGATCGAGGAGGCGGCGATGGGAGCCGCGAGCTTCCACGCGGCGGACCTGGCCTCGCTGGAGGAGGTTCGCGAGTTCGCCGGGACGATTCTCGCCGAGTATGACCGGCTCGACGTGCTCATCAACAATGCCGGCATCGGATCGGCCGGTGACGGACGACAGGTCAGCGAGGACGGCCACGAGCTCGTCTTCCAGGTGAACTATCTCTCCCATTTCCTCCTCACCCACGAGCTCCTGCCCCTCATCGTGGATAGCGCCCCTGCGCGAATCGTGAACGTGGCTTCCGGTGCGCAGACGGCTATCAACTTCGATGATGTGATGCTCGAGGAGGAGGATGCGATCGGCCGGGCCTACGCTCAGAGCAAGCTCGCCCAGATCCTCCACGCCTTCGATCTCGCCGAAGAGCTCGAGGGAACGGGCATCATCGTGAACGCGTTGCACCCGGCCACCTTCATGGATACCAGGATGGTCCGCCGGGCTGGGGTCGAGCCCAGGAGCACCGTGGAGGAGGGCGCCGAGGCCGTGATGCAGATCGTCCTGGAACCCGTCGAGAGCGGCCAGTACTTCAACGGCCTGAAGGCGACCCGCGCCCACGACCAGGCGTACGACCGGGAGGCGCGCGCGCGGCTCCGTGACCTCAGCCGGGAACTGGTCGGGCTGGATCCGGTGCGGTGAAGACGGCGCTGGTCTCGTGTCTCGGCTTCAGCGCCTTCCCCCTTCCCCATCCGCCGCCGCCGGATCCTCGACCATGTACCGCTCGAACCAGTTCCTCAGATAGAGCTGAACCCGAATGAAGTTGGTCGGGGGATCATTCCTGCTGTGCCAACCGTCCGTGAGCTGAATCATCGCGGTCGGAACCTGCAGGATCCGAAGAGCTCGGTAGTACTCCTCCGTCTGACTCATGGGAGTTCGCAGATCCCGGGCTCCCGTCATCAGCATGGTGGGGGTCGTGACGTTCCCGACGTGCATGATCGGAGAACGCGCCAGATGGCCGGAAGGATCATCCCATGGGAAGTCCTCGAAGCGCCCACCCTCGCACCAGCGAATCGGATTTCCGTCCACAGTCCCACAGAAGCTCATGAAATTGGTGACAGGCGCCTTCGCCACCGCGGCGGCAAAGCGGTCCGTGTGACCGACGATCCAGGAGGTGAGCACCCCGCCTCCGCTCCCGCCGTATACGAAGAGGTTGCGCTCATCGATGTACCCTCGGTTGACGAGCGAATCCACACCGATCACGAGATCGTCATAGTCCAGGCCAGGGTAGGCATACTTGATCGCATTGCCGAACTCACTGCCGTATCCACTGCTGCCCCGCGGGTTCGTATACAACACCACATATCCCTCGGCAGCGTGGTCCTGATTCTTGAAGTCGAAGCCGATGTGGTACATCGCGTGGGGGCCGCCGTGGATCCGGAGGATGAGCGGGTACTGCTGGCCAGGATCGAAATCCGGGGGCTTCACGATCCACCCATGGACATCCAGGCCGTCCACCGACTCGTACCAGATCTCCTCCACCTCGCCCAGGGTGATGCCCGAAAGCAGATCCTCGTTCGTCGAATGGAGGATGGCGGGGCTGCCCGGAGCGCCGAGGTCGAAGGAGATGAGGCTGCGGGGCTCCGCTGGGCCTGACCGCGTCCCGACCGCCGTCCCATTCCCTCCGATGTCGGCGACGTTCAGCATATGCTGGCCTTCGGTCACCGCCCGAGGCTCGCCGTCGAGCGGTGCAAACCAGAGGTTCTGCGTCCCCACGATCGATGCGTTGAAGTAGAGGCCGCTCCCGTCCGGCGCCCATGTCACATTTCCAAGACTGCTCCCCAGCTCCCGGGCCACCATCCGGACGTTCCCTCCGTCCGCATCCATCACGTACAGCTCATTCTCCCGGTACGGATCGCGGGTCCACTCGTGGCCCTGGAACGCAATCAGCCGTCCATCCGTTGACGGCACGGGGTTCCGGTGCGGACCGGTGATGTCGGTCAGCCGCTCGACCTCGCCGGTTGCGATGTCGACGCGGTAGATCTCCTGGTGGCCGACCTCGTACTCCGCGTTCTCTACCAGGAGGCCGCTGAAGACGAGGGAATTCCCATCCGGCATCCAGCGAAAGTCTCCGTGGTCATAGTCCCCGCTCGTGACCTGGCGAGGGGAGCCCCCCTCCGAGCTGACCACGAAGAGGTGCGTGCGGCCCCGGTCCAGCCATCCGATCCGGTCGCTCTTATAGACCAGCCGGTCCTCGACGCGGGAAGCCTCGGTCCAGTTCGCACCGTCCGGTCGATCCGGCATCGGGATATTCCATGAAGCATCGGGCTCGTCGGGAACGAGCATCTCGAAAGCGAGCCGGCGGCCGTCGGGGGACCACCGAACGTTCGAGGGGCTCTCCGTGAGGCGCGTCACCTGACTGACCGCCCCCTCTGCATCCATCCACCGGACGAAGATCTGGCTCTTCCCATTGTCGTCCTGCGCGGTGTAGGCGATGCGGGTCCCGTCTGGCGACCACGCAGGCGATGAGCCACGAAGAAGCTCACGATTCCGGCTTCCGTCCACAGCCATGATCCAGATGGATGAGTCCATCCGGTCGTTCATCTTGTCGACCCACTGCCTCGTGTAGACGATTTGCCGCCCATCGGGTGAGAGCTGCGGAGAGGCCACGTTCTCCCACTCCAGATACATGTCGACGCTCAGCTTTCCCAACCCATCCTGAGCCTCGACCGAGGTGACCAGAAAGGCCGGAACGAGCAGAACACCCAGAAGGGCCGAAAAGCGACGCAGGGTCGGATGGATCGTTCCCATGGGGCTCTCGAGGGTTGGAGTCGTGTGGAGCAGTGGGAGAAGGCCCTGGCGGCCTCGGAGGAACGGCGATCAGGGGACGTGAGCCTCCCTGTTCCCACCCTACCCACCGCCCTCTCGCCACGCAAGATTTTCGCACGAGCGGCCCCGACGATGCGCAGTTTGCCACGGGACACCTTCGGCCGAGTCCCAGCGCTGGCCCAGAATTCGTACCGCGTTATCTTGGTCCGCTCATCGTCGATCGACTCCGCATTCACGTCCCACCGAAGAACCGAAGATCAATGATCGAGTTGAAGCCGTTCCGTCTACCGCTCGGCCTGAAGCTTGGCGTACTGGCCGGAGCCCTGTGGGCTCTGTGCCTCCTCGCCGGAGCACCTCTGACCGCTCAGGTCAACATCGAAGACCTGCGTCCCGACGATCCGCCGCCGGGCCTCTCCGGCTCCCTCCGCGGCGACGTCAACATCCAGACCGGAAACGTGAGCTTTGTGCGGCTTGGATTGGAGGCGAGGGTGAACCGCGTGGAGGATTCGGTGCACACCCTGATCGTAGGGGATGGCGGCCTCGGATTGATCGGAAGCAGCCGCTTCGCGTCGTCCGGTCTCGCGCACTACCGGGAGACGTACTGGATCTCGGAATGGGCGGCGCCGGAGTGGTTCGGCCAGATCAACTACGACCGCTCCAGACTTCTCGCGTTTCGTGCTCTCGCGGGTGCTGGCGTGCGCTCTCCGACCTACCACCCGGAGTGGGGACGAATCGGAGGCGGGACGTCCCTGATGCTCGAGCACGAACGCTTCATGCTCCCCGACACCGCATTCCACCCGGAGCGGTCCACCGTCATGCGGTCAAGCACGTTCCTCACGCTGCGTGCAGTCTTCGGTGACGACGGCGCCGTCGTCGTCAGCTCCACCACCTACATCCAGCCACGGCTTCGGGACCTGCGCGACGTGCGACTTTCGGAGAACCTCTCCGTTGCGACCTCCGTCACGGAGCAGGTGGCCGTAACTACATCGTTCGACCTCCGCTACGACAGCCGCCCCCCGGATGAGGTCTCGAGTCTCGACACGCGACTCCGGACCGGGATCACGCTGAGATACTGATCCACGCTATCCGTGCCAGTAGCTCACCTTGATGATGAAACGATCGTGGGCGGGAACGGTCCAGAGCTCGCGGAGATCTCGCCGGAAATCCGCCTCCGAAGCGCCGTTGTCTCTCCGCTCCTGCTCGCGCTGCCAGACGAAATACACCGTGGAGCCCGGCCGGTACTCCCAGCGAAGCACTGCATTCCCGACCAGAGAACGGACGTTGAAGTCCCGGTCGTTGAACGTGAAGTCCGTGACTCCATCACCGTCCAGGTCCAGATGCTGGACCCCGGCCTCGTCCCTGCAGATCGTTCCCCCGGAGCAGACCACGGCCTCTCCGGTGTCGACGGCCTCTCCCGCTTCGAACTCCAGGAAGTCGTAGCTCCCCGCATCGGCGAGCTGCCGGTACCGAACGTACTCGCCCGAGGAGAGGAAGGGCTCGGCATAGACCTGAAGGGAGAGCGAGGGCGAGAAAGTGTAGTTGGTCCGGGTCTGGAGGGAGAGGGTTCTCATCTCCAGCTCGCCGAAGAGATACCTTCCGCCGAAGGTCGGCTCGTAGGGGAGAACCGACGTCGAGGTCACGTACTGACTCCCGTCCGACTGCACACGGAGCCGGGGCCCGAACTCGACCTGGAACCGGGTGGTGGGTCGGAGGTTCACCGTCCCGTCCACCGACACCGAGCTCCCGCTGTCCTGCAAGCCGCTCGACAGATCGACCCCGCCATTGAAGCTCGTGTCCCGCTGGCGATCCGTGCTCACGCCCACGCGCCCGCTGACGCTCCCGGGCTCACGCATGATCGGCCCGCCCCTCGTGGCGCTCCGGCTGAAGCGATCGGGCTGCCACGACAGCTGCACGTCCCCCCCGTGGTAGTTGAGCAAGGTGAAATTCGCGTCGAGCTGAACGTTTCCATCCGTGTAGGCGCGCCGCCAGGAGTCCAACGAAGCGGCGTCGTCCAGGGCTTCATGGCTGAAGTTGTGATACGTGAACAAGTTGATCCGGTAATCCCGGAAGATCGAGCCGGGCCGGACCTGCCGGTATCCGTACCGGAAACCGGAGTTCAGCCGCTCGCGGTTCCGGTTGAACCCCAGGTCGTTGACCTCGAATCCATTCGCCACCTGGCCGACCCATGCCGATCCGGTCCAGTGCTCGCGGTTCTGTCGATTGATCGAAAGACGCCACTCCGCGCCGGAGAGTGAGGTGGCCGAGGGATCGAGCTCGATCCGTGTGGCATCAGGCCGCTGGAAGTAGTGGCTGCTGGATCTCTGGATGGCGGTTATCGCCGCGGGGCTGCCCCGTACGTGACTCCCCGCGAAGGATCCGTCGAGCCGCCACATCCGGTCGCTCCACTGGTGCTCGAACGCCACTCCGACCGAAAAGGCCTGCTCGGGGAGGGCCAGGGTGGTTTCGGTCGGCAAGCTCCGGTCGAGCAGGGTGACGAGCGCCCGGACTTGCGATGCGCCCTGGTTGAGATCCTGCTGGGCAGCGACCACTCCGTACCCCGCGCGAGGCTCCGCGAGAAATTCTTGAGAGCGTCCTTCCTCCGGGAAGAACGCGACCCCGGTCTCGGCCCGCGTCAGGGCTCCGAGGGCACCCATCGCGAGCCCCGAGGAGGTGCGACCGGTCACCTTGGCCGCGCCGAGGATCGATGCCCCGTCCGGCACGTCGACGAATGTCGCTCCGCTCGGAGCGCGCCCGTGCGGGGCTCCACCGATCCTCCGACTGTAGAAGAGGCGGTTCTGCCGCCCCGAGAGTCTGAAATCGAAGACCTGGGCATCTTCGATAAAGAAGGGGCGGCGCTCCCTGAAAAACGACTCGAAGGCGGACAGGTTGATCTCCGAGGGATCCGCTTCGACCTGACCGAAATCCGGGTTCACCGTCGCGTCCAGCGTGAACGCGCTCCCGAGCCCGAACCGGAAATCGGAGCCGGCCCGGAAGCCCACTTCACGTCCATCGAAGAAGGGATTACCCTCTTCCGCAGGCCCCTGATGGAAGCTGCTCGACACGTATGGACGGGCTTCGATCCGGTGCGCCTGCGAAGGAAGGAAGACGTCCTCGAGCGTGCCGTACTGGCTCACCGTCCCGCTCACGGTCCTCCGCTCCAGCGCAAAGTGGCTCACCTCGGCGGCCGCGGAACGCCTCCGCTGGAAGTTCACGCCCCACGTCTGCGGCTCCGCGCTCGATTCATACCGGACCTGCGATAGGGGGATTCGCATCTCCGCGGTCCAGCCGAGCGAGTCGACGGCCACCGCGGATTGCCACACGCCGTCCCAGGAGCCGTCAGACTGATCGTCATCGTAGTGGTACCAATCCACCTGAACGCCGGCCGCGCTCACCTGGAACCGGTAGCTGGTCCTCCCGTCGTGATTCGTGTCCAGGGAGATGCTGAACCAGTCCTGAAAAGCGCCCCCCTGGCCCCGTCGGACGAGCGGTCTCCGGATCATGGCGGTGTCCGGCTCGAACATGCGCGCCGCCACGTAGATCGCTTCCTCGTCGACGAGAACTCTCACATGTGTGTCCTGCTCGGCCGGTTCGCCCTCGAAAGGCTCCCTCTGCACGAAGCCGGATGCGACAGGAACCGTCTGCCATGCTTCCTCGTCGATCCTCCCGTCGATCTGGATCTCGCCCGTCCGGACACCGGCCTGCGCCAAGGGTGCGACCGGGGAGCGCACCTCGGGAAGTGATCCGCCGTTCGTGGAAGGAGGCTCCTGGGCCTGCGCGGACCAGGTGAAGAGAAGGAGGAAGCCCAGGAGAAACCCGAGCGGCCGAACACCGCACCTTGTCACCTTCCGCACGTTTCGTCGCACTTCGTCATGTCCTCTGTACCGCGAGCTGCATCAAGAGGGGGCCATGCATATATAACGGAATTCCACTCATGACAATATGGTGCCTCAGCTCCGAACGACGGCATGCGAAGGCCAACCCTGCACGATCACGGCGAGCAGGAGGAGGGCTCCGGTCATGATCGCGCTCGCGGTCCGGAACGCGGTCAGCACCTTGGGGGAAGCCTCCGTCGAGACGAGCTGCACTACGATCGCGCGCATCCAGAAGGTGAAGCCCGCGGGTGTAATCACCCCGGCTCCCGACCACACTCAGTGGCCGGTGGACGACACTCGAGAAGGTTGTCCGGCGGATGTCGACGGTCTACCGTAATCGGGGGATCAGGCCCATCCGCGTCCGAGGGTTACCGATGCACCGATCCGCCTTCCAGTCGCTCCTGCTCGCCGCTGGATCCCTCCTTCTGGTTCACCGGCCGGCCGACGGGCAATGGACCCACCGATACCCTCTGCTGGACAGCTACAGCCATCACGTCTATCTCGAGGGATACGAGCTTCCCACGCTCGGCAGGGGACCGCTCGATGCCGTGGCAGCGCCCGAAGGGGGACGCATCGCCTTCTCCTCCGAGGGATGGCTCTGGCTCCTCGACCCCGCGGACGGAGAGGCCCACCGCATCAGCACGGGCGACGGGCTGGACTTCCGTCCCGCGTTCTCCCCCGACGGAGAGCAGGTCGCCTTCGTCCGGGATACCGGGTCGGACACCTCGATCTGGATCCTGGAGCTCGACTCCGGAGCGGAGCGGGAGGTCGTGAGCACCGGCGCGATCGACCTGGATCCATCGTTCGCTCCCGACGGACAGTCGCTCTGTTACAGCTCCGCGGTGGCCGGCGACCTCGATCTCTGGAGGCTCGACCTCGGGACCGGCGAGCAGGTTCGGATCACCCCGGAACCGGGCCTGGCCCTCCGTCCCTTGCCGCACCCCGATGGCCGGCACCTGGTCTAAACGGACGTAATGACGAACTTCGATCGTACCATGGCCATCGGTACGACGAGGGTCTACGTGCGTCGGGAAGGAGCTCTCACCCTCCCGAATTATCTGGACGCCCTCCGTGACGGCCGGAGCTTCGTCACCACCGGACCCCTGCTCGACTTCCGGATGGAGGCGGCGGACGAACGGCTCCAGGGATGGATCGGCGGGTGAGAGGGCGGTGGGTCCCGGCGCCTCATCCCTCTCCGAACCGAAGAAAGTACCCTGCCGTGAGGCCGGTCCCCGCGGGGAGGTTCTGACCCCGCAGGGGAACGCGCACCCCCCCGCTCAGACGCCCCGGTCCGATGCCGTAGTCCAGCTCGAGGAAGAGTTGAGTGAGGTGCCGGCTCGCACTACCGATGCGAAGCGACTGGATGATCCAATCGTCGCCCTCGAGCCCTTCCAGAGTGGCCTTCCAGCCGGCCGGTCCCACCTCGCCTCCGAGCGACCAGAGCCAGAACCACTCGTTTCCGGGACGGCGGCGGTTGTCGCTGTTCTCCAACCGCCAACGATGCCCCACCCATCCGGACGTCCAAAGGGGAAGCGGGTAGAAGGAGCGGCCGAGTTCGAGGAGAAGCTCCCAGTCCGTCTGCCCCTCGCCCAATGGGATGACCTCGGCATCCACATCGAAGTCGCCCCCCGGCAGCTTCACCCCGCCGCGCAGGGCGACCGGCCAATCCGGTGCTTCACGCGTGAACAGCTCGGGACCGACGCGCAAGAACACCCTGGGGTCTCCGAGTCCTCGACTCACCCGCTCTCCACCCGCATCGTCGAAGCGGAGGCTGTGTGCGGGAACCTGGACCCAGACATCGACACCGCGTCGCACCCCCGCCACGGCGGTGAAAAACGCGGAGCGGGTGATCGCCCGCCCATCGCCGAAGATCGTACGCTCCGTTCCCTCCTGGTCGAAGGTCCGTCGGGTGTCATGGTGGAAGAAGGCAGCCTCCACCCAGCCTTCCCCAGGAGCGGAGAGCCACTGTCCCTCGATGTTCGGAGCCATCAGCGGCAGAAGCACTGCGACCAGGACTAACCCCCGAGTGAGAGAGCGCCGTGCTCCCGGCAGCCTCATGGTTCCCAGACCTCCGTGTCCGGATGGAACGCGGCCCAGGCGAACCAGAAGGCGGGAAAGGCCTCGGCGACGGGCGCCATACCGGTTCCTGCGTGGGGGCCGGCGGTGGCAACGCCGTCCAGACGCCACACCGAGCCGGTTTCCTCATCCACGATGCGGTCATCGTCCGCGCGGAAGGTGAGAGGGCTCCCCTCCACCTCCGGAATGAACGCCATCGCGCCTTCCGCCCGCTGGTCCCAGAAGACCACCACATCTCCCCGCGGAGAGGGGGAGTGGACGACCGTGACTGGCCCGGGCTCCACCTGCTGGAGGCTCAGGAAAGGAAAGGCGATCCCCCCATCCCCGGTCACTGCGGGAATTCCCAGCACCCATTCCTTCATCGGCCGCCGGTCATCGATATCGCTCTGCGGAAAGAGGAGGTCCTGGTTCTCCTTGTAGCTTCCATAGGGATAGCGCGTATAGTCGCGCGGTGCATTCGTGTTCTCCCCGATGACGGTGGTCGATGGGTGGAGCTCCTGCCACCCGGACCAGGTCATGCTCGTGGAGGCATACATCGGGAGCTCGGTCCCGTCCCGGCTCCCGCACCTGGCCTCCCTCATCATCTGGGGCCAGAGCGATCGGTTGGTGTCACGGTCGATCATCACCAGGTTGTTTCGGATGAGGAGGCCCGAGACACCGAGCTCGGCGCCGCCGATCGTGCTCCGGTCGAACACGAGGGCCGACCCGGTGAGCGGGCAGTAGGTCACGGCGATCTGGAGGCCGGAAGGAAAATCGAGATTCACGATCTCGTGCCACCACAGGATATTGTGTGGGATGGCGAAGGCCTCCCCCTCCACTACGATCCCGACCACGCGCGGGTCGGAGAAGCCCGTCGTATTGTCGAGATAAGCTGCAGCCGGGTCGAAGTGCGGAACGAACTCCGGGTTCTCGAGGGAGGGAATTCCGCCAATTCCCACTCCGCCGTCGGCGAACTCCCGCTCCGGTATGCTGCACTCCAACTGATCGAGCAGACCATCGACCGGCTCGAGGCTCGTCCCGCTGTCCGAGCAGGACGCCAGCACCGTCAGCATGAGCGCGGTCCCGCATTGGCGGCGCCATGACGTGGCGGGCCCGCACGGGAGAGAACTACGCAGGTCAGGCCGGGACACAGAAGCCTCCTCGAGTCGAGAGAACGTAAGCATCGGGATCCTCCTTCCTATAGGAGAATCGTCCAGACGCTTCGTAGGTTCCGCGCTGTGAGATTCACGATACAAAGGGCGCCCATGAGCAGGATCACGATTCGTCAGGCGCGCATGGAAGATCACGAGGTGATCGTGGCGTTCAATCGCGCCCTGGCTCAGGAGTCGGAAGGTTTGGCGTTGGACCAGGCGACGTTAGCCGCGGGAGTACGTCGGCAACTCGAGGATCCCATGCGGGGCCGCTACTGGATCGCGGAACGAACGGAGACGGGAGAGGATGCGGCAGCGGTCGGCCAACTCGCCGTCACCACGGAGTGGAGCGATTGGCGGAACGGTTACTTCTGGTGGATCCAGAGCGTGTACGTGCACCCCGGATCGCGACGGAAGGGCGTCTTCCGAGCGCTGTACCGGAGAGTCGCGTTCGAGGCTCGGGCCGCCGCGGATTGCTGTGGCCTCCGGCTCTACGTGGAGCCAGCGAACGAAGCCGCGATCGCAAGCTACCACGCCGCGGGCCTCGTCGATGCCCCCTACCGCATGCTCGAGCTCGACTTCACCGACCCCCCCCGGACCCGGACATGACCCTTGCTGTGCCACCGCGGACGTGAACCTCGGATAGCTGGGTCCACCAACGCTGCGAACGCTCGTGGCCTTCGACGACAACCCCGGGCTCGAGTAAGCACTCCATGGGATCGATGTCGGTGTCGGGCTCGGAGCGGGACCCCTGTGTGCACTGGACGACAACCATCGCAGCGGAGACCGGCATGACTGTTGCAGACGCTTTTAGTTGATTGTGTCGGAGTGTCCTCCCACGGACCTCGCTTCCCGGGGTGTCGCCGAACTTCGCGCTCCCGCCCAACGCCACTCGATCGGGCGTGTGGAACCCGGGAGCATCTCATGTTTGGAAGGTGGTTATGATTCCACGGTTGTCAGGCCTCCTCGCTCTTACTGTGCTGCTCACAGGCTTGTTCGGCACCCCTCCCGCAGCCGCGCAGAGCTTCCCGGGATTCGGAGGCATCGAGGTCAGATTGGGCCTGGCTTCACCCGAGAACGCCCAACTCGGATTCGGAGCGACCGCGGACCTGGACCTCGGATACCTGGCCGCTCCGACCCTGAGGACCATCGTGGGCTTCAGCTATCTGGGATCCGACGTCGAGCGGGTGGATGCGGACGGTTCGTTCAACGCGAGAGGGGGGCGCCTGGGGCTGCGGCTCGACCCGCTGGGAGCTGCCCGACTGTCTCCCTTCATCCTGGTCACGGCGAATCTCTACGAAGGGCGCTTCAACCTTCCGGACAACCCTGGCCTCGAACGGGCGCTCGATGGATTCAACGCCGGCATCGGGCTGGGCGTGGGGTTCATGTGGGCGCTGGATGACGGCCACCGCAGCATGGCGATGGCCGAGGTTCGAAGGATCTTCGTGAACAATCTGAATCAGTGGGGGCTGGAGCTGGGACTTCGGTTCCAGCCTCGTGGTCAGGATACGTACAGGTCGGACGACGTCATCCGGTACGACTGACGGGACGACGGCCGACAGCAGTCCCTCACCGTGCCCACAAACTCGGCGAAATCGGATTGCTTGCGTACGCTAAGCAAGGCTGGCAATATCCGGTGCCGGCTCGCTCAGCCCCGTTTCGGGCTGGAGGCTGCGTAGGGAGGAGGAGCTTCCCAGCCGTCTGCACCATGCGCCACGGACCGACCCATGGATCACTTGCGGATCCGACTGTTCGGAGGACTTGAAGTCCATACTGGGCAAACCCTGCTTCCCAGCTTCGCGACAGAGAAGTCCAAGAACCTCTTTGCCTTCCTGGTCCTGAACCGGGACCGCCTCTTCCACCGACATGTGCTGTGCGGGCACTTCTGGGGCGATCAACCGGATGCTGACGCCCGCAAAGCACTTCGAACAGCCCTCTGGCGGATCCGCTCCGTGCTCGAGCCGAATCAAGCCCTTCGCGGCACGTTCCTGAGGGTCGAGGGCCAGCACGTGGGGTTCCCCGGCACAGGCGACGCCTGGGTGGATGCCAGCGAGTTCGCTGCAGGCGTTGGCGCACCGGGCCGCGGCGGGTGGGGGGCGCTCTCCGAGGACGATGCTCGTCGACTCGTCGATGCCGTCTCACTCTACCGTGGGGACCTCCTGGAGGGGACCTACGATGACTGGTGTCTCATCGCTCGAGAACGACTTCGGATGACTTTCCTGACCGCTCTCGAACGACTCATGACGTACTACCGGGAGCGAGAGGAGTGGCTCGAGGCGATCGACTGCGGCCGCCAACTCCTCCGGGAAGACCCCCTTCGTGAGCACGTTCACCGTGCGATCATGGAGTGCCACGTTTCGATGGGTAACCGTCCCTCGGCTCTCCGCCAGTACGGGACATGTGTTCGCATCCTCCGAGAAGAACTCGACATCCGGCCCATGGAGGAGACGGTCCGCCTGTACGAGAGCGTGCGGGCTTTCGAACCGATGGAGGATGATCCCACGAGCTCCAATGGAGAGACAGGGAAACCCGAGTCCCCGGCATGGCTTCTGGCCGCCGAGGTGGAACAAGCGCTGAACGCAGTCTACGCACTCACGGAACGCCTTGAAGAGGCACGATCCGCTCTGGAGTATCAGGGAAACCAACCATGATCGAGCCACCCGGGCCAAGGCCACAGGTTCGGGCGATCTCGACGCAGAAGGAACGTCGATGAGGATCCTCCGACACCGACTCCACGCGAAGGAAGGGGAACCTGCGAGCTTCATTCGCTCCCCGAACACCGGGGGGCAACTCGACCCGAAATACCTGGTGATTCATTTCACGGCCGGACGGAGTGCTGAAGGGTCGGTGAATTGGCTCACCAACCCCGACGCTCGAGCATCCGCACATCTGGTCATCGGCCGGGACGGGGCAGTCACGCAGCTCGTGCCGTTCGATCGGGTCGCGTGGCATGCGGGACCGAGCCAATGGGATGGGCTCGTCGGAATGAACCAGCACAGCATCGGCATCGAGCTGGACAACGCGGGGCGTTTGGAGCGCAAGGGCGGAAAGTGGGCCGCCTGGTTCGGGACGACATACCCGGACGAGGAGCTCATGGTGGCTGCGCACAAGCACGAGACCCATGAGTGCGGCTGGCACCTCTTTCCGCCGGCACAGCTCGATGCAACGCTCGAGGTATGCGCTTCCCTGGTCAAGAAGTACGAGTTGCGGGATGTGGTGGGTCACGACGACATCTCGCCGGGGCGAAAGTGCGACCCTGGCCCAGCCTTCCCTCTCGAAAGCTTTCGCTCGCGTCTCTTCGGCCGCTCCGAGGACCATCTTCCGCAGTTTCGAACTCGCACGGCCCTCAACATTCGCCTCGGTCCGGGGACGGAGCACGACCGTCTTCCACAGAGCCCGCTATCTCCAGGCACGCGGTTGGAGGTCCTGGACGAAGACGGGGCCTGGCGCTTCGCCACCGTATTGGATTCGGACGAGGAGGGAGCGGAAGTGCAGGGGTGGGTGCACAGCAAGTTCGTGGAGCGGATAGGCTGAACGACATCGCCCTCCTGTCCCTTTGCCGATGCTCCTGAAACGCATTGCCCGCGGCTTGGTCCGGCGAGGGCGCAGCAGACGGGAGCCACGCACCCCCGAGGCCACGCCCGAGACCCGTCCCTCTGGAAGCCATCCGGCTGCCCGTGGCTTCCAGGACCGGCTTCTCGAGTTGCAACGCGAAGCGGGGATCGAGCGGTCGCCCAGGCGTTGACCGAGGCGCGGTCGGCGCAGGCGGACGAAGGGCTGGAGGCGGCGACCTTCTGGGAGGTCGCTCCCACCTCGACGTTCTCCAGGAGCCGGTCGTAGAGTGTGAGCAGAGCGAAGCTCACGCCGGTGAGGCCGACGGCGCCGGCCACGCGCGGGGCAGGCACGACTGCTGATGCCTCCCGAACCTCCTCCCATGTGCGGAGCGCGAGCTCACCACGGAGAACCCAGAGCGCGAAGCCGAAGAGCGCCAGACCGAAGGACGGGACGAGCGCCTCGAATCGCCACCGAAGAAGGAAGGTGGCGGGGTGACGGGCGAGATCGTTGCTGCCTCGGCGTTCGGGTGCGTGCTCCTACGCCCGGGTACCGTAGGAAGAAGGATAGACCCGTTCAAGCCCGAGGCCGCTCGGCGGCCGAGCGGCCCTCAGCGGTCCGAGGGGATCACACGAGCTTGGATCCGGTCAGCGCACTACCTTGGTGCGGCCCTCGACCTCGTCCTCGCTGGCCTCCGCCTCTACGTCTGCCAGCGCATCTACGGGCACGGCCACAGTCCCGGAGGCTTCCGAGCGTTCCGGTGCCGCATGGGAGTCGCTGGATACCGTCGCCTCCTGAAGCACAGGTGACCGCCCCTGCTCGGCGAACACCACGCCCAGCCCGATTCCAGCCAATAGCACGATCGGCGCCAGGATCAGGGCCTTTGTAGGGTTCACCTTTTCGGACCTCGCCATGGTTCCTCCTCGTCGGGGTATCGCCTGTGGAGTTCCCCTGCCGATGGCGCCTCCAACTCGCGCGCTGGTCCGGGAGCCACCGCGCCATATCTGCGCAATGAGCCCCGAGCCTACGGATGGGGCCGGGGGACAGAGAAGGGCAAGCCCCGCGCCAAAGCACCCATGAACGGAGAGCAGACACGCAAGTCCTTACCCCACAGTACTTTTAGCGCACAGAGAGGTGGACTGGAATGCGAAGTCGGATCGGCGGATGTGAACTTGTGGCCCATCCTGGGCGACGGAGGAGACGGATCGTCACCGACGTTTCGCAGGTGCGTCGGCTGCGACAGGGCTCGAACGAGCCCATGTGCTGGCGAACTCGTTCGGGTGCCAGGTCGCGGCGGAGTTCGCAACGCGGCATCCGGAGCGCCTCGAACGGCTCGTCTTCGTCGGACCCACGGTCGACCCTACCGCGCGCACCCTACCGCGACAAGCCGGCAGGTGGCTCATCGACTCACAGTTCGAACCCCTGCGGTGGGGGCCGGCCGTTCCTCGGCCTCCCGACTACCGACCGGCAGAGGGCTCGAGGCGCAACAGGGGAGCGGCGGGTGCATCGACCAGCACATAGATGAACCCGTCGGGGCCTGTGGATACGGCGCGGATACGATGTCCGAGACCCGCGAGAAGGGCTTCCTCCTCTACCGGCGCGGTGCCATCGAAGCGAATTCGCCGCAGATGCTCCCCCGCCAGAGCTCCGACGAACACGTCTCCGGCCCACTCCGGAAAGGCGTTCCCATCGTAGATTGCCATGCCCGAGGGCGCGATCGCCGGAGTCCAGTGGAGGAGAGGAAGCACCGTTCCGGTGTCCGGTCCCGGATCGGGGATCGTCCGTCCGTCGTAGTGGTCCCCGAAGTTGTACTCGGGCCAGCCGTAGTTCCCGCCGGCTACGATTCGGTTGAGCTCGTCCCCGCCCCTCGGCCCGTGTTCGTTCTGCCAGACTTCGTCGCGCTCCGGGTGGATCGCCATCCCCTGAGCGTTGCGATTCCCATAGGTGAAAATCTCGTCGAGCGCGTCCGCTCGGTCGACGAAAGGGTTGTCCTCCGGCACTCCGCCATCTTCCAACACACGCAGAGTGGTTCCCGCGTGGTCGCCGAGATCCTGTGCGCGGGCCATGCCGCCTCGATCGCCCACGGTGACATAGAGAAACCCGGCTCCGTCGAAGATGATGCGTGAGCCGAAATGCTGCCCGCCCGATGCCCACGCTTCGGCCACGAGGACATCCTGCACGTCCACGAGCGCTTCCGCTTCGAGTCGGCCGCGCGCTACCGCCGTGGTCGCTCCATGATCCCCCGGCTTCGAGTAGGAGAGATAGACGAGACGATTCTCGTCGAAGTTCGGGTGGAGCGCCACGTCCAGTAGACCGCCCTGACCCTCGGCCCATACCTCGGGCACCCCCGAGATCGGCTCGGGCTCGAGTTCCCCATCCCGGATCAGGCGGAGCCGCCCCGGCCGCTCGGACACCAGAATCCCGTCTCCGGCAGGCAGGAAAACCATGCCCCAGGGATGCTCGAGGCCCTCGACGACGGTTAGCACCTCGTAATCCTCGGAGGCGATCGGCCCGTTCGGGTCGCTCTGCTGATCGCATCCAACCACGAGGACCAGACTCATCAAGATCATGCTCATGGAACGGCGCAACGTACCTCCATCGTTCAGTCCTGCACGATCCTGTCCTGAAGCTCGAGGTCTCCTTCGAGCATCGCCCGCACCTCGGCCTGGTCCGAGTCCCGAATCTCCTCCTCGACTTCCGCATCGGGCACCGCGGCCTGGGGGCATCGCTTCACCCTGCCCGCACTCCGCCAGGAGTAGTGGGAAGAGTAGAGAGGCTGGATGGAGCCGCAGGCACGTGCCGGGGCGCATGGATCCTTCAGGAGAGTGGAGAAGGACCCTGATTTTAGGAATCGGACGGACGGAGGACAATCGCACCTGAACTGCCGTGGCTTGCCTGGCGCTCATCGGCCGCCTACCGTGCCTTAGCGAGCTTCACTCCGGGAGACAGGGACCGTCGGGGTCTTCGCGTTCGTCCTGCATGCTCCGGCGCCCCTCCTGGTACCAACGATCCACAGTATCTGAACAGGAGAAGTCCTACAATGAGCTTGAAACAAGCTGTGACGGCCACAGTGGCGGGGCTCTGCGTGATCGCACTCTCCACGCACCTTCTCGCGCAGGAGGACGAGTCGCAGGAAGAGATGGGCTTCTTCATCACCAGCGTGGGCGTGGGCAACGGGGCGGACCTCGGCGGCCTGGACGGAGCCGACGCCCACTGCCAGGCACTGGCCGAGGATGTAGGAGCGGGCGACCGCACTTGGCGCGCCTACCTGAGCACCCAGGCCGAGGGCGGACAACAGGCCGTGAACGCCCGGGACCGGATCGGTTCGGGTCCGTGGCACAATGCGGAGGGCCTCCTGATCGGCTCCGACGTGGACCATCTGCACTACGACAACTCGAACATCCGGTACGAGCACGCCCTGAACGAGCGTGGGGAGACGGTCAACTCGGGGGTGATGGGCGACTCGCCGAACTACCACGACATCCTCACGGGCACGAGGATCGACGGAACGGCATTTCCGTCCGGCGAGGACCGGACGTGCAGTAACTGGACGAGCAGTGACGAGGGGAGTGCGTTCGTAGGCCACCATGATCGCTACACGCGGCAGACGCCCGGCGCCCCATGGAACGCGTCCCACCCCTCTCAGGGATGCAGTCAGGACAACCTGGTGGCAACGGGTGGTGCGGGGCTGTTCTACTGCTTTGCGGCCAACTGATCGCTGCGGGAAGGGGGAACGCGGGTCCGCGATTCCTTCATCGAGGTGGTTCGCAAGAAGAAGAGCCCGGCGGATCCTCCCGCCGGGCTCTTCTTCTTGCGCCGCGTCCGATCTGCTGCCGGCACAGCCTACCCGGTGCAGGAAAACCTTTCCCGGGACACGCCTCCGGCGATTACCTTCCGCCTGCCCCCGTCCGCTCCCGAACTCCCTGCTCGACGAGGCGCTGAATCCGGGTGCTCGTCCGGTACTCGGCCAAAAGCTCCGAGCGACCACCCTGGTAACTCTCGTCGATAACATAGTTCAGGACGGCACCCATGACTGCCCCTTCCTCCGTGTCCGTCGCGGCGAACCGTCGCTGGTACTCCCGGAGCACCGCGGCGAACGTCGGATTCTCCCACTCGAGGAGAGTGGCATCCAGCCGGACGAAGTCGTCGAGGACGGTCTTGAATTGTTCATCGGGCGGCTGATGCCAGAAGCTGACGTTCGGGCCAAAGTCCGCGATGTAGAGGGGCAGGTAGAGGTTCGCCCCCCGTGGGACCTGGCGCACGAGGGCGGGGTTGTATCGCCGGACCTCGTCCACGGAGAGCCCAGTGCGACGGGAGACCTCGTCGATCGCAATCGGACGGGTTGCCCGCATCGCGTACACCCGCTCCTGGGGAATCGACTCCCTGAGATTCACCACATTGCGCGTGTTTCCGAACACCATTTCGGCATAACGGAACGAGCGCGGACCATACGTCCGAACGACCTCCCGGTACTGATCCATCGACATCGCCCGTAGATCGACAGCGAACTCGGACCCGAGGAAGTAGCGTTCGCGCACGTCCTGTCCGCCGAGCCTCTCACCGTTGATCAGGGTGCGGCCGACATTCGTGCCGCCGGCGTGGTGCTCGGAAAGTGCGGGGATGAAGCTTCCGTACTTCGTCGCCAGAACGGTCAGGTACGCGGCACAATAGGGTGCCTGAGTGGTCTGGTTGTACCCTTCGATCACATTCGGCGCGTAGCGCTTCATGTGATTCCAGTTCCCGATGAGCCACTGACAAAACCCGATCGCATTCGCGCTCGAACGGATTCTCCCATTCAGTCCCGACTCCAAAATGGCCTGCGCGAGCCCGATCTCCGCCGGCACCCCGAACCGCTCGTAGATGCTCCCCCACTCTTCCAGAAAGCCGCCATACCGCCTGGCGTTCGGAAGAAGAAACCGTCCGCGGGTCGGGTTATGTAGCACCATCCCCACAGTCGGCTCCAGGAGGGAAGCCACCTCTTCCCGTCGCTGAGAGAGTGAGCGCGGGAGCTGTCGACCGTTCACCCGGGCTGCGAGAGCATGCTCCTCCCAGCGGGCGTTCCGGGTCCAATCTCCCTGTGAAGGGAAGACCGCCAGAAGGCGACCATCCTGGGCACTCCCGAAAGCGATCGAGCCGTCCGGAATCGTGAAGATATGCTGCCAGAACGGATACCCCGGCCGGAATGAACCCATCGCGGAGAGGTCCGCCTCCAGACGCGACCCTATGAACGCGTGCACACGCACCGCTGGAGAGACCGCCTCAGAGGAGGCCAGATCCAGAGAGGGTATCGCGGCGTCCAACGCGGCCTGAGCGCTCGCCTCCGAGCCGGATTGCGGCAGGAAGGGATGGGAAAGGAAGATGAAGCCGGAGAAAATGAAGACGATGATGTGGGGAAGAAGGGATTTCGTGCTCATGTCAGGCTCAGGATGGGGAGGATTGCATGGCCCGTGATTGAATATGAGACTCGGGAACGGGACTGCGCAACACATTTGTTTCTGCCGTCCCCGCGGAGAGGTCCCAGGACGTCCGAGGAACCGGACGTCCCAAGGAGGCGAATGGCACGAAACGTGTTGACCCAGGAGGTAACCGTTCCGAAGCTGAAGACCCCGCCGTCCGCCCCGAGGAGCCTTGGGGCGAGGAGAGTGAAGCGCCATGGAGAGAGCCATTTCGCCTCGAAGGGCCTATCCACCGATCAGGCGAAGAGACGACGCAAACGTGGGTGCGGGGGAGCGGGTCGTCTCCGCGGTAGGGGGGATGGGTCTCCTCGGCTGGGGTCTGCAAACGCGCGGCGTGCTCGGATGGTCTACGGCCTTGCTGGGAGCCGGCCTCGCGAGGCACGGGCTGCAGCGGCACTGCCGTCTGTACGATTCTCTCGGTGTCACCGCCGACGATGCCTCGCTCACCAGCTCTCCCGTCACGCGGGAAATCCGAAGCCGGCGAGCGATCACGATCCAGGCCTCTCCCGAGCGGATCTACGGAGAGTGGCGCGATGTGGAGGGCCTGCACCGATTCTTTCCCCATGTCGAGCAGGTCCGGACCCTCGATAAAGTGACCTCGCGGTGGAAAGGGAGCCTGATGGGACATGCACCGATCGAGTGGGAGGCGATCATCTGGGATGACGTGGAAAACGAGAGGATCACCTGGCGAAGCGTCGACAGTCTCGTCTTTGATCATCGGGGGGCGATTTCGTTTCACCGCGCCCCGGGTGGCCGCGGAACCGAGGTCACGCTCGAGCTCCACGCACGCTTGCCGGGGGGGGTCGTAGGGGCGATCGCTGCCAAGGCGATGGGAACGGATCCGACGTGGGAGGCCGCCGAAGCTCTGCGCCGCCTCAAGCAGTGGGTCGAGACCGGCGAAATCGCCTCCGCGATGAGCCCAGCCCGACGGGATCGAGGTTGGACGAGAGGCTCTCTGCGGGAGGAGGCGTTCGGCGGCAAGACCCTCCCGGACCAGGAGGTGCGGCCTCCATCCAGGACTCCTCTCCCGACGGCGAACACGAAAGCGCAGCCGGACCGGGTGGACGCGGCCTCCCTCGAGTCGTTCCCCGCGAGCGATTCTCCGTCGTTCAACGCGCAGTCCACGAGCAGGAGACCGTTTAGACGGGTTCCCGCGGAGAAGAGGGAGGAGTGACGTGAAAGCCTTGTGCTGGCACGGGAAGGAGGATGTGCGCGTAGACCGTGTGCCCGACCCCCAGATCGTGAACCCACGGGACGCCATCGTGCGGATCACGCTGACCGCGATCTGCGGCTCGGACCTTCACCTGTACAACGGCGCGATCCCGAGCCTGAGGCCGGGTGACGTCCTCGGACACGAGTTCATGGGAGAAGTGGTGGAGGTCGGATCGAGCGTAAAGAACCTCGAGGTCGGAGATCGAGTCGTCGTGCCCTTCACGATCGCGTGCGGCGCGTGTTGGTTCTGTGAGCACCAGAAGCACGCTCTATGCGACAACACGAACCCGAACGCGGCGGTGATGGAGAAGGCCTACGGGCATAGTGGGGCTGCGATATACGGATACTCGCACATGCTCGGTGGCTATGCCGGCGGGCAGGCGGAATACGCACGCGTCCCATTCGCGGACGTGGGACCCGTGAAGGTCCCCGACCACCTCTCCGACGAGGAGGTGCTGTTCCTTTCCGATATCTATCCCACCGGTTATCAAGCGGCTGAACTGTGCGATATTCAGGAAGGCGATGTCGTCGCTGTATGGGGAGCCGGACCCGTCGGACAGTTCGCCGTGCGGAGTGCGTTGATGATGGGGGCAGGTCATGTGGTCGTGATCGACCGCCATCCGCGGAGGCTCCTGCTGGCTCGACAGGCCGATGGCGACAGCGCGGTAACCACGATGAACTACGAGAAGGAGCACGTCTACGAGGGCCTGCTGGAACTGACCGGAGGACGAGGCCCCGACTCATGCATCGACGCCGTGGGCCTAGAGGCACACGGAGATACATTGGACGCGATATACGACCGTCTGAAGGTTGCAACGATGGCCGCGACGGACCGTGCCCACGCACTTCGGCAGGCGATCCGCTGCTGCCGGAAAGGGGGGACGGTTTCAGTCCCCGGCATCTACGGAGGAGTCACGGACAAGGTGCCGCTGGGCTCCGCTTTCGCGAAGGGGCTCACCCTGTCGGGGGGTCAGACCCATATGCAGAGGTACATGAAGCCGCTGCTGGACCATGTGGAGAGGGGGGATATCAAGCTCCCTGAAGTCATCAGCCACCGCATGGCGCTCGACGAGGCTCCTGCCGGGTACGCCCTGTTCAAGGAAGCTCCGAACGAATGCACGAAAGTCGTACTGCAGCCATGATGCGAGGGGAGTAGTGGGCGTCCAACCGGAGAATCCGGTTGCGAGGAGGTAAGGACCGCTACAAACTTGAAGGACGCTCAGCCAGGTCGACCGAAAATGTGAAAGGAGTCGGGAACGCGGCCCGACCCACGACGAAGCATCGAGGAGATTCCCATGCCCTCTACGCTTTCTGCTTCGACGCTCGTGAGCATCGCCGTGCTCGGCACGGCGGCCTTCGCGCTGGTCTCCCCGCTGACCGCCCAGCACGCGCATACCGACTCGGAGCTGGGTTCGGTCGAATTCCACGCCATCTGCGCCCCGGAGGTGCAACACGAACTCGAGGATTCGGTCGCCCTTCTCCACCACATGATGTATCCGGAAGCGCAGGCCGGCTTCCAACGCATCGCCGAAGAAGATCCCACCTGCGCAATGGCCTACTGGGGAACGGCGATGACGCTCTTTCAGCCCCTCTGGCCTGCCCGCCCCGGCCAGGCGGAGCGATCACGCGGATGGGAGGCGATCCAGAGAGCGCAGGCCCTCGAACCCGAAACGGATCGTGAACGCGCCCTCATCCGAGCAGCGGCCGCTTTCTTCGAGGATCCGGAAGCGGATGAGTGGTGGCCTCGGATCGAACGGTGGGCCGGGGCCCTGGAGGAGGCGTACGAGGAGCAACCGGACGACGTCGAGATCAGGACGTTCTACGCGCTCTCCCAACTCGCCGCGGGTCAGGTATCCGACGATCAGCTCTCCTACAACGCACGTGCGGCCGCTGTCCTGGCGGAGGTGTATGAGGAAAACCCCCATCATCCAGGTGCAATCCACTATACGATCCACGCAAACGATGTCACCGGTCGCGCCAACGAATCCCTCGACGTCGTGCACAGCTATGATCAGATTGCGCCCAGCGTCCCTCACGCGCTGCACATGCCGAGCCACATCTTCGTTCGGCTCGGCCAGTGGCCGGAGGTCATCGACTGGAACCGCCGCTCCGCCGACGCGGCCCTCCACTTCCCGGTAGACGGCCGAACTTCGCTCCATCACATCCATGCCCTGGACTACCTTCTCTACGCGTACCTCCAGCGCGGAGAGGATGACGAGGCGGCGCGCGTGATCGAGGAGGCGGAGGCGAACCGCCCCTATCAGGAGGACTTCACGACCGCATTCCATCTGGCAGTGATGCCGGCCCGCTACGCCGTGGAGAGGAGGAAATGGGAGGAAGCCGCCCGGATCACACCGGGTGACTCCGACGACGTAATGTGGGACCGATATCCCTGGCCTCTGGCGTTGAGTTGGTTTGCTCGAGGGCTGGGGGCGGCGAAGGGGAACGACCTCGACTCGGCGCGGGAAGCGGAGGCCCGGATGATCGAGCTTCGGAATGAGGCGAGGCAAGCGGGTGAAGATGCCTTCGCGACGTATATCGAAATCGACCGCCTCATCCTGACCGGCAGGATCGCGAATGCCGAAGGTGAAGCCGCGATGGCCGCCGCGCGGATCGAGGAAGCCGCCGAACTGGAGAGCACCGTGGAGAAGCACCCGGTCAGCCCGGGAGCACTCCTCCCACCCAAGGAGGCGCTGGGCGACCTTCTGAGCGAGTTGGACCGGGCGGAGGAGGCCCTGGCAGCGTACGAGGCAGGGCTCGAAATCTGGCCCGCGCGCCACCACAGCCTCCTGGGCGCGGCGCGAACGGCTCGCTATCTCGGAGAGGAAGAGCGCGCCCGGGAGCATTACGCCACCCTCCTCGACGTGTCCGAGGATGTGGAAACCGACCGGGTGGGCGTCCGAGAGGCGCGGAGCGTGCTCGGAATCTCACCAGAACCCCATTGAGGACCGAACCGACGATGCCCACGACACCGACGCTGAGCTCGATGGAGAAGCTCCGCTCCGTCTTCGAACGAACCCGCACCGCGCTGAAGAAGCGCTCCACCCTCGGGAAGGGCACCGCCACGACGCGGGCCACGATCCGGGACGGCCTCACCTGCGAGGTGGAGGATGGCCGCTGGAGTTTCGTTGCCGACCTGAGTGAAAAGGCAGGAGGCGGGGGAGAAGGTCCCGACCCGGGGGTGCTGGGGCGTGCCGCGCTGGGGAGTTGCCTCGCCGTCGGGTATGTGATCTGGGCCAGCTATCGGGGCGTGCCCCTCTCCAGCGTTCAGGTCGAGGTCGAAGCGGACTACGACGTCCGTCCTCAGTACGGCGTTGGAGAGAGTTCGCCGGCCTACCAGGCGATCCGCTGCGTGGTCCATGTGGAGAGTCCAGCCCCGGAGGAGGACGTTCGTGCAGTTCTGGAGGAGGCCGAGGCACATAGCCCCTATCTCGCGCTGTTCCGGGACCCACAGGAGGTCAGCCGCGAAGTCCGATTCACCCCTGGAGGA
Source organism: Gemmatimonadota bacterium (assembly GCA_007121455.1). Classification (GTDB taxonomy): domain Bacteria; phylum Gemmatimonadota; class Gemmatimonadetes; order Longimicrobiales; family Gaopeijiaceae; genus SKKN01. The sequence goes on along the minus strand of SKKN01000016.1, from coordinate 47,736 downwards.
GATTGACCGTGGACCACAGGCTTCAACTACGGGTGCAGCGTTACGGCTGGGACCGCGCTTCCGAGCTCTACGACCGGGCCTGGAGTCGCCATCTCGAACCGGCCCAGGACCTCCTTCTGGAAATGGCTGGACCCGCCGGAGGCGAGCGGATCCTCGAGGTAGCCTGCGGATCGGGGCTCGCCACCGTCGAGGCGGCGCAGCGCGTGGGGCCTTCGGGGGAGGTTGTCGCCACGGACCTCTCCGAGGGGATGATCGAGCAGGCCCGGGAGGCAATCCTCGTTGAGGAGCTGTCAAACGTCTCGTTCCACCGCATGGATGCCCAGAGCCTGGATTTCCCGGATGCCTCGTTCGATGCGGCGCTCTGCGCGCTGGGCCTCATGTACGTGCCGGATCCCGGGGCTGCCTTGAGGGAGACGATGCGCGTCCTTCGGCCGGGGGGCAGGGCGGTCGCGGCGGTCTGGGGTGAGCGGAAGCGATGTGGTTGGGCAGAGATCTTCCCGATCGTCGATGCCTGCGTCGAGACGGAGGTATGCCCTCTCTTCTTCCAACTCGGAACGGGAAACTCTCTTCGAAACGAGATGGAATCCGCCGGCTTCCGAGGGGTGGAAACACGGCGCCTTTCCACCACCCTCCACTTCACTTCAGCCGAGGACGTCCTGGAGGCCAGCTTCGTGGCCGGTCCCGTAGCGATGGCCCACAGCCGCTTCGACGACGCGACCCGTCGCCGGGTCTATGCGGAGTACCTCGATTCGATCGATCAGTACGCAAACGGCGACGGATACAGCATCCCCGGCGAGTTCGTGGTGGTGCGAGGCGAGGTCGAGTAGGGGCTCACCCCGCCTCCGGCACCGGCTCTCGCGTTTCCTCGGACGCGTCCTCAACGACCTCGGTGCGGACTCGGACGGCCGTGCTCTTCGGCTCGATCGCGCCCCCTCTACGCTCGAGGGAGAGCCGTGTGAATGCCGCTCCGAAGAAGAGGATGAGAGACGAGTAGTAGACCCACATAAGCACGATCACCAGAGAGCCGGCGGCACCGTAGGGCGAGCCGGGAGCCGTCTCCGTGAGATATAAGGAAATCAGGTACTGCCCGACGGTGAAGAGAACTGCCGTCAGGAACGCCCCTCGCCACATGTCCCTCCAGGAGAGGTGCACGTCCGGCAGCACCTTGAAGATCGTCGCAAAAAGGAGGGTGACAACCGTGAGCGAGATTGCCAGGTCCGTCACCCAGGCCACCGCGTTGGGAACCGGAACCCACTGCGATGCGAACCGCAGGAGCGTAGCGAGGGTCATCGTGAGGACGAACGACACGAGCAGGAGGAACCCGATGATCAGGACGAGGCTCAGGGAGAGAAGCCGGGTTCTGATGAAGAGGAGGATTCCGCTGCGGGAAGGTCGCGCCACGACATCCCAGATGTTGTTGAGCGCAGTCTGCATCTGGGCGAAAACGGTTGTGGCGCCGAAGAGGAGGGCTCCGACCCCGATCAGCGTAGGCAGGATTCCCGACTCCTCCGGTCGAGATTGTCGAACAGCGGACTCCACCGCCTGCGCTGCCTGAGGTCCGATGAGATCCTCGATCTGGTTCGAGATCTCGCCGCGTGCCGCGTCCTCCCCGAAAATCACGCCGGTGACCGTGATCAGAATGATGAGGAGGGGCGCCAGGGAAAAGATCGTATAAAAGGCGAGTGCTCCGGCGAACTGGAATGGGTTCTTCGCGGACCAGAGCGAGACCGTACGCTTCACGAAGCTCCATCCTTCCGTCATCCGCTGCTTTACCCCCATTCTGCTCTCCCCCTTCCCGCTTTCCCCTCTACAAGTGGCAGTGGCATGGAACTCGCTGGATCCAATTGGACGCGACCTTTGAGAGGAGCAATTGCGGTGCCACTGGAGCGTGCGAACCCTCCCTCCTCCGCAACGACTTCGGCACCCGTCGTCATCGTAGGAGCCGGGCCGGCCTGGATTGTGCGATCCGCAGAGCCCTGGGGATCGCGATCGGCGGCCGGGCGTGAACCAGATCCGCAACAGTCGCGGGGAAAGATTGCCCGCGGACGGGTACCCGGTCCGCGACTCCCCGTCCGCGCGGCCCGTGCTTCCTGCAATAAACCTCGTGGCTTTTCGATCTACTGCATTCTACGGGTGGTGGCATTCGGCTTGCGAACACCGGAAGCAGATCCCGGCCGTCGGCAGGGGCTGAACGAGCGGACAGAGGAGAGATCATGTCGAACGAGTTGGGGAATGTGTGGGTCGCGATCCTCGTGACCGACGGGTTCGAGCAGGTGGAGCTCACCGAGCCTCTGGATGCTTTGAACGAGGCGGGAGCGACTGCGCATGTGATCGCGCCATCGGGAGATTGGGTGCGCGCATGGGACCGGACCGACTGGGGGGAGGAGATCCCCGTCGACATTCCCCTCGAGAGGGCGAACCCGGCCGGCTACGACGCACTTCTGCTCCCCGGCGGGCTCTACAATCCGGACAAGCTCCGCATCAATCCGAGAGCGGTCGAGTTCGTCCGTCACTTCGTCGACGCGCGAAAGCCGATCGCTGCGATCTGCCACGGCCCGTGGACCCTGATCGAGGCTGGCGCCGTGCGCGGCCGACGCATGACGTCCTACCCTTCGCTCCGCACGGATCTGGAGAACGCCGGGGCGCAATGGGTGAATGAAGAGGTCGTAGAGGACGGGGAGATCATCACGAGCCGGAATCCGAACGACCTTCCCGCGTTCATCGCCAGAATGAAGACCGCACTCAAACGGGATCGAGTGGGAACGACCGCGCGCTGAAAAAGCAGGCGGCCCGGTCCCGTGGACCCGGCTGAAATCCTTTCCCACCGGAGGAGTGAAGGCCGGCCTCACCCGATGCGCCACGCATGGTACCGCTCCAGGAACTTCAGCGCGTTCTGGGGAGCGTGGGCCTTCTTCCACTCTCCAGCGGTGGACTTGATCGCCTCCGAAAGGGTCGGGTACGGATGGATCGTGCTCAGGATCTTGTTCAACCCGATCCCGTGCTTCATGGCAAGGGTGACCTCGCTGATCAACTCTCCAGCGCTGGGTCCCACGATCGTCGCCCCCAGGATCCGGTCTTTGCCGGGTGGGGTGAGGATCTTCACGAACCCGAGGGCGGCTTCCTCGGTGAGTGCGCGGTCCTGTCCCGCGAAGTCGTAACGGGTCAGCTCGTACTCGGTTCCCTTCGCCGTGGCCTCTGCCTCGTTCAGTCCCACACGAGCGACTTCGGGGTCGGTGAACGTCGCGCTTGGGAAGTAGGTGTAGTCGACCTTGAACCGCTTGAAGGGATTCGCGAAGAGCGAGTTCACGGCGGCATGCCAGGCCTGATGTGACGCCGCATGGGTGAACTGATACGGCCCTACGCAATCGCCGCACGCAAAGATGGTCGGCACCCGGGTACGCAGGTATGGATCCGTCTCGATCCGGCCATTCCGTACCGTCACTCCAACCTCTTCTGCGCCGAACCCCTCGACCCGTGCCTGCCGTCCGACGGCGACCAGGAGCGTGTCGAACGGAACCCGTACGGTCTCACCCTGGTGCTCGAGGATCGCGACGCTCTCGCCGTCGTGGAGTTCGAACGCCGTTGCCTTGTGGCCTGCGAGGACGCGTACGCCCTCGCTCCGGAACGTGTCGGCGATCAACTCCGAGACCTCGTCGTCCTCCCGGTTCAGGATTCTCGACATCATCTCGACCTGTGTCACTTCTGCGCCCAGACGTTGAAAGGCCTGTGAGAGCTCGCTTCCAACGGGCCCTCCTCCGAGAACGAGGAGGCGGCCCGGGTGCTCCTCCAGGGACCAGATCGTGTCCGAGGTGAAGTAGCCGACGTCGTCGAGCCCGGGAATCGCCGGAACGAAGGGCCGGGCTCCAGTGGCAATCACGATGTGGCGGGTCGTGAGCGTTCGGCCGTCCACCTCGACCGACCAGGGCCCGGTGATGCGCGCCTCTCCCTTCACGACGTCCACGCCGAGCCCCTGGTAACGCTCCACCGAGTCGTGTGGCTCGATCGCCGCGATCACGCGGCGCACTCTCTGCATGGCCAGGCCGAAATCCGGCTTCACCCGCGCTCCCGCGAGGCCGAACTCCTCGTGACGCTCCACCTGGTGCACCAGCTTTGCGGACTGAATGAGCGTCTTCGAAGGGACGCACCCCGTGTTCAGGCAATCTCCCCCCATCTCGTTCTTCTCGACCAACGTCACCTTCGCTTTCACCGCAGCCGCGATGTAGGCGGTCACGAGCCCCGCAGCCCCGCCTCCGATCACCACGAGATTCCGATCGAAGCGCTTCGGCTTCCTCCACCCCCGGAGAGCTCGACGGCGCTGAATCCCGCCGGCCGTCCACTTGGCCACGAGCGGAAAGACCCCCAGGAGGGCGAAGGCTCCGATGAGCTGGGGAGAGAGGATCCCGGCCGCGGAGTCGATCTGGGCGAGCTGCGTACCGGCGTTCACGTAGACGATCGTGCCCGCGAGCATGCCCACCTGACTCACGATGAAGAAGGTGCGGGTCTTCATCGGCGTGAGCGCCATCACCAGGTTGATCACGAAGAAGGGAAAGACCGGAACCAGCCTGAGCATGAACAGATAGAAGCCGCCCTCCCTCCGCACTCCTTCGTTCACGGCGGCGAGGTGAGCCCCGAAGCGACGCTGGACGGAGTCCCGAAAGAGGAAGCGCGCCACCAGGAAGGCGAGGGTGGCCCCGATCGTCGATGCGAACGAGACGATCACCGTCCCCCAGAGGAGCCCGAAGATCGCTCCTCCCGCAAGCGTCATGATCGCGGCGCCCGGAAGGGACAGCGCGGTCACGAGGACGTAGACGAGGGAATAGGCGCCCACGGCAAGTCCAGTGTTCTCCCTCCGAAACTCCTCGATCGCCGCCTGTTGGCCCTCGAGAAATTCGAAGGTGAGATACTGACCGAGGTCGAGCACCAGAAAAAGGGCGATCGCCGTCAGGATCGCTCCGGCGATCAGGATTTTCCCAACGTTCATCGGATCATGGCTCGCAGTGCTCGCTTGCATTCGGCGGGACCGGGACGTGACGCCGGTCCATGGTAGTGTGCGACTCGGCAGCGGGCGACCCCCGGCCGGGGATTTCTGCTCTCCGTCTGTAGTTCTCCCCAACGAATGCCGGATCTCCCGAATCGGTTCCCGGAGACCCCGGTCGTCCGCGAGCGATCCACGCAAAGTGCCGGAAGAGCGCACGACGCCGTGCTTCCCAATCGGAACACGAGGGCGGCCTTGGGGGTTGGGGCAGGCTTCGCCCCCGATCCATCACATGAGATCCAGCACCTGGATTCCACCATGCTTCGACGTGCTTCGACTTCGTTCGATCCTCGGTCTTCGCGGCTCGGAGCGGCTCACTTCGTCTTGTTCACGGCCCTGGCGGCGCTCGCGTGGAGCGCTGCTTCACTTCCCGCACACGCTCAGGTTCCAGCGGATGGGCCGGCGAATGCGGTGCAGCCGCTCGAGTACTTCTTCCCCGAGGGCGAATCCTTCGGTGAGGCGATTCCGAGCCCCGAAGAGTTCCTCGGCTACGAGATCGGAACCCATCACACGCGTCACGACCGGATCGTCGCGTACCTCGAGGAGCTGGCGCGTCGCTCCGACCGAGCGACCTATCAGGTGATCGGGCGCTCCATCGAACACCGGGACCTTGGAGTCCTGACCGTCACCTCCCCCGAGAACCATGGGCGGTTGGAGGACATTCGGAGCCAGCACCTCGCCGCCTCGGACCCGAACGAGGATCCCGTCTCACCGGAGGGGCGACCCGCCATCGTACACCTCGGCTTCGGCGTCCATGGGAACGAGACCTCCTCGAGCGAGGTCGCGATGCTCACGGCATACTGGCTCGTCGCAGGGCAGACGGGCGAGGTGCAATCGATCCTGGAGCAGGGGGTTTTCCACATCGAGCCGGTGCTGAATCCCGACGGTCGCGACCGGCACACGAACTGGGCGAACATGCACAAATCCGAACCGTTCGTCGCCGACCCGCTCGACCGGGAGCACAACGAGGTGTGGCCGGGAGGTCGAACGAACCACTACTGGTTCGACTTGAATCGCGACTGGCTTCCCCTGCAGGACCCGAGCAGCAGAGCCCGAATCGACTTCCACCACAGTTGGCGCCCGAACGTCGTCACGGACTATCACGAGATGGGCACGAGCAGCACCTACTTCTTCGAGCCCACGAAGCCGGAGGGCTCGTGGAACCCGCTCCTGCCCGAAGAGCTGTACACGGACGTCACGCTGCGATTTGCGGACTACTGGGCGGCAGCGCTCGACGAGCTCGGCTCCCTCTACTTCACGAAGGAGGTCTTCGACAACACGTATCCGGGCTACGGATCGACCTATCCCAACTTCCTGGGCGGGTTGGGGCTCGTCTTCGAACAGGCAAGTGCCCGGGGGCACATCCAGGAGAGCTCCCACCATGGCGTCCTCACCTTCGCCTATGCCATCAGGAATCAACTTCGCACGAGCATGGCCACCGTCCGTGCTTCGGTCGAGGAACGTGAGCGGATGCTCGAGTACCAGCGCGACTTCTTCACCACGGGACTCGAGGAAGCCGCCGACTTTTCGATCCGCGGATGGGTATTCGGGAGCAGCATTGACCACTCGCTGAACCGGGAGTTCCTGGACCTCCTTCTCCGGCACCGACTCGAGGTCTACGAGCTGCCCTCCTCCGGTGAGTTCGGAGATGTTTCATTCGAATCGGGATCTGCGTGGGTCGTGCCGGTCGAGCAGCCGGGCTACCGTCTCGTCCGTTCGATCTTCGAGCGCACCGACACCTACGCCGACAGTGTCTTCTACGACGCCTCCACCTGGACGATGAGCCTGGCCTACGGGATTCCGCATGCGGAGATCGCGAGTGGAAGCGTTCCCCGTGGAGCGCAGGTCACGGAGGTGCCCGAACCCGCAGGGAGGGGGGAGGTGTCCGAGGCCCGGTATGCGTACCTGCTCGACTGGAGCGACTACTATGCGCCGAGGGCCTTGCAGTACCTCCTTGCTCGCGGCGTCAGGGTCGAGGCCGCGTTCCAGCCCTTCACCACCCGTGCGCTGGGGGGAGGGCAGACGGGTGAGGTGGAGCGGACCTTTGCGAGAGGTTCGATCTCGATTCCGCTGCAGACTCAGAACGTCGACGCAGGAGAGCTCCACCAGCTCGTGCGAGAAGCCGAAGCCCACTCGGGCGCACCGTTCCATGCCACGCATACGGGGTACTCCGTTTCGGGGATCGATCTCGGGAGCCGGAGCATGCAGCCGATCGGGGCGATGCCGCGGGTTCTGATGGTGGTGGGTGCCGGGATCTCCCAGTACGAGGCGGGGCAGGTCTGGCAACTCCTCGACTCACGCGTCGACCTGCCTCTCACGAAGGTCGACCGGGACCACCTGGCCCGTGCGGACCTTGCCCGGTACGACGTCCTCGTGCTCGTGACGGGAAATTACGGGTTCATGGATGAGGAGCAGGAGGAGGAGATCGAGCGTTTCGTGCGCCGTGGCGGGACGTTGATCGCGGTTCGGGGTGCGGTTCCATGGGCGGTGGATCGCGAACTGGCGCCTCGCGTCGCGGAGGCGCTGGAGAGCGCGGAGGAAGCCGAGCCTGTGGAGCTGGATCGTACCGACTACCAGGATGCACAGGACCTCGCGGGCGCCCAGAGGATCGGGGGCTCGATCTACCGAGCGGACGTGGACACGACACACCCCCTCGGGTTTGGATTTCCGAACCGCGAGCTCGCCGTCTGGCGCGACCACGAGTTCGTCTTTCCGGCGAGCGCAAATCCCTTCTCGACCCCGGTGCAGCTCACGGAGGATCCGCATCTGAGCGGCTACATCTCGAGTCGGAACCTCGACCGAATCCGCAGCTCGGCGTCGGTCCTCACCGACGGGATCGGAAGCGGGACGGTGGTGCTTCTGCTGGACAACCCGAATTTCCGAGGCTACTGGTACGGAACGAATCGCCTCTTCCTGAACGCCATCTACTTCGGAAGCCACATCTCCGTACCTTCGACCCCGTGAACGCAGACGTGTTTTTCGCCTCCACCTTCAACACTGTGAGCGTGCGACCTTGGACCGTGTGATTCGTGTAGGAATGCTGGGCTGCGGCACCGTCGGCGGCGGAGTCGCATCCATATTGAGCCGCGGAAGCGCGGACATCACCGCCCGTGCAGGTGCAGAGGTTCGGGTGACCCGTGTCGCCGTCCGCGACACCGGAAAGGACCGGGGGCTCTCCCTGCCGGCGGAGATCTTCACCACCGACGCGCGGTCCGTCGTCGAAGCGGACGACGTGGACGTGATCGTGGAGGTGATGGGGGGACGCCAGCCGGCGAGCGAGCTCCTCCGCCGAGCGCTCGAGCTCGGAAAGCCCGTCGTCACGGCGAACAAAGAGTTGGTGGCGCACGAGGGACCCGAGCTCTATGCCATGGCCCGGACCGCGCGGGTGGACTTCGCGTACGAAGCCGCGGTCGCCGGTGCGATCCCGATCATCAAACCCCTCAAGGAATCCCTTGCGGGAGATCGGGTCCGGCGTGTGGTGGGGATCCTGAACGGCACCACGAACTACATCTTGACCCGCATGACGGAGGACGGGGCCTCATACGGCGACGCGCTCGCCGAAGCTCAGCGACTCGGGTATGCGGAAGCCGACCCTACCGCCGATGTCGGAGGCCACGACGCCGCAGCGAAGACCGCGATCCTCTCCTCCCTCGCATTCGACATGGCCGTGCATGACCGTGACGTATTCCGGGAAGGCATCGAAGGGGTGACCGCCACGGACATCGGCGTCGCCGACCGGCTCGGCTACGTGGTCAAGCTTCTGGGAATCGCCCACCGGGAGGGGGATGCGCTCGCCGTGCGGGTGTACCCGGCGTTCCTCCCCAAGACGCACCCCCTCGCGGCGGTCCGGGACTCCTTCAACGCCATCTATGTGGATGCGGAGGCCGCCGGCGAATTGATGTTCTACGGACGCGGAGCCGGGGCGCTTCCCACGGGCTCCGCCGTCGTCGGCGACCTCATCGACGTTTCGCGAAACCTCCTCCAGACGGCGCGTGGTGCGAGTGAGTCGATCCACCGGCCGACCTCGCTCTTCCCGGTCGACGAGCTTCAGACCCAGTACTACGTGCTTCTCGAGGTGGCCGATCGGCCGGGAGTCCTCGCCGATGTGGCCAGAACCTTCGGCCGGCATGACGTGTCCATCGCCCAGGTATGGCAGGACGGTGGAGGGGAATCGGCACGGCTCGTGCTGATCACGCATCGAGCACGCGAGGGTTCTCTCAGGGACACCGTCGAGGCGCTGGCCGAGACCCCCGCCGTCCGCAAGGTGGCCAGCGTACTTCGAGTGGAAGCGCGGAGGTGTTCGACACGTAATGTTAACCCGTGAGGTGATTCCCCTTCCCGAGCACCTGTACCCCGCCGACGCGTGGCGGCTGGTCGAGGATCGATTCGCCCTGCGCCACATGGCCCGCGCCGAGACGACCTTCTCCCTCGCCAACGGGTTCATCGGAGTGCGAGGCACCTTCGAGGAGGGACGACCCGCGTTCTCGCCCGGCATCTTCGTGAATGGGTTCCACGAAATATGGCCGATCAAGCATGCCGAGGACGCGTACGGCCTCGCACGAACCGGTCAGACGATCGTAAACGTGCCCGACGCCACGGTCCTCAAGCTCTACGTCGACGACGAACCTCTCCTTCTTCCCACCGCCCGAATGCGGGAGTACCGCCGGGTTCTCGACATGAAGGAAGGCACGCTGTCGCGGGAGTTTCTCTGGTCGACCCCCGCGGGGAAGAACGTCCGTGTGCGATCCCGCAGACTCGTCTCCTTCGAACACCGACACGTGCTGGCGATCACATTCGAGGTCACGGTGCTCAATCGGTCTGCGCCCGTCACGATCGTCTCGAAGGTGCTGAACCGCCAGGACTCCGTGCCCGAAGACGAGCCTCGGCGACGGGTCACGGACCCTCGACTCGCGAGGGGCTTCACGGAGCGGGTGCTGAACCTCCGTACCGAGGAGGCGAGCGACCGGAGGATGGTGCTCGGCTACCAGACGACGAACAGCCGGTTGACCCTCGGGATGGGCGTGGAGCACGCGATCGACACCGAGGTGCGCCATGAAGTCGAGACCTCCACCGGCGAAGACATGTCGCGGCTGGTCCTCACCGCCGACGGGGAGCCGGGAAAGTCGATCCACGTCACGAAGTACGTGACCTATCAGGTTTCCCGTAGCGTACCGGCTCGCGAGTTGGCGGATCGGTGCCACCGGACGTTGGACCGGACCGTGCAAGGTGGAATCGACTCCCTCGTGGAATCCCAGAAGGAGCACCTCACGCGATTCTGGGACCGCGCGGACGTCCAGGTGGACACCGGCGCCGACGATTCGCTCCAGACGCAGCAGGCGATCCGCTGGAACCTCTTTCAGCTCGCTCAGGCGACCCACCGGGCCGAGGAGTCGGGGGTCCCTGCGAAGGGCCTCACCGGACAAGCGTACGAGGGGCATTACTTCTGGGATACGGAGGTCTACGTCCTCCCCTTCCTCGCGTACACCGAACCTCGGATCGCCCGGAACCTCCTTCGCTTCCGGCACGGCATGCTCGACCAGGCACGGATCCGCGCCGCGGACCTCAGTCAGAAGGGCGCGCTCTTTCCCTGGCGGACGATCAACGGAGAGGAGGCTTCGGCTTACTACCAGGCAGGCACCGCCCAGTACCACATAAACGCGGACATTGCGTATGCGATCCGGAAGTACGTGGATGTTCGCGACGACCCCGGGTTCCTCGTCGAAGTGGGTGCCGAGATCCTCGTGGAGACGGCGCGTCTGTGGGAGGACCTCGGCTTCTACGGGGACCATGGGCGTTTCCACATCCACGGAGTGACGGGCCCGGACGAGTACACGACGGTCGTGGACGACAACACCTTCACGAACCTGATGGCGCGCCTGAATCTGAACTACGCCGCCAGCGCGGTGCGGCGGCTCGAAAGGGAGCATCCGCGAGACTACCGGGCGCTCGTTCACACCGTGAGGCTCCAGCCCGGAGAGGTGGAGGCATGGGAGCGAGCGGCCGCCGCGATGTTCGTGCCCTACGACGAGGCGCGGAAGACGAACCCGCAGGACGCGAGCTTCCTCGAGAGGGAACCGTGGGACCTCAAGAACACCCCCCGGTCGAAGTTCCCACTCCTCCTCCACTACCATCCGCTCGTCATCTATCGGCACCAGGTGATCAAGCAGGCTGATGTCGTGCTGGCGATGTTCCTCCTGGGTAACGAGTTCACGGAAGAGCAGAAACGACGCAACTTCGAATACTACGACCCGCTCACCACGGGAGACTCCTCTCTTTCCGCTGGGATCCAGAGCATCGTGGCGGCCGAGGTCGGGGACGAGCAGAAGGCGCTCGAGTACTTCCAGTACGCGCTCATGATGGACCTGGGCGACGTCGCCGGAAACGTATCCGACGGGGTGCACGTCGCCGCCACCGGTGCCGCCTGGCAGGCACTCGTTTTCGGGTTCGGCGGCGTCCGCGACTTCGATGGCGACCTCACGGTCGACCCCCGCCTGCCCCGGACGTGGAGCCGGCTCAACTTCCCGCTTCGATTCCAGGACCGCCGGCTCCGCTTCCAGTTCGAGCACGGCACGGAGTGCTACCGGCTGGAAAGGGGCGATCCTCTCGGAGTGACGATCCGGGGCGAAAAGCATGTCCTGGAGGCGGGCGTCCCGCTGAGGCTCTCTCCGCCCACCTGAGGCGAGCACGGCAGCGGCACGAGCTTTGCTTCCGGCCGAGGGACGGATGCTTTCTCGTCCGTGACCGTTTTCGCACCCTCTTCTGCGAGTTCCTCCGATGCCGCGAGCCACCCCCGAACCCCGACACCCCTCGTACTGGATGCTGACTTCCGAAGGGGCGAGCTTCCCGCCGTTCCGGGGCGAAGCAAGCACCGACGTGGTCGTGCTCGGAGCCGGAATCACCGGGCTCACCACCGCCCTTTTCCTGAAGCGAGCGGGGTTCCGCGTCGTCGTGCTCGAGGCGAGAGAGGTGGGAGGGGGCATCACCGGCAACACGACGGCCAAGCTCACCGCTCTCCACGGCCTCACCTATGCACGCCTGTCCGACTCGGAGGGAGCCGAGACGGCTCGCATCTATGCAGCCGCGAACCTGTGGGCGATCGGCATGATCTCCGAGCTGGTCGAGGAGCTCGACATCGATTGCCAGTTCGAGAGGAGGCCTGTGCTCACCTACACGACGGACTCGGAGAAGAGCGAAGACATCGAAAGGGAGGTGGACGCCGCCCTCAACGCAGGACTCTCGGCGGAGCTCGTCCGCGAGTCCGACCTCCCCTTCCCGATCGCTGCCGGCATCCAGCTACCCGACCAGGCTTCCTTCCATCCGCTTCGCTACGTCCTTGCACTCGCAATGGCCGTCGACGGTGACGGCTCATACGTGTACGAGCAGACCCGGGCCGTGGACGTCGAGGAGAATGGCGAGCCGATCACCGTTCAACTGGAGGGCGGCGCCCGCGTGCACGCCTCCCATGTCGTTTCGGCATGCGGGCTTCCGTTCCTGGACCGGGGCGGATTCTTCGCGACCGCATACCCATCCCGCTCGTACTGTGTGGCCCTGGAGAGCGACGGGGCCCTCCCCGAGTCCATGTCGATCAATGCCGAGCGTCCTACCCTCTCCGTCCGCCCGATCACGGCGCCGGGAGGTGGGAAGCTTCTTCTCGTCGCCGGCCACGACCACAAGGTCGGGCAGGCGGAGCACACCTCGGACCACTACGCCTTCCTCGAGGACTTCGCGCACCGATGCTTTCCGGTCGGAGCCGTAGCCGCTCGCTGGTCGTCCCAGGACTATATTCCGGTGGACGGGCTTCCGATGGTGGGGCGGATGCCCTTCTCGTCCGACCGGCTCTACGTCGCCACGGGCTTCAAGAAGTGGGGCCTCACCACCGGAACCATCGCGGGGCGCATCCTCACCGATCTCATCGAAGGCCGTGAAAACTCGTGGGCCTCCATCTTCGATGCACGCCGCACGAAGGTGCTCGATGGAGCGGGAGAAGCTCTCAAGGAGCAGGCGAACGTAGCGAAGCGCTTCGTCGGAGATCGGATTCGACAAGCGGCGGCCGGCTCTCCGGACGAGCTCCCCCCCGGGGCGGGAGCCATCTGCAAGACGGATGGAGAGGTCGTCGCAGCCTACCGGGAGGAGACCGGAGAGCTCCACCTGCTTTCACCCACCTGTACGCACATGGGGTGCCGGGTGACCTGGAACGAGGCGGAGCGGTCGTGGGACTGCCCCTGTCACGGCTCCCGGTTCGACGTCACCGGCGAAATTCTCGTTGGTCCGGCGGTCGCTCCGCTCGAACGCCGCTGAGGGGGCGGTCCAGGACCTTTCCCGGGGCCTTTGGGGGGCCGATGGACCGCGACGCCGGCTGATGAGTATAGTCGGGGTGATCTCACCCCCGACCCGGAGCGTCAGGTGAACATCGTTCGACTCCTCATCCCGACCCTGGTATTTCCACTCGCCCTCGTCGCCCAGGAGGCCCCGCCCGCAGAATTGATCGCGGACGAGGTGCAGCGATCCCATACGTGTGTGCCCGCGCTCGCAACGCTCGACGCCCTCGAGGCGGACCTCGAGCCTCTCGGAGCCCGCGCCGAGCGCCTCCAGGCACTCGCCCGCGCCGTCACCGTGGAGGATCCCGATCGCGCCGCCCCGTTCGACGACTCGGGCCTCGAGCGTGCCGTTCGTGAATGGTTCGAGGACGACGCGGCCCTGGCTCAGCGCTACCTCGAGGAGGGGGACGAGGCACTTCAGGAGGAGCGCGCAGAAGGTCGACGGCAAATCCAGCTTCGCATCACGGAAGAGCTCGAAGCGCTTTCCGCGTCGGTCCAGGAGCGAATCGGCCAGGATGAGGAGGCGCAGATGGCCTTTCGGGAGTGTGACGACGTGATCTTCGTGCGAAGTGCCGTTCTGGAGGCATGTGACGGAGTCGACAGCCCTCTCTGCGACGCGGCGAGGGACTCCGATGGCGACGACCGCTTCCGGTTCGTGGACGCTCCCGAGGACCTCTGGGATGTGGAGCAGATGCGTCCCTGGACCAGCCCCTCCCGCTTGGGTCGGATGCAGGACGGAAGCATAGCCGGCTCCCGGACGAGCACCCTCGTGCGCCGGGGGAATTTGAGTCTCATCCTGACCGTGGAGCCGATGATCCGGGAACGGGAGAGCATCTCCGCCGAGGAGGAAGCGGAGTTCGATGCCAACCTCGACTCTCTCGGTCTTCTCTTCGACAACCCCGAGTTCGTGATGGCCCCTGCTCTTTCGATCTTCTTCGACGTCGCGGAGCCGGTGGCGGGGGAGACGGACTACCTCCTGCACTTCGGAGACCTCTCCGACCCGGAGAACCAGATCATCTGGAGCATTCCGGCCGGGGAGGGGGGTGTCGTTCAAGCGAGCGCCCCCGCGCCCGGCTGGGCGCTCGGACGCCTCGCGGGCGGAGAACCGGTGAGCTTTACGGCGGTGACTCTCGCGGAGAACGAGGAGGAGGTGGATGGTGAGATCATCTTCTCCCTCGGCGTGACCCCGGTGGGCCAGGCTTCCGCCGTGCAAGAGCTCCTCGCGTACTGGGAAGACGGCCAGCTCGCTCGTGACCTGGAATCCCTCATCCCGGCGGAAGAGCCGAGCTCCCCACCCGACGGTTCGTAGCGCCGCCACGAGGAGCGGCCGAAAAGGCCGCTCCTCGTGGTCGGTCAGCGAATCTCGGGCGGCAGGGCGTCCCTGAACTCGCGGAATCCCTCCAGCTCCCGGTCGGCGAGAGCGAACTCCACCGATCCGAGACGTCCCTCGACGAACGATGCCTCCGTCAGGGCATCGAGGAGCTCGATCGAGACCGGGGCATTCATCACCTCCACCACATACCCCTGCCCCGGGGAGTCATCGTAGGTCACGATCCGGAGCTCGAGCCGATCCTCCCCATCCAAGAGCAGCTCGACCGTATCCACGTCCTCGTCCCGGTACAACCAGTCGTCGGAAACCCCCATGAAGAGAATCTGAATGCCGGAGTGCCCGGGATTCACCGGATGCTCGGGCCCGGTGATCGTCGCGATCGCGCCGATACGAAGCTCTCTTCCGGACTCGCTCACCCCCGGGATGAATGGGTCCCCGGTCACGTTGATCGGGTGGAGCTGCCACGACCGGACATCGACGACGGTGTCCACCCGTTCCTCCACCGTGCCCTGGCGCTGGAGATCCGCCTCGAGCTCCGGTGGCACGGTCGCCGCCGGCTCCCCGGTCGAAGCGCAGCCGGTTCCGAAAAGCAGGAAGGCTCCAGCGAGAGAAGCCAGTGATCGAAAAGCAAACACCATCAGTCGACCCTGTCGTTTCATATGAGGAAGGTACGTCATCCGGATAGGACGCTAGCGGGCCGCACCTCAGGACCACAAGCCCGAGCGCTGAAGAGTCCGCAGCCGGTGGAGCTTCAAGGGATCGTGGCGTACGCCCAGTCCCACCCCTCCGTCCGATTGTCCCGCACGGCCCGCACCTTCACCTCGGCGACTTCGGAGCCGGGGTCAAGTTCGATGCGGGGATCCAACACGACGTCGAGCTCCCTCCACGCATCCCCGGGTCCGCTCCGCCCCCGAACCCGGTACCCGACGATCCCCGCCTCCGGGGCCGGGTTCCACGAGACCTCCGTGCCCGAAGGCCCAGCGGCGGCGACCTGCACACCCTGAAGTCGGGCCGGACTGTCGGCCATGAGCATGATGCTCGCCACCGTGGTGCGGCTCACCTCGGCCACCAACCGCTGATTGATCGTCTCCAACTCATCGGTCACCTGATGGTAGTTCGGGTTGCCGAGGACCGGATAGGATCCGATTCCGCCCACCACATCCCCATACACGTCGTAGAAGACCGCTGCGTCCGTCCCGCGGTAATAGAGCGCGTCGTACGTGATGAGGTCCGAGAAGTAGTGCGATGCCGCGTGCTGGACGTCCTTGATGCCCGGGTTCGAATACCGGACGGTGTTGTCGAGCCGGTGGCTCCGGGTCCAACCGACCATATCGTTGTTCAGGACTCCCGCCACGTGCTTGCCTTCCTCCTCGGCCAACCGCACGAACTCGCGGGCGCCGAGAAGCCCCGCTTCCTCGGCCGAGAGGAACGCGAACTGGATCGTCGCACTTCGGGGGTGGGCCTTCAGGACCCTCGCCGCCTCGAGAAGGGCCGTGGTGCCCGATGAGTTGTCATCCGCCCCGGGACTCCGGAGCACCGAGTCGAAATGCGAGGAGATGACGTAGACGATCTCCGGATCCCGGGTGCCGGGGAGCGTCGCCACCACGTTCGCCGTCCGAACCCCCCGAGGCTCCCACCACTGAAGCTCCACCTCGTACCCCCACGACTCGAGCGTCTCGGCCAGATATTCGATCGCCTGCCGGTTTCCGGGCTCGGTGAAGAACTTGGTGCCGAAGGAGTAGAGGGTGGAGGCATAATGATGGATTCGGCCCACCGAAACCTCCTCGGTCGCCATCCGGACATCATCGGCAACCGGCTCGAATGCCAATCGCCCCCGCTCCAGAAGTTCCTCCTCCATCTCCAGATTCTCCCGCACCCGCTCGATCACGTCCTCGTGGCTCACCGTGCGCGTGAGGTCGGTCCACCATACGGCCCGCTCGGGTGCGATCGTGTTCCCGTCCCTCTCCGCTACGACGAACACGCCGTCTCCCTCGGGATGGGCCACCCATTCGTATTCGGGAGCGATCGTGCGCAGCGTATTGTTGTGAAAGAGCCGGTATCCCTCGCCGGTCTCCAGATCGTACAGATAGGCGCGGCGGTGGCGGAATTCCCCCTTCATCGCAAGCAGCCTGCTGTCGGATACCCACTGCGGGAACCGGTCGTGCTGCGCTTCGCGGGTCACACGCTCGAGCTCCCCGGATCCATCCGTCGGAACGAGGAAGATCTCACGGGCACGTTGAGGCTGCATCTCGAATGCCACCCGGTCCCCGAGCGGTGAGACGGCGAGCCCTTCAGGGTCCTCTTCAGTCTCGAGGAGAACTCGAAGCTCCGGATCCCCTGAATCGGGGAGTCCGTCGGGTGACAACGAGAGACCGAGGATCCGGTTTGAATGATCCCCCTCCGACCGGACGAATGCCAGAAACCCGCCATCCCCGGACACGGACGGGTGCGAGCCATCCAGATGAAGCACGGCACCATTCTCCAGATCCATCACGCCGAGGCCCGGGTCCGGCGTCTGCGTCTCCGGAACCCCCTCCGGAACCGGGAGCGGGGAGGTTTCCGGTCTCTGGAATACAAGCAGTCGCCCACCGGCTGCGGAGACCGGCTCCGCGGCATGCCCGGACCCCAGTTCCAGGAGCCGGGGCTCACGGGCGGAGGCACCTCCCTCGTCCTCCACAGCGCCACCATCCCGACTCAGGTGCACGATGTGAAGGCGGTCTCCGGCTCCATCTCGCCCGGCAGTTACGAAGAGGTCCGGACTCGTGGGGCTCGAGACGACATCGAGTGGGATGAAGTCGCCCATCCCGATGACCTCCTCCTCGCCGGACCCCAGGTCCAGAATCGTCAAGGTCCGGGCTCCCATGTCGACGTATGCCACCCCACCCGGGGTGAAGGCAGCAGGCGCTCCCGGGAGCTCGATGCGGCCGCCGCCCTCCACGCCCTCCACCCTGGACACCCAACCTTCGTCCGCCTGCCGGCTCCAGAGGAGGTGAGAACCGCCGGGAGAAACCGCCAACATCGATCCGTCGTCGTCGACGGCACGAACGGGGTGGAGCTCGCCGGTGAGAAGAGCGACCTCATCCGCGAGTTCGGAGCCCCCGGGACCTTCCAACACCTCCAGGTACGCCTCCATCGACTCGGTGTACCGTCCTTCGTCCCAGGCGAAGTAGGCATCGTGAAGCGCGGGCGCGGGCTGCACCTGGCCTGCGGAAGGGTACGCCCAAACCAATCCGACCAGAAGGGCACAGGGGGAAAGCGCGAATCGAAGCATGGACGGTCGGCCGGTTCGGGTCACAGGTCGCGACGCGGGGCGCCGTCGAGGTCCCAGGGGACAGGAAACATCCCCATGAGGAGGCGGGACCGCAAGCGGTGCGTAAACCCTGCTCCCATCGCCTCCATCAGGCTCGGCCTGCACGAAGCGGCGATCATGGACCGGAACTTCAGCCATGTCCACCAGGTGGAGCTGGACCGGAACTTGCCAAGAACCGGGCCACCCGCTCCATCTTACGTGTCTTTGACACCAGGACGCATCCGACAGCAGGGGGGATCGCGTGAAGTACAGCTTTGCTCGAGCCGCGTTCTGGGCCTTGAGCTACATCCTGGCTGCGCTTCTCCCACTCGCGGTCGCGTACGTCGGGCCGGCGGAGGCCCGGACCTTCTGGATCGAGGTCGGGGTGGGTCTCGGCTTCGTGGGGATGTCCCTCATGCTCCTTCAGTTCCTCTTCACCGGGCGCTATCCCCAGCTCGCCGAATCGTTCGGAAGCGATTCGATGCTCCAGTACCACCGCCAGGTCGGGCTCGTCGCTATGGTCTTCATCCTCGCGCACCCTGCCATTCTCTTCCTCACCGATCCCGTATACCTCGAATACCTCGACCCGAGGGTCGACTGGATGCGGGCCCTCGCGCTCGCCGCAGTGATCGGTGCGCTCCTCCTCCTCGTCGCGACGAGCCTCTGGCGTCTCACCTTCAGGCTGGCCTACGAGTGGTGGCGCGCGGCGCATGGTGTCCTGGCTCTCTTCATCGTCTTCATCGGCCTCGTCCACATCCTCCAAGTCGGGTACTACGTCGCGGAGTTCTGGAAGCAGAGCTTCTTCGTGCTCGGCACGGCGAGCGCCGTCGGCCTGCTCGTGAACACGCGTGTGGTGCGACCCTGGCGCATGAAGCGCCGCCCCTATGAGGTCCTCGAGGTCCGGGAGGAGCGGGGAGACGCGTGGACGCTCGTGCTTGCCCCGGAAGGGCATGGAGGAATGCGCTTTCGCCCGGGTCAGTTCGCATGGATCACAATGAACGACACGCCCTTCTCACTTCAGCAAAACCCCTACTCGTTCAGCTCGAGCGCAGACGACGCCCCGACTCGGCTCGAGTTCACGATCAAGGTGGAAGGGGACTTCTCACGATCCGTTTCCGATGTTGAGCCGGGCCAGACCGCCTTCCTGGAGGGACCATTCGGTTTCTTCGTCCCGAACCGTCAGCCGGACCTGGGGTGCGTGATGATCGTGGGCGGAGTCGGGGTGACGCCCTGCATGAGCATGATTCGTACCTTCGGGGCTCGAGGCGATCCGCGTCCGCTGCAGCTCATCTACGCAAACGTCACGCTGGACGGATGTATCTTCTACGAGGAACTGGAGGAGCTCCAGAACGATCTCCATCTCGACATAGTGCACGTGATCGAAA
The DNA here is from genome assembly GCA_007121455.1 of Gemmatimonadota bacterium. Classification (GTDB taxonomy): domain Bacteria; phylum Gemmatimonadota; class Gemmatimonadetes; order Longimicrobiales; family Gaopeijiaceae; genus SKKN01. The sequence goes on along the minus strand of SKKN01000016.1, from coordinate 28,379 downwards.
ATCCGCCCGAGGGGTGGGATGGAGAGCGAGGGCTCATCGACCGGGAGCTCCTCGCCCGGTACCTTCCGGAGAACCGGCATGGTTCCGAATATTTCATGTGCGGACCGGAGCCGATGATGAACATCGCAGAGACGTCGCTGAGGGAAATGGGTATCCACTGGAACCGCTTGCTCTCCGAACGCTTCGACATGGTGTAGCGAGATGCTCCACGAACGAATCCGCCGCGCAGCGGAAATGATTGGAGGGGTGCTCTTTCTCGTCGTCGTGATGATTTCCTGGCTCCGTGTCTGATGTGCCGATTCTGAGGATGCCCCGGATGCGCCGGCAGTGGTGAGTCGCAAGTCGATCCCGAACATGATCACGGGAGCACGCCTGGCCTCCCTTCCTGTGCTCTGGGGCTTCGCCCTCGCGGGGAACCCGGCGGTAGTGGGAGCCGGAGTCTTCTTTGCATGGCTGACGGACGCGCTGGACGGCTTCCTCGCCCGTGCGCTCGATGCGCAGAGCGCCTGGGGAAGCCGGTTCGACTCCGTGACGGACACGCTGGTCTTCGGGTCCGCTCTCGTCTGGTTGGTCATGCTCCGCCCCGAGTTCGTCCGGGACCATGCCGCCGTGCTTGCCCTCTGGCTCGTCGTCGGTCTTTCTGCCTACCTGGTCGGGTGGCTTCGCTTTCGAAGGATCGTCGATCTCCACCTCTACTCCGCGAAAGCGGCCAACTTCGCGGGGTTCCTGTTCGGCGCCGCGCTCTTGGCCTTTGGCGAGCTTCCATCAGCGCTTTTCTACCTCGTGATCGTCATCTGTATCCTCGCGTCCACGGAGACGCTGGCCGCGTTCGCGACCCTCGAGGAGGTGGACGAGAACGTGGGGACGATCCTGCCGCTCTGCCGCTCCCGGGACGCGGCGGGGGCCTGACGTAAGCCCACGTCGTTCCTGGGCGGGAGACGCCGTCGAGCCCCTCGCGGAGCTTCGCTCTACCGAGACCCGGGGGAGCCGACCACCTCCAGAACGACGTCGACCGTTCGCTCCTCACCGTCGCGCCAGACGGTGAGGGTAACCTCGTCACCGGCATCCCTCTCCAGGACCACCCGCTGGAGGTCGAGCGCCGTCCGAAGAGGCTCTCCTTCGACTTCCGTCAGAATGTCCCCTCCTATGGGATAGATCTGCCCCTCGAACGCAGCCACCTCCACCGGACCTTCTATCCCCACCTCGTCCGCGGGGCTACCCGGCGAGACATTGGTCACGATGAGCCCGGTTCCAGGGAGGCCGAGCCTCTCCCTTAGAGCCGGGGGATAATCCTCCACGGTCAACGGAACCGTCAGGCCCAGACGGGGCCGGTCCGGCAGCTCCGCGACTGCGACGGCGATTCCGGAGAGCCCCCCCTCGACAAGCGCTCCCAGGCTTTCACGAAGGAGGTTCGACGGCACCGCGAATCCCACGCCCACGAACGCCGGCGCGCCTCCGGGGGAGGCGAGGATCGCGTTGTTGATCCCGATCACCTCCCCTCGTGAGTTGAGGAGCGGGCCGCCCGAGTTGCCGGGATTGATCGCCGCATCGGTCTGGATGAAGGGAATCTCGATCCCAACCAACCCGGGGCGCTCCCGTTCGATCGCGGACACGATTCCGGCGGTGACCGACGTATGGAGGCCGAAAGGACTCCCGATCGCGATCGTCTTCTGGCCCGCCTCGACCCCATCCGAATCGCCGAGGGGGAGCGGTGTCACCGTCGGAGCCACCTCCGGCCCGAGAAGCTCGAGGAGAGCGAGGTCAAAATCGGGATTCGCCCCCTGCACTCGGACGGAGTGCTCCTCCCCTTCTCCCTCGAGGAAGGAGACCGTGAGGACCGCTCCGGGGAGGAGGTCGAGCGTCCCCGATTCGAGCGCCGGAGACACCACATGATAATTCGTGATGATGCGGCCTTCCCCATCGATCACGAAGCCGCTGCCGCCACCTTCGCGCCGACCGGGCTGCACCCATGGGAGCTGCTGCGGGGCCTCCACCTCGACACGCACCGCCACGACCGCGGGGCCGCTCTCTCGAACGACCTCGACGGTGTTCTCCTCATCTGGCGTGAGCGCCGGCGCGTTCTGCGCACCACTGAGCGATGTCGCGGCACCGAAACCGAGCACCGTGAGAACGGTCAAACCGAAGCCGGCACATCGTGGGCATCGGGTCACGAGGCCACCTCCGAGCCGGTGAAACTGAACTGCTCGAATCAGGAGTTCGGTGGGCAGGAGCAAGGTCCGGAGTCGATCCAGCCTTTGGAATACATTCCGTGCAGTCATGCAAATCCCATACCGATATCCTTGCCCTGGGGGGTTCGCGAGACCTACTCTCATACTGAGGTGGGGTTCGATCCCCACCGGGCCTCCGGGCTCGGTATGCCCTGACTCCAGCCGGCAGACGATACATGTCCATCACCTTCCGGATCAACGGGAATTCCGTCACTGTCGATGTGCCCCCGGAGATGCCCCTCCTCTGGGTTCTGCGGGATACGCTGGACTTGAAGGGCACCAAGTTCGGGTGCGGCATCGCACAGTGCGGGGCATGTACGGTCCACGTGGACGAGCAGCCGACACGCTCGTGCCAGCTTCCGGCCTCCGCAGCCGAGGGCCGGGACATCCTTACCATCGAAGGGCTCTCCGAAGACGCGACCCATCCGCTCCAGCAGGCATGGCTCGAGCTCGATGTGCCGCAGTGCGGGTACTGTCAGGCGGGACAGATCATGTCCGCCGCCGGCCTCCTCGCCAGGAACCCGGCACCGACCGACGACGACATCGACAGCGCCATGGACGGCAACCTCTGCCGGTGTGCTACGTATCTCCGCATCCGGGAGGCAATCCACAGAGCCGCCGAGGTGAGGGCGATCGATGCGGTCCGAGACGGGGACGAAGGCGATCCTCCGGCCGGAGAGTCGGAACCGCTGACCGACCCGCTGAAGGAGGAAGTGTGATGGGTTCCTCTCCTCGACTCGACCGCCGCGATTTCATCAAGGTGACGGGTGCTGCCGGCGGCGGCCTCCTCCTGGGCACATACCTGAACCTCCTCACGCCCGCCCCAGCCCGCGCGGCCACCCGCGCCACGGACTTCAACCCGAACGCCTTCATCCATATCGCCACAGACGGGGTCATCACGATCTCGGCTCCGAACCCGGAAGTGGGCCAGGGTGTGAAGACGATGCTCCCCATGCTCGTCGCCGAAGAGCTCGATGTGGACTGGCAGGACGTGGTGGTGGAGCAGGCGGGACTCGACACGGACCGGTTTTCAGGCCAGTTCGCGGGAGGGAGCAACGCCACCCCCAACACCTGGCTGCCCCTGCGAAGGGCCGGCGCCGTGGGCCGAGCGCTCCTCCGCACGGCGGCCTCCCGTACCTGGGAAGTGCCCGAAGGAGAATGCCGAACGGAGACAGGGCGCGTGCACCACCCCGCCAGTGGACGATCCCTCGGATACGGCGAGCTCGCGTCGACGGCGGCGAACCTCCCGGTCCCCGACGCGGAGTCCGTGCCGCTGAAGGACGCTTCGGACTTTCGGATCGTGGGCACGCCGATCCCCGATGTGGACAACCTCGCGATCGTCACCGGCAAGCCTCTCTATGGGATCGATGTGACGGTACCCGGAATGCTCTATGCGGTCTTCGAGAAGTGCCCCGTCTTCGGCGGCCGGGTCGCGAGCACCAACCTGGACGAGATTCGAAGGCGGCCCGGAGTGAAGCAGGCCTTCGTGGTGGACGGAGGCGACGACCTGACCGGCCTCCTCGGGGGCGTGGCGATCCTCGCGGAATCGTGGTGGGAGGCGGACGCTGCCCGGAAGGCGCTTCGCATCGACTGGGACGAGGGGTCGACTGTCGAGGAAAGCAGCGTCGGGTACTCCCGACGGGCGGAGGAGTTGCTCGCGGATCCACCTGCGTTCGCGGTACGGAGGGACGGAGACGTCGATGCCGCGCTCCCGTCGGCCGCCCACCGGGTGGAAGCGCGCTACGACTACCCGTTCCTCGCGCACGCCCCGCTCGAGCCCCAGAACTGCACCGCCCACTACCACGACGGAATCATGGAGATGTGGGCGCCGTCCCAAACCCCGGAGAGAGGCCGCTCCCTGGTCGCAAGCACGCTCGGGATGGACGCGTCGGAGATCACCGTCCACCTCACCCGCATGGGTGGTGGATTCGGCCGGAGGCTCAACAACGACTACATGGTCGAGGCCGCGTGGATCGCGAGAGAGGCCGGCGTTCCCGTGAAGCTGGTCTGGAGCCGTGAGGACGACATGCGCCACGACTTCTACCGGCCCGCGGGATACCACCGGCTCGAGGGAGGGGTCGATGCCCGGGGGAGGATCGTGGCCTGGAAGAACCACTTTGCCTCCTTCGGCGAAGGGGAGAGCTTTGCCCCCTTCGCGAACGTGGGGTCAAACGAGTTTCCGGCCGGCTTCGTTCCGAGCTTCGCGCTCGAAGTCTCCCTGATGCCCAGCGGCGTTCCAATGGGCGCGCTGCGGGCCCCCAGGAGCAACGCCCTCGCCTTCGTCTATCAGTGCTTCATCGACGAGCTCGCGGAGGCAGCGGGAAAGGATCCGGTGGAGGTTCGCCTCGACCTCCTCGACGCTGCCGGCGATGAGGTCGGCTTCGATCCGGCCCGCATGCGAGGCGTCGTGGAGCTGGTTGCGGAGCGGTCCGGGTGGTGGGACCGTTCACCGAGCCGCGGCTCCGGAATGGGGGTGGCATTCCACTTCAGCCACCGTGGCTACGTCGCCGAGGTGGTCCAGGCGACCGTAGGCCGGCAGGGAGAGTTGACGGTGGACAAGGTCTGGGTCGCCGCGGACATCGGAAGCGAGATCATCAATCCCAGCAACGCCGAGAACAATACGCAGGGAGCCGTGCTCGACGGAATCGGAGAGGCTCTCGGGCAGGAGATCACGATCGCTGAAGGGCGCGCGGTCGAGAGCAACTTCCACGACTTTCCCCTCCTTCGGCACCGCCAGGCACCGGATGTGGAGGTCCACTTCCTCACCACCGACTTTCCCCCGACCGGTCTGGGGGAGCCGCCGCTCCCCCCGGTGATCCCGGCCCTCTGCAACGCGATACATGCGGCGACAGGGCGACGAATCCGCTCGCTGCCGCTCGCGAAGCACGACCTGAGCTGGGCCTGACGGGACGGCCCGACCGTCAGCTCAGGAACATCCGGTACGCGGCATTCTCCGGCTCGAGGAGGAAAGGATAGCCGAGCGTGTCGAGAAAGGACCTGAACTCGACACGTTCGTTTTCGGGGACCTCGAACCCGGCGAGCACGCGGCCGAAGTCGGCCCCGTGGTTTCGGTAATGGAAGAGGGAGATGTTCCAACGCCCCCCCAGGGTCTCCAGGAACTTCATCAGGGCGCCGGGTCGCTCCGGAAACTCGAAGCGGCAGGCGATTTCCTGACTTACGCTTTCCGGAGCGGGCCCGCCCACCATATGACGAACATGTAGCTTCGCCATCTCATCATCCGAAAGGTCCACGGTCTCGTACCCGGCGTCCTCGAGCCGGCGCGCAAGCGACGCCGCATCGCTGCGGGAGGTGACGGAGATGCCCACGAAGATGTGTGCGGCCTCCCGCCGGCAGAGCCGGTAGTTGAATTCGGTCACTACGCGCCGCCCGATCGTCGCGCAGAACTCCCGGAACGCGCCTGGCCGCTCGGGAATCGTCACCGCGAAGACGGCCTCTCGCGCCTCTCCCAGCTCCGCCCTCTCCGTCACGAAGCGGAGGCGGTCGAAGTTCATGTTCGCTCCGCTGAGGACGGCCGCCAGCCTCCTCTCACGCACATCCGACTCCTCCACCCACCGCTTCATCCCCGCGACGGCGAGCGCTCCCGCCGGCTCCATCACGGAGCGGGTGTCTTCGAAGACGTCCTTGATCGCAGCACAGATTTCATCGTTGGTGACCCGGACGATTCCGTCGACCGTCTCTCGGGCGATCGCAAACGTCTGCTCGCCCACCTCTCGCACGGCTACGCCATCCGCGAAGATCCCGACCGAATCGAGCGCCACCCGCCGGCCCGCCTTCAAGGAGCGGTACATCGCGTCCGCCTCCACCGGCTCGACTCCGATCACCTGCGTGTTGGGCACGAGGTGCTTCAGGTATCCCGCGATCCCTGCGATCAGACCACCGCCACCCACGGGAACGAAGACGGCGTGAAGCTCCCCCTTGGCCTGTCGCAACAGTTCGTCCGCCACCGTGCCCTGGCCGGCAATGACGAGCGGGTCGTCGAACGGATGGATCAACGTGAGCCCTCGCTCGTCGACCAGTTCATCACACCGGGCATTCGCTTCCGGATAGGTGTCACCGGTCAGAATGACCTCGGCGCCCATCTTGGCCACCGCATCCACCTTGATCCGAGGCGTCGTCTCCGGCATGACGATCACCGCATGGATTCCGAGGTGCCGTGCGGAGTACGCGACCCCCTGAGCGTGATTCCCGGCGCTCGCCGCGATGATTCCACGCTCCCGTTCCGATGCGGACAGGCGGGCGATCCTGTTGTATGCACCCCGGAGCTTGAAGCTGAAGACGGGTTGGAGATCCTCCCGCTTCAAGAGGACCGTGTTCCTCAGCCCGCGGCTGAGGAGTGGGGCTGAATCGAGAGGTGTCTCCCGGGCCACTTCGTACACACGGCTCGTCAGGATCTCCCGGACCAGATCATGGATCGTCATCGTCCGAAAGGTATACGGGCTCCGGCCCCCGGACGCCAGAGGGCAACGGTTTCTCGACATCCTGAGACCGGGGGACGTGGTCACGCACGCGCTTCGTCAGCGGGGCGGCATTCTGAATGAGAACGGGCGGCCCTACGGATCGATCACCGTCGGATCACCCGGCGCTCCGTCAATTCACGGGCGCCACGCATTCCGGTCCTTCGTTCCCCGGCGCGTTCACGTATCGACTGACCGGGTCGGCAACCATCTCCTCGCCGGGGTACGGCGCCAATAGCTCCAGGACCTCCTCGGGAGCCACTCCGGAATCCACCCACGCCTCCCGCGCCCGGGAATCCCCCAGCACGACCGGCATCCGGTGGTGCACGGGGCGGACGAGCGCGTTGGCATCCGTCGTGAGGATGGTGCAACTGAAGAGGGGGCTTTCTCCTCCGTCCCACCGATCCCAGAGTGCAGCGAACCCAAAGGGTCGCCCGTCCGCCATCCGGATCCACCAGGGCGTCTTCGGGCCCTTCCCGGAAGGGGGCTTCTGCCATTCGTAGAAGCCGTCGGCCAGCACCACACACCGCTGGCGCTTCCTCCACGGATTCCGGAACGCCGGCTTCCCCTGCACCGTCTCCGACCGCGCATTGATCATCCGTGCGCCGATCCGCACGTCCTTCGCCCAGAAGGGGACGAGGCCCCAGCGAAAGCCCTCGATCCGGCGGGCTCCTCCTTCGAGCTCTCGAAGCACCGGGACGTCCTGTGTGGGCGCAATGTTGTAGCGGGGAACGTGGAGGAGGAGGATTTCCTCCACCCCGTAGCTCGTTGCGAGGGCTTCCTCATCGATCGTGAGGCCAAAACGTCCGCACATCTCCACTCCTGTGGGGGCGCCCTCGGGAGCTCGCTCTCCAGCGACCCTGTGTCAGAAACTCCGAAGCGTCCGGGTCAGCACGCGGTCGAGGGCCGACGCGAAGGCGCGCTTTTCAGGGTCGCCATAGGGTGCAGGCCCCCCGGTGTCGACCCCGCTCCCTCTCAACTCATCCATGAAGTTTCGCACGGAGAGGCGCTCTCCCACGTTCTCCGCCGTGAACTCCTCGCCGCGGGGCTCGATCACCAGCACTTCCTTCTCGACCAACGCCGCAGCGAGCGGAATGTCGGCAGTGATCGCAACGTCGCCCGCTTCTGCGTTCTCGACGATATAGAGATCGGCCACGTCGGGCCCACCCTCGACCCGCACCGCGGTCACAAAGGTGTTTCCGGGCGGGACATAGAGGCGCTGGTTTGCGACCAGAAGCGTCTCCAGCTCGAGACGCTTGGCCGCCCGGAAGACGATCCCCTTTACGTCGCGAGGGGCCGCGTCGGCATCGATCCAGAGCTTGATCACCCGAGACCTGTGGGGAACGAGGAGCGCAGTGCAGATTCAGGGCCGCGACGGCAGGACTCGACCACGACCGATTTCCTGCCTCCAAAAATAGGGCGCCTCGCCTCCCGCTTGGCAACCCGGGCCCAAACGACTGGTCGGGGTTCGAAAGGCGCTCGGAGCCACCCGACGCGAGATCCTGTGGCAGTTTCTGGTGGAGGCGGCGACGGTCACGGTGGTCGGCGCCGCGATTGGGCTCGCGCTCACCCCGACGTTCGGTCGGGGTGAGCGCGGAGCGAGGACCCCAGGCTACCGCACGGACCTCGGAAACCGGGTGTTCACGATGTTGGTGAAGGCCGAACCCCACTGATAGCTGAGCCCTATACGCGCCTCGTAGCGGTAGGCGGAGGGGAGGTCCTGACGGCCGAGGAGAATGTCCTCGTCCGGGATGGCCGAGGCCGGAATGTGGATGTCGTCGTGGACCCAGGCGGCATCTCCGGAAACGTTGAGGGAAAGTCCCCGCGCGATCCGGTAGTTCAGGTTCCCGCCGACCCCCATCGAATAGAACCCCGCGTCATGGAGGTACTGGGACATTTCCACCCCCACACCTGCATTTCCCCATTGCTCCCGCGCGTTGTACTGGATCCCCAACCGATGGAGGGGGAGGGTCTCCTGCTCCACCCCGAACATCGTCTCCTCGATGTAGTTCGAGTGTTCGAACCCCGCCGCATAGTGGCCGATGAACTGCCTGCGATTCGCTTCGGCGTAGGGGTAGTAGTTGTACTCCAGGGCCGGCGCGAGGCGGACCCGGGCATGTCGGTTGTAGTTCACGGAGGTCCGGGCTCCGGCATCCAAGCCGACCGATACGTGCCCGGTCACGCTTCGCACCACGAGGGCGCTGGCGCGCCAGTCATCCCGGTCGTCGCGAACCTCCGTCCCGTCGGAGAGCTCCCGCCGGTCCCTTCGGAAGTCCAGGCGCCCCGAGAAATTGAGCTTCCAGTTCTCGGTCACCCGGTCCGCATCGAAGCTCGGGTTGACCCGTGTGTCCGTACTCGTCTGCCTGAGGTCCAGGTTCCCGGAGAGGCCCACCTCGAACACCCAGTAGTTCCAGGGATCGTAGAAGCCTGATTCGGCAGCGTCACCGCCCTCTCCCGACCCTCCCTCCGAGTTGGGACCGAGCCGCCCGACGAACCCGACCTCGAAGTCACCGCCCAGGCCGGCCTCCACTGCATAGCGCATCAGTCCGAGCCGCAGAGTATGGGTCAGGCCGTCCTGCCGTTCCGCCTGGACGTCCATGCTGGAGGAGGTGTACGTGAGTGCATCCGAGAGGCCCTGCATCTCTCCCTGACCGATGAAGTCGAAGGTATATCGACGCCCACCGGCCCCTGCGCTTTCGCTGGTCAAGATCACGTGCGCGTCCGCGTCCGTCGGGTCTCTCGCCCAGTTCACGAACTGGATCTCCGTGCGGAAATGGGCCCGGTCACACCCGGGCACCCACCCCGGACAGTCGAGGTAGACCACCGGCGCCCTCTGGCTGTTCGCGTTCGAGCCCAACTGAGCCGCAGCCGGCTCCGCGGCCAGCAGCATCGACGCGCCCGCAATCAACGCGGTGAAGCAGAGGAAGAAGCTCGGGGGTCGAGATGCAAGGTGGAGCGAGGAGCGGAGGGCCGGATGGAAGAGACACATCGGAATCGGGCTCACGACATCCTCGATCGGTACTGCGGGTGAACGTTCGAACTCCACCGTCTCGCGCGGCGGGCCTCCACGGCAGGCGTCCTCGACGTGTAGGAACTCATCCACATACACCGAAGCTGCGGGCAAACGTTCCGCCCGGACCCTGAGCCCCCGTCATCCCCGGCTTCCCGCCCTCCCCGAACTCGAGCGAGCCCGATCGGAAGCCCCCTGCTCCGGTCCTCGTGTACGCCGGAAGATCCAACTGTAGAGCGCCACGTTCAGAACCAGAAGCCCCGCTCCCATGACAACCTGGTCCGTCCGCGTGAGACCTTCCGGATAGAGGACCGGGGCGATGTAGTGCTCGATGAAGCCCGTGTCATAGCCCTCCCGGCCCCCGAGGCGTAGAAAATGGTTCTCGAGAGGAGTCAAAGGACAGGGCCATCCCATGAACGAAATGAGGGCTCCCCAAACGAAAGCAGGAATATGGAGCAGTGCGACCCACTTCCTCCAGGCGACGAGGAGAGCTCCGAATACCACGAACGCCAGAAACGAAAAGTGGACGAGCATCACGAGTTCGGCCAGAATGATGTAGATCACGTGAGCTTTATCTCACCTCCTCCTCTCCGCCGGTGGGTCGCCCATCCTCCCCGACGAACATGATCTGACGACGCGGATATACGCCGATGACCCTCTCCGCATGCTCCTCCGCGTTGAACGCTTCCATGGCGGCCAGCGAGATCCGGCTCTTCCAGAGCCGTCGCTCCCGGGCGTTCACGAGGTACCGGACCGTGATGTTCGTCCACGAATCGTCGAGAGATACGAACACCTGCGGAGACCGCGGGATGGAGGTCTCGAGGCGACGCTCCCGCAGGATCTGCTCGTAGGTCTCCGCGGGTCCCGCCATCGCATCGCCCATCAGATCCACTGCGGTATCGTTCAGCAACTGCACGGCGTAGCGCAGATCCGACTCGTTCGCCACCGGAACCGTCAACTCGTCCCACACGAACGGAAAGTCCCGGGTGAAGTTCACGATGCTTCCGGTCAACACCTCGTTGTTGGGAAACGTGATCAGACGACCGGTCGGTTGCTCAGCGGTCACGAAGACTCCCGATCGTTCCGGGCCACCGATCTCCCATACGGTGGTCGTGAAGAAGTCGATGCGGAACACGTCCCCCAGGACATCCCCCACCGCGATCCGGTCACCGACCCTGTAATACCCTCGCATGCCATTCATGAGCCAGCCCGTGAAACTCTCGATCGGGCTCTGGAGCGCCCAGGAGAGCGCGAGTCCGATCAAGCCGAGAGAGCCGACCAGCGCACGGACGTCCCCCACCAGGACGCTGGTCGCGATCCCCACGGCAAGAACCCAGATGATGACCCCCGACAGCGCAGCGACGGCGTTCGCCCGCTCCCACTGCCGAAAGGCCCGCCCCACAACGCGTCGGACGAGTCGGCTCAGGATCCAGGCGAGGACGAGGACCGCGAAGGCGACGAGGTACTGTGGCAGGTTCGCCAGGAAGGCGTCGCGCAGGTCCGCCGCGGTCTGCCGCGCTTCACCGACGGCCTCGCTCAGCACTTCGGCCGGCTCCGTGACCGGAACGGTGTCCGCGGGCGGAGTCTCGGCGGACAAGGTCACCTGCGGCGGGGGATCGCCCACGCCCTCCTGAACCTCCTCACCGAGCCCGAGGAGGAGAAGGAGTAGGGCGGTGATCGCGACGGCGAGGATGGTGGCTTGTCGAAAGGACCGGAGATTGGCCTTCGCTCCCCGTGCGACTCCCCCTGCGCCCGCTCGTCCCCGAAGGCGTCCACGGTGGCGGCGACTCATCCGCCTGGACCGCGACGCGGAGCGGGATCGCGACGTGCTCGAGAGGCGAGGTGCGGCCATGGCTCGGCTCCGAAGCGGCCTCGGCAGAACTCGGAGAGGGGACAGGTCTCACGGAGGAGCAAGAGCCGTTCCAGCTACATTCCCATCTGGACCCGTCGCCCAGGAACCTCTTGCGAGGACCCGTCCGCATGGGCCCTTTTTAAAGAGGTGGTTCGTCCGGCCGGGCCGAGCCCTCGGCCCACTGCACTCGAGTGGGTCGCCTCAATTTCATCGATGTCGGAGGTCTCCGATGCGTCGCACTGCAGTTATCCTCAACACCCTCGTAGCCGTAGCATTCGTCGTCGCACTCCCGGCCTCCGCCCAGCAAGTCCCTGCCCCTGCGGAGATCGTGGGCTTCGACCCCGGGGAAGACTACCTGCTTGCGGACAACGACCAACTCGTCAGGTACTACGAAACGCTCGCCGAGGCGAGCGACCGAGTCGAGCTTCACACGATCGGAGAGACGACGCGGGGTGAGCCGATGCACCTCCTTTTCATCTCCTCGGAGGAGAACCTCGGTCAACTCGATCGCTGGCAGTCGATCAGTGCTCGTCTCGCGTGTGCCCGCGACGTGTCGGACGACGAGGCCCGAGAGCTTGCTCGGGAGGGGAAGGCGATCGTCTGGATCGACTCGGGACTGCACTCGACGGAGCGAGCTCACTCCCAGCATGCCCCCCACCTCGCCTACCATGTGGCCACAGACGAATCGGCCGAGACTCGCCGAATCCGCGAGAACGTCATCCTCCTCCTCATGCCACTGATGAATCCGGACGGTCACCGCCTCGTCGTGGACTGGTACCGCGAGCATCTCGGCACCCCCTTCGAGACCACGGAGGCCCCGGAGATCTACAGCGAGTACACGGGACACGACAACAATCGGGACTGGTTCATGCTCCTCCAGGAAGAGAGCAAGCACATCGCTCGGATCCTGTATGAGGAGTGGTATCCACAGATCGTCTTCAACCAGCACCAGACCGGCCCCTTCCCCGCCCGGATCACGATACCGCCCTTCGCCGAGCCCGTGAATCCGCACATTCCCGCCCAGGTGGTGCGAGGCGCCAACCTGATCGGGAGCCACATGGCAGACCGCTTCGAGGCGGAGGGGAAGTCGGGCGTGATCTCCCACATCCAATACGACATGTGGTGGAACGGCGGGATGCGGACGGCCCCCTACTTCCACAACCAGCTCGGAATCCTCGCCGAGGTCCAGCACAACTCCCCCACGCCCCGGTACGTGGATCCCGAAGATTTACCGGAATCGATCGTGAGCCGCGCTCAGGTGGTCTCGGCCACCGAGCCCAGCATCTTCTATCCGAACCCGTGGCCCGGGGGCTGGCTGACGATCGGAGAGTCCGTCGAGTACCACCTCACGGCATCCCTCGCGACGCTCGACATCGCGTCCCTCCGAAGCGAGCAGTTCCTCCACAACTTCTATCAGATGGGCCGCGACCAGATCGCTGCCGGTGAGGAAGGGGGTCCCTTCGCCTACGTCGTGGTCCCGGAGCAGTGGGACTCCTTCGAGTCGACCGAGATGCTGAACGTGCTGAGAAGGGGCGGCGTGGAGATCCACGAAGCGACCTCCTCCTTCCGGGCGGATGGAAGGACCTTTCCGGCCGGAAGCCACATCGTCTATGCCGGCCAGGCCTTTCGGGCCCACGTGATGGACCTCATGGAGCCCCAGGTCTACCCCGAGCGGGCATTGTATCCAGGAGGGCCGCCCGAACCTCCCTATGACCTGGCCGGTTGGACGCTCCCGATTCAGATGGGAGTCGACGTGGCCAGGATCGAGGAGCCCTTTACAGCATCCACCCGCGAGGTGGCGGAACGGGTCGCTGTACGGGAGGGTCGCGCCGAAGGCGACGCCGGCTTCGGCTACCTTCTCTCCCCCCGGTCCAACGCTGCGGCGGTGGCGGTAAACCGCCTCCTCGCGGCGGGCGATGCGGTCGGGCGAAGCGCCGGGTCCTTCACCGCGGGTGGGGCGACGCAGGATGCGGGCACCTTCGTCATCGAGAGCGGTGAAGGAACTTCTGAACGGGTGGAGGATCTGGCCCGTGTGCTCGGGCTCGACTTCGTGGGGATCGACTCCGTTCCGGAGACGGAGACGCATTCTCTGCGGTCGCCCCGGGTCGGGCTCTACCGCTCCTGGGTCGCGAACATTCCCGAAGGCTGGCTCCGGTGGATCCTGGACACTTATGAGTTCCCCCTGGAGAACCTCTGGGATCAGGACCTGAGGGATCGAGATTTGTCCGAATTCGACATCATCATCCTTCCGGCCCAGGATCCCGAGGCGATCTTCCGAGGGCACGCGCGGGGCACGATGCCCGAGCAGTATGTGGGCGGCATGGCGACCGGAGGTGTGCTCGCGCTCCAGCGCTACGTTCAGGAAGGCGGAACGCTCCTGGCATTCGATGGGGCGACGGACGTGATCATGGACCAGTTCGGGCTCCCGGTGAGAAGCGTCCTCGAAGGCGTGTCCGATGACGAGTTCTTCATTCCCGGCTCGCTTCTGAGAATTCATCCGAGGCCGGACCACCCCCTGACGTTCGGGATGCCCGAGGATGCCGTAGGCACGTTCGTCACCCGGAGGGGGAGCCAGAGCCGCGCGTTCCGAGTCGTTCCTCCCGCACGAAGTGAGGAGGCGCAGGCCCCGGCTCATCTCGTCGAGCCGATATTCGATTGGGGAGAGGAGGAGCTCCTCCTGAGTGGATGGGCCCTGGGCGAGGGCCAGTACCTCCCCGGCCGGCCGGCAGCCCTGCAAGTGCGGGAAGGGGAGGGCGACGTGATCCTCGTCGGCTTCCGGGCAGGCTTCCGCGGCCAGCCCCGGAACAGCTTCAAGGTGATCTTCAACAGCATCTACGCCGGAGCGGCAGAGGGGCTCCTGCAGGCACCCGTGGTCGAGGTCTCGGAGGCGGGGGCCTCGGGGACCTCCGGAGGCTGAGCGATTTATCACACCCCCATCTGCAACTGGCGCTCGCGATTCTGGACGCGGAATCGGCGAATGCTGCCGGGCTCTCGATTGGGACCGTGAGCGCCGTGGTCTTGCGCTACCTGCACCGAAGGCTCGAACCCCTCATCGGTGAGGGGGGCTTTCAGGTGCTGATGACGTTGACGCTGACCAGGTCCGCCTCTCTCCAGCCGGCCATGGGGAGGGTTGAGTTGCCGGGGAGAGGGCCGCCCCCACATCATCTGTTCGATGACGCCTTCGAGAAGGTGGCGGAACCGGAACAGAAACGGATGGCCGTGATCGCCCTGTCCGAGTTCCTGAGGTTCCTGGCGAGCCTCGCCGGATGGAGCTTCGTCCTGGTGCTCGTGCGGGATCGGTGGCCCGAAGTCGCAGCTCGGTATGTGGATCCAGCGCTTCGGACGCCTCTGGAGGACTCCTGATCGCACGGTCCGCTGCCCCTCGGGCGAGAGGGTCTGCTCGTCGAGGACACCCCTTCGCCCTTAGGTTCAACGTGTCCTGGTGATGCCACCTGCTCCGAGAGTGCCGACCATGCGCGGTTCAGACCACCGAGCTCGTGAATCAGAAGGGGTCTTCGTCTCCGGCGGGGAGATGGGGCGACTTTGCCGGGAGAAGGACTGGGCAGCCACGTCACTGGGACCCGTGGACGACTGGCCCCAGAGTCTGAAGACGGCGGCGGCAATGGTCATCGGACAGGGGTTCGCCCAGGCGCTGTGCTGGGGCCCGGACCTGCTTCAGATCTATAATGACTCCTACCGGAAGCTTCTCGGAAACAAGCACCCCGGGGCCCTGGGTCGCCCGATGCTCGAGAACCGGTCCGAGATCCGGGATGAGATTGAGCCCCTTCTCGAGGAGGTGCTGCGAGGGGAGACGGTGTACCGCGAGGATCTGCTTCTCCGGGTCGCGCGACGTGGGTTCCAGGAGGACGGCCACTTCACCTTTTCCTACGGCCCCGTTCGCGACGAGTCTGGGGAGGTGGCGGGGGTTCTCATCACCTCGATCGAGACCACGCTGGAGATGCTCGCACGACCTCTCCGTGCGGAGAGGGACCGCTTGCTCGGGGAGCTCGCGCTACAACGCTCCCACCTCGAATACGCCTTCCATCATGCGCCCGCGTTTCTCGCGATCCTGCGAGGTCCCGACCACGTCTTCGAGTCGACGAACGCCGCCTTCGACCAACTCACCGGACTCCGCACCGTCCTCGGGAAACCCCTGCGCGAGGCCCTCCCGGAAGTCGCAGACCAGGGGTTCGTCGATCTACTCGACGGCGTGCTGGGTCTCGGCGAGCCGTTCGTGGGGCGTGAGGTATCCGTCCTGCTGACCCGTTCTCCCCGCCAGCCCCTCGAGGAGCGATTCATCGACATCTCGTGCGTGCCGATCAGGAAGACGGACGGGACACGGTCCGGCGTCATCTTCCACGGGGCGGATGTGACCGACACCGTGCTGGCCCGTCTCGAAGCCGAACAGGCACGGGAACAGGCGGAGATCGCGAACCGGGCGAAGATGGACTTCCTCGCGGCGATGAGCCACGACTTCCGGACGCCCCTCCATGCGATCTCCGGCTACATCGACCTGCTGGCTCTCGGCGTCCAGGGCCCGGTGAATGAGGCACAGCACCTCGTGCTCTCCCGCGTGAAGGCGAACCAGCGGCATCTCACGACGCTGGTCAACGACGTGCTCACCTACGCAAAGCTGGAAGCCGGACAACTCACCTTCGATCTGCAGGTGCTGGCCGCGGACCAGATCCTACAGAGCATGCACCCTCTCGTATCCCCGTTTGCACAGGAGAAGGGGATCGAGCTCACCATCGAGGACCCCGTTTCCCCGCTTCATCTGCATGCTGATGAAGAAAGGGTGAGGCAGATTCTCGTCAACGTCGTGGGAAATGCCATCAAGTTCACACCCGGTGGCGGCCGGGTCCTTCTGACCTGCGAGGAGGATGAGGACTGGGTCGACCTCCACGTATCCGACACCGGTCCGGGCATCGCCACGGAGCAGCAGCAGGAGATCTTCGAACCGTTCGTCCAGGGCGCCCGCGACCTCGATAACCCGGTGGAAGGGGTTGGGCTCGGGTTGACGATCAGCCGAAACCTGGCCCGCGCGATGGGCGGAGACCTCTACGCCGAAAGCGAGTCGGAAGAGGGAAGCACCTTCTCGCTCCGGCTCCCGGTCGCGGACCCGGTTGCATCCTGAACCGAGCCGCCGCCGGCTGATCTAAAGCTCAGGCTGCCTTCGTCCCCGCCGGCGACCCCGTAACGCGGACTGTCGCGGAAGCGTGAACCGAAAGGTCGACCCCCTTTTCTCCTCGCTCTCCACGGTCACCTCGCCACCGTGGGCCTCCACGAACCTCCGGACGATCGCGAGACCCAGGCCGGAGTGGCTTTCGGGTTCACTGGTGCTGGAGGCCTCGAACATTTGCTCCACGATTTTCTGGGGGATCCCTGCCCCGGTATCGTGCACCCAGCACTCCACCATCGATTCCTCGGTCCTCTCTATCGCTCCGACCGTCACCTGCGCGCCCTGCGCGTGGGTAAGGGCATTTGCGACCAGGTTCTGAAAGATTCGGCTCAGGAGGAGAGCATCGGCCTCGACCTCGAGCCCCTCCGGCACGTCATTGCGGAGGTCGGTGCTTCCCACGCGGGCGACGGGGGCGAACCCATGGAGCACGGCTTCGACCAGCGGGAAGAGAGCGAATTTCCGCCGCTCCGCTCGGCGCCCCCTTCTGGTCTCGATCCGGACGCTTCCGCGAACCACCGCCTCGGCGAGCCCGTCGAGGTTCTCGATGTTGCGGCGGAACATCTCCAGGAGCCGGCTGGTCTCCGGCTCACGGGTTTCGTCGGGAAGCGTCAACTCGAGCACCGTGGTCGCCATCGACAGGGAGTGCAGCGGGGCCCGCAGGTCGTGCGCCACGAAGGCGAGGTAGTCCTCCCGTTGGCGCTTTACCTCCAGCGCCTGGCGCGCCGTGTACGCCTTGACCGCCGCCCCGATCGCGCCGTCCAACACGCGATTCAGCACCCGGAATGGCTCTCCCTGGAGCCGGAGACCGTGCTCCTCCACCATGTCGTGGATGGCGGTGCGGAGGATGTTGTATTCGGCCACGACCTCCTCGACGTCGAAGCTGTGTGCGAAACGATCCGTACCATGAACCGGCGAAAGCCCCCCTTTCAGGGCAGAGGTGATCGTCTCCTGGGAATCGGACCGGAGTGCCTCGGCAAGCTCATCGAGGAGATGTGGGACATGGTTGGTCAGCGTGGGCTCGTCGAGATCCTCGGCTGCGGGGAGCTTCCGCACCTCCTCCCGCCAGCGGGTGAGGAGCGCGCTCCGGCCCTCCGTGATCAAGCTCGCGATTGCACTCAGTTGCTGGTCAGTCACCTGCCACGGACCTCCCGCCTGTCGACATCCACGAGATCGAAAGGATTTCGGCGATCTCGGTGAGCGCGTGGGGCCGGTGGGTCGGCCTCACTCACAAGCCGAAGAGTGCAATGCGCGTGCCGACGACGCGGCACCAGGCGGAGAACGGCGTGGTCAACCGGAGTCGAGATGCAACTCCACCCTGAGTCGATGGGCGAGCTCCTCCGACTCCCCCGCAAATTGTACCGTCCGTTGGACGGAAGTCCCGGCCGAGAGGATCGCGAGGGGAGTCCGTACCACGACGACGCCTTCCTGCTCCGCCGCCACTGAGGAGCGCTCCGCGTTCGCGCTTCGCGCACCCCCCAGTAGGTCCATGTAGAAGACCGCCTCCCAGGGCTCGCCCGCCGAAGTCTGCTCTCCAGGGGCGGAGACGGCGACCTGGGTCGTCGGGCCCACCGAAGGTCGAGCACGATCGACTCCGACTGCGGGTAGCGCATACGATGAGGGCCGAAGCGGAACACGCCGCTTCGGCCCCCATCGTTGCCGTCGTGCCGGTTACTGCGAAAGGTCGTAGGTGTACTCCCCTGCGGAGAGGGTCACGCCGTCGTAGACGACTTCGAGGCTGAGCGTGCCGGAATCGGGCCAGCTCGGCTGGCCCGTCTGATTAACGGAGATCCGGAACCAGCCGGAGTCCTGGCACTTGAGGTCGTTCTGGCCGTTCGGAAGGTCACGGCTCCACGTTTCGGCTTCCGTAAAGGGCGAGGTCTCCCACGTGAGAGTCATCGCTTCCAGCTCCGCTGGGAGGTCCGTGGTGCAGTCGAGGGCCACCCCGCCATAGTGCAGCTGGATATCCAGGTGCCACGCATTGCCGCCCGGCGTCGCTACGATCTCTCCCGCTTCGACGGTATTTGCGTTGCCATGCGCGATGAAGAACGAGAACCCGGTGCTCCCGACCGTCACCTCTTCGTATGCATAGTCGGTGTGATGATTCGAGCGGTCCGGCCCGGACCCAACGTGGGCGATTCCCTTCACGCGGAGCTTGTAGGTGCCGTCATCCCACTCGGAGAGATCGAGACAAGCCGTCATCCCTTCTTCCGGATCGCCGTTTACCGTCTCGACCTTGATCCACTCCCCATCGCCCTCGCCCTCTTCCCAGAGCTCGAAGTCGTAGCTGTAGTGGTTCGGCGGCTCTCCCGAGGGAAGCTCCGCGCCTTCGCCGTACAGATCCTCGAGCTTGCCTTCCAGAGAACCGAAGTCCGTCCAGGTCGCGCAGAGTTGCGGTCCATCCTCCACTTCCAGCACGGGGGCATAGTACCCATGCCACGTGTTGCTCTGTCCGGCCTGCGAAAGATGCCCCGAGAGCGAGAGTGCGCTCTCACCCGGCGAGATCGGCTCCATGGGGCCATCCGAACATGCCGCCAGAATCGCGACCGCTCCGGCCGCCGCCAGCCATCGACTTGTCTGTCTCATCCCAAACACTCCTTGAAACGGTGGTTGCCCGGCCTCGTCGCCGGAACCCTCTTCGGCAGCCCGGCCGTCTCGATGAGACCCGTGGCTTTGCGGACCGGCGTTTCCGCCGGGGTGCCGTTTCGATGGGTGCTCGAACATCCGACTTCTCCCCTCGCATCCGTCCGCCCCCCTGCCTCCGGCACGCCGGGATCCAGAACCCGTCGCGAACACAGGCCGAATGCCGGCTACAGGTGTCCCGGAGGGTGGGGACGCGGAGGGCCTCAGGTGGCAAGGCCGGTACCCTTCGCCACACCGACACACGTAAGTCGTTGATGCGACAACAGTTGACGCAATGGCCCCTCGGGGAATGCGACGGTAACGACGACAGGGCAGGATGCGCGTCCGCATCCTGCAGGTGGCGGCATTGCAACGTGGAGAGGATCGCAGAATAGGCTGGTGCCTCGACCGGCCTCAGGTACTGGTGGGGATTACGGACCCAATCCCGCGCGAGCGGAACGCATCGTCCCGATCACAGAGTGAACACCCAGGCCGGCACCAGGTCGACTGCAAGCGCCTCGAGGTACTTGTCGGCACCCGTCAGCACGAGCAGACCGAGGCCGAGAAGCATCCACCCGAGGACCTTCTTCCCGATGCCGCCTCCAGACATGGCGGTAGAGCGCCACCGGGTGAGCGCTCGTCCGGAGACCATTCCCGCAACGAGGAGCACGCCGGCCGTGCCGACTCCGTAGGCGAACATGACGATGAACGCGACCGCCATATCCTGACCCATCGAGGCCAAAGCAATGGCGGCACCGAGCGTCGGGCCCACGCAGGGGAGCCAGACGACGCCCAGAAGTGCGCCGACACCGAACTGGCCGGGTGCCGACGCGCTGACGGCACCCGAACCGAGGTTGAACCGGCCCGAAACCAAGGAAAGTTTGAGGGTCAGCCAGTCACCCAGGGTGCGAATGAGCAGCACCAGCGCGACCGCCACGAGCAGGCTCGCCGCGACGTAGCGGAAGAGCTCCGGGTCGAGCCCTGTGCTCACGAGAAGCAGCGTCAGGAAGGTCCCCGTGATGGCGAACGAGACGCTCAGCCCGAGCGCGAGATATACCGGCCCGAGGCGCCCGCTCGTCACTGCGGAGGAGGTGACGACGGGTACGAGCGGCCAGACGCAAGGAGACAAGATGCCGGCCACCCCGGCCACCAGAGCCAGGGGCACGGCGGCGAGCTCCAACGTCATCGCGTGCCGTCAGCAGCTGCCTCATTCAAACGGCCGACGATCACGTCCGCATCGGTCTCGGCGACGCTGAACCAGATGCGCTCCTCACCCTGGTACAGGATGAAGGTGGACTGCCTCGGCGCGCTGAAGCGGCGAACGTACTCCTTCTGACGGTCGAAGTCGATCTGGAGGATGTGAAGCGGCACGTCCGGATGCGCCGCCACGTAGTCGTCCAGGATGTCTTGCTGCAGGGCGCAGGTCGGACACCAGTCGGCGAAAACATCCAGCAGGATCAAGGCATTCTGTTCCTGCAGCTCCGCGAAGCGCTCCGCCGTGAAGGCCTCCTTTTCCTGCGCCAGGGCCACGCCCGTGGTAAGCATCAGGGCCAGAATGGCCAGCGCAAAGCTCCTGGCTGCGTGTGCGACTCCGGTCATGTGTCGTTCGCCTCTCGTCTGTGGTGATTGGCCACCGCATGTAATGCCGGCTCGCAGGAGCCCGCGGTGGGTTGGTCGTGAGGGGCAAACGCATGGGCCCGGCTCCGGGTTCCCGGCAGGACCCGGGCGACGGCCGCGTGTCGAACGCTCGAGGTGGTGCCGCGCGATCAGCGTCACCACATGCCATCGGCGCTCGAAGGTCGATCAGAACCGCCAACCGAGGTGGACCGTAGGAAAGACGGTGATCGGGCGTCGGTCGAATTTCTCGCCGGAGACCTCCACGTCATCGCCATCGAAGTTGTAGCCCACCCCCAGCCATGGTGCCACGTAGAGACCGCTCCTTCCGAGAGGCAGGCGGTACCCGCCCCGCACGCCGACACCGATGATGTTCCGCTCCGCCGCCTCGCCTCCTGCAGCGAGGGTGTACGTGTTGCGCATGTAGCCGCCTTCCACGCCGACGAAGAAGCCGTCGAGCGAGGAGCCCAGATAATCGACCTTCACCCCGGCTCCGCGCATGGTCGAGCTCCATCCGTCGTTTCCGTGATATGCGCCAGGCACATCGATTCCGAAGGTGCCGACGTTCGCACGAACACTCCCGAAAATCTTCGCCGCGTGTAGCGAAAAGCCGTTGAAGGCATACGCGATCGGATCGGCTTCGATCTCGATGTCCACCTGCGCTCCAATGCCGGTGGGGGCACCGAAGAGCAGCGCGAGCAGGTACAGCAAAGGGATCTTCATCGCAGTCGTTTTCATGGTCGTCACCTCAAAGAGTGAAGGTTGATCCTGCACCCGGTGCCGTGCTCCTGCACCACCGCCGTTCGTTACTCCGCCGGTTCCGGCGCCACGCCCCGCACGGCCGAGAGGAGTAGGTCCACCACACGGCGGAAGCTGTCATCGACCGAGTCCGGCATTCCGAAGCCACCAGCCTGCTCCAGCACCACGAAGCCGTGCAGCGCACTCCGGAAGGCGCGCGTCAGGTGCACCTGCTCAGGAGGCGTGACCCCCGCCTCGGCGAGCGCCCGGATCGCCGGCATCGCCGCCGCCGCGAGCGCGGCGTACAATTCGTCGTCCTCACCCGGCCGCACCGCCCTCTGCGCCGCGGCGTAGAGCCCCGGGTGCCTCCAGCCCGGGAAAAGGGGCGCCCCGATGAATCAGGGCGCCCCCTTGCATCGTGTGACCTGCCGTCTCCGGGTCGGATCAGCAGGAAACGGAGTTGAGATTCGGGAACAGGGGCACGCTCCAGCTATCACTCCCCCACGGGCCGCTCGAAACGTTGAGGTTCGTGCCTACCGCGCTGTTGTAACCACCGCAGAGCGTGGCGAACCGGCTCCGAAGCGTACCGAAGTCATCTAACGGGGCGGTGCGATTCCTTCCAATCCCGTGAACGTGCCGAATCGAGACGCCGTGCCCGGAAGGTTCGGATCCATCGGCGCCCAGTGGCTGCGCTCACCCTCCCGGGCCAGGTCGCGAAGGAACTGCACGCCCCAGGCCATCTCACCCTCTTCGCCATGGAAGCGGAGTTGCGAATACGGGATCCGAAACTCCGCGGTCCAGCCGAGGGAACCCACGGAGGTGGCCGCTTCCCATACGGCCACCCAGGACATGTCCTGGCGGCCATCGTCGAAGGAGTAGTTGTCGTGCTGCACGCCCAACGGGTTCACGGCAAAGCCGAAGGCGGATCGTCGGTCGAATCGGCTGTCGATCATCACCATCGCCCAGTCCGACACGTTCGACCAGGCGTCTCTACGGGTGAGTTGCGCGGAGATCGCGTGGGCCTCGGTGTCGTACATCCGCATTCCCACGTACAGCGCGTCCGGGCCGTACAGGACGCGGGCCTCCGTGCGCTGGCTCGCGGGGGCTCCCGCCCGCGGGTTTTGCTGGATGAAATCGGTGGCGATCTCCGCGGCCTGCCAGACGGACTCGTCCAGGTGGCCGTCGATCACGATCTCGCCGGCAAGGGGTGCCGCCCGAACCGTCGGACGGCTGTCCGCAACGGACGTGACGGTCGGGGTGGAAACCGTAGTTTGCGCCGTCGCGGGAACGGCAGCAGCCACGACCACGGCGAGGCATGCGGCACCGCAGCGGATGGTGGTCCTGAGGAAGTAGGGCAAGAGCATGGGAATCCGTCCTTGGACCTTGGAGGTGGCGCGGGCCCGCGGGTATCTGAACTGCCTCGGACCAGCGTGCCCAGGCTTCCATCTACTCGCTGGAAACATCGGTACGATGGGGAGGGGCCGAGGACCGCGCCCCCGAACGGGAACGGATCCGCACCAGGGGGAAGGAAGGAGTGGATTCGGGGGACGAATGGGGGAAGCATCGCGCTCCGCAACCCTATGCGGCGGACCTGCGAGGCAGAGGTCGCCCCTATGCCGCGCTCGTCACTCCTCCGGCACCCCGCCGAAGTGGTAGGCGAGGTTCACCCATGGCAGACAGCAAGACGCACTACCGGTGCTCAACGCGCCCGCGATTCCCAGGTCGGCCGAGAATCCCCGTCCGAGGAGCCTCACGCCGCCGATGGCCGCGCCGGAGGTCTCCCCCGTGAGGTAATGAGCCTCCACGAGGAGCTTGGCCGCCGCGTGCACCTGCCGCTCCCCGCCCAGCGTCAGGATCGGCCTTCCGTACACGTCCGAATCCCATCGGTCGAGCTGGAACGGCCACGAGAGCCCGGCGGTCACGGCGGAGTCGGTGTCGCCGACGGTGCCGGTCAGGTATGCCAGCCCGCCGGCGCTCGTAGGGTTCTCCACCTGCGACAGGGAGAATGCACCCACCGATACGTTGAGGGAGCGTGAAGCGAGAAGCTGGAGCTTCGGCGCGAGGAAGACGTACTGCTCCCGCCCGCCCTTGGGGGCGATGTGGACCAGGTGGGTCCCCGTCGCCAGGCTTGCCCTGTCCGTGATGCCGTATCCGACTATGGGAAAGAAAACCTGGTGGAGGGCGGCATAGCCCGTTCGGGCCGGTAGGGCGCGGCCCGTGGGCCAGACGAAGAGCCGGTGTGCGCGAGGATCGGGCACCGTGGCTTCCTCGGCCCCGCCGTCGCAGATGCGGGGAGGTTCCGAGGCGGCGGTCGGCGTCTGTGCCGCGGACGAGGCCGCGGGAAGGAGGGTTATCATCGCCAGAAGAAGGTAGCGCATCCGGTGGACGCCCCATTGCTTGGGAGCTGCGGGTGGCAAGCGATTTCCAACGCTATCTTCGGGGGCCGTGGCACGCCACCCGGGGGAACGGACTCCGGTCGGCGGTAGTATCGGAGGGACGGATCTCGTTCGGCGGACCGGACCGGATTGAAATGTCGGATCGGCCGAGGCTCGTGAGACTGCTGGCCTCTGCGATACCCCATACCCGGAGGAGGGATATGGACTGGCGAGTTCTTGGGCGCGGTGAGGGAATGTGGAGAAGGGGGGCCAAGGCCCGCCTCATTACGGGGATCTCGATCATCGGCACCTTGATCTGGTGCTCTGCCGCGACTGCTCAGGAATTGCCGGACGTGCGGTCTTCCCATGATGGGGTCTACACCACCGAGCAGGCGGAAGGGGGAGCGGAGCTGTTCCAGGCGACTTGCTCCAATTGCCACAACGGATCCTACCCTCTCCACGGCACCGACTTCCTTCGGCTCTGGGCCGGTCAACCGCTCTGGCGGCTCTACGAATACTTGTTTTGGAACATGCCGTACGGTGCAGCGGGCTCATTGACGTCGGAACAATACCTGGCGTTGACCGCCTACAT
The DNA here is from genome assembly GCA_007121455.1 of Gemmatimonadota bacterium. Classification (GTDB taxonomy): domain Bacteria; phylum Gemmatimonadota; class Gemmatimonadetes; order Longimicrobiales; family Gaopeijiaceae; genus SKKN01. The sequence goes on along the minus strand of SKKN01000016.1, from coordinate 3,697 downwards.
CCTCGAGATGAACGGCTATCCGGCGGGCGATGAGCCGCTCCCCGATGATCAACTCGGTCTCGCCTTCATCAACCTGGACCCCCACTAACAGGCTGTTGAAAGAGGGGAGTAGGCGGTCCTCTACCTGGTGTGGCAGAGGGACCAGGTGCGTCGAGAGCTCGGGATGGGGGAGTTCGACTTCCGCCGCGATCTGCGCGCCCTCTGGAACGTGCCCGCGAACGACCGCTTCATCGTCAAGGTGAATTACTGGACGACGTTTTAGAAACCCCGCCAGTGGCACACGATGAGCCGCCATCCAATACGGGCGACCGCCTGGGCGCTGACGTCCGGATGTGACACCCTTCTGCCATCACTGCCACCGAAAGAGCCGAAGAGCGAGCGCGAAGCTCACCAGGGTCCAGAGCACGACGACCCCCAGCTCTCCCGCGACCGCCGTGATCGACACCCCTTCGTTGTAGACGGCCCGAAGAGCGTCGTTCAGCGCTGTGAGCGGGAGGAGCTGGATCAGCGGTTGAATCTGATCGGGAAACCGTCGCGCAGAGAAGAAGACGCCGGACAGGACGATCATCGGGAGCATGATGACGTTGATGATCCCCCCCACGCCTTCCGTCGTCCGGACGCGGGACGAGGCGAGGAGCCCGAGCCCGGTGAAGCAGCTCGCCCCGAGCAGCATGATCAAGCCGAGGGACAGGATGCTGCCCGCGACGACCACCCCGAAGATGAGCCACGCGAAGAAGATGATGAGCGGGATCTCGCCCAGCAGGAAGAGGAACCGCGCGAGCACCTGGGACACGAGAAAGTCGCTTTTTCGCATGGGGGTTGCCACGAGCCGGCGAAGCTCGCGGTTCTCCCTTGCTTGGGCCGTGTAGAAGCCGACGCTCCAGAGGCCGGTCCCCATGAGGTTGAAGCCGATGAGCCCCGGAATCAGCCAGTCGATGTAGCGCTGGCCCTGGACCCGCACCTCCTCCTCCCGGATCGCGAGTGGACGAGTGCCTCCGGCGGCCCTCTGGAGCTCGCTTTCGGTCAGGAGGCGGAGAGTTCGTGCATCCGGACGGGTGGGATCGAAGCGAAGCGTGATGTTTACGGCTGCTTCCCCCCTCCCCACCACCACCCCGACCTCGCCGCGACGCAACGCTTCGGATGCCTCCTCCGGCTCCATCACCGTCACTTCGAGCTCCGAGTTCGCTTCCAATCCCTTCAGGTACTGCTCTTCGAGGAAGCCTCGCTCGACCGCTACGGTGAGACCTTCCGGGCTCGGATCGCTGAAGGCGATTCCGATGCCGATGGCCAGGAGGATCGGGAAGAGAAAGATCCAGAAGAGGACCTCGGGCTCTCGTAGCATGACGAGGACCCGGTTCATCGTGAGCTGGCGCAGAGCCGGGAGGTCAGTCATCCCTGAGCTGCCGGCCGGTGAGGGTGAGAAAGACATCGTCCAAGGTGGCCCGGTGGGTCCCGAGCCAGGCGAGCTCTCCTCCCGCCGCGTCGAGGAGCGCCATGAGGGCGGGGACCGTGCGGTGGGTCTCATCGACGGTCAGGTGATACCGGTCGCCGACCGCCACGACGCGCCGCACCGAGGGGAGAGCTTCCAGGCGGCCGGGGTCGAGCGGCACTGTCGACTCCACCTCGACCGTGTGGTGTCCGGCGAGGCGGTCGATGAGCTCGCGGGGAGTCCCCTGGACGAGGATCTCACCGTGATCCATGATCGCAACACGGTCTGCAAGACGTTCCGCCTCGTCCATGAAGTGGGTCGTGAGGAGGATCGTGCCGCCGTCCCGCTGAAACGTTTCGCACAGGTCCCACAGCGCCCGGCGGGACTGAGGATCCAGTCCGGTCGTCGGTTCGTCGAGGAAGAGGATGTCGGGCGAGCCGGCAAGCGCGCACACCACCGAGAGCCGCTGCTTCTGACCTCCGGAGAGGTCCCGGACGTACGAGCCGCGCTTCTCGCCGAGTTGAACCCGCTCGATCAACTCCTCGACCGAAGGCCCGGAAGGATAAAAGGAGCGAAAGAGTCGGACGACCTCTTCCACCCGCTGCTTCCCGGTGAGGCGCGTCTCCTGGAGCTGGATCCCCAGCCGGGGGCGGATGCGCTTCGCATCCCGGTCCCAGGACATTCCGAGGATACGGACGTCTCCTCCATCGGCTTCCGTCAGGCCCTCGAGGATCTCGATCGTAGTCGTCTTGCCCGCCCCATTGGGGCCGAGGAGCCCGAAGACCTCTCCCCGGGGAATTACGAGGTCCAGGTTGCGGACGGCGATGAGGTCACCGTAGCGCTTCCGGAGACCACGGGCGGAGATGGCTGCGCCGTTCTCCCCCATGGCCGACCGGGACTCGGCTGCAGGATCGATCGAGCGGGTCAAGAGCTATGGTTCCGATGCGGCGATGGTCGGCTGTTCACAGGCTCGAGGAGCGATCTAACATTGTAACACAGGAGGGAGAGGAGAGCGGGAGCGGGTCCGCCCGACCCGCCATCTCGCGCACGGACCGCGCCCCCCAGAGGGGCGAGGGAGCGTACTCTCCAGAGGACACTTCGAGACCCGTCGGGCCGAAAATCCTTGCAGGGGCTCGATCTTCGGTGTGGCATGAAGTCTGCACTTCCCGACGGCCAGCTATCCGAGGGAATCGTCTCTCCATCGTAGGAGGCGCTCATGCTCCGGGGTCTGATCGGCATATCGTTCGCGGCCGGGTGTGTGGTGGCCATTTTTCCTGAGGCCACGCATGCACAACTCCGGGACAGCCAGGTCTCGGTCCAGGTTCAGGTCCTCTGGGAATGGGGCGGGGACCGCTGGCGTTCCCATCGCGACGCGCGGACTCCCGCGGTGCACGTTCCGGCACGGCGCTCGGTCCGAGTCCCTCCGGGCCACTTGCCGCCCCCCGGATCCTGCCGTCTCTGGTACCCGGGCCGGCCTCCCGGTCACCAGCCACCTCCGCAGCCTTGTGGGAGGCTCTTCCGGTTCGCACCTCCCCAGGGAGCCGTTCTCATAGGAGCGCCGGTCCAAACCCACCCTCACGGCCACGGTCGCAGGGGGCGGGGGAAGGGCGGACGAGGCTGGTAGGAGTAAGCAGATAAGCCCCGCCGGGCGGAAGCCTCAGCGCACTCCGACCTGGCCCCGCACCGCCTCGATGAGCCGAGCCGCGTCGTACCCGACCCCGTCCTTGAACACCGTCACGACGCTCCGGATCTCGGCGGGGTTCCTGGTCGGATCGCCGCGTATGACCACGAGGTCCGCCAGCTTTCCCTCCTCTACGGAGCCCAGAATGTCGTCTTCGTCCATGATGGTGGCGCCGTTGAGCGTCATGATCTGGATCGCTTCGGGTGCGGTGAAGCCGGCCTCCAGGAGCAGCTCGTAGTTGCGCTGGTCGCCGAACCCGGGGAGCGCGCCTCCGTTTCCGGTCGGATCGACGCCCGCTCCGAGCAGCCCGCCCGCACGCACGAAGGCGACCTCGTACTCCTGCGCCCGGTGGAAGGTCTCCGGCATGGTGGAGCTTTCGGCGGCTGCCTCGATCCTCTGCCGGGTGTTCATGTAGTCCTCGAAGGCGTCCGGGTGCATGGCTTCGCGGAAGCGCTCTTCGAGAGGAGGGCGCCCGGGGTAGGAGAGCTCGTACACGGCGAGGGTCGAGGTCATGGCGACGCCGTTGTCGATCATGACGCGGAAGGTCTCGCGGACCTCGGGCGAGTCGATCTCGGTCTGGAGGAGGT
>SKKN01000010.1 GCA_007121455.1 Gemmatimonadota bacterium | reverse complement strand
GTCGGAGCCTCTCGAGCCGCTCTTCCGTCACTTCCAAGAGGTCCCGCCGGAGCCCCTCGACCCGCCGCACGAACCCTTCAACCGTCTCAAGGCTCCCGTCCTCCGGCCGCTCCTTCCCCCAAACGAGGCTGTGCGCCAATTCGAGTCGGGCCCGGTCCTCCGCGCCGAACTCGGCCGGGGCCCCGGCCGGCACACTCCCGGTGCCTCCCGTCGCCGGTGTCCACGTCCCCCTCCCCCCGAGCGAATCCCGAAGCGTCTCGAGCACAGCCCGGTCTCCGGATGCGGCTAGGGCCCGAATTCCCCGAGCAAGCCCGCGCTCGAATGGCTGCACCTCTTCGCACTCCGGCTCCCCACCACCCCCAGCGAGAAGCCGGCAGGGTAAACCATGCCGTAGGAGCTCATCCAGTCCGTCAAAATGCAAGCGGTCGAGCATCTCCCGCAGCTTCGGCCGCCGCCCAAGGTCGTGCGCCAGCGAGGCGAGCTCCCGCTCCACCTGCGGCCGGCGCATCCCCAGGGTCTCGCGGATGTTGGCGAGCACGGTCTCCATGGCCTGCCGATCCAAGTGTACGAGACACCCCGACGGAAGCCACGGGAACCCGTCCTCCACCTGCCGATCGATTCGCTCGACAGGGTTCTGGGTCAGTGCCCGGAACCGGTCCGCGAACCGGAACCGTCGGTGCTGCGGTGCTATGAAGTCGAGCACAGTCAGGTGCGGCTTCTCCTCGTGCAATCGGAGTCCGCGCCCGATCTGCTGAAGGTATACGGTGAGGCTCTCGGTCGGCCGGAGGAGAAGGACGGTGTCGACCTCGGGGATGTCCACCCCTTCGTTGTAAAGGTCGACGGTGAAGATGAACCGGATCCTCCGCTCCCGGAGGTCGGGCTGGACGCGCGCCCGCTCCGGTTTCGGGCTCTCCGCAGTGAGCGCCACGGAGGGGAGCCCCCACCCCGTGAACCGCTCGGCCATGAACCGCGCGTGCACCTGGCTCACACAGAACCCGAGCCCCCGGGTTCGCTCCGGCTCGGCGAGGAGCTCGATCACCTGGTCGCGCACCCACCGTGCCCGGACCTCGCTCGCGCCGAGCACCTCTTCCAGATCCGACGTCCGGTATCCGCCCCGCTCCCAGCGGAGATTCGAGAGATCTACCGAGGGTTCGTCCGCCACCCCGAAGTAGTGGAACGGAGCGAGCAGCGTCTGCTCGATCGCATCAGGGAGCCGGAGCTCGTGCGTGAACCGCCCGCCGAAGTCGCCCCGAACATCCCGCCCGTCGGCCCGCTCCGGAGTTGCCGTGAGCCCAAGCAGAACCCGGGGATGCAGGTGGTCTAGGATCGCCTGGTAGCTATCGGCCGCCGCGTGGTGGGCCTCGTCCAGCACCACGTAGTCGAACCAGTCCGGGGGAAGCGTATCGAGCCCGCGGCTCCGCCAGCTCTGTACCGAGGCAAAGAGATGCCGCGTCTGCCTGGGCTTCGCGCCCCCGACAAGGAGATCCCCAAATTCATGGTCGCGGAGCACCTGGCGGAAGCTCGCGAGCGACTGCTTCAAGATCTCTTCTCGGTGGGCGAGGAAAAGGAGCGAGGGGCGGTGGCCGTTTGCTCCGGGGCCAGAACCTAGCGCGAACTGTCGATAGTCGAAGGCCGCCATCATCGTCTTTCCCGTACCTGTAGCCGCGATCACGAGGTGTCGGTCGAGCCCCGCGCGCCGCTCCGCCGCGATCGCCTCTAGGATCTCCTTCTGGAACGGGTATGGTCGAAGGTCGAAGAAGGGGAGAACCGCTGTCGAGCTATCGCCGGGCGTTCCCCCCGCCCCACTTGGTCCGCTCCTTTTCTCCTCCGCGAGTGCGATCCCGAACTCCTCCAGCCTGTCTGACGTCAGCGCCTCAAACTCCTCCTCGTCTTCCCAGTGGCTGTCGAACCCCGCCTCGATTTGCCTCCACAGGTACGGGAGCTCGTGCTGCGAGATCTTCGCGGTCCACTCGAGGCCCTCATCGAGCGCTACCCGCGAGACGTTGGCAGATCCGACGTAGGCGCTCCCGAACCCTGTGTCGCGGTGAAAGAGGTACGCCTTCGCGTGGAGGCGCGTGCGCCGGGTGTCATAGGAGACGCGCACCTTGGTGTTCGGGAGCCCGAGGAGGAACCGGACGGCCTTCAGGTCGGTGGCGCCGAGGTAGGAGGTGGTGGCGACCCGCAGCCGCGGCGAGCCGTCGAGGTTGGGGACCTCCGTGAACCGCCGGAGCGCATCCCGCAGCGGCCGGATTCCGCTCCACTTGATGAAGGAGACGAGCCAATCGACGTGGTCCGCGCTCGCGAGCTCCCGCTTCACCTGGCTCACGAGGCTCGGGGTGCGCGACGATCCGGTGAGTAGCGCCGAGACCCCCAGGGGAAGATCGGGACGAACGGTCTCGGCCGTGCGAACCGCCCCGGCCTCGGGTCGCCGAACCTCCACGAGCTGCCTGAATGGAATCTCCGGAAGGCGTCGGGGAAGCGAGGCCAGCGGCTCTCCCGCCTCCGCCAGCGCCTCCGTTAGCGCTTCCACCGCCTCTTTCCAGGCGGCTGCATCCCGCTCTCGGAGCGACGCGCCGAGATCGGAAAACGTCCGCGCCAGGTGCGCGGTCAGAGCCGCAGCCAGCTCTTCGGGAGGGAGGTCCTTCTTCCACTCGGCCGCGTCCGCCAGCTCCGCCTCGCGCAGCTCCTCGGCGAGCGCTTCGCTGCCGAGGAGTTCGTGGAGGCCGTACCAGTTGGAGGACATCTGCGGGGTCCGATCAAAGGTGGGACGGTGCGCCTGAGCACGCTCGGGGAGCAAACCAAGGCAAATGGCGGGGGAAAACCTACGGGATGTGCGGGCCCACAGCCAGAACAGGGGTCAGGACCCACGTAGACCTGCGCCCCGTCTCGAGCTGAAGGCCCCAGAAGGTGCGCCTGTGATGGGCGTGGGGCCGAGGCTCAGGAGGGATTCCGATGTGCTCGGGCGCCCGTATCCCAAGATCCTCCCGCTTACTTCAGCACCCGCTCCAACGCCTCACGGAGCTCCCGGCTCTCCGGCTCGGTGGTGGATCCGAAGCTGGCCGTGACCCGCCCCTCGTGATCCACCACGTACTTGTGGAAATTCCAGCGGGGCAGCTCGGCTCCCTGCCGGGCGATCTCGGCGAAGACCGGGTTCACCTCGCCCCTGGCTACCGCACTCGGCGACAGCAGGGTGAAGGTGACGCCGTAGTTGATCCGGCAGATCTCGGCCGTCACCTCTTCGTCGTCGGCTTCCTGATCGAAGTCGTGGGACGGAAAGCCAATGACCACGAGGCCCTGATCCCGGTAGCGCTCGTGGAGGGCCTGGAGGCCGTCGAGTTGGCGAGTGAAGCCGCAGAAGCTCGCGGTGTTCACGAGGAGGAGGGGGCGGCCGCGGAACTCGCAGAGGTCGATTCGCTCCCTGGAGTGGAGCTTCTGCGCCTCGTGATCGAGGAGCGGCGGGCACGCGCCGGAGCTCTGCGCGGCCGTCTCCGAGGCCGACACCAGAAGAGCGAACAGGAAGCTGGCCACGACCAGGGCTCGCGCGCTCATGGGCCTCTCCTGGGTGAACGGTTCGTGTTGGATCCCGCGAAAGCGGGGCCTTTTCGAACCTCTTTGTCTTCTGCAGTGAGCCGGCTGGGGATCGAACCCAGGACCTACGGATTAAAAGTCCGTTGCTCTACCAGCTGAGCTACCGGCTCGTATGGGAAAGGTGGACAGAGCCCGGCGTGGGCGCCAGGGGTTTCAGGGGCTTCCGTTGCCATCGAGGCCGAGATCGAGTTGGACGCCCCGGAACGTGCGGCGGTGGTGCGGCGTAGGGCCGAGGCTCCGGAGGGCGTCGAGGTGCTCCGGGGTCCCGTATCCGACGTTGTGCGACCAGCCGTAGCCGGGGTAGCGGGAGGCGAGCCGACGCATGAGGCGGTCCCGGCAGACCTTCGCGATGATCGAGGCGCAGGCGATCGAGTGGACGGCTCCGTCCCCACCGACGATGGCCTCGTGGTCCCAGTCGAGGCCCTTCACCTGCAGGCCGTCCACGACGACGTGGTCGGGGCTCCTGGAGAGGCTCCGGAGCGCCCGGCCCATGGCGCGGGTGGTGGCGACGAGGATGTTGTCCCGCTCGATCTCCCGGACGGAGGCCGCTCCGACGCCCACTGCGTGCGCACAGTCCAGAATGAGGAGGGAAAGCTCCTCCCGGACCTCCGGGGCGAGGCGCTTCGAGTCCTGGGCTCCGGTGACGACGACGTCCGGGGGAAGGATCACGGCGGCGGCGACGACGGGACCGGCGAGTGGCCCCCGCCCCGCTTCGTCCACACCCGCGACCCATTCGAGACCGCGGCCCCAACACCGCCGCTCGTACTCGAGGGGGTCCTGGGGCCGCTCCGTGGTCTCCACGCGCTCGGTCGGGCCGGGTCAGCGAGTGGTGCGCTTCTCCGGAATCCGGGCCGCCTTACCGCGCAGGTTCCGGAGGTAGTAGAGCTTCGCACGACGCACGCGCCCCCGCCGGACGATCTCGATGTCCTTGATGAACGGCGAGTGGAGGGGGAAGACCCGCTCCACGCCGACACCGCTGGACACCTTCCGGACGGTGAACGACTCGCCCATCCCTCCTCCGCGACGGCCGAGGCAGACGCCCTCGAATGCCTGGATGCGCTCCTTCTCACCCTCGGTCACGCGGTAGAGGACGCGCACGGTGTCGCCCGGGTTGAAGTCCGGGAGTCCGTCCCGAAGCTGCTCCTTGTCGATTTCCTGCAGCAGGTCCGCCATCGTTCCTCATCCTCGTGTGTTGGGTCGAACCCATTCGTTTCGGGTCCAGACGCATATATTAACCTGTCTCCCCGCCGTCGTGAAGCCTCGTCGACGCAGTCTCCTCCTCTTCGGCCTCTCCGGACTCGACCGCCTTGCGGAACAGGTCCGGCCGACGCTCCCGCGTGACCCGCTCCGCGGCGGCTCTCTGCCACTCGGCGATCCGGGCGTGATCGCCGGACCGGAGCACCTCCGGCACCTCGTGCTCCCGGTACACGGCGGGCCGGGTGTAGGAGGGCGGGCTCAGGAGCGCGCCCTCGTAGAAGGAGTCGCTGGAGGCGGAGTCGTGGTCGCCGAGCGCCCCCGGCAGGAGCCGCACCACGGCGTCCGTCACGGCGAGCGCGGGGATCTCTCCGCCGGAGAGGACGAAGTCGCCGAGCGAGATCTCCTCGGTGGCGAGATGGTCGGCTACGCGCTGATCGACGTCCTTGTAGTGGCCGCAGAGCAGCGTGAGCTCCTCCTCGAGCGAGAACCGGACGGCGTCCCGGTGAGCGAACACCTTCCCCCTCGGGGAGAGGAGGACGACGGGGCCCGCAGGCTCCAGGTCCTCCACCGCCTCGAAGAAGGGCTCGGGCTTCATCACCATCCCGGCGCCGCCTCCGTAGATCATGTCGTCCACGGTCCGGTGGCGGTCGTGCGTGTAGTCCCGCAGGTCGATGACCCGGTACTCCACATGGCCGGCTTCGCGGGCACGCCCGGGGATGCTCGTCTCCAGGGGGGTGCGGAAGAAGTCCGGGAAGATCGTGACGATGTTGATGCGCATCTGGATGGTCCCGGCTCGGTCGGCTGCCCGGATCAGAGGTCGAGAAGCCCCTCCGGGGGGTCGATCACAAGCGTGCCCGCTTCGAGGTCCCACGAGACGACGACCTCGCGGGAGAAGGGAATGAGGAGGTTCCGTTCGGCTCCGCGCACCTCCAGCATGTCCGCGGGCTCCAGCTCGTAGAGCTCGACCACCTCGCCCACGTCCCTCCCCTCGACGGTCCGGACGTGGAGCCCCAGGAGCTGATAGTGGAAGAGCTCGTCCTCCTCCGGCGGCTCCGCCTCCTCGAAGGGGATGAGGAGGTAGCGGTCCCGGAACATCTCGATCTCCGTCCGGCTCTCGATCCCCTCGAACTTCACGAGGAACCCCTTCCGGTACGGCCGGACGGTCTCGACGCGGCAGACCGCGAAGGACTCATCGGGAAGGTCGCCTTCCACCTCCGCGATCAGGAGCTCGCGGCCGGGAGCGTACGTCGTCTCCTCCCGGTCCGTGAGCGGCCATACGAAGAACTCCCCCTTCGTGCCGTGGGGCTTGTTGATGTGCCCGACGGTCACGAACGGGGGATCGGAGCGGTCGTTCATCCTGCTATGGCTCCGGCGGGGTCAGCCGTCCTTCTTCTCGCCTTCCGACTCGTCCGACGCAGCTTCCGCGCCGGAGGCCTCCGGCGCGGGCTCGGCTTCCGCCTCCGTCTCCTCGACCTTCTCGCCCTCGCCCTTCTCTACCGCCTCGGCGTCCGCCTTGGCCTTCGCCTCTTCGGCGGCCTTCGCTTCGGCCTCCTCCGCCTCGGCTGCGGCCTTGGCTTCGGCCGCTGCGTCAGCCTCGGCCTTCCGGCGGGCAGCCATCGCCTCCTGCTCCGCGGCCCGCTTCGCCTCCACGTCGGGCTCGCCCAGCGCGAGCGTAGGACCCCCTCCCAGCCGGGCCTTTTTCACGAGGGACCGGACGGTGTGGGAGGGCGTCGCTCCCTGACCGATCCAGTACTCCGTCCGCTCCAGGTCGAGAACGAGGCGTGCCGGCTCGGAGAGCGGCTTGTAGTAGCCCAGGCTCTCCACGAAACGCCCGTCTCTCGGCGCCGAGCCATCCGCGACCACCACTCTGTAGTGGGGCTGCTTCTTCCGGCCCATTCGCCGGAGTCGAATCCGTACGGCCATGTCCTCTCTTCTTGCGTCTGGGCCCTCTCCACCTCCGCCGCCCGGCGAAGGCTCGTAGGACCAATTATCGGGACGTGAGTCCCGGGATGTTCAACCCTCCCATGCCGCCACCACCACCGCCCATCTTCCCACCCATCTTCTTCATCTGCTTCATCATCTTCTCCATCTCCCGGTACTGCTTGAGGAGCCGGTTCACCTCGGATACCGGGCGTCCGCTCCCCCGGGCGATGCGCGCCCGCCTCGATCCGTTCAGGATCTTGGGCTTCCGGCGCTCCTCCAGCGTCATGGAGAGGATGATCGCCTCCGTGTGCTTCATCTTCTTCGGGTCCACATCGGCGGTGGGGATCTTCTTCCCCATCCCCGGAATCAGCTTCATGAGCTGATCGAGCGGACCCATCTTCTCGATCTGGCGGAGCGCGGTGAGGAAGTCCTCGAGGGTGAACTTCCCTCCACCGAGAACCCGCTCCTCGAGCTGCTCCTGCGCGTCCGTGTCCACGGCCCGCTGGGCCCGCTCGACGAGCCCGACCACATCCCCCTTCTGGAGGATCCGGCCGGCCAGCCGCTCGGGATCCGCGAGGTCGAGGTCGTCGACTCCCTCACCCGTTCCCACGAACTTGATCGGCCGCCCCGTCACCCCTCGGATCGAGAGGGCCGCTCCGCCCCGGGCGTCGCCGTCCATCTTCGTCAGCGCGACCCCGGTGATCTCGAGGGCGTCGTCGAAGCCCTGTGCGATCCGGACCGCTTCCTGCCCCGTCATCGCGTCCGCGACGAGGAGGATCTCCTGCGGCGCGAGCGCCGACTTGAGCTTCCGGAGCTCCTCCATGAGGGGCTCGTCGATCTGGAGCCGTCCGGCCGTGTCCACGATCAACACGTTCCGGTTCTGCTCCTCGGCCTGGGCGAGGGCCTCCTGCGCCGTGGCCACGGGATCGCCTCCCGTCTCGCCCGAGTGGACCGGCACCTTGATCCGCTTCGCGAGCGTGACGAGCTGATCGACCGCGGCGGGGCGCTGGAGGTCGCACGCCGCGAGCATCGGCTGGCGGCCGTCGCGCACGAACCGCCGCGCCAGCTTCGCCGCCGTCGTCGTCTTACCCGAACCCTGAAGCCCCACGACGAGGATCACCGTCGGGGGCTTCGACGCCCACGCGATCCCGGCGCGCTCCTCCCCGAGCAGCGCCGCCAGCTCGTCGTGGACGATCTTGACGATCTGCTGGCCCGGCGAGACGGACTTGAGCACGTCCTCGCCGAGCGCCTGCTCCTGGACCCGGTTCAGAAAATCCCGGGTGACTTTGAAGTGGACGTCCGCTTCCAGGAGGATCCGGCGGATCTCGCGGAGACCCTCCTTGACCATCGGCTCCGTGAGCACTCCGCGCTGGCGGAATTTCCCAAGAGCGGCGTCCAGCTTTTCACTCAGCTCGTCGAACATTCCCTCTTCTCTTCACGCGTCTCCCGAAGGGATCCAGCCTGTCCCCTCTTCGTAGCGGAGCATGGTAAGCTATCCAAGACGGCCCGTTTTCTCAAGGATTCCGCCACCTCGCGGGATCCTCGGAGCCGGTGCGGGCCGGGGGTCGAAGCGTGCCGGTCACGAACCGGCGTGGATGATCTGGCTCCGCCGGGTCCCGACGGATACCATCTCGACCGGCGCCTCGGCCAGCTCCTCGATCCGGTCGAGGTAGCGGCGGGCGTTGGTCGGCAGGTCCTGCAAGGTGCGGGCCTCCTGCGTCGACGACTCCCACCCGGGCAGCGTCTCCAGGACCGGCTCCGCGTGCTCGAGCGCCCAGGTGTTCGCCGGGAAGTCCCGCACTTCTCCCTGCGGGGTCCGGTAGGCGACCGCCACGGAGATCTCCGGCAGCGTGTCGAGGACGTCCATCTTCGTCACTGCGAGGCCGGTGAGGCCATTGACCCGCGCGGAGTACCGGGCGAGGACGGCATCGAACCAGCCGCACCGACGCGGTCGGCCCGTGGTCGCTCCGAACTCTCCCCCGAGCTCCCGCATCCGCTCCCCCATGGCTCCGGAGAACTCCGTCGGAAGAGGGCCGTTCCCGACGCGGGTGGTATACGCCTTCACCACCCCGAGCACGGAATCGATCCGGGTGGGGCCGATTCCCGTGCCGGTGCCGGCGGCCGCCGCAGTCGTATTCGAGGAGGTCACGAAGGGGTAGGTGCCGTGATCGAGGTCGAGGGCGGTGCCCTGCGCACCCTCGAGGAGGACCCGCTTTCCGCCCCGGAGCTCGGTGACGATCTCGTCGCCGACGTCCGTCCCGAACGCGAGGAGCCGCTCCCGGAGCCGCACGCTCTCCTCCACCATCCGCTCGAGCTCCCCGTCGCGGTGGCCCAGCGCCTCCTCGGCGCGCTCGAGTCCGCGGCCCACGAGCTCGCGGAAGCGGCCCTCGTCCTCCAGGTCCGCGACCCGCACGCCCCGCCTTCCCGCCTTGTCCTCGTACGCGGGGCCGATACCCCTTCCCGTCGTCCCGATCTTCTCACCGGCCCCCGCAACTTCTTCGCGCGCCCGGTCGAGGACGCGGTGATAGGGGAGGAGGAGGTGGGCGCGGCGGCAGACGCCGACCCGGCCCGCGACGTCCACACCGCGGGCCTCGAGCGCGTCGTGCTCCTCGAAGAACTGGAGGAGGTCGAGCACGACGCCGTTGCCGAGCAGGCACCGTTTTCCGGGATGGAGGATCCCCGAGGGGATCTGATGGAGGATGAACTCCCGCTCGCCCACATGCACGGTGTGGCCGGCGTTCGCGCCTCCCTGGTACCGGGCGACGACGTCGACCCTCTCGGCGAGGACGTCGACGATCTTGCCTTTCCCTTCGTCGCCCCACTGACAACCGACCACGACGACGCAGCGACCTTCATCCGCCCGGTGACCCACCCTGCACGCTCCTGATGGACATGAAAAAGCCCCTCCTCCGGGGGAGGGGCTCCGTTGGGACCTCCTGGGAAAACTTAGATCGCGGCTGTGGAGGGGTCAAGCGGAAGAGGCGAGCACTCCGGCCTTCTCCAGGACGCCGCGAACGGTCTCCCGGTCCGCGGCGGGAAGCGGGCGAAGCGGGGGGCGCGGATCTCCGCCCCGGAGCCCGATCAGGTCGAGCGCCGCCTTCACGCCCGGCACGCCATGCTCGCCGACGACCTTCTTGTGGACCGGTCCGACCCGCTCCTGCAGACGCCCGGCTTCGGCCGTCCGTCCCACCTCGAAGGCCTCCACGATCCCCGCGCTGTCCGCAGGAAGCACGTTCGCCACCCCCAGGATGCCTCCCACGGCTCCCACCTCGAGGGACGCGTAGAGGAGGGCCCCGTTGCCCACGAGCACCTGGAAGCCCTTCCGGGAGGAGTCGACGAGCTCTCCGACGAGCTCCAGCTTCCCCCGGGAATCCTTGATGCCGACGATGTTCTCGTGCTCCGAGAGCTCGGCCACGAGGCCCGTCGGAAAGTCGAGCGTGCTGAAGCGGAGGGGCACCTGGTAGAGCACGACCGGAACCGCCGAGGCGTCCGCCACGGCCCGGTAGTGGTCCCGGAGGACCCCGGGCGTCATCTGCCCCCGGTAGAAGGCGGGCGGCTGGACGAGGACCGCATCGGCGCCCCGCTCGGCGGCCCGGCGGCCGAGCCGGATCGTCGCGCGCGTGGATTCGGCGCCGGTGCCGGCCACGACGAGCCGGTCTTCCGGAACGGCTTCCCGGGCCTCGTCCCAGAGCGCGAGACGCTCCTCCTCGTCGAGGAAGACGGCCTCCCCCGTCGAGCCGCCAATCACCACGCCTCGGATCCCGGATTCGAGCCACCGGTCCAGGTTCGACCGGAAGGCGGGCACGTCGATCTCCCCCTCCGACGTGAAGGGGGTCGTCGTGGGGATCAGGACACCGCTCAGTAAACTCGCCATGGTCTCACTCGTCGCCGCTTCGAGGTCAGGAGCCGCTGAAGTGGTGGGACATGCCGCCCCCCTCTCCCGCTCCCCCGCCGGAAGGGCTCTCTCCGAAGACGTTCATCTCGAGGTCGAAGTCGGAAGGGCTCGTGGCGGCCGCCTTCCCGACCTCGAAGTCCACCCGTCCGGCCTTCACCAGTTCCATCAGGTGCTGATCGAAGCTCTGCGATCCGTAATGCTCCCGGCCCTCCTCGATGAGCTCCGGAATCTCCTCGACCCGCTCCGGATCCCGGATGCAGTCGCGGATCGTCCCCGTCACCACCATCACCTCGCAGGCGACGATCCTGCCGGGCTGGTCGGCCCTCGGCAGGAGGCGCTGGCTGATCACCCCCTGCAGGGTCTCCGCCAGGCGGATCCGGGTCATCTCCTGCTCCCTCGGCTCGAAGACGGCGATGAGGCGGGAGAGCGTCTGCACGGCGTTTTGCGTGTGGACGGTGGAGATCACGAGGTGGCCGGTCTCCGCCGCCTTGAGCGCGATGTCGATCGTCTCGGTGTCCCGCATCTCGCCGATGAGGATGACGTCCGGGTCCTGCCGGAGGGCCGCCCGCAGCCCGTCCCGGAAGGATTCCGTGTCCGTGCCGATGTCCCGCTGGGTGATCGACGACTTCTGGTCACGGTGGAGGAACTCGATCGGGTTCTCGAGCGTGACGATGTGCTTCTGCCGCGTCTGGTTGATGTGCTGGACCATGGCGGCCATCGTGGAGCTCTTCCCCGACCCGGTGACCCCCGTCACGAGGACGAGGCCCCGCTCCCGCTCGGAGATCGCCTCGAGGGCGGAGGGCAGGTTCAGGTCATGGAAGTTCGGGATCTCGATCGGGATCACCCTCATCACGATCATGAGCGTGCCCCGCTGCCGGAGGATGTTGACCCGGAAGCGACCGAGCCCGGGGAGGCCCCAGGAGCAGTCGTAGTCGGTGATCTCGTCGATCCGCTCCCGGTCCCGTTCGTGCGGCATCAGCTTCAGCGCCAGCGCCCGCACCTGCTCGTGCTTGAGCCGCTGCTGGGTGAGGGGGACGAGCGCGCCGTGGATCCGGGCCCGAACGATGTCGCCCGACTTGATGTGGACGTCGCTCGCTCCCCGCTGGATCGCGGCCTTGAAGATCTCCGTCATGTGGCGTCCTTCCTTTGGGGGCGCACCCGGACCCGCGGGGAAGATACGCTCCGCGCCTGCCCCGGCGCCACTTCGAGGTGACGGACGTTCCGGATGCGGCTCCTCGCGCGGCGTGATGCCATGCCTCGCGGTCGGAGCCCTCAGTCCATAGCCCTCACTCCATGTTGAAGCCGCGGACCTCGTCCAGCTTGACCAGATCGCTCCGCACTCTCCGGAAGGCCCGCTCCTCGCCCTGGATCTCGAAGACCGCGTAGATCGTGTCGTCCTGTTTGTCGACGCGGGAGCACCGGGACTTGAAGCCGGCGTCGTCCATCACCCGCTGGATCCGCTCCACCACCCCCGGCACGTTCTGGAGTTGGAAGGCGATCGGGCGGCGGAGACGCCGCTCCTCCAGAAGTCCCTCCACCCACGTCATCGGGGCGAGGATGAGGAGCACGAGGAGGGTCGCCCCGATGGCCTCGACGTACGCCCGTCCTCCGACGGCGATGCCGATCGCGGCGACGACCCAGAGGGTCGCGGCCGTGGTGAGCCCCGTGACGTGGCCCCTCGACTGGATGATCGTCCCGGCCCCGAGGAAGCCGATCCCGGAGACGATCTGCGCGCTGATCCTCGCCGGGTCCGGCTGGGTCGTCGGAGCGCCGAAGAAGGTGATCACGATCGAGATCTCGGTGAGGAGGGCCGCCCCGACGCAGATGAGGATGTTCGTGCGAAGGCCGGCCGGCTTCCCGCTCCGGGCCCGCTCCAGGCCGATCGCGGCGCCGAGGACGGTCGCGAGGGCGAGGCGGCCGAGGACCTCGAGGCGGAGGAAATCCAGATCGGCCATCCACCCGGGGCCGACCTGACCGAAGACGAAGACCTCCATGTGCACCTCCAGATCGTGGTGCGGAACGTTCGACTCGAAGCCGGGGGCAGCTCGTCAGCGCGAGAGCCCCTTCCGCCAGTCGAGGCCCATCCGCGCACGCACCTCCGCCATCGTCTCCCGGGCGAGGCTTCTCGCCCGCTCCGCGCCGTCGTCCAGAATGGCGACGACCTCCTCCGGATTCTCGCGGTAGTGGCGGGCGCGCTCCCGGAAGGGCGCGAACCTCTCGATGATCGCATCGGCGAGGATGCCCTTGCACTCGACACACCCCCTCTGCGCGGTCCGGCACTGCTCCGCGATGTCGGGAAGAAGCGCCGGGTCGGTCAGGTGCTCGTGAAGGGTGTAGACGTTGCAGAAGTCGGGCCGTCCGGGATCCGTCCTCCGCACCCGCTGCGGATCCGTGACCGCCGTGCGCACCCGCTCCCGGATCTCGTCCGGCTCGGCGAGGATGCTCACCGTGTTCCCGAGGGACTTGCTCATCTTGGCCGAGCCGTCGAGCCCGAGGATGCGCCCCGAGCCGCTCACGAGCGCGCGCGGCTCGGGGAAGACGTCCCCGAAGCGGGCGTTCCAGCGTCGGGCGATCTCCCTCGCGAGCTCGAGGTGCTGGATCTGGTCCTCCCCGACGGGCACGAGCTCGGCACGGTAGATGAGGATGTCGGCCGCCTGCAGCACCGGGTAGTTGAGCAGGCCCACCGGGATCGAGCTGAGGCGGGCCGTCTTGTCCTTGTACTGGGTCATCCGCTCGAGGTCGCCCACGGGGGTCACGGCGTTGAAGAGCCACGAGAGCTCGGTATGCTCCGGGACGTCCGACTGGACGAAGATCGTGGACCGGCTCGGGTCGAGCCCGACGGCGAGGAAGCTCACCGCCAGCTCGAACGTCCGGGTGGGGAGCGCCTCCCCCGCGAACTCCCCGGTGATCGCGTGGTCGTCGACGACGCAGAAGAAGCAGTCGTACTCGTTCTGCATGTCGACCCACTGCCGGAGGGCTCCCAGGTAGTTCCCCAGATGCGCCTCCCCGCTGGGCTGCATCCCGCTGAAGACCCTCGGCTTCCGCTCGCCCTGCCCCTCTCCTTCGGACATTCCCTCCCCCTTCGGACTGCACCGTATGTTCGACGAGCGCTAAGTTAGCGGGCCTCTTCACTCACTGCGACCCCGGAATCCATGCGCGAACTCCTCTTCACGGCGCTCGAAGCCGCCCAGGCCGCCACCGCGGTCCACACCCGGTACGCGGGAACCCCAGCCCTGGAGGACGCCCGCGAGAAGGGGACAAGCGATTTCGTCTCGCGGGTGGACATCCAAGCCCAGAGAGCCGCGCTCGCCGTGATCCGCCGAGATTTCCCGGACCACCGCATCGTCGCGGAAGAGGACGACCCGGACCGCATTCAGGCCGAAGGCGGCGCCAGGGGCCCGGCGTCCGGGCCGCTCTGGATCGTGGACCCGCTCGATGGTACGACGAACTACCTCCACGGGCATCCCCAGTACGCGGCGTCCGTCGGTGTGCTCGTGGACGGAGCGCCCGCTGCGGGCGCGGTGATGGCCGGCGCCTCCGGCGAGCGATGGTGGGCGCTCCGGGGAGGCGGCGCATGGAAGGACGGGAGGAGGATCCGGGTGTCGAGCGTCCGCGCGCTCGACCGCGCGCTCGTGGGAACGGGCTTTCCCTTCAAGCGGCACGATTTCATTTCCGCGTACCTCGAGCAGTTCGGGCGAGTGCTTCCCACAAGCATGGGCATTCGGCGCGGGGGCTCCGCGGCGCTCGATCTGTGCGCCCTCGCCTCCGGGGTGCTCGACGCGTTCTGGGAGCTCGTCCTGAAGCCCTGGGACATCGCCGCGGGACTGATGATCCTGCAGGAGGCGGGAGGGACTGCCACGCGGATGGACGGCTCGCCGCTCACCCTCGACCGGCCCGAATCCGTTCTCGCCGGCAATTCTCCCGAGCTCGTGGAGGCGCTCGACGCGCGCCTCCACGACCGGAAGTGAATCGTCCACGGAAAAAGCCCCCCGGCGACTCCTCCGCCGGGGGGCTCCGCCCCTTCACCGCCGGCCGTGCCGCGGAGCGGGTCGCCGCTCCGGACCGACGGGAGCCGGAGCTCGGGTCAGGCCTCGGTCTCGGCCCTGATCTGGACCTTCCGGCCCTTCGCCTCGGGCACCTTCGGCATGTGCACTTCGAGGATTCCGTTCCTGAAGTTGGCCGAGATCTCCTCGACGTTGGCCGAGCGCGGGAGGGTGAAGGACCGCTCGAAGCGTCCATGCCGCCTCTCCCAGAGGTGGTAGCGCCGCTCCTCCTCCCCCTCCTGCCGGATGATCTCCTTCTCACCGCTGATCGTGAGGATGTTGTTCTCGACCTCGAGCTCCACGTTCTCGTGCGACATGCCGGGGAGCTCTGCCGTCAGGATGATCTCGTCCCGGGTCTCCTCGACGTTCATGGGAGGGAGCCAGGTTCCGCTCGTCCCGGCGTCCCCGGTCCTCAGCAGCCGATCGTTGAAGACCCGCCCGAGCCGGTTCGTCAGCTCGTCGAGCTCCTGCCAGGGGTTCCCGATGGCATCCCTATTGCGATACCGTGTCACAGCCATGCTACACCTCCGATCGTTGAGGGTCATCGATGAGGTTCGTACGTCTCCTTCCGGAGTCCCGGTCGGACCCGCCGAGGCCGAGGGGGACCGACCGTGCATTCCGTCCTGTTCTTGACGCAGACTCCGTGCCAGATCGAGAGCACCTCGAAACTGCCAGAAGTGCCGCGGAGCAAGGGCTTGCGGGCCAAGGGGCTGTCAATTTGACCGACGACGTGACGGACATTCGCATCCACAAGTTCGGCGGGACGTCCGTCGCGGATACGGAGCGCATCCGGCATGCGACCGGGCTCGTCCTCGAGGGGCCCGGTCCGGGGGTCGTGGTCGTCTCCGCGGTGGCGGGGACGACGGACCGGCTGGAAGGGCTTTGGCGGATGGCTCGCGAAGGGAGCAGGGCCGAGTGGCAGGCGGGGCTCGTCGAGCTCGAGGCGCTCCACCTCGGGCTGGCCCGGGAGCTTTCGGGCGCCCGTGCGAACGGAGGCCCCCTGGAGGGGGATCCCGCCCCGGTGGACCCGGAGAGCTCTGGGCTCCGGGAGGTCGTCGAACGGATCCGGGCGAGCCTCGAGCGCGCGGCGGCGGGAGCGGGGACCGATGAGGACGCGGACCTCGTGGCCGCCGCCGGTGAGGACCTCTCGGTCCGCCTCTTCGCAACGGCACTCCGGAGCCGCGGGGCCGCGGCCGAAGTCGTCGATGCTCGCGACGTGGTCCGGACCGAGGTGCAGGGAGCGCGGGCGATCCCGAGGGACGAGGAAACGTACCGGCTCGCCCGGGCCGCGCTCCGCCCTCTCGTAGAGCGCGGGGTCGTGCCCGTGATCCAGGGCTACATCGGCGCGACCGCGGAGGGCCGGACCACGACACTCGGCCGCGGAGGGTCCGACTTCACCGCGGCGATCATCGGCGCCGCGCTCGGAGCCCCGGAGGTCACGATCTGGACGGACGTCGAGGGGATCCGGAGCGGCGACCCGCGGATCGTCCCGCACGCGCGCCTCCTCCCGGAGCTCGGCTTCGAAGAGGCCGTGGAGCTCGCATACTTCGGAGCGCGGGTCATCCACCCCGCCGCCGCGAAGCATGCGGCAGCCCGCCACGTGTCGCTCAGGATCCGGAGCTCGTTCCGCCCCGAGGGCGAGGGGACGCTGATCCGGGCGGACCGACGGGAGGGTCCCGCCGTGGCCGCCGTCGTGCACCGGGGAGGGGTGGCCCTGATCACGGTCCGCTCCCGGCCCCTCTTCATGGCGCACGGCTTCCTGGCGCGAGTCTTCGGCGTCCTCGCCGGCCACGCCGTGCCCGTCGACCTGGTGGCGACCTCCCACACCTCCACCGCATTCACGATCGACCGCGCCGAGGACCTCACGGGCATGCAGGAGGAGCTGGAGCGCTTCGCCGAGGTGACGATCCGCCGGGAACTCGCTACCGTCACGGTAGTGGGACGAGGTCTCCTCGGGCGCCCCGGAAACGCCGGCGCCGTCTTCACGGCCCTGGGGGAGCACGCGGTACACCTCATCTCGCAGGCGTCGGACGTGAGCCTCAGCTTCCTCGTCGACGAGGAGAAGGCGCACGAGGTGGTCCGGCGCGTACATCGAGAGCTCATCGAGAAGGGAGGAGACGGATGAACATCGCCCTCTTCGGGTACGGGAGAATGGGTCGGGCGGTCGAGGCGGCGGCGGGGGGGCGCGGGCACGACATCGTCCTCCGCCTCACCGCCGAGGAGAACCGGGAGGGGCGGGGCATCACGCCCGAGGCGCTCGAGGGGGCGGACGTCGCGATCGACTTCTCCGTCCCCGGAGCCGTGGTCGACAATGTGCGTGCGGCCGCCGCCCTGGGCATCGACCTCGTCGTCGGCACGACGGGGTGGGAGGAGGAGCGCGGGCGCGTGGAGGCGGCGGTGGCGGAGGCAGGCACGGGGCTCCTCCACGCTCCCAACTTCTCGATTGGCGTGAACCTCTTCTTCCGGCTCGTCGAGGAGGCGGCCCGCCTCATGGACTCGTTCGACGACTTCGACCCCCACCTCGTCGAGGCCCACCACCGCCACAAGGTGGATCATCCCAGCGGTACGGCGTGGAAGATGGCGGACCTCCTCGTCGAAAACCTGCGGTCCAAGGCGTCCTGGAGTCGAGACCTGCCCCCCGAGGGGGCCGTGGACCCGGAGGTCCTCCAGGTCTCCGTCGTCCGAGCGGGAGAGATCGCCGGGACCCACACGGTGGGCTTCGACGGCCCGCACGACCGGATCGAGCTCCGTCACGAAGCACGGGGCCGGAAAGGCTTCGCTGGCGGGGCCGTGCTCGGCGCGGAATGGATCCGTGGACGAAGAGGAGTGTTCTCGATGGCGGACTTCCTGGCGGACTGGACCGGAACGAGGAGAGGCACATGAGACCTGATGGAACGACGGTGCGAGGGCTCTCCGTCGCCGTGGTGACCCCGATGACGCCGGAGGGAGAGGTCGATTTCCCGGGGCTTCGGAAGCACGCGCGCTGGCTCGTGGAGAACGGGGTCGACGTGCTGATGCCGTGTGGCACGACGGGGGAGGGAGTGACGCTCGATCCGGCCGAACAGGTCCGGGTCGTCGAGGAGTGCGTGGAGGCGGCGAACGGGCGGGTGCCTGTCTTTGCCGGGGCCGGATCGAACTGGACGAAGACGGCGCAGGAGCTCGCACGAGGAGCGGCCGCGGCGGGCGCGGACGGCCTCCTCTGCGCCACGCCCGCCTACAACAAACCCTCGCAGGAAGGCCTCTACCGCCACTTCACGGAGGTGGTGGAGGCGGGCGGAGGGCTTCCGGTGGTCCTCTACAACGTGCCCGGACGGACGGCGGTGAACCTCCTCCCCGAGACCGTCTTTCGGCTGGCGCGGATGGAACCGGTGATCGGGGTGAAGGAGGCCTGCGGGGACATCGACCAGATCCAGACCGTCCTCCGGGACCGGCCCGAGGGCTTCCTCGTCCTCGCCGGCGACGACTCCTTCGCGCTCCCCGTGATGGCGCTCGGAGGGGACGGCGTCGTCTCGGTCGTCGGCAACGAGGCCCCGAGGCTCATGGCGGACCTCGTGGGGCATGCCCTCGCCGGCGACTTCACGGCCGCCCGCAAGATCCACGAGCGCCTCCTCCCCCTCATGCGCGCGAACTTCATCGAGTCGAACCCCGTCCCGGCGAAGACCGCGCTCGAGATGATGGGGCGGATGGGAGCGCAGACCCGGCTCCCCCTGGTCCCCCTCAAGCCCGAGAGCAGAGAGATCCTCCGGCGAGCCATGGTGGACGCCGGCCTCATGGAAGGAGATGCGGATGCCTGAAGCGAGCTCGAATGCAGTGGGTACGGACAGGATCGACGTGGACGCCCTCCGGGAGAAGATCCTGAAGTGGAGCGGCGAGAACCCGCCGGAGGACCCGGCGGCCGCCCGTGGCGTCGTCGCCGAGCTCCTGGCCGCACTCGACCGAGGAGCCGTGCGCTCCGCGGAGAAGAAGGAGGACGGCTGGCATCCGGTCGAGTGGGTGAAGAAGGGCATCCTGCTCGCGTTTCGGGTCGGAGAGACGGCGGAGATGGAGTCGGCGGGACCCCTCCGGTTCTTCGACCGGGACACCCTCCCCCTCCGTGAGACGCGGGGCGTGGAGGAGAACGTCCGGATCGTGCCGGGAGGCTCCTCGGTGCGGGCCGGCGCCTACCTCGCCCCCGGCGTGGTCATCATGCCCCCCGCGTACATCAACGTGGGAGCGTGGGTCGGAGAGAAGACGATGGTCGACTCCCACGCCCTCGTGGGCTCCTGCGCGCAGATCGGAGCGCGGGTGCACCTGAGTGCCGGCGCGCAGATCGGCGGCGTCCTCGAGCCCGTGGGCCTCCGTCCTGTCATCGTCGAAGACGACGCGATGATCGGAGGGAATACCGGCGTGTTCGAGGGCATTCTGGTGGGGCGGAGGGCCGTAATCGCCCCGGGGGTGGTGCTCACCGCGGCGACCCCCCTCTTCGATCTGGTGCGAGGCGAGGTCTACCGGAGCGAGCCCGGACGGCCGATGGCGGTTCCGGAAGGCGCGGTGGTCGTCCCGGGCACGCGTCCCGCACAGGGCGACTTCGCACGGGAGCGAGGCCTTCAGCTCTACGCGCCGGTGATCGTCAAATACCGGGACGAGAAGACGGACGCGGCGACGGCCCTCGAGGAAGTGCTCCGCTGAGATGACCGGTGAGAGGGAGCGCCCGCCCCCCTGGGTTGGCCCGCACAATGTGGCCCTGCTCACCGACCTCTACCAACTCACGATGGTGCAGGCCTACTGGAAGGAGGGGTTCGGGGAGGACGCCGTCTTCTCCCTCCACTTCAGGCGGCTTCCGACGGGGCGGAATCACCTGCTCGCGTGCGGGCTGGACGACGCGCTCCGCTGCCTCGAGAACCTCCGCTTCGACGAGGCTGCCCTCGACTTCATCGCCTCCCGCGACGAGTTCGAGGAGGGGTTCGTCGAGTGGCTTCGCGCCTTCCGGTTCACCGGGGACGTGTACGCCGTGCCGGAAGGCACTCCCCTTTTTCCATACGAGCCGATCCTCGAGGTGGAGGCCCCGATCGCAGAGGGCCAGCTCGCGGAGACCGTGCTCATGAACCAGATCCACCTCCAGACGGTCCTCGCCTCGAAAGCCGCCCGCGTGGTCGAGGCGGCGCGGGGCCGGCGGATCGTGGACTTCGGCCTGCGGCGGATGCACGGGCTCGACGCGGGGCTGAAGGCAGCGCGCGCCTTCCACATCGCAGGGGTCGACGCCACCTCGAACGTCCTCGCCGGACAAGTCTACGGAGTGCCGATCGCGGGCACGATGGCCCACAGCTACATCCAGGCGCACGACTCGGAGGAGGAAGCGTTCCGGCGCTTCGTGGAGCTCTATCCGGAGGCGACCCTCCTCGTGGACACCTACGACACGGCAAGCGGCGTCCGAAAGGTCGCACGCCTCGCCCGTGAGCTCGGGGATGCCTGCCGGATCCGGGGCGTCCGCCTCGACTCGGGGGACCTGGAGGCGCTCGCGCGGGAGAGCCGGGCGATTCTCGACGCTGCCGGGCTCGGGGAGATCGGCATCTTCGCCAGCGGCGGGCTCGACGAGTACGAGATCCGGCGGCTCCTGGAGGAGGGTGCGCCGCTCGACGGCTTCGGCGTCGGCACCTCGATGGGCATCTCCGCCGATGCTCCCTCGGCGGACCTCGCGTTCAAGCTCTGCGACTATGGGGGACGGGGCCGGCTGAAGCTCTCCTCGGGAAAGGGGATCCTGCCGGGGCGGAAGCAGGTCTTCCGGGAAGACGCGGACGACGGCGCGGGAAGGGCGGTCCGGGATCACCTTGTCCGGGAAGGAGAGGTTGCGCCGGGGCGCCCCCTCCTCCGGAAAGTGATGGAGCGCGGATCACGGCTTCCCGCCGGGAGGGAGGAGCTCGATGCCCTGCGGCGGCGTGCCCGCGAGGAGCTGGACCGGTTGCCCGAGGAGATCCAGGGGATCGATCCCGCTTCGAGCCCCTTTCCCGTGCAGATCTCGCGAGCCCTCGAGGAGGAGCAGGCCTCGGTGGCTCGCCGGGCGGAACGGGAGGAGGTCCTACGCTCCGAATAGCTCGAGGGCCTTCGCCGCCGCTCCCCGTTCCGGACGAACCTGGCCGGGGCGAAGAAGGAGCCCGAGGCGAGGAAGCGCCTCCTCGAGATCCGCGCGAAGACCTCCTCCGGGCTCCAGAAGCCCCCCGGCGAGGGCGACCGCCGGGGTACGCTGGAATGCCGGGCTCGTCATTTCGAGGTGGGTTCTGCCTGCCTCCAGGTGCTCGAGCAGGGCGCGAAGCGCCGCACGCCGGATCTCGTCCGCGACCTCGTCCCCGTCCTCGGCCTGCTCGAGGACCCGGGGTGCGAGCGCGGAGATCTGCCACCGGGCGCTGGCCTCGCACCACGCGGGAAGGCCCCGCGGGCCCGCCACCCCGGCCGCCTGGACCAGATCCTCCCCGAGCCCCGTCGTGGGACCGCGGCCGTCCAGGGCCTTCATCACCGCGCGGATCGCCGCCATCCCGATCCAGTAGCCGCTCCCCTCGTCCCCGAGGAGCGGACCCCAACCTCCGACCCTGAGCTCGGAGCCCGCCTCGTTCCGGGCCACGAGGATCGAGCCCGTACCCGAGATGAGGAGCATGCCGGGCTGCGTGGCGAACGCGTCCATGTACGCGACGTTGATGTCCGTCGTCACCCGGACCTCCGCCGCGAGGTCGGTGCCGCACAATGCCTCGTGCAGCGCCGATCGGTACTCTGGGCTTCCGGCTCCGGAGAACCCCGCCAGGAGCCCCCGGGCCGGCAGGGCGTCGGCGCACCCGCCCTGATTGGCTGCACGGCGTACGAGCTCTTCGATCCGGGTGGCGACCGCATCGGCGGCCGGGCGGTGGGACGAAGCGGGCCGCACGCCCGTGGCCCCGGTCGGCCCCTGCACCGCGGCCAGCTCCGCACCGAGACGGTCGACGAGAAAGACCCGGATCCAGGTCGCGCCCCCATCCACCCCCACGAAGATGGGCCCCCGGGGTCTCTTCGCACTTTGCTTCATCGAGAAGCCACCTCACTCCGATTCCTTCCGAACACGGTTCCCACCAGGAAGGTCACGACGAACCCGATCAACACGAACCATGGCCACCCCACGAGGTGGGGGATGAAGAGCCAGATCGAGGTCACCGTGGCGATCCCGGCGAGCATTCCGAAGATCACGCTCCGCTGGTCCACCCTGGGGACCAGAACGCCGAGGAAGAACGCGCCCAGGAGCCCTCCATAGACGAGCGACGCGATCGTGAGCGCCACCTCCACGGCCGCGGCATCCTCGCTCATCGGAATGTACAGGATCGCCACTCCGATGAGCAGCCCGGCCCAGACGAGGGTGAAGAGGCGGCCCGCTCGGAGCGTGCCCCCGTCATCGGCCGACTTTCCCCTGAGGGGCGCCCAGAAATCGTAGGCCGTCGCGGACGCGAGGGAGTTGATCGACGAGGAGAGGGAAGACATCGCGGCTGCGAAGACCCCCGCGATCAGAAGCCCCGTGACTCCCGCGGGCAGCTCCTCGATGATGAAGAGGGCGAAGATCTCATCCGGGCGCTCGAACGCGTGTCCCTCGTAGAAGGCCCAGAGGCCGATCCCGACGAGCAGGAAGAGCGCGAACTGGACGATGACGGCGAGCCCGCTCCCGATCAGCGCCTTCTGGCTCGAGCGGAGGTCCTTGCAGGTCAGGAGCCGCTGGACGATGAGCTGATCCGTTCCGTGGGAGGCCATGGAAAGGAACCCTCCGCCGAGCAGCCCGGCCCAGAACGTGTAGGGCACCGCCGGGTCTGCGGAGAAGTCGAGCCAGGCGAGCTTCCCTTCCGCCGCGGCGCTCCCGAGGATCCCGCCCCAGCCTCCGGTCACGAGCGTCTGGAGCACGGCGAAGGCGACGACCGCCCCGAGCAGGTAGAGCGCCATCTGGAGCACGTCCACCCAGACCACCGCCCGGATCCCCCCGAAGTACGTGTAGACGAGGGTGAGCACGCCGATGATCCCGATCGAGAGCGAGTACGGCCACCCGGTGATGAGCGCGAGCGGGATCGCGGTCGCGAAGAGGCGGACGGAATCCGCGAGCAGACGGGTGATCATGAAGATCCCCGAGGCGAACCGCCGCGTCCCCGTTCCGAAGCGCGTCTCCAGCAGCGCGTACGCGGTGTTCAGCTCCCCGCGGTAGTACGACGGCAGGAGGAGGCTCGCCACGACGATCCGCCCGGCCAGATACCCCAGCGTGAGCTGGAGAAATGCCAGGGTGCCGAAGTAGGACACGCCCGGGATGGAGAGGAAGGTGAGGGTGCTCGTCTCGGTGGCGACGACGGAGAGGAGGACGGCCCCCCATGGAAGCTCTCGGTTCCCGAGGAAGTAGTCGGTGCCGGTCCGCTGATGCCTCCCGAGCCACGCTCCCCAGAGGGTCACGCCGCCCAGGTAGAGGACGAGGACGGTCAGGTCCAACCCGGTGAAGGCCGTCATTTCGCCCCGATCCGCTCGACCCGGGCGGGTGGGGCCTCGTCTCCGGCCCGGGCGGGCGGCATCGTCTGGAGCCGCCGCGCGATCCACCACAGGCAGAACGCGGCGACCCCGAGGAAGAACGAGGCCCTCCCCCACCGACCGAAGATGAGGTGTCCGGTTCCGAAGAGCGTCGTGTAGACGCAGACGACCCCGGCCAGCCAGCTCGTCCAGTTCAGGGACCCTCCATCGAGCCCCTCCTCACCGAAGCCGAGGCGTCTCGCCACCGGGTACCACCCGCGGCCCCCGGGTCGGACCCGCCGGTAGAAGCGCTCCAGGGTCTCGTCCGACTCCGGGCCGGTCAGATAGGTGACCGTGAGCCAGACCACGGTGCTCACCCCCACGGTCGCGAGCATGATCCACGCCCACTGCCCGAGGTCGTCGGGGTCGAGCCCCGCTCCGAACCAGAGGTAGAGGCTCGCCACGAGGGAGGCGATCATCGCGGAGATCTCGGACCACGCGTTGATCCGCCACCAGTACCAGCGGAGGATCAGGACGAGTCCCGTGCCGGCGCCGAGGGCGAGGAGGAACCGCCACGCCCCCTCGATGCTCGTGAGGTAGTAGGTCACGACCAGGGAGGCCAGCATCAGAGCGACGGTCGCGAGCCGGGAGACGAGCACGAGCTCCTTCTGGGACGCACTCTTCTTCCAGAAGCGGGCGTAGAGGTCGTTGACCAGGTAGCTCGCGCCCCAATTGAGCTGGGTCGAGATCGTGGACATGTAGGCGGCCGCGAAACCGGCGAGGAGGAGCCCCGTGAGCCCGGGAGGGAGGAGGTCCATCACCGCCATGACGTATCCCTGGCGGGGGTTGTCGAGGTCCTGGTAGAGGATCGTCGTGGCGAGCGCGACGAGGATCCACGGCCAGGGACGGACGGCGTAGTGAGCGATGTTGAACCAGAGGGTGGCGAGGAGTCCGTCCCGCTCGGTCCGGGAGGAGAAGATCCTCTGCGCCACGTATCCTCCCCCACCGGGCTCCGCCCCCGGATACCACGACGCCCACCAGTTCACCCCGAGGAAGACGGCGAGGGTGATCGCGGGCATCCACTCCGCGCCCGCCTCCGGGAAGAAGGCGAGGGCCGCCTCCGTCGAGCCGTACACCTCGGCGAGCCCGCTCTCCATTCCCGAGATCCCGCCCACGGCGTTCACCGCGAAGACCGCTAGGACCACCGCGCCGCCGACGGCGAGCACGAACTGGAAGAGATCCGTGACGACCACGCCCCAGAGTCCCGCCAGAACCGAGTAGCTCGCGGCGAGGAAGAAGCAGAAGAGGAGCGCCCAGACCCGCGGGATGTCGAGGGCGACCGCCGCGATCTCGACCATCGCGAGGTTCACCCAGCCCATGATGATCAGGTTGATCGGAAGGGCGAGGTATCCGGCGCGGAAGCCCCGCAGAATCGCCGCCGGGCGGCCCCCGTAGCGGAGTTCGGTGAACTCCACGTCCGTCAGCACCCCCGCGCGGCGCCAGAGCCGGGCGTAGAAGAAGACGGTGAGCATCCCGCTCATCACCAGGTTCCACCAGAGCCAGTTCCCGGCCACGCCGTGCATCACCACGAGCTCGGTGACCGCGAGCGGGGTGTCGACGGCGAAGGTCGTGGCCACCATCGACGTCCCGGCGAGCCACCACGGGAGCGAGCGCCCTCCGACGAAATACTCCGAGACCGAACGTCCGGCTCGGCGGGAGAGCGCGACCCCGATCACGACCGCCAGGAGGAAATAGAGGCCGATGATCCACCAGTCGAGAGGGGTCACGCAGACTCCCTGGTCCGGGGGGATGGAGGGGACCGGCTCGGCCGACCCGTCGGATCGCCGGGGAGCTTATGGAACCGTGGACGCAATGGAAAGGGCGCCGGCCCCCCGTGGGGACCGGCGCCCTCGTACCACCAGGCGGATCACGCGCGGGCGTCAGCCCGTGAGCGTCATTCGCCGACTTTCACGAGCTCGAGGTCGAAGGTCAGATCCTTGCCGGCGAGCGGGTGGTTCGCATCGATCTCGATCTTCTCCTCGTCGAGGCCGACGACGGTGACCTCGAAGACCTGGCCTTCCTGGGACTGCATCTGGAGCTGCTGTCCCACAGCCGGATCGAGGTGTTCCGGAAGCTGCTCCTTGGGGAGGGAGAGCACCATGTCGTCCCGCCGCGGACCGTACGCCTCCTCCGAGGGGATCTTCTCCGTCTTCGTGTCCCCCTCCGCCATCCCCTCGACGGCCTTCTCGAACCCCGGAATCACCTGCCCGCTCCCGAGTGTGAGCTCGAGCGGATCGCGGTCCCTGGAGGTGTCGAACACCGTCCCGTCTTCCAGGCGGCCGGTATAGTGGATCGCTACGGTGTCGCCTTGCTTTGCTTTTCCCATCGGACATCCTCGGTTCGATTCGAATCAACGCGAAAGGTCCGGCGGAATCGAACCCGGACCATCTTCTTCCCAACACCGGAGTCGGCTCGATGTTGCGCTACGGCGACCTTCGGCTGATCTCCCGGTCGAGGATCGCCATGGCAGCGACGTCGTGGACGGCGCGCCGCAGTGGGATGTGGAGGGTGTTCTCCCCCGTCGGGTTCACCCGATTCGTGAGGAGTACCACGAAGAGGTCGAGCTCGGGGTCGATCCAGATCGACGTGCCGGTGAAGCCTGTGTGCCCGAAGGACTCGGTCGTGAAGTAGTCCCCGGCGGAGGACCTCCCGGACGGCGTGTCCCAGCCGAGCGCGCGGGACGCGGTGCGGTCATGGCGGCGCGTGAAGTCCGCGACCGTCCCACGATCGAACAGGGAGACCTCGCCCCGCCCCGTCGGGGGGCATGGGAAGCCCTCCTGCTCGACTGCGGCCTCCGACCCACCGCAGCCTGGAAGCCGACCTCCTCCGAGCATCAACCGGGCAAAGAGGGAGAGGTCCTGGACGGATGAGAAGATTCCGGCGTGGCCGGCCACCCCGCCCATGGAGTAGGCATTCTCGTCGTGCACCTCCCCCAGGATGTGCCGGTTCCTCCGCTCCTCGTCCACTTCAGTGGGGGCGATCCGGAAGAAGAGAGAGGAGTCGGGTCGGAAGAAGGTGTCCGCCATCCCGACGGGCCTCCACACGCGCTCCCCCAGGAAGGCATCGAGCGGCCGGTCGGAGACCTCCTCGACGATCCACCCGAGAACCTTGAAGCCGATGTCCGAATAGATCGTCGTGCTCCCCGGCTCCTGGTCGAGCGCGAGGGTGGAGACCGCCTCCCGGTACTGGTCGGTGCCCGCGAGTTCGAGGAACCACCGTCGCCACGCCGGAAGCCCGGAGCGGTGGAGGAGGAGGTCCCGGACCGTGACCCGGCTCCTCGCTGAAGAGGAGTCGTCGCTCCACCACGGCAGATAGCGGCTCACCGGTGCGTCCAATTCGATCCGCCCCTCTTCGACGAGGAGCATGACCGCGGTCGTGGTGCCCAGCGCCTTCGTGAGTGACGCGACGTCGTAGAGCGTCCGCGTCGTGACCGGCGGGCTTCCCTCCGCGTAGTCGAGCGTGCCGTAGCCCCGAAGGCGCACGATGCCGTCCGACCGGCCCACTGCGAGCGCCGCCCCGGGTGCCACGCCGTCCGCGACGGCCGCGAGCATGAGCGAGTCCAGCTCCGCCAGGAGCGTCGGTGACATCCCGAGGCTTTTCGGACTCGCTTCGCCGGGCCAGGCCGCACTCCACTCCTCCGGATCCGGGGGGTCGGGCTCGACCGTTGGCTCCTCCGCGTCGCCTCCTGGCGGGCCGGCGACGAGGCCCGTCTCGTCGAGCGCGTCGCCCCGGGCCCGGGCCCGTTCCGCCACGAGGGGATCGGCCGCTCGGACCAGCCCCTCTCCCCTCTGGTGGAATGGTGGGAGGGTGACGGGCAGGCGTCCTTCGATCCCCGACGCGCCGACGAGTGCGCGCACCGCCGCCCGCTGGGAGACCTCCCGGTCGCCCCACGCGAGCATGTACGTGCCCACGTCCGGAAATACGCTCAGGAGGTAGGGATTTCCGAACGAGAGAACGGCCAGAGGGCGCCGCTCGTCGATCTCGTGGACGAAGCGCGCGAGCTCGGCGGGGACTTCGACGGCTCCGGCACCGGCCTGGGGCGCAACGTAGGCGCTCACCAGCACGAGGTCGGCCTCCTCCGCCCGGCTTCCCAGGCTCCGGTACTCCGCCGGAGACGATCGCTCGTCGAGCCGAACCCGCTCCACCTCCGGCACGAAGGTGGCGAGGAGGGCATCAAACTCCTGGCCCGCGACCGGACTCGAGCTCCTCGCGTAGGTGACCGAAAGCACGCGTGGCGCTTCTTCGAGGTCGACCGGGACCCGGTTCTCCCGGTCCCGGGGGAGGGTGATCGAGCGGCTCGCGGCGGAGTCCGCGAACGCGAGGTGGGGGCCCGAGCCGACGACCCGGTCGACCTCCTCGAGCGGAACCCTGCGCTCGCGGTGGAGCTCCAGGCCGGCCTTCGCCCCGAGGACCTTTCGCACGGAGGCCTGGAGGCGCTCGCGGGAGAGACGGCCCGACTCGACCGCTTCCACGACCGCGTCGATCGCTCCGGGGACGCTCTCCGGCACGAGGATGATGTCCGCACCGGCCTCGAGGGCCAGCACCGCCGCCTCCCCTCCTCCGTACCGCTCCGTGATCGCGCCCATCCGGAGCGCATCGGTGATCACCAGCCCGTCGAAGCCCAACTCCCCCTCGAGGAGGTCGGTCATGAACTCGGAGGAGAAGGTGGCGGGAGGCGCGTCAGGACCCAGGACGGCGGGGACGGAGACGTGCGCCGTCATCACCCCGTCGACCCCTTCGTCGATCGCCGCTCGGAAGGGCACGAGCTCGACCTCGTCCAGCCGCTGCCGGTCCGCCGTCACTTCGGGCAGCTCGAGGTGGGAGTCCACCCTCGTGTCCCCGTGGCCGGGGAAATGCTTCGCCGTGGTGAGCACTCCGCCTTCCCGGGCCCCCCGGATGTACGCGCGCGCGAGCTGTCCGACCGTCTCGGGATCCTCGCCCAGAGCCCGCGTGTTGATGATCGGGTTCTCCGGATTCGAGTTCACGTCCACGACGGGTGCGAAGTTGAGATGAACGCCCACGGCACGGGCTTCGACCGCCGTGATCCGGGCCATCTCCTCGACGAACGCCTCCTCGCCGATCGCTCCGAACGCCATCGTCGGAGGAAAGCTCGTCCCGCCGCCCTGAGCGAGGAGGGAGGGAAGCGCATACGAGTGGTTGATCCGCATCCCCGGCCCACCGCTCTCGAAATCGGACGAGACGAGAAGGGGAATCCGGGCGACCTCCTGGAGCGCATTCAGCTTCGCCGCATAGGCGTGAGGGCTTCCGATCGAGATCACGACCCCGCCGATCCCTTCCTCCACCCACCTCTCGAGCCCGAGAAACTCCGGATCCGTTCGGCTCTGATACGCGCCGGGGATCCAGGGGAAGACGAGCTGAGCCACTTCCTCCCGGAGCTCCATGGAGGCGAGAGCCTCCTCCACCCACCGGGCCTCGTCGGCGGGGGCCGCCGGTCCGGGGGGAGGCACCGGCACATCCGGAGCGCAGGAGCCGATCAGGAGGAGGCCGAGGAGGAGCGCACCGAAGATCGCCCCCCGGGCGCGCCCTCTCGCCTGCAGGCGGCCGGTGAGCGCCGGGCCTCCGGTCAGCGCCGGACTCC
This sequence comes from Gemmatimonadota bacterium, assembly GCA_007121455.1. Classification (GTDB taxonomy): domain Bacteria; phylum Gemmatimonadota; class Gemmatimonadetes; order Longimicrobiales; family Gaopeijiaceae; genus SKKN01. The sequence continues at coordinate 60,484 of SKKN01000010.1, read as the reverse complement.
GGGTCAGCACCCGGCACCTCCACCGAGGGCGACGTTCTGTCCCAGGGCGATCCCCGCTCCGATCTCGAACGGGGGGATCCGGGTGGGCGCCGAGCCGGAGATCGGCACCTCGCCGAGGAGGGCCGCGGCCGCCGCCCTCTGGCTCACCTCCGCATCTCCCCACCCGAGCAGGTAGGCGCGCACGTCCGGAAATTCGGCGAGCAGATAGGGGTTTCCGAAGGAGACCACGACGTGGGGTGTGCCGCTTTCCGAGAGCTCCTTCAGGAAGTCCGAGAGCTCCTCCGGGACCGCCACGTCCCCGGCGTACGCCGTCGCCGTCACGTAGATCGAGACGACAACGAGGTCCGAGTCCCGCGTGTCCGCCATGATCCGATCGTACTCCTCGGACCGGGTGCTCCGGGTCACGCCCCGCCGGTCGAGACGCGGGTACGTCCTGCCGAGCTCCGCATCGAAGAACCTTCCTGCGAGAAGCGCGTTGGGTCGCCGGTAGGTGACGGACATCACCTCCGCGGTTCGGGTGCCCCGGAGCGGAAGGAGATTTCCGTCGTTCTTGAGGAGGGTGAGGGATCGCTCCGCGATCGTCCGAGCGACGTCGATGTGCTCGGGGATTCCCACGACGCGGTGGATCTCCTCGACGTCCACCGTCCGGTTCTCGTGCAGCCCCATTCGCTCCTTGGTGCGGAGGATCCGGAGGGCGGATTCGTCGATCCGCTCCTCGGAAATCCGCCCGGAGAGCACCGCCTCCATGATGCCCTGGATCGCGCGCATCGGGCTCGGGGGCATCAGGATGACATCCACCCCGGCCTCCACCGCCCGCACCGCCGCCTCCTCCCGGGAGTAGAGGCGGTCGATCGCGCTCATGTCCATCGCATCGGTGAAGACGAGCCCCTGGAAGCCGAGATCGCCCCGGAGGAGGTCGGTGATCACCGGCCGCGAGAGTGTGGCCGGGGTATCCGCCCCGCCGGTGATCCCGGGCATCGCGATGTGCGCGGTCATCACCGCGCCCATGCCGCTCTCGATCGCCATCCGGAAGGGCACGAGCTCCACCTCGTCGAGGCGGCTCCGCCCGAGACGGATCACCGGCAGCGCGAGATGGGAATCGACCTCCGTATCCCCATGACCGGGAAAGTGCTTCCCGGTGGCGAGCGCTCCGTAATCCTGCAGCCCCCGGATGAAGCACGCCCCGAGCTCGGCGACGCGCGTGGGATCCTCACCGAACGCGCGCGTGTTGATGATCGGGTTCTCGGAGTTGTTGTTGACGTCGAGAACCGGGGCAAAGGGGACGTGAATGCCGACGGCCCGCGCTTCCCGCGCCGTGACCCGTCCCATCTCGTACGAGTAGAAGCGCTGGTCTGTCGCGCCCACGGCCATCAGCGGGGGGAAATCCGTCGCACCGCCGAGGTCCAACCCGCCGGGCGTGTGCACCGCCCCCCGGAGCCGGAACCCCGCCCCTGTCTCCAGGTCCGCCGCCACGAGAAGGGGTACGTTCGACCGGCGCTGAAGCACGTTCAACTTCGTCGCGACCTCGACCGGAGTCCCCACCGAGACGATCGCGCCCCCGATCTCCTCCTCGTCGATCATGCGGAGGATCCGCCGATGGCTCGCCGAGCCCTCGGGAGCGTAGTCCCCCAGGATGAAGGGCATCATCATCTGCCCCACCTTCTGACGGAGGGTGAGACGGCTCAGCGTCTCCTCGGCCCAGCCGTCCGGACTGCGGAGGCGAATGTCGGGCACCGGCAGCGGGGTCCGGTCGAGCGGCTCCGCCGGCGGGGCGACCCGCTCGGGCTCCTTCTCCTCCTCAGGCTCACGCTCGTCCACGGGCTCCTCGGCAACCTCCTCGGGTGGGGCGGGCGGCGGGTCCGGAGGGGTCGCGGCACACGACAGGCTCATGGAGAGCAGGGGCAGGAGCACGAGAAGCCGAAGCGGGTGCGACACGACACGATGGGACAGGATCATGGACCTCAGAACGCGCGACCGGGGTGGCAAGGAAGTGCGGTTGACGGAATCCTTCGAGCTCGTCGAAGTTCTCCGCCCCGGGCACGGCATCCGCCGACCCGGCAAGACCTGATTGGAACTTAGGAACCGGTCCATGAAGCCACAATCCTCCTTTGCGGTGATTCTCGTCCTCCAGAGCCTCCTCGTTCCCGTTGCCGGCGCCGCTCAGGACGTTCGCCTGGGGGAGCGCACCGCGACGAACGCGGAGGTGCTTCCCGGAGTGGACGTGCTCCTTCGAGACTCGCTCCACCTCGTGGAGGGCCGGCGCGTGGGCCTGGTGACGAATCACACCGGAATCTCCGCCGTCGAGAGCCGGGGCGGAGCGGCAGTCTCGAGCATCGACCTCCTCTGGGAGCATCCGGACGTCCACCTCGTCGCCCTCTTCAGTCCCGAGCATGGGATCCGCGGAGACGCCGAGCCCGGGGTCCTGGTCGATGACGGGCTCGACGAGCACACGGGCCTGCCGGTCCACTCGCTGTACGGGGAGTCCCGAAGACCTCCCGCCGGGAGCCTGGACGAGCTCGATGCCCTTCTCTTCGACATTCAGGATGTTGGGGCCAGATACTACACCTATGTCTACACGATGGCCCTTGCAATGGAGGAAGCGGGCCGCGCAGGGATCCCCTTCGTGGTGCTCGACCGACCGAACCCCATCGGCGGCCGTCTCGTCCAGGGGAACGTCCTCGATCCGGAATTCTCCTCCTTCGTCGGGATGTACCCCCTGCCGATGAGGCACGGGATGACGCCGGGCGAGCTCGCCCTCCTCTTCCAGGGGGCGTACGACGTGGAAGTCGACCTCCACGTCGTTCCGGTCGAGGGGTGGACCCGGGAGCACTTCTTCACGGACACCGACCTCCCCTGGGTGCCTCCTTCCCCGAACATGCCCTCGGTAGACAGCGCCCTCCACTACCCCGGGACCTGCCTCTTCGAAGGCACCAATCTCTCGGTGGGCAGGGGAACGGACGACCTGGCCTTCCAGGTCGTCGCCGCACCCTGGCTTCCGGCGGAGCGCCTCGCCCAGATCATGAACGAGTACCAGATCCCCGGGGCCTACTTCGAGGCCGTCACCTTCACACCGAGCGAGCCCGGCGACGGAAAGTTCGACGGCGTGGAGGTGGAGGGAGTGCGGCTGATCGCGGACCATCCCGAGGTGTACGATCCCACCCTCGTGGGGGTGCTCCTGCTCAAGGAGATCCGCCGGATCGCGGGTCACGACTGGCAGTGGCGAGCCTCTCACTTCGACCGTCTCGCCGGCACGGACAGGCTCCGGGACGGGATCGACCGCGGGCTCGACGTCCAGGAGCTGCGCACGGGCTGGATCGCCGAGCTCCAGGAGTTCCTCGAGCTCCGGGAACCCTTCCTCCTCTACCCCTGACCGCGCCTCGCCTGCTCGACCCCGGCGAGGAAGGCGTCGAAGAGCGCACGCGCCACAGGTCCCACCCGACCCTCCCCGACCGGGAGGCCGTCCAATTCCACGGTCGGCCGGATCTCCGTCGTCGTCCCCGTGAAGAAGATCTCGTCTGCGCCACTCAGCTCTTCGAGCGGGATCGGCCGCTCCTCGACCGGCATGCCCGCCCCTCGGGCCAGCTCGAGAACGAACTCCCGTGTGATGCCGTGGAGGATCTGATTCGAGGCCGGATGCGTCACGACCGTGTCGCCGAAGACCGCGAAGAGGTTGTTGTGCGCTCCCTCGAGCGCGAACCCGTCGCGAACGAGCACCGCATCCGCCACGTCCGACCTCCTCGCAGCTTCCTGGGCGAGGACGTTCGGAAGCAGACAGGTCGTCTTCAGGTCGGCCCGGGCCCACCGCTGATCCGGCACCGTGATCGCTGCCCACCCCTCCTCCCAGCGCTCCCGGGCAGGACGCAGGAACTCCTTCGCGTAGCCGAAGACCGTGGGCCGCACCGGACCGGGGGGAAAGTGATGCGTCCGCGGGGCGACCCCCCGGGTGACCTGCAGGTAGACGATGCTCACCTCCGCGGCATCCAGCCCATTCCGTGCGAGGAGGCCCTCGTGGATCCCCGGAAGCTCCGCCACGTCCCAGTCGATCTGGAGGGCGCCGAGCCCCCGACGCATCCGGTCGAGATGGCGGTCGAGCCGGAAGAAGGTGCCCCGGTAGGCGGGGGAGACTTCGTAGACCGCGTCCCCGAAGAGGAATCCCCGGTCCTCGACCGAGATCCGCGCCTGGTCGGAGGGCAGGTACTCGCCGTCGAGGAAGACCGTGGATTCCACTATGTGTCCTTCCCTTCCTGGAGGCGGTCGAACTCCTCGATCAGCTCCGCTTCCCGGATGTCCGAGTCGGCCTCCTCCTCCTCGCCGGCTCCGATCCGCCTCCGCTCCTCCTCTTCTCCGCTCGGAAGCAGTCCCATCTCGCGCTTGAGGGCGAGGAGGCGCTCCTCCGCCTCACCCCCCGTCTCGAGGCCCGCGAACTCACGTTCCAGCGGGTCGCCGGAGAGGGTTTCGCTCACCTCCGCCGCGGCGATCGTCTGCTGCTCGGCCGCTTCGATCTTTTCGGCCATCCGGTTGAACGCATCGAAGGCGGAGGTGTCGGAGAGGCCGGACATCGTGTCGTGGATCCGCCGCTGGGCCTGGGCGCGCTTCTGCTTCGCGATGAGGAGGTTCCGCTTGCGTTTCGCCTCCTCGATCTTGTCGTTGAGCTGTTTGAGGGAGGCCTTGAGCTTCTCGGTCTCCTCGGCCTGGGCCCGCCAGGTCCGCTCCAGGGATCCGGCCCGCTCTCCGTGCTCCTGCTGCCGGATCAGGGCCTGCTTGGCGAGGTCGTCCCGCCCTTCGCGAACCGCAAGCATCGCCCGGTTCTCCCAGTCGCGGGCCTGTCCGGCCTCGTCGTCGAGCTGCGCCCTCAGCTTCCGCTCGTCGGCGATCGCCGCCGCCACTTCGCGCTTCGCCTTGGAGAGCTGATCCCTCATGTCGAGGATGATCTGGTTCAGCATCTTCTCCGGGTTTTCAGCCCGGGCGATCAGATCATTGATGTTCGATTTGAAGAGGCTCGAAATCTTCTGGAAGATACTCATGGGTCAGCCCTTCACGTCGGCGGAGGCGAGGGTCTGGATCCGGTCCATGTGGCTGGAGCCGGCCATCTGGAGGCTCTCGAGGGAAGTCTGGAAGTCTTCGAACCCGAGGGTGTCGAGCTGGAAGGTGTCGCTCAAGATCAGCTCATCCTCCTCGATTCCGTACGCCCCGTGCACGACATCGGAGGCATTCAGCTCGAGGAGCGTCCGGTAGAGCTGGGAGAGATGCTCGCCGTCCGAAGGCAGATCCATCACCTTCAGTCGCAGCACGAGCAGCGGAGGCGAATGATGAACCACGATGGGAAGGTCCTCGCTCCCGCTCCGGACGAGGAACATCCCCTCGTCGATCTCTTCGTGCTCGAGTCCCATCCGGATCAGGTAGCTTTCGATGTCGTCTCTGCTCACCATACGCCCTCCCGGTTTCCACGCTGACTGGCTGTCGTCCCGCGGCCGCTCCCCCCCCTCCTACGATGCAGGAGGGGGTTGGGTTTCGGTGCCCGGATTCAGTCTAACACCGGAGGGCTCGGCCAGGCATCCTTCCGGCTGCCCCGCAGTCACCCGACCGGGACGGCCTTGACGAGGGGAGCCAGATACCGGCCCGTGTACGAGCGGGCATTCGCCGCCACCTCCTCGGGGGTTCCGGCCGCGACCAGCTCTCCCCCTTCGACCCCGCCCTCGGGCCCCAGATCCACGATCCAGTCGGCGGTCTTGATCACCTCGAGGTTGTGCTCGATGACGATGACCGTGTTGCCCAGATCCACGAGTCGGTGGAGGGCGTCGAGGAGGACCCGGACATCCTCGAAGTGCAGCCCCGTCGTGGGCTCGTCCAGGATGTACAGCGTATCGCCCGTCGCCCGCTTCGAGAGTTCGGAGGAGAGCTTCACCCGCTGGGCCTCGCCTCCCGACAGCGTCGTCGCCGGCTGCCCGAGCTGGATGTATCCGAGCCCCACGTCCGAAAGCGCCTCGAGGCGCTTTCGGATCCGGGGCACGGCGTCGAAGAACTCGAGCGCCTCTTCGACCGTCATCTCGAGGACGTCCGCGATGTTCCGCCCGCGGTAGTGCACGTCCAGCGTTTCCCGGTTGTAGCGCCACCCCCGGCAGACGTCGCAGGCGACGTAGACGTCCGGAAGGAAGTGCATCTCGATCTTCACGAGGCCGTCGCCCGAGCACGCCTCGCACCGGCCCCCCTTCACGTTGAAGGAGAAACGACCGGGCGCGTAGCCACGAATCTGGGACTCCGGAAGCTCTGCGAAGAGCTCCCGGATCGGGGTGAAGAGGCCCGTGTACGTCGCCGGGTTCGAGCGGGGTGTGCGGCCGATCGCGGACTGGTCCACCTCGATCACCTTGTCCACCCGCTCCAGCCCCTCGACCCGGTCGTGCGGGAGCGGGAGGGCGCGGGACCGGTAAAGGCGACGGGAGAGGGCGCGGTACAGCGTGTCGTTCACGAGCGACGACTTGCCGGATCCGCTCACGCCCGTGACCGCGATGAAGGTGCCCAGGGGGAACTCCACATCCACGCTCTGCAGGTTGTGCCCGGCCGCGCCTTTGAGCACGAGGCCCCGCTCGGGGTCGCGCGGCCGACGGGTCTCGGGCACCGGAATGGCACGATCGCCCCGGAGGTACGCGCCGGTCAGGGAGCGGGGTTCGTTCATGACCCGATCCAAGGCGCCGGAAGCGACGACCTCACCGCCTCTCCGGCCGGCTCCCGGCCCGAGATCCACCACATGGTCTGCGCTCCGGATCGTCTCCTCGTCGTGCTCGACCACGATGACCGTGTTGCCGAGGTCGCGGAGGGAGCGGAGGGTCCCGAGAAGCCGCTCGTTGTCCCGTTGGTGGAGGCCGATCGAGGGCTCGTCGAGGATGTAGAGGACCCCGACGAGGCGGCTCCCGATCTGGGTCGCCAGCCGGATCCGCTGGCCCTCTCCGCCGGAGAGGGTGTCGGCCGAGCGCCCCAGGGTCAGGTAGCCCAGGCCCACGTCCCGGAGGAAGCCGAGGCGTTCTACGACCTCCTTCAGGACCGGGCCGGCGATGACCGCGGAGAGGCGGGGGCTGCGGTCCGCGACCTGCCCGTTCCCGGTTTCTCCCACGGGAAGAGCCTGGAAGAAGTCGAGTGCCTCCAGGACGGGCATCTCGACGACATCGCCCAGCGACTTTCCGGCGACGGTGACGGCGAGGGATTCGGGGCGGAGCCGGGAGCCGCCGCACGCCGCGCAGGGGCGTCCGGTCATGTACTCCTCGAGCTGGCGGCGGACACCGTCCGAGCGGGTCTCCTCGTACCGCCTCTGGAGCTGGGGCAGCACTCCCTCCCACACCTCCACGTACGTGTCCTCCTTGCCGTCCTTACGGTAGGGAAAGGCGATCTTCATCCGTCCGGAGCCGTGGAGGATCGCCTCCTGCACATCCTCCCGGATCTCCCGCCATGGCCTCGCCGGATCGAACTCGTACGCCTCGGCGAGCCCCGGAATCACGGATTGGCGGGTGTGACCGGAGGGGTCCCCCCAGGGGAGGATCACGCCCTCCAGGATCGAGATCGACGGATCACCCAGCACGAACTCCGGCCTGACCTCCTTCCTGGTCCCGAGGCCTCCGCACTCCTCACACGCCCCGTAGGGAGAGTTGAAGGAGAGCTGCCGTGGCTCGAGCTCCGGAAGGCTCGTCCCGCAGTGCGCGCAGGAGTAGTGCTCGCTGAAGACGTGGGTCCGCACGTCGGTCCCGTGCTCGGCGACCTCGACGATCCCCTGCGCCGTCTTGAGCGCCGTCTCCACCGAGTCCGCGATCCGGTCCCGGTCCGAATCGCGAACGACGACCCGGTCCACCACCACCGAGATGTCGTGGTTCTCGTACCGGTTCAGCGCCGGTGGGTCCGAGAGGTCGTACACCTCCCCGTCCACCTGCACGCGCACGAACCCATCCTTCTGTGCCTTCTCGAGAAGCTCGCGAAACTCACCCTTCCGGCCACGGACGAGGGGAGCGAGTACCTGGATCTTCGTGCCCTCTTCCAGCGCGAGGATGCGGTCGACGATCTGGGAGGAGGACTGCCGGATCACGGGGCGGCTGCACTCGGGGCAGTGGGGGATGCCCGCCCGGGCCCAGAGCAGACGGAGGTAGTCGTAGACCTCCGTCACCGTCCCCACCGTGGAGCGAGGATTGCGCGAGACGGTGCGCTGTTCGATCGAGATCGCCGGGGAGAGACCTTCGATCGAGTCCACGTCCGGCTTTTCCATGAGCCCGAGAAACTGCCGGGCATACGCGGAGAGCGATTCGACGTAGCGGCGCTGTCCCTCGGCGTAGATCGTGTCGAACGCGAGGGAGGACTTCCCCGACCCGGAGATGCCGGTGACCACGATCAACCGGCCGCGCGGCAGCTCGACGCTGACGTTTCGGAGGTTGTGCTCCCGGGCCCCTCGTACGACGAGAAGCTCCTCCCTCCGATTCACGCGCGGGCCCCGGCCGGGGAGACGAAAGGGCTCAGAAGCCCTCCTGCTCCATCCCCCGGAGACGGGCGATCCGGTCCTCGGTCGAAGGGTGCGTGCTGAAGAGCTTCAGCATCGTCTGACCCCGCACACCCGCGAGCGGATTCACGATGCAGAGCTGCGCCGCGGCGGGATTCACGTCCATGGGGATCCTGCGGGCCGACTCCTCGAGGCGCCGGAGTGCGTTGGCGAGCCCGCGGGGCCCGCCCGCGATCTCCGCCCCGGTGCGGTCGGCCTGGAACTCGTTCTGCCTCGAGATCGCCATCTGGACGATCATGGCCGCCATGGGTGCGATGATCGACATCGCGATGAGGACGATCGGGTTCCGGTCACCTCCCCGGCCGCCACCCAGGAGCACCCCCCAGCGCGTGACGCTCCCAAGGATCGCGATGGCTCCCGCCATCGTCGCGGCGGTCGTGGAGACGAGCATGTGCCGGTGCTTGATGTGCGCGAGCTCGTGCGCGATCACGCCCTCGAGCTCGGCCTGATCGACGACACGCAGCAGGCCGGCGGTGACGCAGACCACGGCCTTCTTCGTGCTCCGGCCCGTCGCGAAGGCATTCGGCTGATCCGACGGAGCGATCGCCACGGTCGGCATGGGCAGTCTCGCACGCTGCCGCAGCCGGTCCACCATCCGGTAGATTTCCGGCGCGTCCTCGGGACCCACGACTTTGGCCTTGTACATCTTGAGCACGGCGCGGTCGCTGAACCAGTACATCCCGAAGTTCATCACGGCCGCGAGGAAGAAGAACAGAATCGCGCCCTGCGAGCCACCGAGGTAGGCTCCGAGGACCACCACGAGCGCGGTGAGCCCCGCCATGAGCGTGAAAATCTTGGCGTACTGGATCATCTGTCTGACCTTTCTCCTCTGAATTCGAAGCACCTCGGGTCCGAGCGGCCGAACATCCGCTCCAGCCCACGTTCCCCCCGCGTTCCCGGGACGGCCCGACATCGTCGCCGTCCCTCTGCGGAGCCATCTCTACTACCCGTGCAGCCGGGCGGTGTGCCTGCCGCTCGCCCCTCCGGGCTCACCATCCCCACTCGCGGAAGACCGAGAGGCCGCCGACCTTGGAAAGGCGCATTCCGAGCTCTCCAAACCCCAAGGCCCCCTCTCTCGAAAAACGGTCCTCGACCACCCCTTCCATCATCCAGAAATCGGCGAAGCGCCATTCGATTCGGGCGCCGGGAACCTGGGTCTGCGATGTCGTCCCGAGCCCGGTGAGCGGGCGGAGGACGAGCGCGAGGAAAAGGTTCGGGCCCACGTACTGGCCGACCTCGATCTGCGTCTCCGCAAAGGCTCCGGCAAGCCCGAGCGGAGACCCCATTCCGGGGGTGTTCCGGGCCTGCGTGATCGCGAAGTAGTCGAACCCGACCTGCTGCGCGACCGCCGTCCCGAGCTGCGTGGCGAGCGTTCCGAGGCCCAGCGTGACACCGGCTCCCGCCGCCCCCTGGAGGATGGAGGTCTCTCCGGCCCCCAGGGCATGGCTGGGCCTGCCGAAGATCAGGTAGCTGATCAGGTCCGACTCGGCGATCGGCGGCTGCGCGTCGCTCGAGAGATGCACCCTGGGGGATTCGAGGGTGCCCTCCACGGTCGCGAGGATGTCGAGCGGCTCGCCTCCCTCCCGCCGCAGCCGGTTCACTGCCCGGATGTCGAGGCTGGGGTTCAGGCCGGGCGTACCGACGAATTCCACGGTGCCGTCCTGTACCTGGAAGTTTCGGCCTGCAACGGCGTACGCACCGCGAACCGGCTCGAGGGTTCCGACCAGGAGAAGCTCCCGCTGCGGGCGGTCGTAGGTCACGATGAGCTCTCCGGCCACCTCGACGTTCATCTCCCGGCCCCGCAGCCAGAGGTCCCGCTGGACATCTACATCGACCCCCACGCGCAGGTTGCGGAGAAACGGGTTTTCGGTCGGGACGAACACCCTCTGGTCGGCCACCACGGTCGTGTCCACCACGTCGAAGAAGGCCGGGTCGGTCAGATCCACCACCTCCGCAGTCCGCGCGAACTCCTCCAGGAAGAGGGTGCCCTGCTCGACCCGGACGCTCCCGCTCACGAGGGGCCGGGTGTAGCGTCCCTCGAGGGCGATCTCCCCCCCGAGGCGGACCGTGAGATCCCTCCGGTCGACCGCCTGGAAGTTGGCCGCCTCCACCCGCAGGTCGAAGGAGGGGTCCGCGACATCCTCGAGCGTGATCGTGCCATCGATTCGGGCGTGGCCCCGTGACCACGCTTCCCCCGTCACGCGGATCACCCGATCCGCCCCCACGTCGAGGTCCGCCGTCACGCTGCTCGGGCGGAGGCCGAGCTCGGGGAGGCCGAAGGCCCCGTCCCGCAGCCGGATCCTCCCCGTGGGCTCCGGGTTCCGGGGCGTGCCTCCGACCTGGATGTCTCCGTCGAGCGTGCCCTCGAGGTCTTCGAGAACTTCGAGGAATCCGAGCACCGCGGCCGCCGGCACGTCGTCGGCTCGAACCCGAAGGTCGAGCGCCCGATCCGGAAAGCGATCCTCGACCCCGTGGAACGCGAAATCCGCGGGGAACGAGCCGGAGACGCTGAGGAGCTGGCGACCCTCGAAGAGGGCTTCCCCGCTTCCGGTCAGGATTCGGTCGCGATACCCGAACCCCATATCGAGACCGGCGACGGCGATGCCGTCGAAGTAGACGTCCGCGAGAGCCGCCCGGCCGGCCATGATCGGGCTCTCCGCGCTCCCTCCCACGTCGAGCGTGAAATCCAACGTCCCCGCGAGGTCGACGTCGGACTGCGCCAGCCGCGCGAGGCGCCCCAGGTCCATCCCCTCCAGCTCGAGGTGGAAGTCGGCCTCTCCGCTCTCGAACGGGAGCAGGCCCCGCGCACGGAGCTCCATGGGTCCATCTCCCGAGCTCGCGAGATGCAGCTCGTCCAGCTCGACGCTACGCGGCATCCACGCCAAGCGAGTCGGTTCCTGAAGGCTCCACTCCGTATCGTCGAAGCGGAGCCGGACCTCCTCCAGGTTCGCCTCGCCACCGACGGAGTCGAGCTGGAAGGATCCGGCGAAGAAGTGCCCCTCCTCGATCGCCGGGTGGAGAGAGATCCGTCCTTCACCGCTCCGGTCGGATCGATACCGAACCCATCCCTCCGCAGAGCTCAGGCTGCGTCCGGCGAGGACCGCATCCGTCACTTGGACATCGGCTTCGACCTCCCACGGATCGTTCGGAAGGTCCCACGCGGTGAAGGACGCCTCGATCCGCTCCACCTGATGCCCCGTCCAGTAGCCGGCCACCACCTCCGCATGGCCTTCGGCCGTGAACTCCTCCCACCCGCCCCGAAGCACGACCTCACCGGAGGCGCGGCCGTCCACGTCGACCTGCGCCCGAAGCGGCAGCGTATCGGGGTTCACGTCCTGGACGCGGAGGATCTCCTGCTCGAGGACGGTGAGCGTATCCTGCGCGATCGGGTCCTCCCCCAGAAAGACCGGCCTCAAGGACGCGAGGGACGGCGTCTCCCACCGGACCACGAGCTCCCCTTCGGGAACGCCGGCGCGGAGCGCGAAGCTCCCCTCCCCTTCCGCCTGGATCACGCTCGCGTCGAGGAGGAAGCGGCTCACCTCGAGAACCCCATCCACGGCATGGACGTGGAGATCGGCGCGCTCCACCTCCACCTCCCCCGCTCTCGAGCGCCGGAGCTCGGCACGCGCCTCTCCCTCGAGGCTCCCGACCTCCCGCCCCCTGCCGTCGATCTGGACACCGCCCGTGACCACGGTCGGGCTCGGCGCGTCCCTCCAGACCTCCGAGAGCCGAAAGTCCTCGGTCTCGAGGTCGACGAGGTACTGGCTCCCCGGGTCGTGTGCGTCGAACCGGGCCCGAACCCGCAGGGGCCCTGCGGAGGTGGAGAGATCCGACTCCACGACGAGATCGCGGAGGGGGCCGACGACCCGCAGCGCACCGGAGACCTCACCGGCGACCGGGATGTCCGGCCGGTACTGCGCGACCGCGTCGAGGGAGAGGGGGGCGAGGGTTCCCTCGATGTCGAGTCGCAGCTCCTCTCGCGTTCCTTCCACGGTCCCGAGCGCCCGAATCCTGGATGGAGCGAGCCCCTGCGGATCGTGGCTCACGTCCGCGGTGAACCGCACGCCCCGACCGAGGCGCCCCGAGGCGTCGAGACGCGCGGAGCCGGGGCCTTCGAGGGGGAAGCCGGGCACGAGCTCCCCGATCAGCTCGAACCGGAATGGGTCGAGCACGAGCGCGAAGCCGGTGACACCGAAGGGCTCGTCCAGGTGAAGGGTCCCGGAGAAGTCGGCCTGGGAGGCTGGGATTCCGGTCGCCGGATCCTCATGGCTCAGCGTGCCCTCGGAGCGGAGGGCGCGGAGCGGACCCTCGAGCTCCACGTGCCCGCGGAGGAAGCCCCGAAGAGGGAGAGGGTCCTCGATCCACGGATCGAGGAGGTCGAGGTGGAGCGGGGCCAGGTCGAGGGCGGTCTCCGCGAGGCGGAGCTCGTCGAACAGATCGACGCCGACCGTACCGCGGATCACGCTTCCTCGGGTCTGCAGGTCGAGGTCCCGGATCCGCACCTCCATCCGGTCGAGCGGCCCCTGAAGGCGAACGGCGAGGCTCCCCCGCCCATCCGGAAGCCGCGGCTCCGCCCACCGGAAGTCCCCGAGCTCCAGCACGTCGACGAGCAGGTCCGCCTCCAGCCAGAGGTCCTCGCTCCATTCGACCCGCATCACACCGACTGCCTCCGATTCGGGGAACCAGAGGCGTTCCGCGACGAACGTGGCGCCTCCGGCGTCCCGGTGGATGACGCCTCGAAACTCCTGGATCCTGAAGGACTCCTCCACCACCTCCGCGAGGAAGGAAAGCCGCTCTACCTGGATGAGCTCTCCCTCCCGGCCCGGCTCGATGATCGAGGCCTCGGAGAACCGCCCTTCGAGCTCCCGGAGCGTGTACGTCTGGTACAGAGCGCCGTCCCCCGGATCCACTTCGGTCCGGAAGCGCGGATCGGGATCCTCTCCCTCGACCGGGAGTCGAGTCAGGAGGGTGCCTCCATGGAGCCCGACGTCCCGGAGCATCACGCGGAGGACCGGATCCTCCTCGGTCGGTTCCGGCTCGCGCTCCGTGAGCCGGAAGATCTGCTCCACGTTCGTGAGATCTTCCCCGCTCCTCCGCTCCACGGTGACCTCGGGCCCCCAGACCTCCACCGAAGAGAGCGAGATGTCCTGTCGAAGGAGCCCCCGGTAGGCGTAGCGGGCCTGCACCGAATCCGCACGGAGGAAGGGACGGCCCTCCAGGTCGGTGATCTCGACCCTGTGCAGGGTCGCACCTCCGAGGAGCCCGGGCGAGCTGATCCCCTCGGCCGTGATCCGGCCATCGATGCGCTCGTCGATCTGATCCAGGGCGACCCGGAGCAGGAGCTCGTTCCCCGGTCCCGTGTTGAGGAGCACGTAGAGGCCACCCGCCACGACGACCAGCGCCGTGCCGAGAAGCACCGCCATCCAGAGCCCTGCCCTCCGCAGCGTCGCCATGTCAGAAGGCGTGACCGATGGAGAGGTGGAGCTGGAACCGCCCCAGCGCGAACCCGGTGCCCTCGTCGAACCGCACCGTCGGTCCCAGCAGCGCGAGCTCCTCGGACAGCACGAAGCCCAGCGGCTCGTCGTCCGGTCCGCGGAGCTGATCCTCCGTCCGGTGACGGGTCGGGTCGAAGGGTTCGATCTGGGAGGTGATGACCTGGAGGCTCTGCGCTCCTCCGAGGCGGTATCCGACATCGACGCGGATTGGACCGATCGGGGTCATGTAGCGCACGCCGAGCCCCGGAGAGAGCTCGAGGTCCCGGAGGTTCATCCCGCCGGCCTCCGGCCACACCTGTCCAAAGTCGAAGAACGCAGCGCCCCGAAGGAGGGGAGAAGCGAGGGGGAAGCGGAGTTCCGCGCTCCCTTCGACCACGGCATTGCCACCCGTGGGGCGCGCGAGGAAGTTGCGGTCGGAGATGGCGCTCGCATCACAGGTGGTCGCGAGGATCTCGACGGGGCCGCAGATGGGCGCTCCCTCCTCGTCGACCGTCTGGAGGAGCCGGTCCACTCCCACCGTCAGGACCCGCGGGCCGATCTGGTTCTGTGCGAACCCCCTCACGCTGTTCGATCCGCCCGAGAAGAAGCGCTTCTGTGGGTGTGCGATCCTGAGCCCGCTCAGCCGACTCACATCCCCCTGGAAGCGGCCGGTGTCGAGCCACCCCCCCCGAAGGCGCGTCGCCAGGACCACGTCCGGGCGGAGCTCATAAAACGACGTGCCTTCGGCGATGACCCGGTTGTGGGTGAACTCCGAGCCCGTCCACTCCGAGGAGTGCTCGAAATCGAAGAGGAGGGTGTACCCGGCCGTCGGGGCGAGCGCAATGTTCGTCCGGTCCCTCACATACGAGAGGCCAAGCGGAAAGAGGCGGTTCGTCGCCTGCAGCGCATCGATGTCCTGCGGGTCACAGATAAGGAAGCTCGTACAGAAGAAAATCTCCGCGGCATCGAGCCGGGCCACCTGCGGCCGGTAGGAGACCGTCACGGAGGTACCGCGCCCGAGCCCCCGCGTGAGTCCCAGATTCAGCCCGAGCGCCTCGCGCACGAACACGTCCTGGAGGCTCTGGCGCTCGGCGAAGACGGAGGCGGAAAAGGAGTTCCGGGGCGAGAAGATCCAGGGCTGGGTGAAGTCGGCGGAGAGGCTCCAGTTCACGTCGCCGTAGGGACCCGTGCCCGCCTGCGGACAAAGCTGATCCCGAAGCGAGGAGGTGAACAGATTGGAGACCCGGCCCCGCACGACGAGACGTCGAGCCCCTCCCATGAAGTTGCGGCTCGACCACCGGTTGTCCGTGTTGAAGCACTCCGCGGTCGTCCAACCGGCTCCCGCACGGACCCGGTGGGAATGGCCCTCGTTCACCTGGACCCGGAGCGGAACGATGCTGTCCGGTTCGTGCTCGAGATCCTGCGCGATCGAGGCGTGGCGGAAGATGTCCAGGTTGAAGAGGTTCCGCTGGCCCGAGAAGATCAGGTCCTCCGAGTAGAGGTCCCCCTCCTGGAAGGGGAGCATCCGAAGGACAACACTCTCGGCGATCTTCTCGTTTCCGACGACTTCGATCGGCCCGAAGCGCGCCTGGGGCCCGGCGTAGACGTCGAACTCGACCTCCGCCGCGAACGGGTCCGTACTGGGGATGAAGAGGTGGCGAAGCACGTCGACCTGTGCGTAGCCGCGGTTCCTGAGCCGCTTTGCCAGGGTGTCCCGGGCGGCATCGAGGGTGATCAGGTTGAGCGGGTCGCCCTCCGACACGGGGAGGTCGAGACCGAGGGAGGGGTCTTCCAGCTCCTCCAGTCCGGTCACGATGAGCGACTCCACCCGTACCGGCACTCCTTCCCGGATCGAAAACGTCAACTCCGCCCGCTCGCCCTCTCGGCGATTCACTACGGTGTCCACCTGGGCCTCCCGGAATCCCCTCTGGTAGTAATAGAGGAGGACGCGCGCATGGTCGTCCCGGAGCACGCGGGGGTGGAGGAAGGACGGATCGATGGCGAAGTCGGCGCCGGCCCAGCAGAGAGGCTGGAGGACGAACGAGCGGCAGGCCGTGGGTCGGGTGATGATCGCGTTCGAGAGCGCCCGGTCGGAGAAGGTGTCGTTCCCCTCGAAGTTGAGCCGTACGAGCTCGGGCCTCGTCGCCTGCGCCCCCGCCTCGTCGGCGAGGAGAGGGGAGAGGAGGAGGACGAGGCCGAAGAGGACGGCGAAGGAGCCCCGCTTCCGAGACCCCGACCACCAGGAACGGCGTGGCCAGAGAAGGATCACCGCATCCGCTCCATCTCCGGAAGCGGCAGCCGTGCTTTCACGATTGCGGGATCGAAGTGCTTCTTTCCCCACCGGGGGAAGGCATGCACGCTGAATGGTGCAAACCCGCGGAGCTCGCTGAAGTGCATGTAGTGGACGACCTCGAGCCGGTCCTCCAGCACGCGGATTACGTTGCACGAGTTCTTCGTGGACTCGCGGGCACGCCCTCTCCGGGAGGTCGTCGTACCACTCTGCACGATCACGATCCCGCGGTCCCGGTCGTTCCCGGGATAGACATCGAGGGAGTTCCCGATGTAGGCCCGGTGCAGGTGCCCTCCCAGAACCAACTCCACCCCCATCTCGAAGAACGCGTCGAGGATCCCGCGGGCATTCGGCACGGGCCGATCGCCTTCGTAGTCGGGAGCGGGGGCGAGGTGGTGGTGCATGACCGCAATGCGGATCGAACCGGAGGGGGCGTCGCCGAACGCGCGCCTGGCAAAGTCGAGTTGGCTCTCCTCGAGCCTGCCGTTCACGATCGCCCTGCGCGGGGTGGTGGAGTTCAGCGCGACGACGACGGCACCCGGAGCTTCGACAACCTGATCCAGATCCGGCGCGATCCACTTTCGGTAGTTCCGGTAGGGATCGAGGAGACGCTCGAAGACGCGGTAGAGAGGGATGTCGTGATTCCCGGGGGTGACCACGGTCGGCACGTCGGGCAGACGATCCAGATACGCACGCGCGGCCCGGTACTCCTTCACTTTCGCCCGCTGGGTGAAGTCACCCGAGAGGACGATGAGGTCGGGAGCCACCTCTTCCACCGTGGCGAGAAACGCCTCGGCGGCGTCGGGCGCGTGCGGCTTTCCGAAATGGAGATCGGATCCGTGAAGGATCGTGAGCATCTGTGCTATTCCCGCTGGAATGCGAATCCCTCAAAGATACTACCGGGAGCCCGAAACGGACGAGACATACCCTCGCCCGGACATCTTCGGAGCAAGACCATGAAGCCCAGCGGGCTACGCCGCGGAACCGCCCCAGTCGGCCGAGGCCCGCAGGCCGGGGAATGGATAGTTGGCGTCCGCCCCCAACTCGAGCCCCGACACACGCCCTTCTTCGAAGTGGAAGAGGCCGGCCCGCGCGACCATTGCACCATTGTCGAGCGAAAGGCGGGGGGATGCGCGAAACACGTTCCCCGAGGGCCCGAGTCTCCGCGCCATCGTCTCCCGGAGCGGCCGGTTGGCGGAGACCCCGCCCCCCAGCAGGACCCTGCCGCAGCCGGTCTCGTCGACCGCACGAAGGGTCTTGGAGACGAGGACATCGACCGCGGCGTCCTGGAAGGCAGCCGCGAGGTGGGGACGTTCGCCCTCGAGGGTGCCCTCCGCACGAAGCTCCTTCACCCGCCCCGCGACCGCTGTCTTGAGGCCACTGAAGGAGAAGTCGTAGTACTCGGGGTCCCCCGGCTGGTGTTCCGTTCGGAGCATGGGCCGAGGGAGCGTGTGCCGCGCGGGATCGCCCTGCTCTGCGAGGCGCTCCAGCGCCGGCCCCCCCGGATACGGCAGCTCCAGAAGCTTCGCCACCTTGTCGAAGGCCTCCCCTGCCGCGTCGTCCCGCGTCTTGCCGAGCAACCGGTAGTCTCCCCACGCCTCGACGTGGAGGAGGAGCGTGTGCCCCCCCGAGACCAGAAGGCCGACGAAGGGCGGGCGGGCCTCGGGATCTTCGAGCACCGGGCCAAAGAGGTGAGCCTCCATATGGTGAACCCCGATCAGCGGTCGGTCGAGGGCGAACGCCACGCTCTTCGCCCACGATACGCCGACGAGGAGGGCTCCGATCAGTCCCGGGCCCGCAGTCACCGCGATCAGGTCCACCGCTTCGAGGGGCGCATCCGCCTCTTGGAGAGCCTGATCGACCACGTCGTCGAGCACCCGGAGGTGGGCCCGGGCGGCCAACTCCGGGACGACCCCTCCGTACACCCGGTGCACGTCCTGGGAGAGGATCACGTGTCCGAGGATCTCTTCCCTTCCCCGCAGGACCGCGACGGCGGTTTCATCGCAACTCGTCTCGATCCCCAGAACGAGAGGGGCGCTCACCCGGCTTCCACGGGTCTGACGGTGACCGTGCTCTGGGAGGGGCTTCCACGGACGAGGTCGGGAAGCCCCTCGAGCGTGACGCTCACCTCCTCTTCCTCGTCGTCTTCCAACGTCACGTCATCGACCCCCGCCACCAGGCGGAGGGTCGTCGGATCGAGGCCCTCGACGAGCGATCGAGCCCCCATGACGGTCACGGTGAGTGTCGAGGGGGAGACTTCCACGTCTTCGCGCTCCGGCGTCAACACTACGGGAATCCCGCTCACCACCCGCTCCACCTCCGTCTCGACCGGGAACCTCACGGACACCACAGTCGGAGTGAGCTGAAGCTCGGAAAGCCCCGTGGTGTCGACTGGGATCACCTGGAAGTCCGAGGAATGCACCTCTGCCAGGTCCACCACTTCGAGCGGAACCGAATCGACTTCCTCGACTCGGCTCGCGCGCCCCGTCAGCCGAACCTCCGCGGGATGGGCCTCCGGCGAACCCGCCATCGCGAGACCGGAAGGCAGGGTTCCCGTTGCACGCACCAAAATGGGAACGGACACCCTCTCGATCGCCTCGAACGCGAGCCGTACGGACGAAGGTTGGATGTCGTCTACCGTCACTCCCGGTCGATCCTGAACCCGCACCCACTGACTCCGGAGAATCACCGTGGTGTCCTCCCGGTGGACCAGGTCCACCGGGATCACGACGTTGGGTCGGTCCATCGCCATCCGGATCAGTTCCCGGGAGGGACCGCTGAAGCGAACCGATACGGTCGTGGGGAGGGGCTCGCCCGCCATCAGCCACTCGGGGTCGTTGAGTTCCACGCGAACGGGGATGTCGGGCAGCTCATGTCGATCGGGGGTCTCGACGCGAACCGAGATCCAGAGGAGGAGGGCCAGGCCGAGCGCGGAAATCTTGAGTGTCCAGTTACGAGCCAGCAGACGGGACGGAAGGCTCACGGACGCGCCCTCATTCGTCGAGTAGTCGACGGATGAACTCGACGTACTGCGGAGCGTCCCAGTCCGTGGCTCCCGCGACCTTCCGGTAGATGACGCCGTCCCGGCCGATCACGAACGACTCGGGCACACCGGTGGTCTGATACCTGCGCTGGATGTCCCCGCTCGGATTGTGCACGATGGGGAAGGTCAACCCGAGAGAGTCGGCGAAGGCCCAGACGTCACCACCGGGATTGCCCCCTGGATCCCGCCGCCCCACCGGAGCATCCACGCTCACGGCGACGATCTCGAAATCCTCGGCCGAAAGCTCCTCGTAGAGCCGCTGCATCGAAGGCATCTCCTTCACGCAGGGAGGGCACCACGTCGCCCAGATGTTGAGGAGCACCACCTCCCCGCGGTAATCCGCGAGGGTCGCCGGCTCGCCCCTCCGGTCCACGGCTTCGAACTCGGGTGCGGGGCTGCCCGGACCCACGGGGGTGAAGCGGTCCTTCGTGACCCACGCCAGGACGACCACGACACCGAGGGCCAGGAGGGCCAAAGCGTAGGGTAACCTGGAATTTTTCTTCTTCATGATTTCGCTCTCCCCTGAGCACGAACGCCGCTAACTCCTACGGTTCCCGACCTTCGGGGTTCCCCGGAAGAATCCCCCTTTGCCCCACGATGAGGCGCACGGCGCTTCCCTTTTCCACCTCCACCTCGGGGGGCGGATCCTGGTCGAGCACCTCACCTCGGCGAAAGCCGAACCGGAATCGGGTTTCCACCTCCCCGACGACGAGCCCGAGGGAATCGAGGATCGCGATCGCCTCCTCCTCCTGGAGCCCGCGAAGGTCCGGGAGCTCGACGAGAGGCGGACCGAGGCTCACCACCAGCGCGACTTCGGCGGGAAGCACCGTGTTCGTCCCCACTTCGGGCTCGACCGACACCACCCGCCCCATCGGCAGGGTGGATTCCACCGAATCCACCACCACGGCGAACCCGCTCGCCTGGAGCACGGTCTGGGCGCGGTCTCCACGCAGCCGCAGAATATCGGGAACCGGTCGGGTCTCGGGACCGAGGCTCAGCGTCAGCCGCACCTCACCATCCGGAGCGGAGAGCTGACCCGGAAACGGGCTCTGCCCGACGATCTCACCGTCGGGAACCTCGGGATGCCGAACCGAATCCACGAGACCGATCCGCAAGGCGTGGGCCGCGAGGGCCTCGGACGCCTCCTCCGCATTCATACCCTGGAGATCGGGAACGGATACGAAGTTCTGGACGCTCGCCGGGGCCGGAAACAGGAACTGGGTCGCAACGAGGTACCCGCTGCCGACCCCGAGGATGCCGAGCAGCACGACGGTGAGAAGACTCGGGACTCCCCCCTGTAACCGGGGAAGCCGCCAGCCCGCCGGCAACCAGCCTGCCGCTGTCCGGGGGCCTGCCTTCTTCTTTTTCGCGGCGCCGGAACGTTCCCGCCGCCTCTTCATCGAGCCGCCGAGCCTCATGCCGTCCTCCTCAAACGGGCGGCGAATGCCCCGTCGAATCCTGTGTTCTGGGGGAGCAGTTGGAGTAACCCCTCTTCGGCCGCTGGGATCCCTCGAGCCGCCTCCCCTTTCTCCAGCTCGAACTCCGGGTGTCGGGCCAGAAAGGCCTCCACCCGCTCCTCGTTTTCCTCCACCTCCATAGTACACGTCGAGTACACGAGAAGTCCCCCGGGCCGCACGACCGGAGACGCTCCTTCGAGGATCCGTTCCTGCACCCGGGAGAGCGCCGCCACGTCACCCGGTGTCAGCCGCCAACGGGCATCGGGATGCCGTGCGAGGGTTCCCGTCCCCGAACAGGGCACGTCGAGGAGCACCCCGTCCAGGGTCCGAAAGGGCGGCTGCTCGGCGAGTGCGACCACTCTTCCCGGCCCGAGCCCCAGTCGCTGCGCCCCCTTCCCCACGAGCCGAAGGCGGGGAAGCGAGCGGTCGGCAGCCACCACCCACACCCCCTTCGCGGCCAACGCGAGGGCTTTCCCGCCCGGAGCAGCACAGAGATCGCCGATCCGGCTACCGACCGAAAAGCCGGCGAACCGCGTGACGAGCGCCGCGGCCGGGTCCTGGACGATGCCCTCCACCCGCCGGATCAACGAACCGGGATCCCCACCCCTCTCCTCGACGAGGATGCATCCACCCCCGTCCGGCACCTCGGACGCACGCACACCGTCTTCGGTGAGCCGCGCGAGAGCCTCCTCGACCGGAATCCGGAGGGGGTGCACATAGAGGGACGGGACACGGTTGTTCGCCTCGACGAGACGCCGCACATCTTCCACCGGCCACCGCTCGAGCCAACGGTCCACGAGCCACCGGGGATGCGACCCCCACGTGGCGAGAAAGGCCGCCGGATCCCGGTCGGGGTCCGGAAAGAGGGCGGGATCCTCGCCCGTCCGTTGGACCGCCCGGAGCACCGCGTTCACCAGGGACCCTCCCTTCCGGCCCCCGGAGCTCCGTCCCTGCTCCACGGCCTGCGAGACGGCGGCGTATGCCGGGACGCCGGACATGTGGAGGAGCTCGTACGCTCCCAGGCGAAGCGTATCGAGGAGCGGAGAGGGGACGCTGTCCACCCCACGATCGAGGTGGTGGTCGAGAAGGTGGTCGATCCGACCGCGGAGTCGGACCGTGCCGTAGACGACCTCCTGGACCCACGGCGCTCCACCGGAAGGGAGCCTTGCTGCGGCCTCTCCGAAGGCGAGATCGAGGCGCCGCCCGCGGCTCACCGCGCGGAGCACCTCGAATGCCGCTATGCGAGCCGTGGTGAGATCGGTGGAGCTCAGTCGAGCATCCCCCGTTCCGGCGAGGAGGGGACGGCGAACTCCCGCACGGGCATCCGTCCGGCAAGGTAGGCGGCGCGCCCGGCCCGCACGGCGAGGCGCATCGCACCCGCCATCTGCACCGGATCCTTCGCCGCAGCGATCGCGGTGTTCATGAGGACTCCATCCACGCCCTGCTCCATCGTGGCGCACGCGTCCGATGCCGTTCCCACACCGGCGTCCACGATGACCGGCACCTCGAGGCGACGCTTGATCTCCCGGATGTAGTACGGATTGACGAGGCCCAGGCCGCTCCCGATGGGGCTTGCGAGCGGCATCACGGACGCGCACCCCACGTCCTCGAGCCGAAGCGCCGTGACGAGATCGTCATTCGTGTACGCGAGCACTTTGAAGTCTTCCTCGACCAGGACCCGGGCGGCTTCGAGCGTGGCGTGGACGTCGGGGAGCAGCGTGTGCTCGTCCCCGATGACTTCGAGCTTGATCCACTCGTTGAAGCCGGCGGCGCGAGCCAGGCGCGCGTAGCGGATCGCCTCGTCCGCCGTGTAGCACCCCGCCGTATTCGCCAGCAGGAAGAACTCGTCCGGGTGGAGGTGATGGAGCACTCCCTCCTCCTTCGAGCGGTCCAGGTCCACCCGCCTGACCGCGACAGTGACCATCTCCGCCCCACTCGCACGGATGGCCTCGACCATCGTCTCGTTGTCCGGATACTTCCCCGTCCCGACGATGAGCCGGGACGAGAATTCACGGTCGGCGATCCGAAGCGGGGCTCCCACGTCGGACTGCTCCTCTGCTGCGGCCATCTCTCCTCCTTCGTGCATGCGGTTCGCCCGCCGTCAGCCCCCGCCGACGAAGTGGACGAGCTCGAATCGGTCCCCTTCCTCGACGTCCACCCGGTCGTAGCGGTCCCTGCTCAGGATCTCGCGGTTCCGCTCCACCACGACGAGCTCGGGCTGCAGATCGAGGTGCTCGAGCAGCCCCCGCACCGAGATCGGTCCGGGGACCACGGCCTCCTTCCCGTTCACCTGGATCCGGGTGAGCGGAGCCTCCTGCCGGTCCTCTTCTTTCTCTGAGCGCATGGATTCCTCCTACAACTCTCTCAAGAAGTCCTGAACCGCCCCAGCCGGATCCGGAGCGCTCCACACGGCCCGCATCACCGCGACACCGTCGGCACCCGCCGCGACGACCTCCCGCACCCGGCCCGGAGCGATCCCGCCGATCGCGATCATCCTCCGGTCGGTGCGCTCCCGAAACGCCCGGATCCGTGCCACACCTCCTCCCGTCCGCCCCGGGTGACTCGGCGTCGGAAAGATCGTGCCGAGGAGGAAGAAGTCCACCCCCTCGGATTCCGCCGAGCCGGCTTCAACCGGATCGTGCACGGACACACCGATCCAGGACTCCGGCCCCAGCAGCTCGCGAGCCGCCTCGGCGGGGAGGCTCCTCGCCCCGAGCTGAACTCCGTCCGCCGCCACCACTCGAGCGACGTCCACCCGGTCGTTCACCAGGAGGAGGGCACCGGCGCTCCGTGAGGTGTTCCGGAGCGCGGAGCAGAGATCGTGAAGGCGCCGACCGGAGGTGTGGGGGCCCCGGATGTGGAGGGCCAGTCTGGGCCCACCTGACGCCAGAACCCGGGAGGCGCTCTCCAGGAACCCGTCCCGGTCGAGGACCCGGTCGTCCGTCACCACGTGGAGAGGGGGGATCACCCGAAGCGATCGCCTTCTCCGGGTCCGGATCCCCGCAGCCAGGCCCCCGCGTCCATCCTTCGTTTGCCCGCGGGCTGGACCACGTCGATCCGTACCGCGCCGGGATCCGTGGCCACAATGAGCCCCTCCCCATCCGGATCCCCAATGAGGACGGTTCCGGGAGGCGCCCCATGATCCACCGAAAAGAGAACCTCGGGAGAAAAGAGCTTCACAGGCTCCCCTCCGAGGGGGCTCCACGCCCCCGGAATCCGGTCCATTCCCCGAATCCAGCGGCTCACCTTCTCGGCACTCAGCGCCCAATCGATCCGCGCCGTCTCGCGGTCGACCTTCGGAGCGAAGCTCGCCCGGTCGTGATCCTGCTCCCGCTCTTCGATGACCCCGAGCTCCAACAAGGCCAGAGCCTCGACGAGAGCTCCCGCACCGACCTCGCTAAGACGAAGCGTGAGCGAGCTGGCCGTGTCCCGCTCCCCGATCGGCTCCTCGTGCTGCAGAAGGATCGGGCCCGCATCCATCCCCTCGGTCATCCGCATGATCGTCACGCCGGTCGTCTGGAAGCCACGGATGATCGCCCAGTTGACCGGTGCGGCGCCCCGAAGGTCGGGGAGGAGGGAGGCGTGGACGTTGATCGAGCCCTGCCCTGGAAGGTCGAGCACTTCGGGCCGGAGGATGTGCCCATAGGCGACCACCACGGAGACCTCGGGCTCGAGCGATCGCAAGTCCTCGAGAAACGCGTCTCCGCGAGGCCGCTCCGGGGTCAGGACGGGAACATCCTCTTCGAGCGCGACTTCCTTCACGGCGGAGGGCCGGAGGCGGCGGCCCCGGCCCGCTGGACGGTCCGGCTGCGTCACGACGCCCACGACGTCGTGACCCTCCTCGAGCAAGGCCCTCAAGGAGGGGAGGGCGAACGCGGGCGACCCCCAGAAGACGATTCTCACCGTGCTGTCAGCCTTGAACCTCCGCTGCTTCCTCTTCCTGGCGCTTGCGCCACTTTCGGAGGAGCATGCGACGCTTGAGGGGACTAAGGTGATCGATGAAGAGAACGCCGTCCAGGTGATCGATCTCGTGCTGGAGCGCCCGAGCGAGAAATCCACGAGCCCGGATCTCCAGGGGCGCCCCCTCCGGATCCGCCCCCGTCACGAGGACCTCGGACGGGCGCATGACCACCTCGCTCATCCCGGGAATGCTGAGGCACCCCTCCGGGGCCCGGTCCGTGCTCGAGGAAGCTTCCACCACGACCGGATTCACGAGCGCGAACCGACGTGGCCCCTCGGACTCCTCGTCCTCGGCCGCCGCGACGTCGAGGACGACGACCCTCCGCGAGACTCCGACCTGGGGCCCGGCAAGCCCGACCCCTTCGGCACGGTACATCGTCTCGAACATGTCCCGAACCAGCCCCCGGAGCCCCTCGTCGAACGCCTCCACCTCGAGGGCGGGGGTCCGGAGCACCTCGCTGCCCAGGATCTCGATCTCACGAACGGCCATGCTCCTCAGCGTCCTCCCTTCTTCGTAGCCTTTCGCCCGCCGCCGGACCCGGTGTCCTCTTCCGCCGGCATCACGAGTTGAGCGACTTTCGAACGATCGATCACGAGGCGGGTGTTGTCCGCCGTCCGGATCGTGAGGCGGTCGGGCTCGGCATGGACGACGGTGCCGATGATGCCTCCGGCGGTAATGATCTCGTGACCCTTCTGCAGGCTTCCCACCATCTCGCGATGACGCTCCTGCTCCTTCTTCTGGGGACGGATCAGGAGGTAGTAGAAGATGGCGAAGATCGCCACGATCTGCACCATGAAGATAAGCATGCGACCCCCGCCCTCTCCTTCGGGGGCCACAAGTGCGAGCGCGCTCTCGATCAAGACCCTCTCCTTGGGTTACCCGGCGAATGGCGGCGATTTTCGGATCCGGGATGCCGGTCGAAACCGCCGGACCTCGGGTCTACCCCCTCGCCCCCCGGTACCGTTCCAGCCAATCCCGGCTCCACGAGGAGAACGTTCCGTGTCGGATCCGCCCTCCTGCCTCCTCCCCGAGCCGGATCAGAAAACGCACGTTGTGGATCGAGAGAAGCCGGTCGACCAACCGCTCACCGGCCGTGGCCAGGTGACGCAAATACGCGCGCTCGTAGCGGGAGCAGGTCGAGCAGTCGCACTCGGGATCGAGCGGACCCCGATCGCGCTTGAACCGGGCGGCCTTGATGTTGAGCTGCCCGTCCATCCCCGTCCACACCGTCCCATGCCGGGCGTTGCGGGTCGGCGCGACACAGTCGAAGAGGTCGCAGCCCCTGGCAATCGCCTCGAGCAGGTCGTCCGGATATCCCACACCCATCAGGTACCGGGGAGCATCCTCGGGGAGCTCGGGATCGAGGACTTCCAGCGTCTCCCACATGCGCGGCTTCGGCTCCCCGACCGACAGCCCTCCGATCGCGTAGCCGGCCCAGTCTCCCACGGACTTCGTGTGCCGGAGGTGATCGCGGCGAAGATCGGGATAGATGTTGCCCTGGAGGACCGGGAAGAGCGCCTGGCGAAGCTCCGGCTCCTCCCGGTCGAGCTCCTCGAATCGCACACGGCACCGCTCGAGCCAACGGAGCGTCCGCTCGTTCGCGCGCTCCGCCCCGCTCCGGTCGACCCCGCCCGGGGGGCATTCGTCGAACGCCATCACGACGTCCGCGCCGAGCGCCCTCTGGATCTCCATCACCCGCTCCGGCGTGAAGAGATGGCGGGACCCGTCGATGTGGCTCTGGAAGAGGACGCCGTCGTCCCGGACTTCGTTGCTCCCCGAAAGGGAGAAGACCTGATAGCCTCCGGAGTCCGTGAGGATCGGACCGTCCCACTGCATGAAGGTGTGGAGCCGGCCGAGCTCCCGGACCAGCTCGTGCCCGGGGCGCAGGTAGAGGTGGTAGGTGTTGGCGAGGATCATCTCCGCTCCCGCGGCACGGACCTCGTCTAGGGTGAGGGTCTTCACGGCACCCAGCGTGGCGACGGGCATGAAGGCGGGGGTGCGGACCGGGCCGTGCGGGGTGTGGAAGGTCCCCGTCCGCGCGCGCCCCTCCGACCCCTCGAGGGCGAAGGAGAAGTCCGCCTCGTCACCGGCCGAGCAACTTCGCTCCTCTCGGCTCACCGTCGCGACCCCGTGCCCAGCACGGCCATGGCGTCCCCGTACGAGTAGAACCGGTAGCCGCTCCGGATCGCCTCCGCGTACGCGTCCATCGTCCGCTCGTATCCTCCGAACGCGGCGACGAGCATGAGCAGGGTCGAACGGGGGAGATGGAAGTTCGTGACGAGGGCATCGACCACTCGGAAGTCGAACGGCGGACGGATAAAGAGGTTCGTCTCGCCTTCCCCGGACCTCACCTGCCCACCCGCCTCCGCCGCGCTCTCGAGCGTTCGCATCACCGTGGTTCCCACCGCCCACACCCGCCCGCCTCGCGAGCGTGCGGATCGGATCGAGTCCGCCGCCTCCAGCGGGATATGATACCACTCCATGTGCATGCGATGTTCGGCCGGATCCTCCACCTCCACCGGCCGGAAGGTGCCCACGCCGACGTGCAGGACGATCGACGCCACTTCCACACCCGAGGCTTCGAGCCGACCGAGGAGATCGGGTGTGAAGTGGAGCCCGGCGGTCGGCGCCGCTACCGAGCCCGGCACGCGGGCATAGACCGTCTGGTAGCGCTCCCGGTCCGCTTCGTCGGGCTCCCGGTCGAGATACGGAGGAAGGGGCATCCGACCATGGCGGTCCAGAGCCTCCGGGACGGTGAGATCGGTGACGAGGCGCACGACCCGGCCTCCGCCCGGGGTCGAGTCCTCGATCTCGACCGCGAGATCCTCTGCCACCTCCACACGTCGGCCCGGCTTGAGCTTGCTTCCGGGACGAACGAGGGCCTCCCAACGCGTGGACGCAACGCCGGAGGAGCCGAGAGGCCGGAGGAGCAGGATCTCGGCAGGAGCGCCGGTGGGCTTCCTTCCGAGGAGCCTGGCCGGAAGCACCCGGCTCTCGTTCAGGACCAGGAGGTCGCCGGGCCGGACGAGCGTGTCCAGGCGATCGAAGCGCAGGTGGCCGAAGGCATCCCGGTCGGGGTCCATGACGAGAAGTCGGCTCCCGTCCCGGCGGGGCTCCGGATGGCGGGCGATCCGGTCCGGTGGCAGCTCGTACTCGAAAGCGGCCACCGGGAGGGCGGCGTCCATGGTCCCGGTCATCCGTCGAACAGCGACGACTGTTCCTGAAGGGCGTCGGGAGGCAGATAGCCGAAGCGCCGGAAGGCCCGGGGAGTCGCGCTCCGCCCGCGGGAAGTGCGCATGAGAAATCCGTTCTGGATGAGGAAGGGCTCGTAGACCTCCTCCAGTGTCCCGGCGTCCTCTCCGATCGCGACCGCAATGGACTGAAGCCCGACCGGACCCCCTTCGAACTTCTCGATGATCGTCTTCAGGATTCGCGCATCCATCTCGTCGAGGCCGTACTCGTCGACGTCGAGCATCTCGAGCGCCCGACCGGCGACCTCTCCGTCGATCACCCCGTCCGCCCGGACCTGCGCGTAGTCCCGCACGCGCCGAAGCAGTCGGTTCGCGACCCTGGGCGTGCCTCGGGCGCGCCTGGCGAGTTCCCGGGCTCCTTCCTCCGTCGTCTCCACCTCCAGAAGCTCGGAGCTTCGCCGGATGATGTAGGCGAGCTCATCCGCGGGGTAGAAGTTCAGTCGCTGCACGATCCCGAAGCGGGCCCGCATCGGAGCGGTGAGCAGCCCGAAGCGGGTCGTCGCTCCGACGAGGGTGAACGGCTCCACCTGCATCGTCATCGTCTGGGCCTTGGGGCCTTCCGCAAGGCGGATCTCGACCCTCCAATCCTCCATCGCCGGATAGAGGAACTCCTCGATGATCGGGCGAAGCCGGTGGATCTCGTCGATGAAGAGGATGTCTCCCGCCGACTGAGACGTGAGGATCCCCACGAGGTCGGCGGGCTTCTCGAGCACCGGACCCGAGGTCGTCTTGATCGCGACCCCCATCTCGCGAGCCACCAGGGACGCGAGGGTGGTCTTCCCGAGGCCGGGCGGCCCGTGGAAAAGCAGGTGGTCGAGGGGCTCCCCCCTCTGCGTCGCGGCCTGGATCGCGATGGCGAGGCTCTCCTTCACCTTCTCCTGGCCGATGAACTCGGTGAGGCGCTGGGGCCGGAGCGACCGCTCGGCCCTCTCCTCTTCGTCCAGCGCCTCCGGCGTCGTCACCTCGCGCCGGCCCGTCCTCCCCTCCCCTCCTCCCTCAACCACGGGCGAGCGCCTTTCGGATCAGCGCCTCCGTGCTGGCCGGCTCCTCCTCGTCGAGAACCTGCCGGACGGCCCGGTCCGCCTCCTGGAAGGAGTGCCCGAGGGCCACGAGCGCCTTCACCGCCTCCTGAGCCCCCGCTCCGTCCCCGGATCCGGTCGACACCGGGGCCCCGACGAGATCCGCCACCTTGTCGGAGAGCTCCAGCGCGATCCGCTCGGCGGTCTTCTTGCCGACTCCGCTGATCTGCGTGAGCGCCGCCACGTCCTTCTCCGCGATCGCCCGGGCGAGCCGTCCCGCCGGGAAGGTGGAAAGCATTGCGAGCGCGAGACGGCCTCCCACCCCGGATGCGCTGAGGAGTCGGACGAAGAGCGCTCGCTCCTCCGGGGAGAGGAACCCGAAGAGACTGACCGCGTCCTCCCTCACGAGGTACACGGTCCGGATCTCGACCTCCGAGCCCGGCCGTGGAAGCCGCTCCGAGACGGTGAGCGGCACCTCGATCTCGTAGACGACGCCGGAGCGGGTCTCGACCTCGACCCGGCTCGCTTCGCGGTGAAGCAGAACGCCCTTGATCCGACTGATCATGGCGTCCTCCCGTACGGCCCGCGGCTCAACGCAGCACCTGGCCGGAGAGACAATGACAGAGTGCGGCGGCGACGCCGTCCGCGGCGTCCGAGGGAGCGGGGGCAGTGCGAAGGCGGAGCTGCTTCTGGACCATGAATGCGACCTGGTCCTTGGTGGCGCTTCCGGTGCCCACCACCGCCTTCTTGATCTCGCGGGGCGAGTATTCCGCGATCTCCACGTCGCGAAGGGCTGCTGCGAGAAGGATCGCGCCCCTCGCGTGCCCGAGGGTCAGGGCGCTGCGCACGTTCTTTCCCTGGAACACATCCTCCACGGAGACGACATCCGGGTCGAAGCGCTCGATCACGTCCTGGACGGTGTGGAAGATCTCCCGGATGCGGACCGGGAGCGGCTTTCGGGCGGAGGTACGCACCACCCCGCATTCGAGGAGCGAAAAGGGAGCGTCGGCCGTCCGGCCCACCACCCCATAGCCCGTCACCGCCGTCCCGGGATCGATGCCCAGAACCACCCACGCTCCTCTCCCGTTCCCTCCGGACATCCGGTTCCTCGATTGGGGCGGCACTCACATCGCCTCGACCAGTACCTCGTCGTCGATGTCCGCGTTGGAGTGGACCTTCTGAACGTCGTCGAGCTCGTCGAGCGCATCGAGAAGCCGGAGGAGGCGCTCGGCTTCCGCGCCCTCCACCGCGACCTCGTTCTTCGCCAGCATCGCCAGCTCCGCCCGACTGAACTCGACCCCTCGCTCCTTGAGGCCGTTCTGCACCTCATGGAAGGAGGAGAGGGGCGTCGTAATGACCCATTCGCCCGCCTGCTCGACCACGTCCTCCGCGCCCGCCTCCACTCCCGCTTCGATCACCGCGTCCTCCGTGTACTGATTCGCGTCCACGAAGATCTGTCCCTTGCGGTCGAATTGCCAGGCCACGGATCCATCGGTCCCGAGATTTCCGCCGTTCTTCTCGAGCGTGTGACGGATTTCCTGGACGGTGCGGTTCTGGTTGTCCGTCATCGCTTCGATGTAGAGCGCGACCCCGCCCGGGGCGTACCCCTCGTAGATCACCTCGTCGTAGTTCGCTCCCTCGAGCTCGCCGGTCCCCCGCTTGATCGCCCGGTCGATGTTGTCGACGGGCATGTTCTCCGCCTTCGCCGTATCGACCGCAAGTCGAAGTCGAGGGTTGTAGTCCGGCTCCCCGCCCCCCTCCCGCGACGCGACGGTGATCTCGCGGATCAGCTTGGAGAACATCTTCCCGCGGCGCTGGTCGTTCACCGCCTTCTTTCGCTTGATCTGTGACCACTTGTTATGACCCGCCACCGGATCCTCCTTCGTGCTGCACCAACGTTCTGGGAAGAGGTGAGAGACGGCAGACCCGCCTCGCGGGGGGAAATATAGACGGGAGCCGGGAGGGGCGTACACCCTCTCCGGCTCCCGGGTCCTGCACCTTCGCCGCCGTTCCGATCCTTCGCCCCGCCGCTTCAGGCGGTCTTCTGCCTCCCGTCCTGAGCCAGCTTGTCGGCGACATGATCGGGGACGGGCTCGTAGCCGGAGAACGTCCGGGTATGGTGGGCACGTCCCTGGGTCATCGCACGAAGGGCGGCCGCGTACTTGTACAACTCACCCTCCGGAATTCGGGCGTGGACCGTGGTGGTGCCACCGTCGGCGTCCATGCCAAGAACCTTGCCTCTCCGCTGCGTGATGTCGCCCATGATGTCACCGAGGGCTTCGTCGGGGACGACCACCTCGACGTCCATGATCGGCTCGAGGAGGATCGGCGTCGAGCGCGCCACGACCTCTTTGAAAGCCATCGATCCGGCCACCTGGAAGGCGATGTCCGAGGAATCGACCGGGTGGTACTTCCCGTCGATGCATTCAGCCTCGAAGTCCACCATGGGGTACCCGGCGAGCACGCCCTGCTGAGCGGAGTCCTGGATCCCCCGGTCGACGGAGGGAATGAACTTGGTGGGGATCACTCCGCCCTTGATCGCGTCGACGAAGCGGTACCCCTCGCCACGGGGCAGAGGACGCAGGCGGATGTGACACTCGCCGAACTGGCCGCGCCCCCCGGTCTGCTTCTTGAAGCGCGCGCCCCCCTCGCCCTCCGCCACGATCGTTTCCCGGTAGGCGATCCGGGGCTCCTCCGTCGTCACCGACACGGAGTAGCGCCGCTTCATGCGCTCCATCTGCACGTTCAGGTGGAGCTCCCCGAGGCCGCGCACGATCGTCTGACCGAGCTCCGCGTTGTACTCGGCGACGAAGGAGGGATCCTCCTGCTGGAGCTTGGGCAGAACCTCCCCGAGCTTGTCCTCGTCGCTGCGGGAGACTCCCTGGATCGCGACCGCGATATCCGGCTGGGGAAAATCGATCTTCTCCAGCACGAGGGGCCGGTTGGGGGAGGACAAGGTGTCGTTCGTGTGGCTGTCCTTGAGCTTCATCACGACGCCGATGTCCCCCGCGTGGAGCCGGGAGACGGCGAGCCTCTCCTTTCCGTTCGGGACGGCGACGTGATGAAGCTTTTCCGTGATCTCGCGCTCGGCGTTCGCCACCTCCATCCCGCTCACCACCACACCGCTGAAGAGCCGGAAGTAGGAGATCTCGCCGACGTGCGGCTCGCTCGTCGTCTTGAAGATGAGCGCGGCCAGAGGTTCGTCATCCTTGCCCCGCAGCTCGACCGTCTGATCCCGCCCCGCCCGTTGCGCCATGACACCGCCCCGCTCCGGCGGAGCGGGCACGAGCTCCACGATTTTCCGAAGAAGGGCCCGCATGCCGAAGGTCCTGCCGGCGGATCCGCAGAAGAGGGGAATCACCTCCCCTCTCGCCATCCCGCGGGCCATCGCATCGACCGCCTCCTCGCGACTGATCTTCTCCCCCTCCAGGTACTTTTCCAAGAGGACCTCGTCCATCGTCGCGAGGGTCTCCTGAAGCTCGGTGAACCAGCTTTCGAAGCGGTCCCTGAGCTCCTCCGGCACCTCCGTTTCATCGTACTCGCCCTTCTGCGTGCCCGGACGGTAGATGTGCGCCTTCTCGCTGAAGAGGTTGATGATGCCGCGGAAGTCCGGCCCCTCCCCCACCGGGATCTCGACCGGAACGACCTTCTGGGAGAGCTGGCCCTTGATCTCGTGATAGACCTTCTCGAAGTCCGCGTTCTCCTTGTCCATCATCGAGACGAAGACGATCCGCGGGAGCTGCCGGTCGCGACAGTACTGCCACACCTTCTCCGTGCCCACCTGGATCCCCTGTGTGGCGCCGACGGTTACGATCGCGCCGTCCGCGATCCGGGTGGCTGCCCGCGCCTCGCCTGTGAAGTCCAGGTATCCCGGGGTGTCGAGGAGGTTGATCTTGGTCCCGTCCCACTCGGTGAAAGCGGGGGTCACCTGCATGGAGAACCCGTGGTCGAGCTCTTCGGGAGTGGTCATCGTGAGGGCGTGACCGCGGTCGACGTCCCCAAGCCGGTCCGAGGTGCCTCCGACGAAGCAGAGCGCGTCTACCAGCGTGCTCTTGCCGGACCCTCCGTGCCCCAACACGGCGACGTTCCGGATCCGCTCCCCAGGATATTCCTTCACCGATGGCATCCGCGCTCCTCCAGGAGTGGGTTCAACGAACCGCCCACGGCTGCAATACGCCCGTTACTGGGACCCTCCCGGGCGGGAGAGAGGGGGGAAGGTCACCATACTGCACGGCCGCGCTGAGGGTCAAGCAAAAAAGCAGCTACGGCACTCAGTTGGACCGTCGCTTCCTCGACACCTCGTCCAGGACCCGACGCTCCTCGTCGGAAAGGGAGCTCATCCCCCGCTCCGAGATCTTGTCCAGAATCCGGTCGACCTCGTCGAGGAGCGCCTCCTCCTTGCGCCGACTCCGCCGAGGACGACCGCGCCGCTCGTCCGGAGTGTCCTCGTCCTCCTCCCCCTGGCTCTCCCTCGAGACGATCGCGAAGCGTCGGACCCGGGCCGCTTCACGGAGCTGGTCCAGGCGCTTTCCGATCCGCCAGTCACTTTTCAGGTAGACGAGCCCGGCCAACAACCCACCCAGATGGGCGAAGTGGGCGATTCCGCCGCCCGCTCCGCCGACTGCGGAGAGGAAGGCCATGACGAAGAAGAAGCCGACGAGCCACTTCGCCTTGACCGGAAAGATGCCCCAGACGTAGATGGGGGAGTTCGGCCAGTTCATCGCGAACGCGAGCATCAGGCCGTAGGTGGCGGCCGACGCGCCGATGATCGAGCTGCCGGGAGCAAAGATGAAGCTCAGCGCGACGCCCCCCATCCCGCAGACCGCAAAGTACTTCACGAACTCGCGGGAGCCCCACTTCCCTTCGAGTGGGGGACCGAAGAAGAAGAGCACGAGCATGTTCACGAAGAGGTGCCAGAAGTCCCCGTGAACGAACATGTAGGTGACCACACCCCAGGGTCGGAAGAACACCTGGGTCGGGTGGAATGCAAACCACTCGCGCAGGAAGGGCCCCAGACCGACGATCGCCAGGAAAAAGACCGCGGCGTTCGCGATGAGGAGTCGCTTGACCCACGGCGTCAGTTGAATGCCGAAGCCGAAGCGGGGGGTGCCGTACGACATAGGAAGAAGTTCAACCCCCGCTGAAGGTCCGGGTTCCGGGGAGCGCGCCCTGGATCCCCCACCGGGCGAGCGCCACCCGAACCACCTGGTCACACAGTTCCGGGAAGGACGTTCCGGCCGCCCGGGCGGCCTTCGGCAGGAGGGAGTTCGAGGTGAGGCCGGGGAGGGCGTTTGCCTCCAGGCACCATGCCTCACCGTCCTCGTCCACGAGGAAATCCACCCGCGAAAAATCGCTCAGCTGAAGGACCCGGTGTGCGGCGAGCGCCGACTCCTGCAACTCGAGCGCGACCCCGCTCGGGATCTCCGCCGGAAAAATCTCCTCGGCGAGACCGGGCTGGTACTTGCACTCGTAATCGAAGAGCTCGTGCGCAGGTTTGATCTCCCCCACAGGGAGGGCATCGTTCCCCACGATCCCGACCGTGAGCTCACGGCCCTTCACATACGCCTCGAAGAGCACACGCGCCTCGTAGCGCAGGGCCTCGTGGACGGCCGCCTCGAGGCTCTCCGGGGTTCGGGCCAGAGTGAGCCCGAGCGTCGACCCCCCGGACGGCGGCTTCACGATCAGGGGAAAGCCGAGCCGGTCCCCAACCGCGCGCAGCTCGGGGCCGTCCTCCTCCCCC
The DNA here is from genome assembly GCA_007121455.1 of Gemmatimonadota bacterium. GTDB lineage: Bacteria > Gemmatimonadota > Gemmatimonadetes > Longimicrobiales > Gaopeijiaceae > SKKN01. The sequence continues at coordinate 25,716 of SKKN01000010.1, read as the reverse complement.
GCCCACAGGCGAGCCTCCTCCGCGCTCCACGCCACCCAGTCCGGCGTGGCGATGCCTTCGTCGCGGAAGAGTCGCTTCGAAACCTCCTTGTCCATCGCGAGCGTGCAGCCGAGGCGCCCACTCCCCGCATAGGGAAGCCCGGTGAGGTCGAGGAGCGCCTGGAGGGTTCCGTCCTCGCCGGCTCCACCGTGGAGCGCAGGGAAGACCAGATCCGCCTCGAGGAGCTCGGGCGAGCTGGTGAGCGCCGTGGTGTCACCCGTTCGGAGGAGTCCGAGCACTTCGAGGGGGGGAGGATCGGGCCGGACCCCCCGGGCCAGGATCTCCTCCTCCTCCTCGAGTGTGAGCAGGCCGTGCGCGGTATCCATGGCGACCACGTCGTGGCCCGCTGCGCGCAGCGCGCGGGCCACCTGCGTGCCCGAAGCGAGCGACACCTCCCGCTCCTCCGAGTGGCCACCCAGAAGTACCGCGATCTTCATGTTCCTCCTTTCGTGAGGCTCTGCACGACATCGTACCGCGTCACGATCCCCTCGATTGCTCCGTCCGTCCGGACGAGCACGGCCGCGTTCTTCCGGGTGAGCAGCCGGGTTGCGTGCTCGGCCGAGAGGTAGCCGTCGACGACCGGGAATGGAGGATCCATGACGTCCTCCACCGGTGTGTCGAGCAACTCCGGGTCCTGGATCACCCGTCCCATGAGGTCACCCTCCGCAAGGGACCCGATGCATTCGCCATCGAGGACGACCGGAAGCTGCGAGACATCGTGGGTGGTGATCGCCGAGAGGGCCATCCGCACGGTCGTCTGCGGCTCCACGGACACGAGGTCCGGGCCCGGCCGTTCCTTCTGGCCCAACAGGTCCTGCACCATCCGCCACTCGTCCGCAAGGAACCCGTTCGAGCGCATCCATTCGTCATCGAAAAGCTTCGACAGATAGTGCTCCCCCCAGTCGCAGAGGACCGCGACCACACACGCGTTCGGATCATCCAGCTCCCGGGCCAGGTCGAGGGCCGCATGGACGATCAGGCCCGTGGAGCCTCCCACGAAGAGCCCCTCCTCCCGGGTCAGCCGACGGGCCATCGCGAACGCATCCCGGTCGGAGACGGTGACGTAGTCGTCGACGAGCTCGAGGTCGAGGGTCCCCGGAATCTTGTCGTTTCCACATCCCTCCACCTGGTACGGATCCCCTTCCGTCATCTCCCCGGTGTGAAAGAAGGGGGCGATGACGGACCCTCTGGGATCGACGCCCACGATGCGCACTTCCGGGTTCTGTTCCTTCAGGTACCGGGCCACTCCGGTGATCGTCCCACCTGTCCCCGCACCTGCCAGGAAGTGGGTGACGGACCCCTCGGTCTGCTCCCAGATTTCCGGGCCCGTCGTACGGTAGTGGGCCTCGGGGTTGGCGAGGTTGTAGAACTGATCTGCAAGGACCGCGCCCGGGGTGTCCTTCGCGATCTGGCGGGCTCTCTGAAGGTAGTGTTCGGGGTGTTCGGGAGGGACGGCCGTGGGCGTGGTCACCACATCGGCCCCAAACGCCCGTAGCAGCTTCACCTTCTCCTGACTCATCTTGTCCGGCATGGTGAAGATGCAGTGGTAGCCTTTCGCCACCGCGGCCATCGCCAGAGCGAGTCCCGTGTTCCCGCTCGTAGCCTCGACGATCGTGCCTCCGGGCCGCAGCCTGCCCTCGCGCTCGGCCTGCTCGATCATGGCCGGGCCGATCCGGTCCTTCACCGATCCTCCCGGGTTCATGAACTCGCACTTTCCGAGGACGGTCGTGCGGACCCCGTCGGTGACGCGTTGAAGACGTACCAGAGGCGTCCAGCCCACCAGATCCAGCACGTTTTCGTAGGGGTGGCGATGTCGATCGCTCATTCGGGGCTCTCTCCCATCCTCATCGATTCATTCTCCAATCCTCAGTTGATCGGTGCCGGCGTGCGTGAGAAATGTACTGGAACGGTGGCCCAGACCTGGATCCGCTTCCCATCGCGGCGACCCGGCTGGAAGCGGAGGTCCCGGACACCCGCCACCGCAGCGGAGTCCAGAGTGGGATGCCCGCTCGTCTCCGAGACCTCCACGGAATCCACTCCCCCTCCGTCCGTGACCAGGACCCGGAGGACGGTCTTCCCCTCGATCCCCTCATCCCAGAGTTCCAGGGGGTAGTCGATGGGCACGTTCCCGTACATCGGGACGGGCTGATCGACCTCCACGTCCCCGCCGAAACATGCGGTAAGCACACCGGTCAGCAGGAAAAAAAGGGCTCCAGCCCGTGCTACGCCCATCCAGATCACGGCTCGTTCCTCCTTCCTTTGGCGACCTTCCGAAGTTCAGCCAGGGTGTTGAGCGCCTCGAGCGGTGTCATCCGTTCGAGCTCGAGGGTGCGCAGACGCACCACTACGGGGTGTTCTTCATGAAACAGGGAAAGCTGGCTTCGAGCGGATCCGTCACGCTCGGGGGAGCTCGCTCCGTGTCCGAGCCCCGCCCCTCCATGCGTGTGCGTACCCTCGAGCTCCCGGAGGATCTCGTCCGCCCTCCCGACCACCTCCGGCGGGAGGCCTGCGAGGCGACCCACCTGGATACCGTAGGACCGATCCGCCCCTCCTTCCTCCAGGCGCCGGAGGAAGACGATCTCCTCGCCCGCCTCCCGAGCTACCACGTTCATATTCTTTACCGCCGCGAGAAGGTCCCCGAGCTGGGTGAGCTCGTGGTAGTGGGTGGCGAAGATCGTCTTCGCGCCGATGGCGTCGTGAAGCCGCTCCGTCACCGCCCACGCGATGGATACCCCGTCGTAAGTCGATGTCCCCCGGCCGATCTCGTCGAGGAGGACGAGGCTTCGCCGGGTGGCTGAATTCAGGATGGCCGCGGTCTCGTTCATTTCCACCATGAAGGTGGATTGACCCCGCGCCAGATTGTCCGAGGCCCCCACTCGGGTGAAGATTCGGTCACTGAGAGGAAGGCGCGCCCGATCGGCCGGCACGAACGAGCCGACCTGCGCCAGGAGCTGGATCAACCCGATCTGACGGAGCACCGTGCTCTTCCCCGCCATGTTCGGTCCCGTGAGGATGACGATTCGGTTGCTCTCGTCCAGGACGAGGTCGTTGGGAATGAACTCTTCCCGGGGCATCATCGTTTCCACGACGGGATGGCGACCGACACGGACCTCGAGCTCAAAGCCGGTGTGGAGCTCCGGGCGCACGTACCCGCGACGGGCCGCCACCGCCGCGAGGTTGGCCAGCACGTCGAGGCGCGCGATCCGGGCACCCGCACCCTGGAGCCGCTGCACCTCCTGCGTCAGCTCCTTCCGGATCTCCTGGAACAGTCGCGTCTCCAGAGCGAGGATCCGCTCCTCGGCCCCCGTGACCTTTTCTTCCCACTCCTTGAGCTCGGGGGTGAAATACCGCTCCGCGTTCGCGAGCGTCTGCTTTCGGACGTAGTCGTCCGGCACGCGGTCCAGATTCGCCCTCGTGACCTCCAGGTAGTACCCGAAGACCTTGTTGAAGCCGACCTTCAGGGAATGGATCCCGGTCCGTTCCCTCTCCCGGACCTGCAGAGCCGCGATGAAATCCCTCGCTCCATCGCGCACGGAACGGAGCTCGTCGAGTTCCTCGGAATACCCCGCCCGAATCACGCCCCCCTCGCTCAGGTTCGCGGGCGTCTCCGGAGCGATCGCTGCCTCGAGAAGCTCGCGCACGTCCCCGAGGAGATCGTCGGCACCCGTGAGGTCGACGAGCAGCGCGGAGCGGGCTCCCTCGAGGGCTTCTCCGATCCGGGGGAGGAGCGCCAGGGAACGAGCCACACCGAGGAGGTCTCGCGGCTGTGCCCTTGCTGCGCCGACCTTCCCCGCGAGGCGCTCCAGGTCGCCCACCTCCTTCAGGAGCTCCCGGAGGCCTCTCCTGAGGCGCTCGTCCTCGAAGAGCTCCTCCACCGCCTCCTGCCGGCGCCAGATCGGTTCCGCGGAGACGAGGGGTCGGAGAATCCAGCGCCGGAGCAGGCGCGCTCCCATCGAGGTGACGGTTTCATCGAGGACCGCGACGAGCGTACCGGCATCCTCGCCTGCGCGAAGGGGCTCCACGAGCTCCAGGTTCCTCCGGGTCATCTCGTCGAGCACCATCTCCGTGCCGGGGCGGAGGATCCGCGGCGGCTGGAGATGTTTTACGCCCTCCGGTTGGATCTCGCGCACATAGGACGCAAGCGCCCCTCCCGCGGCGATGAGGAGGCCGTCCTCTGCCTGGAAACCGAGTCCGTCGAGGTTCTGGACGCCGTACCGCCGGAGCAGCTCCTCGCGCCCGGCCTCCCGGTCGAAGATCCAGTCGTCACGGTACGTCCGCGCGGCCCCGGACGGCACGCCGTCGAGGAGGAGGCCCTCCTCCTCCGAGGAGCGGGGCAGGAGAAGCTCGGAGGCCTCGAGCCGGCCGAGCTCGGGTACGACCTCCTCCAGGGGGAGCTCCTGAAGGATCACTTCACCCGTGGAGAGGTCGAGCGCCGCGACACCGAGCCGCCCTCCTTCCGGGGGGGAGAGCGCGACCAGGAAGTTGTTTCGCTCGGCTTGCAGGAGACTGTCCTGCAGAACGGTGCCCGGCGTGCCGGTCTCCACCACCGCCCTCCGGACGATGCCCTTCGCCTCGGCGGCGTCTTCGACCTGGTCACAGATTGCCGCCCGGCGCCCCAGCCCCACGAGGCGCGCGAGGTACTCGTCCAGGGCCTTCGCCGGCACCCCGGCCATCGGGACCTTTGCCGCCGCCCCGTTGTTCCGGGAGGTCAGCGTGAGTCCGAGGAGGCGCGCCCCCTCCTGCGCATCTTCATTGAAGAGCTCGAAGAAGTCCCCGACGCGGAAGAAGACGAGGGCGTCCCGATTTCGGGATTTCACCTCGCGCCACTGTTGCATGAGGGGCGTTTCTTCAGCGCTCGTCATCGGGTCCGAGGCGTTGGGAGGTTGGGGCCGGCTGGGCACCGCCACGGCGAGCGGCCGCGTGAAGGATAGAAAGGGCGGGGGCGGCGATCAACCAAGGTCGGGGGGCGTTGCCGAACGAGGGGCGGATATCCGGGAGGGACGGCTCCGCTACGCACCGGCGTCCTCCGCCTCCGGGTCCCGCCCTCGCGGCTCGACGATGAAGAAGAAGAGCGCGCCCCCGATGAGGAACTGGAAGAAGTCGAACACGAACCCTTCCAGGGTGCGGAGCTCCTCCGGGGTGACGAAGGAGCTGGTGAGCGTGAGGAGGACCGCCAGGGACAGGCCGAACCGGAAGGCCCGGACCCCGCGGGATCCATGCACCGGTGTCATCAAGAGCGCTACGGGAAGTGCGACAGCCCCGACAAGCGCCGTGAGGGGAACGAACTCGGGAGCCACCCCGCGAACCAGGCCCCAGAGCGCTCCGGCCACTGCGCCCACTCCCCCCTGGATCCAGAGCAGGAGCGGCGGATAGGGAGTGCGAACGCGAACGCTTTCCTCGGGTTCCGGATCCACCGGCTTCATCCCCCCACAGCCGCGACGCTGTTGCCACTTCCACTCCCACGGGCCACAATCGCTTCACGTTCGACACTTCCACATCCTCGAACCCGCACCCGGGAGACCTCATGCTCCTCGCACTCGTCCTCGCGGCCTCCGTCACACCCGTCCCCCAGTTGCAGCCCAACGACCCGGACCCCAACCGGGAGGAGCTTCGCGTCTTCATCTCGGTCGACCTCGAGGGAGTCGCCGGCGCGGTCACGCCCGAGCAGCTCGGGCCCGGAGGCTTCGAATACAACCGCTTCCGGGAGTTCATGACGGACGAGGTTCTCGCCGCGATGGAGGGGGCCCGCGAAGCCGGCGCCACCCATTTCGTGGTCGCCGACGCTCACGGCAACGGCCAGAACCTTCTCATCGAGCGGTTTCCTCCCGATGTGGAGATCATCCGTTCGTGGCCGAGGCCGCTCCACATGATGCAGGGAGTGGAGGGGGGCTTCGACGCGGCCTTCTTCATCGGCTATCACGCTGCGGCGACGAACCCGGAGGGAGTCCGGGCCCACACCTTCTCGAGCGCGAACTACGCAGCCGTGGTCCTGAATGGGATTCCCATGTCCGAAGGAGGGGTGAATGCCGCGATCGCAGGTCATTTCGGCGTTCCGGTGGCTCTCGTGACCGGCGACGACGTCACCGTCCAGGAGATGGTCGAGCTCCTGGGCGATGTCGAAGGAGCAGTGGTGAAGGAGGCCCTCGGCTTCCACTCCGCCCGCACCCTGACTCCGGAAGCAGCCCAGGCTCGGATCCGGGACCATGCGCGACGGGCGATCGAACGCCTCGACGATTTCGAGCCGTACCGCCTGGACGAGCCCGTCCTCGACCTCACCTTCAAGAACTACCGCCCCGCCGAGGTACTGAGCTACCTGCCGATCGTGGAGCGGCCGGATGCGCGAACGATCCGCTACCGGGCTCGAAACATGGAAGAGATCGCACGTTTTTTCCAGTTCGTAGGCAACTACCAGCCGGGGCTGAGCCCGTGATGGACAGGTGACCGCGAGGTCCTCTCACCTCCGTCCCATCTTGAAGTACCAGATGATCCAGGCGATGAGCAGGAGGGCTCCACCGTTCACGAGGAGGACGTCGAGCGTCACGCGGCCCCCCGAACCGGCGCGGGAGGGGAGGCCGGTGCAGGTGACGAGATCGATGGGGGCGGGGACGCCGACGGCTGGAAGTATCGGAGGCGGTTCGCATTCGTCACCACCGTGACGGAGCTGAACGCCATGGCGGCACCTGCGATCATCGGGTTCAGGAGAAGCCCCAGGACCGGATAGAGGAGGCCCGCCGCGACCGGAATCGCGAGCACGTTGTAGACGAAGGCTCCGAAGAGGTTCTGCCGCATGTTCCGGATCGCGGCGCGAGACAGCTCCACGGCGTGCACCACGCCCATCAGCGACTCTCCCATCAGGGTGATGTCCGCCGTCTCCATCGCGACGTCGGTTCCGGACCCGATCGCGATGCCGACATCGGCGCGTGCCAGAGCCGGGGCATCGTTGATCCCGTCCCCCACCATCGCGACCCGGCCCCCATCCCCCTGGAGGCTCGCGATCAAATCCGCTTTCGCCTCCGGAAGGACCTCGGCGAGCACTTCGTCCACGCCCACGCGACTCGCGATCGCCCGGGCCGTCCTCTCGTTGTCCCCCGTGAGCATGATCACGCGAAGCCCCTCTTCCCTCAGCCGCGCGATCGCCGCTCGCGATCCCTCCTTCTCCTGGTCCTGGAGGGCGACCAGGCCAACCGCGATCCCGTCTACGGCGACGTGTACCGGGGTCTTCCCGCTTTCGGCGAGCCGGTCTGCGGGATCGCGCAGGGCGGACGGGTCGACCTCTTCCTCCTTCAGGAACGCTGCAGTCCCGATTCGAACGTCACGGCCCTGCACGCGAACCGCGATTCCTTTCCCGGCCCGTGCCTCGAATGCCTCGACGGGGACGAGCTCCAATCCACGTCGCCGTGCCGCGTCCACGATCGCGGAGCCGAGCGGATGCTCGGACCCCGACTCCGCCGAGCCCGCGAGGAGGAGAAGGTCGTCCTCACCGAGCGTTCCGACGCAGACCACATCCGTCACCATCGGCTCTCCGCGGGTGATCGTTCCGGTCTTGTCCAGAACTACCGTATTCACGCTTCGGGTCTTCTGGAGTGCCTCTCCATTCCGGACGAGGATGCCGTTCTCTGCGGCCTTTCCCACGGCGATCATCACGGAGATGGGGGTCGCGAGTCCCAATGCGCAGGGGCAGGCGATGACCAGAACGGCCACGGCGGTGACCACCGCGTAGTTCAGCGACGGGGCGGGCCCGATGGTGTACCAGGCCGCGAACGTCACGACTGCTACGATCATGACCGCCGGGACGAAGTAGCTGGAGACCGTGTCGACCATCCGCTGGATCGGCGGCTTCGAAGCCTGCGCCTCTCGAACCAGCTCGACGATCTGCCCGAGCACGGTCTCCTTGCCGACCCGGGTCGCCCGCATCTTGAAGCTTCCGGACCGGTTCAAGGTACCCCCGATCGCCTCGTCCCCGGGGCCTTTCTCGACCGGGATGCTCTCTCCGGTGACCAGCGCCTCGTCCACGGCGCTTCGGCCCTCGAGCACCTCCCCGTCAACGGGGATGCGCTCTCCGGGACGGATCACGAGGACATCCCCCTTCTCGACCTCGGAGACCGGGACCTCGACCTCCTCACCGGACCGGATCACCTGGGCCGTCCGCGGGCTCAGATCGAGCAGGGCGCGGAGCGCTCTGGAGGTCCGGCCCTTCGCGCGGGCCTCGAGCGCCTGGCCCAGGACGACGAGCGTGATGATGACGGCCGTCGCCTCGTAGAACGGGTGGGCCGTTCCTTCGGGAAAAAGCGCGGGGAAGAGGACGGCGACCGTGGAATAGGCCCACGCCGAACCGGTCCCGAGGGCAACGAGCGTATCCATGTTCGCATTCCGCCGGCGGAATGCGGCCCAGCCCCCGACGAAGAACCGGCGCCCCACGTACGTCATGATCGGGATCGTGAGCACCCCGCTCAGCCCCCAGAGCCACCGGAGCGCGTCCACCTCCATCGCTCGGAGGCCCGGCACCCATTCGTGGTGACCGAAGAGCAGGACGGGCACGGTGAGGGCGACGCCCACCCAGAAGCGACGCATGAGGTCTCGTGCCTCGGCCTCCCGGGCCTCGTCGCGAGCCTGATCCCGCGCATCCGTGGAGCCGGAGGCGTCGGCTTGCTCGGGGAAGCGGAGCGTGTAGCCCGCCCGCTCCAACGAAGCGATCAGGTCCTTGCGGTCAAAGCTCCCTCCCACCGCACGGAGCCGGACGCTCTCTTCCGGAAGATTGACGTCCGCGGAGGCCACCCCCGGCACGCCGAGAAGCGCGCTCTCGACCGAGGCGACGCAGGAAGCGCAGTGCATCCCCGTAACCTCCGCGTCCAGAACCTCGAGGTCCACGTCGTACCCGGCTCCCCGCACGGCTTCCACGAGATCCGAGACAGAGACGCGACTCGGGTCGAACCGAACTCGCGCATTCGCGGAGGTGAGATCGACGCTGACCTCCTCGACCCCTTCAGCGCGGCCCAACGCCCCTTCGACCGTAGCCACGCACCCGGCACAGTGAATCCCGGAGAGTGGAAGGTCCAGAACAGGCCACGCCTGCGAAGCCGGACGCGGCCCGGTCATGCGACGGCCTCCGCCCCGGCCATCTGCTCCAGAATCCAGCATTCGAGGTGATGGGCGTCGGAGAGCGGGCTCGACTTGAGGCGCTGGTCGACCTGCCGGAGGCCGTAGAGCGCTCGGGTCACCGAACCTTCGGGCCACTGCTTCGCCTGTGCCCTGAAGCGGGAGACCAGCCACTTCTGGCGGTGCGGAAGGAACGAGGCCAGGGCGTTCTCCCCTCCTTCCATGAGGAGGCCGAGGCGGAGGAGGTGCGTGGTGAGTCCGATCGTGAGCCCCACTCCGTTCTCACCATGCTGAAGGAGGATGGGCAGCCCCCGGAGCGCCTCTTCGAACCTCCGCTCCCCCACGAGGTCGAACCACTGCCACCGGTCCTGCTTCGGAAGCCGGGTCCCCGCTTGCTCCACGGTTTTCACGGTGATCCGCCCACCCTCCCCTTCCAGAGTGGCGAGCTTCTCCACCTCCTGCGCCAGGAGCGCCAGGTCGGGTCCGAGCGCCGCGGCCAGGGCCCGGGCGGCATCCTCCTCGAGCACCACATCGCACCTCTCCTCCGCCCACTTCATGAGCCAGGGAGGAAGGTCGTTGGCCGCGAGGGGCTTGAACTCGATCGATCGGGAGGAGGACTTGAGCTTCTTGTAGAAGGCTGCGCCGGACTCCTTCCCACTGACAAGGATGAGGGCGAGGCCTTCAGGAGGAGAGGCGGCGAGCTCCGTGAGCAGATCACGGGCGCGGGAGGAGGACGCGAGCGCCTCGACTTCCCGGAGGAGGACCACACGGAACGAAGCCATCATGGGAAGGGTGGCGATGACCGAGGCCAGATCCTCGAGGGCCACCTCCGACCCGCGCAGTGCGTCGTAGTTGAAGTCGCGCGTCGCAGGATCGAGGTGCGCCTCCACGAGAAGGCGAGCCGCTTCCTCCCTTCTGTAGCTATCGTCCCCGGACAGATAGAACGTCCCCCCGAGCTCCGAACCGAGGGCCCCACGGAGGGGTTCCGGGATCACGGTCTACGGAAGCCCGGCACGGAAGACATCGCGGTGCCGCTGGCCGAGGGGCGAGTGCTCGTACAGGAGGGAATGAGATTGAGTCCACAGCGCCCTCTCATCGAAGGAGCCGGAAGCTCCAACCGACTGTGCCGGCCGCGGCGACGAGGAGAGGACCGGAGCCCGGGGGGGCGGCTCCTTCACCACGATCGCCGGAAGCTCCACGTCGGGGGGTTCGCTCCGGAAGTCGGGATACCACACGATCAGAACGAGAAGCGCGGCCACGGCGAACGCCGTGCCCGCGGTAAAGCTCGATCCGCCGGTGCTCCGACGAACGGCTTCCTCCTGATCGAGATTGAAGATCCGGTGCTGAAGCCGGGGAAAGAAGTCGCCTCGAAGCCTGGGGACGGGAAGCTCACGCAGGAGCTTGCCACCCTGCTCCACGACCTTCAGGTAGCGGTCGCAGGAAGGGCACCCCTCGAGGTGGTCTTCAAACTCGGACCGATCCTCGAGTGTGGGATCCTGATCGTAGAACTCGGAAAACCGGGAGAGAAATTCGGAACAATCCATGGACGCAAGAACCTCCGTGGGCTCCGATCTGCAGGGCGATTGCCGGGCTTCACGCCCCGCTGGTTCGCTTCGTGATACGTTCGCCGAGGCGCGTGGGTTCCCCCTTCGCAGAGGCGCGGCCCCGACCATCTCGACAGTCCATTTCTACAGATCGGGTGTGGATGGGTTCCGGATACAAAGCAACGGGGCCCTCGCCGCTCCTCCGGCGAGGGCCCCCGTCGCTCTGGGCCGGGGCCCCTGGTTGCACGCAGGGCTCAGTCCATCATCGGGGCCACGATGCGTGCGAAGTTGTTCCGCGCCCGGTTCAGGCGGCTCTTCACCGTTCCGAGGTTGACACCGGTGATGTCGGCGATCTCCTCGTACGTCTTCCCTTCCAACTCCCGGAGGACGAAGACGATCCGGTGGTGTTCCGGCAGCTCTCGAACCGCGTTTTCCACCATCTCCCTCAGATGACGCTTCCGAAACAGATCGTCCGGTTTGTAGGACTCATCTTCCCATTCCAGCGGGCGATGGTCCGCCTCCCAGTTCTTCTTGATCGTCTGGAAGAGCACCAGCGGGTTCCTCGAGCGGTTGCGGAGCTCGTTCTTCGCCAGGTTGCTCGCGATCGTGTAGATCCAGGTCGAGAACTTCTTCGACTGATCGAACCGGTGGAGGTGCCTGTAGACCCGGACGAATGTCTCCTGTACCAGGTCCTGGGCACGCTCCCTGTCACCCACGGTTCTGTATACGAAATTGAGGAGGCGGCTGTCGTACCGGTTCACCAACTCGCCGAACGCACGCTCGTCCCCGTCCAGGAACGCCTGCACGACGTCGCTGTCCGAGCGCTGTGCCAACTCTTCCCGGTGGCGGCGAGCCGCGCCGGTCTCAGGCTCCTCCTGGACACCGAATTCGGCCTTGCTCGTGTTAGCAATCATGGTCGTCTACAGCTCCAGTGCGGAGATTGGCCTCCCCGCGTGGGGCGGAGTCCGAAACGAGACTCCACTCACTCAGTTTGCAGGATCCGTACCACCCTCGAAAGTGCCGATTTGTCAGGGGTCGAGTGTTCGGGGTCGCCCCAGGCGTCCTCAATTGAGGACGCTTCACGCAACCGCGAAAGGACGGCCGCCAAACAGGGAACCTACCGACCCGAGGGAAGGAAGAACTCCCGGACGTAGAGGAGGGCGGCAACGCTCTTCCCGTCGGCGAGCTCCCCGGTCCGGATCAGCGTCATCGCCTCGGAGAGACGTAACGGGACGAGCTCGATGAACTCGTCCTGGTCGCGCGCGGAATCCGCCTCCGTCAGCCCGGTCGCCGCGAAGAGATGAACCTCCTCGTCCGTGAAGCCGGGCGTGGTGAAGATCCGCGTCAATGGGTGGAGCTCACGGGCCTGGTACCCTGTTTCCTCCCGGAGTTCCCGTCGGGCGCATTCGATCCAACTTTCCCCTTCTCCGCTCGGGATCCCGGCCGGGACCTCGTAGATGAACCCCCCTGCGGGGTATCGATACTGGCGGATCAGCAGGATCCGGGGATCGTCGCTCCCCGGATCGTCGAGAAGCGGGACGACCGCAGCCGCTCCCCGGTGGCGAACCATCTCGACGGTGCCCGTGGAGCCATCGGGGAAACGCACGTGGTCCAGCCCCAACCGCACGATCTTCCCCTCGTAGACCTCTTCCCGGCGAAGGAGGGCCGGCTCGCCCCGTCTCTCCTCGGCATTCATTCGGAGCGCACCTCCACCGGCCCCAGGCTCAGTGCCTCGAGGGGTCCTTCGACGGCTTCCGCATCCCCGGCCACGAGGATCTGCAGCTCCTCGGGGCGGAGATGTCGCTCCACCGCCTCGCGCACGTCTGCCAGCGAAACCTTCCGGATCCGCTCCCGGAAGTGCGCGTCATGATCGTCGGGAAGCCCGTAGACGAGAAGCCCCGCGGTTCGAGCAGCGACCTGACCTGCGGTCTCGAACTGGAGGGGGAAGACCCCCACGATGTAATCCTTCGCCTGCTCCAATTCGTCTCCCCGAGGCCCCTCCTCGACGAACCCCCGAACCTCCTGGACGGCCTCGCGCACGGCGTCTGCCGTGACCTCGGTGGAGACGGCCGTCGAGATGGAAAACGGGCCGGCACCTCGGCGAAAGGAAAAGCGGGAGCGTACTCCGTACGTGTAGCCGTGGCGTTCCCGTAGGTTCAGATTGAGGCGGCTGGTGAACGCACCCCCGAGAATCGCGTTCGCGACCCGGAGCGCGTAGTAGTCGGGAGTGTCGCGGGGAGCGCCCATGTGCCCGACCCGGATCTCCGACTGCACGGCGCCGGGTCGGTGAACGACGACCGCACGCCGCTCCCGCCGCTCCGGCTCGATCGGAAAGGCCGGTCCCGGATCCGCCGCCCCCGACCAGTCCGCGAAGTGGCTCCGTGCAAGCTCCTCCGCCTCGGAAGGGTTCACGTCGCCCGCCACCACGAGGCCTCCCCGGGAGGGCCGGTAGCGCTCCTCCACGAAGCCTTCGACCCCGTCCGCACCGAGCCGCGATAGCGACTCCACCGAACCGACGAGGGGCCGAGCGTAGGGCACGTCCTCGCGGTACAGCACCGTGAGGAAGGCGTCGCTCGCGAGGCTGCTCGGATCCATCTTCCGCTGACGCAACATCGCCCCATGCTCGGTCAACGTGCGCTCCACTTCGGCCGCGGGAAAGGACGGTTCCCGGACGACCTCCGCCAGAAGCCCCATCGCTTCGTCGACCCGGTCGGCGAGGCAGGTGAGGGAGACCGTCGTGCTGTCCCAACCCGTCCGGATGCGGAGCTCGGTCCCAAGCCCCTCCACCGCTTCGGCGAGCGCCGAACCGCTCCGGTGAACGGTTCCTCCCTCGAGGGCCTTTCCGGTGATCACGGCGAGGCCTGCGTGCTCGCGACCGACCAGGGCCTCCCCGGCATCGAGGACCAGAGTGATCGCCGCCACAGGAAAGCGCGGCCGCCCGGCGAGGCGGAGGGAGAGGCCGTTCTCCAGCTTTCCGGCGGCCACCTCCGGCGCCTCGAAGAGCCGGATGGGACCAGGGCTCGGCTCTGCGGATCGGGAGCGCAGGGTCGTGGACTCTTCGCTCATCGCTCGTCCTCCGGCACATAGGTGACGAGGGCACGGTTGTCGGGCCCCAGGAACTCCGCCGCGAAGGCGCGAACATCCTCCCGAGTGACGGCCCTCAGCCGGTCCATCTCCTCGTTCAACCGGCCCGGATCGTCGAAGTGCGTCTGGAAGAGAGAGAGCAGGTCCGCCCTCGCGCCGACCCGCTCCACCTCGTTCACGAGCCGGGTCTCCGAGAGGGCGACCGCACGGTCCACCTCCGAGGCCCTCACCTCCGAAAGCCCCTCGATCTCTTCGAAGAGCGCCTCCTCGAGGGTATCCGCCTCGGTCTGGGCATGGCCGGTCACCGCCACGAGGAGCATCGTCGCACCGGTGACGAGCGGAAAGGCGTACGCGACCACGTCCTTGGCCAGCTTCCGCTCCCGCACGAGGGAGCTGTAGAGCCGGGACGCCTTGCCGTCCGCCAGCACCGCGGCGGCCACCTCCGCCTGGTGGAAGCGCGGGTCGGAGAACGGTGGAATCCGGTACGCCAGATAGGTTCTCGGCAGGGGCACGCTGTCCGGCACACGCTCCTTCCGGGTCTCTCCGATCGTAGGAGCCAGTTCCACCTCTCCGGGGAGCGGGGGCACGACACCCCCTTCCGGAATCTCGCCGAAGTAGGCTTCCACCAGCTCCCGTGCCCGCTCCGCCTCGAAGTCGCCACAGATCGTCAGGACGGCGTTGCCGGGGACGTAGTAGGTGCGGAAGAATTCCTCCACGTCCGCGAGAGACGCCGACTTGATATCCTCCACGGAGCCGATCACCGTGTGGTGGTAGGGGTGGTCCTCAGGGAAGAGGAGCGCCTGAAGCCGCTCGTCCCAGTCCCCGTACGGCTGGTTCTCGTACCGCTGCTTCCGCTCATTCAATACGACATCCCGCTGGTTCTCGAGCTTCTCCGAGGTCATCGCCGGTAGCAGCCATCCCATCCGGTCCGACTCGAGCCAGAGCGCGAGCTCGAGGTGATGGCTCGGCACGGTCTCGAAGTAGTTCGTTCGATCGAACCACGTCGATGCGTTCAGGGACCCACCGGCCCGCTCGATCAGCTCGAAGTGCCGGTTCTTCGGGACGTGCGCGGAGCCCTGGAACATCATGTGCTCGAAGAGGTGAGCGAAGCCGGTGCGGCCAGGCCTTTCGTTCCGGGAACCGACGCCGTACCAGAGGTTCACCGCGACAATCGGGATCGCTTCGTCTCGTGAGAGGATCACGGTGAGCCCGTTGTCGAGACGGTGCCGGTCGTAGTCGATCGAAAACAAGATGCCTCCTCGAGTCCGCGCGAAATGGGAGAGAGCAGCGACACGGGGCGAGAAGCGCGGCCTCGTCCCGGAGCGATCGGCGTCGCGTTCCGTCAGGGTCTCGTCATGAGCCTTTCCCGGAAGGCCCCGGGAGCCACGACGGAGTGGAGGAAGGTGAGGGACGCCTCCGCGCCCTCGTCGATCCTCAGCTCGGCCTCGGACACGAGCAATCGGTCGACGCCCTCGGACCTCAACCTCCCTCGCTCGAGCATCACCAGCGCCTCGTCGGCTTCACCCGCGGCGGAGAGGGCAAGCGCGGCGAGACACTGCGCTTCGACATCTTCCGGCCGCTCCCTCGCACCTTCCGCGAGAACGCTTGCAGCATCCTCCACATCGCCCGTCTCGATCCGGCCCAGGCCGAGGAGGACGAGCCCCCATCCGTCCGCTGGGTCCAACTCGACGCTTCGCTCGAACTCGGCGCATGCTTCCTCCACCTTTCCCGCCAGCGCGAGCGCAACTCCCCGCTCGAGGCGGACCGTGTAGTTGTCCGGGTCCAGTTCCCTCGCCGCGTCCAGCTCACGCATCGCGTCCTCGAAGAGCCCCTCCCGGGAGAGGTACGCCCCATACATCCACCGCGTCATCGGGATCGAGGGGCCGAGCGTTGCCGCAGCCCGCAGGGCACTCTCCGCTTCGGGGTCGTCGAAGGCGGCGATGCCATTCCCGGTGGTCGCGAGGATACGAGGATCCTCGGGTCCCTCGGCGAGGCACCTCCGGAAGCGTTCGTACGCGATGCCGTCGAGGCCGAGCTCCCGCTCCGCGACCCCGAGCCAACAGAGCACCGCCGGATCCTCGGAGCGCTCCTCCAGGGCCTCACGGAGCAGGTTCGCCATCCCGTCCCAGTCGCCCTCCTCCCCCATCGCCAGTGCCCTCTCGAGCAGGGGGTCCGGCCCGAGCTCAGGCACCGAACTTCCGGAGGCGTCCCGCATGCGCCAACGCCAGGCTCATCAGGTGCTTTGCTTCGAAGGTCCCGAGGTCACCCGCCCGTGCCACCGTCTCTCCGAATTCCCCGGCCGACGGCCGCCCCCATCGTGAATGGAGGAGCACCGGCACCGAGTGCCAGCTGTGGGTGCCCATTCCAGCGGGCGTCGAGTGATCCCCCGTCACGATGAGCACCTCCGGCTGCAACGCCTCGATCGAGGGGAGAAGGGCATCCGCTTCCTCCACCGCCCGGACCTTTGCCTCGAAGTCCCGGTCCTCGCCCCGTGCATCGGGAGCCTTGAAATGGAGGAAGTGGAAGTCATACTCGCCGAAGACCCGCTGCAGGAGGGCCACGGCCTCCTCGTCCGTTCCAGGCTCCCCCGCAGACTCCATGCCGACGAGGCGGGCCACGCCCCGGTACATCGGGTAGCGGGCGACGGCCACTCCGCGAAGGCGGAATCGCTCCTCGAGCGAGGGAAATCCGTGGAAGCTCGCGAAGCCGCGCGCCAGGACACCGGTCACCCGCTCCTCGTTCCGGAGCACGTCGCGCGCCTGACCCAGGAGCCTCGTCAACACCTCCTCCGTGGGCCCGGCCTCCGGAATCAGGGCCCGCGGAGGGAGCGGAGGCACGCCCACCTCCTGGGGATCCGTGTCCTGGACTTCCTCACGGAACTCTCCTCCACGCAGGATAAGGACTGCCCGGTGCTCCTTCTCGTGATGCATGAACAACTCCACTCCCCCAGGGGGCTGTAGGGCGTCGCGGAGCATTCCGACCACGCGGCGCCCCACCTCGTCGGAGGGCCGCCCGGCCCGTCGATCCGTGACCCGTCCCTCTCCATCGAGGGTAGCGAGGTTCAGGCGCACCGCCAGGTCGCCCGGTGCGAGGTCGAACCCGACGCCCAACGCGCTGAGGGCGCCCCTCCCGACCTGATGGGCGATCGGGTCGTAGCCGAACAGGGAGAGATGACCGGGACCGCTGCCGGGCGTGATTCCCGGCAACACCGGAACCATCATCCCGAGCGAGCTCCGCGAAGCGAGGGCGTCCAGATGGGGGGTCCGAGCGGATTCCAGCTCGGTGAGCCCGGTCTCCGGATGGGGCAGCCCCCCCAGGCCATCGAGGACGAGGAGGAGGATCGATCCCCCCCCGGTTTCCACGAGGGAGTCGGGAAAGCGCGTCTCGGTCATGGTGATCGGAACCCGGAATGCGAGAGATGACAGGGAAAGCATCGGGGGTTGAATATACGGAAGTGCGCCGGCGGGGAGAACCGCCCGGCTGACGCGAAACCTCCGCCCGTCGGGGCGGACGGCGCTCCGCCGCGTTCCCCCTTTCGGTTGCCCCGATCCGGCCCTCGGGGTACGATCCCGGCGCCGGACGGGGAGGTGGGATTCATCCCCTGCACGCCGCAACTCACTCGGCCATGCCTGGAGGCAGCCCGATGCGCTTCGATACGTTCGATCTTGAACGCTGGCAGTCCCATCACGAGCACCATGTGGAGATCAACCTCTCGGAGAGTGGGGTCCACCCGCTCACCGTGGCCGAACTCTTCGAACTCTCCGGGGGTGAGGACGAGGCCGATCTTCTCCTGCGCACCCGCCTCGGCTACCCGCAGACCAATGGATCCGAGCCGCTCCGGAGCCGGATCGCGGAAATGTACGAGGGAATCTCGGAGGAGCAGGTGCTGGTGACCGTCGGAGGGGCGGAGGCGAACTTCGTCGCACTCTGGCACCTCCTGGAGCCCGGGGAGCCGGTCGCCGTCCTCCTCCCCACCTACATGCAGGTGCCCGGCCTCGTCACGAGCCTCGGGGGACGCGTGATTCCGGTGCCGCTCGTCGAGGACACGGGCTGGGAGCCGGACCTGGACGCGCTGGCGCGGGCCCTGGAAGAGGGAGCCCGTTTCATCCACGTCACGAATCCGAACAATCCCACCGGGGCGGTGCTTTCAGAGGCGGCGATGGATGCAATCGTCTCGGCGGCCGCCTCATCCGGCGCGTGGATCCTCTCCGACGAGGTCTACCGGGGCGCCGAGCTGGACGGGAGGGAAAGCCCGTCCTTCCTCGGCAAGTATGACCGGGGCGTCGTGACCAGCTCCCTGTCCAAGGCCTACGGGCTCCCGGGTCTCAGGCTCGGGTGGGCAGTCGCGCCCTCCGAGGTCGCCGCGGACCTCTGGGCGCGCACCGATTACACGACGATCGCCCCGGCTTCCCTTTCAGACGCGCTCGCGACGGTCGCGTTGGGACCGGAAGTCCGGCCGAAGCTTCTCCAGCGGACCCGTTCCATCCTGCGTCGCAACATCCCGCTTCTCGAGGCGTGGGCCGAGGAGCTCGACGACGCAGTGAAGCTCCATCCACCCCGAGCGGGGGCCATTGCGTATCTCCGCTACTTCGGGGACACCAACTCGTCCACGCTCGCGGAGCGTCTCCGTGTCGAGGAGGACGTCCTCGTCGTGCCGGGGGATCACTTCGGGATGGACGGCCACCTCCGGATCGGCTATGGGGAGCCGGCCGAGAAGCTGTCCGAGGGCCTGCGACGCCTCGGGAAGGTGCTCCGGGCGATCCGCTGAGCCGGCGCCGACTGTTACGGTCTCCGACCTGGTCTGGGAAGGAGCCGGGAGCCACCTCGGCGGTTCAGAAGTCGTGGAGCCAGCGCTCGAGCCGCTCGAGGCGTTCGACATATCGCTGAGCACGGGTCCGGCGGCCCGGTGGGAGGGAGCGGAGGATGCGCCGGCCGCGCTCGAGGTCCCGGAGGACCGTGTCCGCAGTCGTCGACCGGCAGAGCGCCTTCAGTTCCTGCAAATCCTCGTCGTCATCACCCGCTCCAAGGGAGCGAACTTCCTCCAGGAGCCCATCCAGGTGCTCCTGCGGATCCTTTGGACTCATGGGCTACCGACCCGGCGGCTCCTCCGAGCGACAGGTCCCTGCCCCGCCCTGGGCCGCCACGCCGACCGCCTCATCGCCCGTCGAGATCTGCCCCCGCCCCCAGCTCCTCGTCCTTTCCATCCCGCACATTCCCCCATCCGGTACCCAGGGGGAGCGGGGATACCGGCAGGGGGAGGGACGCCAGCGCCTCCAGGCGCTCCACCTCGCCTGCCTCGACGAGCTCGAGGAACGCGTCCACGACCTGCGGGTCGAAATGGGCCCCGCGGTCCTCGCAGATCAGGTCGACCGCTTCCGGAACCGGGGATGCCGGTTTGTAGGGACGCTCGTGGGTCAACGAGTCGAAGACGTCCGCCACGGCGACGATCCGTCCGACGAGCGGAATGTTCGCACCCTGGAGCCCGGTGGTGTACCCCGTCCCGTCCCACCGATCATGGTGATGGAGCGCCACCTCCCGGGCCATTTGGAGCAGCGGAAACCTGCTGCCGGAGAGGATCCGGCCGCCGATGACCGTGTGGGTTCGCATGATCTCGAACTCTTCCGACGTGAGGGGACCCGGCTTCATGAGGATCGAATCGGGAATCCCGATCTTTCCCACGTCATGGAGGGTGGCCGCCCGGCGAAGGAGCCGAACCTCCTCGCTCCCGAGACCCAATCTCTCCCCGAGCAATGAGGAGAGGATGCCGACCCGTTCCGCGTGGTGCCCGGTGATATCGTCACGAAACTCGGCCGCCAGGGCGAGCCTCTGCAGGATCTCCACCTGCGCCTCGGCGAGATCGTGCGTACGCTCCTCGACCCGCTCTTCGAGCGTCTCGTTGTGGCGTCGAAGCATTTCGTGGAGGCGGTGCGTCTCCAGGAGGTTCCGAATGCGGAGCGCGACCTCCACCACGTCGAACGGTTTGTTGACGAAGTCCGTGGCCCCGGCCGCCAGCGCCCGCTGACGCACCGCCGGATCCGTGTCCCCGGTCAAGATCAGGATCGGGAAATACGTTTCCGCCGGAAGGTCGTCCCGGAGCTGGTGCATCACCTCGAAGCCGTCGAGGTGGGGCATGTGGAGGTCGAGGAGGAGCAGGTCGGGTTTGCGGTCGCGGAAGAGGGGGGCCACCTCGCGCGGGTCGCTGACCGAGCGGACATCCGTGTAACCGGCCCTGTCCAGCAGCCGCTGGATCACCTTCAGGTTCGCCGGCTCGTCATCGACCACCAGGATCTGCGCGTTGCGGAGCTTCTCCGGCACGTGGATCCGGTACTTCACGGAAGCCCCGTCCTGCCGGGTCACGAGGTCGCCCGCTCCGTCTCTGGCCTGCGAAGGCCCCGGGGGCGGACGGCGTGATGATCGCGCACCAGGAAGAAGCCGTCGCTTCCGACCTCCTGGTAGAGCGGCATGAGTATGCGAGCGTCGAACTCCGCCCGGATCGTCCCCGCCTTGTTCCGGGCGAGAATCTGGCCCCGACGCACGCTCTGGAAGTTCAAGAAGCCGGGCTGCATCTCAAATCCTTGATCCGGAAAGATCGGATGTCGGTGAATCATCTCGAGGACATCAGGCAGGCCTCGCGTCTCGTCGTCGAGGAGGCGATGCGAGGAGGTCACCCGGTCCTCGAGAGAGCTCGGGACCAACCCGATCGAGGCGAGAAAGGTCCAGATCGCCGCTTCGGCGCGCAACGGCGAACGCGGATCCCGGTGCTGCCCTCCTTCGAAAAGCACATAGCGCGCCCGCCACCGGCGGTGGAGGAAGGCCCCGAGCGTGCCGCGAATCATCGACTCCAGGCCCAGGACGTGGGGGACGGGTATCCCCCGTTCCCACTCCTCCTCCGGTTCTCGGCTCGCTCCGAACTCCCCTTGAAACGGAGCCCCTTCCCCCGACGTGGTGTGAAGATCCAACACGTGGACCGGCCCCCGCACCTCGCCGAAGATCATCGTGAGCTCCTCCAGGAGCTCCCTCTGTTCCTGGAACTCCGCCGCTCCCTCGCCCTCCGCGGGAAGTCTCTCGTATGGAGGGTCCGACGGCTTCCAGATTCGGTTCAGGTCCACGTCCACGAAGCGGCGGTCGTGCAAGTACGCCCGCCGGTTCCCGAGGAGCGCGAATACGTCACCGTGCGGAAGGGCATCCGCCCTCTCCAACTCATCGACGACCCGGCGGATCCCCTCCACTCCCGCGGTCTCGTTCCCATGGATGCCGCCGAGGAGCAGCACCGTCGGCCCTGCCTCCCGCGCTTTGATCCTTCCCAGCACACGTTCGATTCCCGGGGCTCCTCCATCTCGGGCGCCCGGCACCCCTTCGGTGATCGGTTCCCTCATGCCTCGCGCAACCGCTCCTCGAGAAGATCGTAGGCCATGGGCATGAAATCCCGCTCGGTGACCAGGCCCACGAGCTTCCCCTGCTTCAGGACGGGAAGGCAGGACACCTTCCGCTTTCTCATCAAGTCGATCGCCTCCAGTGTCGGTGTCTCGGGAGCCACCGTCGTAAGACCGCGTTCCATGATTTCCTTCACCGGTGGCGTGTCATCACCCCAGTTCGAACCCCGATCCGCGACCAACCTGAGAATGGAACGGTAGGACACGAGACCCACAAGCCGGTGTGCATCATCTTCGACCGGGACGTGGCGAAACTGTTCCCGGTCCATGAGAAAGGCGACGAGGTCGACGAGCTCGTCCTCGTTCACGGTGACCAGATTCGTCGTCATGTACTGCTCGACTCGCATGTAGTTGTGCTTCCACACCCCGCCTTCCCGGAGGACCGCCAGGCTCCACAGGTGAACGGGGTCGCCCGCGTGCTGACGCTTCGCAGTGCCGGCCGTCAGGGCGGCCAGCCGCTCTTCCCGGGTACCCAGCTGCTTCATCTTGGCCAGGGACTTGAGGGTCCAGGCACTTCCCGTGAGGCGGCTTTCGACCCGCGAGCGGACGATACCCAGGTACTTTTCCACGTCCTCCTCGTCGACACCGGTCTCGAGCAGACCCTTCCGAGCGAGGGGAAGCAGCTTCTCCGTGATGAGCCGTGCGGCTCCGATCGTCTCCCCGTCGACCCACTGGAATCCGGCGTTCAAGCCGTGCCGAGCCGCTGCGAGAAAGTTCGCCTTCGCATCATCGAACTCCACGAGCGCGCTCACGTCTCCGTACTCTCGCACGCCCCCGATCACGAGCCCCAGCCAAAACGCCGCGTTCGCGACCTCGTCGGCGACGCTCGGGCCCGAGGGAAGCGCCCGGCACTCGATCCGGAGGTGCGCCTTTCCATCCTTCACCCCGTAGCAGGGGCGGTTCCAGCGGTACACCGTGGAGTTATAGAGTTGCAGGGCCTCCAGCTTCGGAATGCCCCCTTCGTCGAGGACCCGGAGGGAATCCTCCGTCACGGGGCCCGCCATGAGCACCCGAAATAGAGCGAGATCCTCCTGGAAGAGCTCGGTCACCGAGCTGCGAATCCATTTTCCGCCGAAGCGGACGCGTGCGCTCACGTCACGCGGATGTGGGCTTGAAGCGCGGGTATCCAGCGATTGCTGGAAGAGTGCGATCCGGGTCTCGTCCCAGAGCCGTCGACCGAAGAGAAGGGGCGAGTTCACGGCCGCCGCGAGCGCAGGAGCGACGACGAGCTGCGCCACGTTGTAGAAGAGGGGGAACTCCTCCGCCGAGACCTGAAGATGGACCTGGCAACTCGTATTACACGCCTCGAGCAAGACCGAATCATGCTCGACGTTGAGCTCGTCGGTACCCTCGATCTGGAGGCGGTAGGACCCGCCTCTCAGCCGGGTGAGCGCCTGGTTCAACGTGAAGTACCGGGGTTTGGGAGTGATGTTCTCCATCACCAGGTCGGACTTGCTCAGGGTGGGAAGCGTCCCGGTCAGCACCACTTCCGCCCCCTCACCCCGACAGGCGTCGCGCGCTTCCTGGATGAGCTCGTCGAGTCGGGCGTGGAGCGTCCGGAAGCAGGTGCCGTCGAGGAGAGCGGGGTCGAGGTTGATCTCCAGGTTGAACCGGGCCAACTCCGTCGTGAAAGCCGGATTCTTCAGCCGGTCGAGCACGGCGAGAGCCACGGGAGCCGGCCTCCACCCCTCGTCGACGAGAAAGAGCTCCTGCTCCGCGCCGAACCTTCGGATGCCACTCTCGATCAACCCGTCTCGAAGCATGCGCTCGAGCGCGCGGAGGTCGTTCAGAACCGCTTTGGTGAACGTCCGGATCGCCTCCGGCTCGAGATTCGGCTCATTCACCTCCTGTCCCATTCGTCCTCCGCAGGAAAAACGCTCACCGTCGAGGCAAGAGGGCTTGATAGGCTTCCACGAAGTCTCGTGAGCGGGACCGCGCCTCCACCACCTGGCCGACCCCGGTCCCCAGCTCCCGTGAGAGGAACCGGACGTTCACGAGAGCGATCACCTCCCGGTCCGAGAGTTGGATTTGCGACCATTGGCTCTGGGGCACCCCCTGGAACCGCGCCCGGGCGTCACCGAGCAGCTCTCCCGCCTCACCCGATTCCATCGGCGTATGGAAGATCCCCGCGTCGAGCCCGTACCTTCTCGCGACATCCATCCAGGAGGTGCCTGCCCTGCGGATCGCGATGAGAGCGTCCGGCGATACGCCCGTTCGTTGCGCGACATAGAGCACGACGGGCACTTCCTCGAGCGGGAGGTTCCAATCGGCGAGCACCCTCACCTCGTCGAGGGGAAGCTGGAAGTGCTGAGCGACCGCCCTCAGGTAGGCGTCGGACGTGGATATCGAAGAAGCGGCGTCCGCGGGCGTCACCCACACGGAGAGAGACAACCCGAGAGCAAAGGGGAAGAGGAACGAGCGAGACCAAGGATTTGGGGCCATGGAACCCTTCCTTCCCAGGGAGGCGCCTGTGAGTCCAGCAGCAAAATAACTCCTACCCCATGGTCCATGCGAAAGGAGCGCGAAACGGGGCCGCCCCGCTCGCGGCGGGACGGCCCCGTTTCGACCTTCAGCATGCTTCTGCCGAGCTACTCGCGTACGCCGGCCTCCCCTTCGGCCGAAACGGTGAACGGCATCCACATTCCCGTCACCGCGTGGGCGGGTACGTAGCAGATCATCGCGAACTCACCGGCTTCGGTAGCGACGAAGGTGAACGTCTCCGCCTCTCCGGGGAGCGTCGACTCCGTGGCGGACGTCGGATTCGAGCTCACCGCACCCTCGAAGACGGGAACGACCTCCGAGAAGGTGGACGGATAATTGGCCTGCCGCTCGCCCACTCCGGCGCTGTGCGCCATGTTCGGATCCCGGTTGTCCAGCTCCACGGTCACCGTGTACCCGACGGGCACGACGATCTCTCCATCGCCGCCATAGAACCCATTGAAGTTCCAGTAGTTGTTGTCACCGGTCTCGCCGGCGATGAGCTGGATGTCGACCGTCTCGGCGTCATGATCGACCGCGAACCAACCCGGCGTCGTGAGCTCTCCGGGAGCGACGGCCGGATCGGCCGGAGCATCAGGAGGCGGGTCGGCCGGCTCGGGATCTCCACAGGCGGCGAGTAGGACCATGGCCGCGGCACTGACAGAAAGAATACGCATGGTGGATCAGTTCCCTTGATGTATGTGTCGTCGGTTCTTCGCTCGGTACCGGGACCCACTCGGCTCTGATCGAGCCCCGCGGTTCCCACCGCCCGGACGCCGAAACTTCGAGCCCGGCCCCGGATCGAGGGCAGGGAGGAAGATAGAAGGGTTGTTGCAGAAGGGGTAGTGAGGAGCTCAGGAGCGCCGCCCGCGGGACGGGCGTTCCGCCGCACGCGTGAACCGTACAGCCATGACGGTCACGTTGTCCGGAGCTCCCCGGTCGAGGGCGAGGCCCACGAGCCGGTTCACGAGGTTCTGGATCGACTCGGACTCCCGGAAAGCGGATTCGAGCTCCTCGAACCCGACGCACGCCGTGAGGCCGTCCGTGCATAGCAGCAGGTGGCTTCCGGCCTCGAGCACCCCTTCCTCGAGGTCCGGCACGACCCGGTCCCGATCCCCGACGACTCGGGTCAGGACGTGACGCATCGGGTGTTCTGAGGCATTGTCAGGATCGATCGCACCCTCGTCCACCCGGTCCTGAATCCAGGTGTGATCGCGGGTGAGCCGGCGAAAGGTGGTTCGGGTTCCCGCGTATGCGCGGCTGTCACCTACGTGCCCGAGCACGTAGGCCCCGGAGGGGTCGACATGGAGGGCGGTCAATGTCGTTCCGAGCCCACGCAGCGCCGGCTCGGCGGCCGAGGCCGCCTGGACGCTCTCCTGGGCCTGAATCAGCGCCCCCTCCATACCGGCGACCGATGGCACACGGTCGAGCGCGAGGTCGAGGGCATCGAGGGCTCGGCGGCTCGCCACGTCTCCTCCCGGGGCCCCTCCCATTCCGTCCGCTACGGCGAAGAGCCCCTTCTCCTCCCGGATCAGGAGCGCATCCTCGTTCTTGCTTCGGACCCGGCCCACATCTGTTCGGCCGGCGGACTCCCAAGCGGTCGTCATAGGCTCCTGAACCTCGTTCCAGGTGGTTCCTACGATACACATGGGCTTCCTTCCTTAAGATCGCCGAAGCCCCTCCGTATTCCGGTGCCGAGCCGGGGCCGCACCCCGCACGGTCGCGCGGGCTGCAGCCAAAAACTCCCTGCCGCGCAGGCCCGGCCGGCGGGCTTAGTCTCTCGCCCTCGCTCCAGGCGCCGAAAAGCGAAAGCCCCGCAGCGGCATAAACCGTTGCGGGGCTTCTTGTTTCGCGAATACGCCCGAGAGGATGGACCTGCGGTCGCTTCGCGATCCTCGGTCGTCTCGCCCGGCTTCGCCGCGCTCGGCTCGAACCTCTGACCTTCGGCTCCGCACGAGAGGATGAGCCCCGCTTTGCTCCGCAGTTCCTCTCGTGCTTCCTTCGTCGCAACCAGCTACTCATACGCCCGAGAGGATGGACCT
>SKKN01000009.1 GCA_007121455.1 Gemmatimonadota bacterium | reverse complement strand
GACCCGAGAGAACTCTGCCGAAGTCACCTTCTGGGTGAGCACCGCGAACTCCACGGTCTCTGGAACGTGCTGACACGGGACCTCAGCGGATATCGCTCCCATCCGGAGACGCGCCGGTGGGAGGGAAAGCTGGCCGCTCTCTACGCTCGCCACGGGGCTCTCGTTCGGGAGATGGAGGCGAGGGGGTTCAGTCACCACTCCCCGCTCGATCCGGAGCTTGCGACGGGAGCGAATCGACAGGAGACATTCATCGATTCGCCCGACGTCCAGCGGAAGCTCCTCCGCGCGAAGTCGTGCCCATGCTTTGTGGAGGTGGACGAAGGGCGGGCCGACTCGAGGCGTGACCGAGTCTGGATCGCGGCACTGCTCTTGCTTTCTTCCGCCGGATGTACGGGTCCGGAGCTGCCCTGGCTTTCACCGGTCGCTTTCGACACCGCCGCCGTCTGGATCCACGCCGAGAGCGATTCCACTGCGCTCCAGGTCGAACTCGCCTGCACGGAGGAGCAGCAGACCGTGGGACTGAGCGGAAGGTCGGATCTCGAGGCAGGATCGGGAATGCTGTTCGTGTTCGATGAGGTGCGCCCCGACACTGCGGGTTTCTGGATGTGGGGAACGGAGGTCCCGCTCGACATCGCGTTCATCGATCCCGGTGGTGAGATCGTCGGGATTTTCGGCATGGAGCCCTGTGAAAGCCTGAATCCGGACCGATGTCCGGAGTACCGGGCGGGGGTGGAGCATAAGGCAGCGCTCGAAGTGAACGAGGGGTGGCTTTCGAGGCGAGGGATCGGCGTGGGGGCCCGCCTGGAGCCGGTGCCTTCCTGCTCGAACGGAGGAGTTCGCAGGTAGCTTCCAGATCTCACACCACAGGAGGTACGGTATGGCACCGGACGATCTCAGGTCGCTCCAGGCGCCGCTCAAAGCGAAGTACCGCGCCGAACCCGAATCCGCCGTCGTCACCCTCATGGCTCGGGGAAGCCTCGGGGAGGGTGTGACCTGCAAGGTGGACACGGGAAGAGCACTCGTCACGGCCGGGCTTCATCCGGCCACGGGGGGGAGTGGAGTGGCCGCCTGTTCGGGCGACATGCTCCTCGAGGCGTTGGCCGCCTGTGCAGGTGTGACGATGGGGGCCGTGGCCACGGCGATCGGCGTCGAGATCGAGAGTGGGGAGGTGCTCGCTGAAGGCGACCTCGACTTCCGGGGTACGCTCGGCGTATCGAAGGAAGCGCCGGTGGGGTTCCGGGAGATCCGTCTTCGGTTCCTCCTCGAGACGAAAGCAAGCGCGGAGGAACTCGAATCCCTCCTTCGCCTCACGGAGCGGTACTGCGTAGTGTACCAGACCCTTCGGGGAAGCCCCGATCTGCGTGTGGAATACGAGGTGATCGAAGCTCAGTCCTAAGGATCCACTCCTGAAGACCGTGATCCGGCATTTCCGCGAGACCATGAGTCCGCCCGTGTTTCTGGGGGCGGCCGGGATCATTGCGAGCTTTGTGATCTACGGGGCCGTGGCCCCCGACCATGCCGGTGCGAACTTCGAGGCTGCTCAGGCGTTCATCATCGACCGCTTCGGATGGTTCTACACGCTTTCGTCCACCCTCATCCTCGTCTTCGTGATCTGGCTCGGTTCGAGCCGCGCCGGAGACATCCGGCTCGGGGGCGACGGAGCCGAGCCGGAGTTCGGGAATCTCACGTGGTTCACGATGCTCCTTGCGGCGGGCATGGGCATCGGGCTGGTATTCTTTGGAGTGGCAGAGCCAATCGAGCACTACCTCGCTCCCCTGGAGGCCGAAGGGAGAACGGATGAGGCGGTCCGGGAGGCGCTCTTCCACACCTTCTTCCACTGGGGCCTCCACCCATGGGGCATCTACATCGGGATGGCACTCCCGCTCGCCTACTTCCACTTTCGCCACGACCTGCCACTCGCCCCCCGCTCGATGCTCTATCCCCTGATCGGGGAGCGGATCCACGGGTGGTGGGGGCATTGCGTCGATATCCTGGCCACGGTTGGAACGCTATTCGGCGTCGGCACCTCCCTGGGGCTCGGGGCGATGCAGATCAACGCGGCGCTCGGGCGGATTGCGGGAGTGTCCACCTCCATCACCATCCAGCTCCTGATCATCGCCACGATCACGACGGTCGCGACCATCTCCGTGGTGACCGGGCTCAAGGTCGGCATTCGCCGCCTCAGCCAGCTCAACATGGGGCTCGCCACCGTGATCCTTCTGTTCGTGTTCGCGCTCGGCCCCACGGTCTACATTCTGGATACGTTCGTCTCTGGAATCGGCCAGTACCTGCAGAATCTCCCCCGGGCGAGCTTCCGAGTGATCCGCGGCGACGATCGTGCATGGCAAGCCGACTGGACGCTCTTCTACTGGAGCTGGTGGATCGCCTGGTCGCCCTTCGTGGGAATCTTCGCGGCACGGATCTCCAAGGGGCGCACGATCCGGGAATTCATCTTTGCGATGCTTCTGGCGCCTTCGCTCGCCGGATTCTTCTGGTTCGCGACGATGGGAGGGACGGGCCTGTTCATCGAGCACCTCGGTGCGGGCGGGATCGCGGGGCCCACGCTGGAGGACGAGGCGTTCTCCCTGTTCGCGATGCTCGAGCACTTGCCCTTCACCACCGCCATATCGGCTCTCGCCGCGTTCGTGATCGTGGTCTTCTTCGTCACCTCCTCGGACTCGGGCTCCCTCGTCGATGTCATGGTCACTTCCGGGGGGCACCCGAACCCGCCGGCCGCGTACCGGATCTTCTGGTGCGTGGCCGAGGGGGTCGTAGCCGCGGCGCTCCTCGTCGCCGGGGGGCTGACTGCCCTTCGGACGGCGTCGCTCACCCCGGCACTCCCGATGGCGGTGCTTCTCCTCGTAGCCTGCTACGGCCTCGCAAAGACGCTGCGCATCGACGCCCGGACCGAGGGTCGCCCGGAGCGAGAGGAGATCGCGGGCTGAGCGTAGTTTGGGGGGAGCCGGGCACCGAACCTGCATCTCTTGACTGGTATGTCCGGCGATGCTGCTCGAGGCTGCGCCGGAGTAGCTCTCCGCCCTGGTGCGGACGATGCTCTATGCGAGGATGGCGGCCACCGCCCGGGACGGAAGGAGCGGAATGATGGAGGGATCGCTACCCCGGAATGCGAAGGCCGCCGCGATGCTCTTCGTCTTCTACGGGGTGTTGATGCTCGGAGAGGCGCTCGCCTTTCCGGCGTGGGAAGGAGGGCTCGGACGGGTTGTCGTGCGGGCTCTCATGATCTGGACCATCGCCGGAGGCCTCTGGGCGGGTGCGCGCTGGGCATGGATGGCCGGGGTGATCCTGCCGGCCTTCTGGCTCACGCTCGGCGGATTGACGCTCGCGAGCCTTCTACAAGCCGGACCGGAGGGCACGAGGCCCGCGATGCTGCCATTCTACGTGGCCGCTGCGCTTCTCGTGCTCGCGGTCGGGTGGGTGCTCCTGCTCACTCGTGATGTCCGACGAGCCTATCCGGCCTGAATAACCGAACAACGCCCCTCAGGTGCGAACTCTCCGGAACGCATCCTTCACGCGGCTGAGGAAGGGTCGAGGTCGAAGGGCTTTCGGACCGAAGTCGTCCGGCCTCGGCGAGGGCTCGAGCCCTCGCTCAGGGGAACAGTTTGGCTTCAGCCGTGTCCTGCTAATCGTGTCGGCCAGGTCGCGTCGGCTCTCGCGGTGAGAGGCGGCCGGCGGCCACGCTCGAGCGGGACCGGCCTTGACTCTGCTCGCCTCGAGGAGGTGCTTTGGCGGACGACCTTCACCGCGCGAGCGGGAGCTTTTCAGAGCCGGTCCGTTGGCGGCCGGGGCGGGGCCGGCCCTCCGTCCTGGCACTCTTTTTTGCGGTGTTGGTCGCCTCCTGCGATTCCCCCACGGCGCCGCATTCGGATCCTGCCACCGTCGAGGTCTCTCCTTCCTCCCTCACGTTCGACGATGTCGGGGAGGCGGCCTCTCTTTCTGCACGGGTGCTCGACGATGCCGGCCGTTGGATTCGGGGGAGGGGCGTGAAGTGGAGCTCCTCCGATCCCACCGTGATGGAGGTTACCGAGGAGGGGGAGGTTCGTGCGGTGGGCCTGGGTCGAGCACGGATCACTGCGACGGTCGGCTCTGCGTCCGGCTCGGCCACGGCTCGGGCCGAACCCGAGCCTCGGTCCCGGCTCGGCGACTTCTCCATCGAGCTCCACTACCTGTCCGAGATGGGGCCGGAGCTCCGGATGGTGTTCGAACGGGCGGCGGCTCGTTGGGAGGAGATCATCACCGGAAACCTTCCCGAAGTCCCGGTCCGGCTCGAGGAAGGCGGGTGTGGCGAAGGCTCTCCGGCCCTTCAGCGGGAGGTGAACGACATCCTCGTCCTCGTTCTCACCGACTCGATCGACGGCCCGGGCGGAACCCTCGCCTCGGCAGGGCCATGCGTCGTGCGTGAGATCGGAGGCCTCCCGGTGGTCGGGCGGGTGCGGATCGACGTGGAGGATCTCGATCGCCTGAACTCGATCGGCTTCCTCGAGGATGTGGTCCTGCACGAGATGAGCCATGCCCTCGGCTTCGGCGCCCTCTGGATTTCGAGCGGATATCTCCGGAACCCCTCGCTCCCGGACAATCAGGGGGCGGACACGCATTTTCGAGGTCCTTCGGCCGTGGAGGCGTTCGACGGGGTCGGCGGCGCGCACCACGATGTCTCCAGAGTACCCGTCGAAAACGTTCGTGGAGCGGAGGGCACCCGGGACACCCACTGGAGATCGTCCGTCTTTCGGCACGAGTTGATGACCGGCTTCGTGAGCGAAGGGCAGAACCCGCTGAGTCGTGTGACGGTGGCCTCTCTCATGGACCTCGGATACGAGGTCGACTTCGATGCGGCGGATTCATATACGCTCATGGCGCCGGCCGCAGCGGCCGGCGAACCTTCCCCCTGGCGTGAGCAGGAGGTTCACCTGGGAGACGACCTCTACCGCGGCCCCGTACGAATCGTGGATGCGCGTGGGCACACGGTGAAGATCGTTCCGGAGCTGCCCGCGCTCGAGGGGCTCCGGTCGCCCGGGGAGAGTTAGAGCATCCTCCCGTACCGGGCACCGGTAAGGGGGCCCCCACGGGTCCACGACGGCTGCCCCGCAACCCATACCTGCCACACCCCTTCTGCGAGGAGGTGGGGGCTCGTGTAGTCTGCGCGGTCCCTCATCTCACCCGGATCGAAAACGACGACGTCGGCGGCCCAGCCTTCGCGGAGAAGGCCTCGGGGCCGCTCCGTGCTTTCGGGCCCGGGCTCGTCGAGTCGGAGGATCGACGCGGGAAGTCCGGTCATCTTCCGGATGGCGTCCTCGAGGGTGAGCAGGTCCTCCTCGACCACGTACCGCCGGATGACCCTCGGAAAGGTGCCGTAGCCGCGAGGGTGCGCCATGCCGGGGCTTCCGTCAGAGGCGACGGCTACGTGAGCGTTCCGGAGAAAGGTCTTCATGACCTCCTCATCCATCACGAAATACGCCGCTCGCGCACCGCCGGGGCCGAGCTCGAGAAGGATCTCCTCGTAGGGCCTGCCTTGATCCCGTGCGACGTCAGCGAGCGTCCGTCCGGACCACGGTCCGCTTCCGAAGAGCATGGCCTCGGGGCCATTCCGGGCCTGCACCCGGGTGTGGAGGTGACGGCGAAGCTCCTCCCCACGCTCGCGGACCACGGTCGGATAGTGGTGGGGAGGCCTCGCCCATTCGGGAAAGAGGATCGCGAGCCCGGTAAAGCTCGCGGTGTACGGATAGATGTCTCCGGTCACGGAGATCCCTTCCGAGCGCGCCTCCTCCATCCTGTCCAGCACGTGGAGGGCCTGCTGCGGGTCGTCTCCGAGGACGACTTTCAGGTGGGAGATGTGAACCCGGGCACCGGACCTCCGCCCCTGCTCGAGGATTTCGTCCACGGACTGTTCGATTCGGTCCACGTCCTCGCTTCGGAGATGGGCCGCGGCCACGCCCCCCCGTGCGGCAACAGGGCGAGCAAGTGCGGCGAGCTCGTCCATAGTCGCCCGGGCACCCGGATCGTACTCGAGGCCGAACGAGAGACCTCGGGCTCCACTGTCCATCGCGGTCTCGACGAGGCCGACCATCCGGGCCAGTCCGGAATCACCAGGGTCTCCGTGTCCCACCCCCGATTCGAGTCGGATCGTGTTGTGGCCGATGAGGTGTGTGACGTTCACGGCGGGATGCGCCTGTGCCACTGCCTCCCGGTGAGACCGGAGAGCGGCTGCCTGCGGGCTCGATCCGTCCTGGCCCAGCGCGATGGTCGTCACGCCCATTGCGAGGAAATTGGCGAAGCCCGGGGTCTGGATCGGGTCGCCGTGAGCATGGAGGTCGATGAAGCCCGGGGCCACCACCGCGCCCGTTGCGTCGTACCGGTTCCGAACATCGAGGGTGTCCGGGTCCACCGGACCGATGAAGGCGATCTCCCCGTCTCGAAGGAGGAGGTCGGCAGGACGGGCGGGGCTCCCGGTGCCGTCCACAATCCTGCCTCCCTCGATGAGCCAGTCATATGCTCGGAGGCCAGGGGCCGGATCCTGCCCGGCGGGTTCGGCGGACCAGAACGGAATCAGAACGGGCAGGAGAATGGTCCAGAGGGCTCTCGTCATGGTTCCTCGGGTTGTATACTCGATTGTCTGGTTCAGTCACCCCAGGGGATGCGTATGCGTCCGACCTTCATCCTGCTCGCCGTGCTGATCGTCACCTCGTGTGGCGAAACTCCTGTGCCGATGATCGATGGTTCATCGGGGGAGGCCCCTCCGCCCAGAGTCCACGAGAGGCCCGTCGATGAGCCACCTGCGATCCGCGAGCTCCTGAGTGATGTCGTCTACCCCGTCGAGGCGGGACAGATCACCGAGGAGGCGGCGGACACCCTCTTCCGGCAGGCGTTGGCCGGTGGGCTCGGCTATGTTGCCCTGGCTCATCGGGAAGGGGGGGGAGCGCCGGGCGATCCGCAGGTCCTGATCGTGCGGGCGTCACCGGACCCGGTGGCGTCTCCCGTCGCTTCGTTCTCTCTCGAGGACACGGCCGGTGGGACGGTTCAGGACGGACTTCGAACACGGGAGCCCGGGCTTCGGGGTGAACCCTCTCGTGTCGGTAGCGAGGAGTACGGGCTCGTGGTCGACGAGGTGCAGGGAGAGTGGATCCGGGTGATCTATGGTTATGCGGAGGATGGGGATCCACGGAGGGGGTGGGTGGCCGCGGAGGCTTCCGGGGTCCGGTACGTTTCCTACGAGGAGCAACTGCTCGAGCGCCTCGTCTGGTTCGAGGATTCGGAGTCCACCTCGTTCTATGCCGCGCGTGGCGGAGCACCCGTCGACTTCGATCTGTTCATCCAGGCCGGGCCGGAGGCGGAGGCGGGGTCGGTGCCGGATTACAGCGTGCGCGTGAGGGAGGTGGTCGACGGATGGGCCCGCGTGGGGGTCACGGTGCCCGATGTGAGCACCTGCACCGGGGATCCGTGGGCGGACGTGCTCCGGGAGGCGGAGCTGTGGGTGCCGCTGAGGGACGCAGCCGGCCGTCGGCAATTCGCGTACGCTGCAGCCGGATGTTGAAGACCTGGAACTGTGCACCTCGGGGGTGACGTGCTGGAGGGACCCGTTCATCGTGGACGAGCAGGGAGGCATCGTTGGGACTCACCGGCGGTAGGCCGCGCGCTGCGATCGCTTTGGCTGCCCTCTTCGGGATGGGGGCATGCGCGAGCTCGGAGGGAGGAAGCGGCAATGAGCGGGGGGACGTGCATGGGGACGCCATGGCGGAGTGTGAGCCGGTAGAGGACTCGTCGGGGCTCAGCGGCGATCAGGCGATCGAGCTGGAGGGGGAGCACACGCTCGTCCTCGTCGCACGTACCGGACCGGCGGCAGGGGCTCGGGTACAGGGGGAGCTTAACCTCCGGCCCCAGGAGTCGGAACTACAGCAGCCCCTGGACATCGACGGGAGACCGATGCGTGGGACCGTTCATCCGCTCGTCGGGACTGCAACCCTCCCGTTCCGGGAGGTCGGGGCGACGGTGCCTGGTGATCCGGCTTCCGAGGACCCCGAGGCGCCGGGTGTGCTCGTCTTGATGAGCACCGAGGGGCCGGCGGAGGCGACGGCATCGATCCTTCTCCGGATCGGCTCGGAGGCGAACGTCCGGGGCCGGTTCGCCTACGACGGGGCGTACACGGTGCTTCGGGTGCGGAAGGTGGAAGCGGATGCGTTCTTCGGAGGTTGGGAGAGCGGGGGAGCGAATGGGGAGGCCAGCGGATACTTCTGCGCCCTCGAGACGTGAACTTCAACCAGGATCGGGATCATGCACCTGGAGGGGATCCACCACCTTACGGCCATCACGGCAGACGCTGGTGCGAACCACCGATTCTATACCGAGCTCCTGGGAATGCGGCTCGTGAAGCGAACCGTCAACCAGGACGACGTGCGGGCCTACCACCTCTTCTACGCGGACGGCGGCGGGAGCCCCGGTACGGATCTCACCTTCTTCGAGTGGAATCTTCCTCGGGAGAGACGCGGGACGCGGAGCATCGTCGGAACCGGCCTCCGCGTGACGGGAGAGGAGACGCTGGAGTGGTGGGCGCGGCGACTTCACGAGGAAGACCTCGTCGCGGAAGACATCGTTCTCCGGGACGGGCGGCCGACCCTTGAGTTCGAGGATCCCGAGGGGCAGCGCCTCTTTCTCGTGGACGATGGAGGAGCCGGGGACGATCCGGTCCTCTGGGAGGAAAGCCCTGTTCCGCCCGACCATCAGATCAGGGGCCTGGGACCGATCGTCCTGAGCGTGCCGGAGGTCAGCGATACCGAGCTCGTGCTCACGGAGGTGATGGGCATGAAGCCGGTGCGGCGGTACGCGCTCAGCGGCGACGCGGAGCCCCGGGTGCGTGTCTACTCGATGAAGGGCGAAGGGCCACATGTGGAGCTCCACGTGGCGGTACAGCCGGAGCTTCCTACGGTTCGTCAGGGCGCGGGCGGCGTGCACCACGTCGCATTTCGCACGCCGACCGAAGAGGAGTACGAGGGGTGGGCTGAGCGCCTGAACGCGCTCCGGGTCCCAAACAGCGGGGAGGTGGACCGCTTCTACTTCAGAAGCCTCTATTTCCGCGAGCCGAGCGGGATCCTCTTCGAGATCGCCACGGACGGTCCAGGCTTCGCGGTGGATGAGGACCCGGAGACCCTCGGCGAGGCGCTCGCGCTCCCGCCCTTCCTCGAGGGCCGACGTGAGGCGATCGAGGCGAACCTGCAGCCGATCGACTGAGGAAGGGCGGAAGCGGTTGCTCGCTTACGGGTGGAAGTGGATCCCCTCTCCGTCGAGGAGGAAGCCCATGTGCTGCTCGGCCTGTTCGAGTCCACCCTCTCTCCAGCCGACCTGCCCGCTGCCGTCCGCGTCCTCTCCGGAGATGATCTGCTGCGTGAGCTCGTGGAGTTCCGCGAGGATGCGGGCCGCTTCATCCGCCGTGCCTGCATCCCGGACCTGCTCAGCAAGGGTGACGGCTCGCTCCGCCCGTTCGGCTGCATTGCCCGCCGCGGTAGCGACATGCATACCGTGGTTCCGCACGTTGTCGGACGCCTCCTCGGCCTCCGCTGCCATTTCGACGTGGACGACGACGGCTTCCGTCGCGCGCTTTGCCCCGTATCCGAGACCGGGGCCGGCATCCACCCGACTGGGGTCGAGCGCGTGGATCACATGCACGACGTGGCGCTGCATTCCCTCCAGATCGGACGGATCGGCGAGCGCGTAGCCTGCGTGGTCAGCGGCGATCCGGGCTTCGGCGAGAGCCGTGGGGAGCAGCCCCTGACCCTCGGGGGTGTCGCCGAAGGCCTCCATCACATGCCCGAGGTGGGCGTGGGCCGGGTTGGTCTCCTGTGCGTCTGCCCGGTCGACGACTACGGCCGCTACGAGTAGCGAAAGGAGAAGCGGCAGGGTTCTGATTCGCATCTTTGACCTCCTGGTGAAGGAACGGCGGAACGTGACGACCGAACATGCACGTCGTGGCGTACGGGGCAGACTCCTTCCATCTATCTTACACGGGAGAATAGGTCCCCCGGTTTGGACGGACAAGGGAGTGGCGAACGCTCCATGATCTACGGTAGAATCCGAAGCGTCCTCCGGCAATGACGCCGTCCACGGTGATCTCGTTGGAAGGTCGCTGGATCCTTCCCGGCCGCGTGGCGGTGGACCGGCTGCCGTTCGGGCTCGCGGCCCCCTGATCTCAGCTCCGGTCGGCGGGACGGAGGGGGCGGCGGGCGCTCAGAGGTTGAGCCAGTAATCCACCTTGATCATGAACATGTGCTCCCCGGGCGCGTCGAAGAGGGCACCGGCGTCACGAGAAAAGTCGAATGTCCCCAGCACGTCCCGGTGCTGACGCTGCTGCTGCCAGACCAGGAAGAGGCGAGATCCGGGCCGGAATTCCCACCGGAGCACCGCATTTCCGCGGAGCGAGCGCACGTTGAAGTTCTGCTCCGAGATCGATCCGTCGGCGATCCCATTTCCCGAGTAGTCGAAGAAGATCCTCCCGTCGTTGCGGCAGAGCGCCAACGCTCCGGGCTCTCCTCCCTCGCAGCTCACGTTCCCCGCTCCGGGAACGGCAGCACCCTCCTCGAAGGCCAAAAAGTCGAAGCTGGACGGCTGCGCGAGCTGCTTGTATCCGGTAAACTCGCCGGCCGAGACCAGGGGCTGCGCGAACACCTCGATGCTCAAGCTCGGCGAGAGGATGATGTCGAGGCGAGTCTCCATCGAGAACTCCTCTCGGCGCAGGTCGCCGAAGAGGTACCTGGCCCCGAAGGTCGGGTCGAAGGAGGGGTCCTCGAACCGGGCGACGTACTGCCGCGGATCCGTGCCCCGGCTGTAAGAAGGGCTGAGGCCGATCGCCAGATTCCCGGAGGGCCGGATATCCAGTCCCAGACGCGCCGAGGTCTCGCTGCCTCCCCGGTGCCCATCCTCGTAGTCGATCGACGCGCTTACCGTCACCGCGTCCCGACGGTCCGTGTTGGCGCTGAGTCCGAACGAATGGGAGGCGGGGTCGACCATGAGCGGACCGCCGCGAGTGAGCCCGTCGCTGAGCACCTCTGGGCGGTAGCCCACGTCGACCCCGATGCCCCACCAGTTGAGCAGCGTGAAGTTGGAACTGAACGAGACGTTTGCTGACTTGTGCGCCTCGCCCCAGGCGGAAGTGGAGAAGAAGTCGTCGCGGACGGAATGCCGCCAGTTGTGGAAGGTGAAGAGGCTGAACCGGTAGCTTCTGAGGAGGTCCCCCGGTGTGGGCTCCCGATAGCTGATCCGGGCACCGCCGTCGAGTCGCTCCGACGCGGTCGAGAATCCGAAATCGTTCACCTCGAATCCGGGGGTCCGCTGTGCCGCCCACACCGCCCCCGTCCAGTGTCGCCCGCCCTGCTTCTCCAGTTGCATGCGCCACTCGGCTCCCGAGAGCCACGTGCGGTCGGGATCGAGGTCGAGATAGTCCTGGTCGGGCCTCTGGTGGTAGTGGTTCGGGGCCTGCTGGATTTGCAACATGGCCTCCTCGCTGCCCCGCACGTGGCTTCCGGCGAGGAAGCCCCAGAGGGACCATTCACGATCCGCCCAGGTGTGCTCGAAGTCGACCCCTCCGCTGTACGCCGATGAAGGGAGAAAGTCGAGTAGACCATCACCTGGAAGGTCTCGGTCAGCGAGCGTGAAGATGCCGCCTACCCGGGTCTGGGAGTCCCGAAGGTCCTGCTGGAGCCGGACGGCTCCGTACCGGGTGCCCGGCTCCGAGGTGAAGCTCTCGGTGCGATCTTCGTCCAGGAAGTAGGCCCACCCACGCTCCCGGTCCGTCAATGCACCCAGCACACCCACTGTCAGGCCGCCCGACGTACGGCCCGTGACCTTGGCCGCTCCCAGGATCCTGGTTTCTCCCGGGATCGAGGCAAAATCGGCGCCTCCCGGCGCCCCCCCCTGAGGGGAGCGTCCGATCCGCCGGGAGTGGAAGAGCGTGTTTCGCGGTCCCGACAAGCCGAAGTCGAAGGTTCGGTCGTCGCGGGTGAAGAACGGACGCTGCTCGGGAAAGAAGGTGGGGAATGCCGAGAGGTTGATCACCCGCGGATCCACGTTCACCTGCCCGAAGTCCGGGTTGATCGCAGCGTCGAGCGTGAAGGTGGAGCCGAGCCCGTAGCGGATGTCGGCCCCGACGTTCGAGCGTGTGGCCCGACCCGTGAAAAATGGGTTTCCAGGGTCACTGTCTCGGACTTCGAGCCCCCCCATTGCGTAGGGCACCACTTCGAGACTGCGCTGATTTTCGGGGAGGACAATGCCCTCCAGGCGCCCAAATCGGCTCACGTTCCCCGACACCCCCTGGGGGGTCCACGCCCACTCGCTCCGCTCGTTGTCGGCGATTCGACGGCGGGCAAGGTTCAGCCCCCACGTCTGGGGTTCCGGAGAAGGGTCGTATCGGAGCTGGGAGAGTGGGATCCGCGCCTCCACCCACCAGCCCTCGTCGTCGAACTGGACGGCCGACTCCCACACCGCATCCCAGGACGAATCCGAGCTGGTGTCGTCGTAGCTGTAGCGGTCCGCCTGCACGCCGGCCGCGGTGACGCGGAAGACGTATGCGGTGGTGCGGTCCAGGTTGCTGTCGAGGGAGAACTCGAGATATCCAGCGGCTCGGCCGGTCTGCCCCCTTCTCGTGAGCTGGTGCGCCGTGCGGCTCGGGTCGTCGTACATCCGGGCGCCGACATAGATATTTTCGTCGTCGTAGAGGATCCGCACCTCCGTCCGCTCAATTGCCGCCTCACCCTCGTCGGGCTCCACCTGGATGAAGCTCGACGCCACCTCCGCCTCTTCCCACTCCGGCTCGTCGAGCCATCCATCGATGGTGATCGAGCCGTCCACTCGCGTCGCCGTAAGCGTCATGGATCGGGAGTCGGGAGGGGCTTCCTGCGCAGCCAGGCCGACGGAGAAGGAGCCCGTGGAGCCTTCCGAAAAGGATGGGGGACCGAAGGGAGCGAGCACCAGGAGGGCGAACGCGATTACGGCGAGAGTCGGTCGGATCATGATCCTGGCGGGGGGGCTACGATGATCACTCGATTCCTTGGGGAGTCAATAATTATACCAAATTCGAAGGATCTCGCCAGTCGTGCTCCAATCGAAAGATCGATCAGGAGTCACTGCCCGGGAGGGTAGGGGAGCGCCACGGTAAAGGTCGTGCCCTCTCCGAGAACGCTCCTGACCGAAAGCTCGCCCCCCATCAATGCCGTGAGGCGGTCCGCGACTGCCAAACCCAGACCGGTGCCTGGACGCCGAACCCCGGGACGCTCGATCCCTCGATGGAACGGAGAGAAAATCCTTTCCCGGTCCTCCACGGCGATTCCAACCCCGGTATCCTCTACCTCGAAGGTGATCCGTTCGGCGGAGGGCTGGAGGCGCAATTCGACGTACCCGGACTCGGTGAACTTCACTGCGTTCCCGAGCAAATTGAGGAGGATCTGGCGAACTTTGCGAGGGTCCGTCGAAAGCACGAGAGGATCTTCGGGGAGGACGAGGTTCAGTGCCAATCCTTTCGCGCTCGCAACTGCCTCGAGGAGGGAGGCCGCCTCCCGGGCGAGCTCGACCAGGTCCATTTCCTCTTGCACCTCGACTCGCTCGGCACCGATATCCAGCTTCGAGTAATCGAGGATCTCCTCGATGAGCTGGAGGAGGTGCTGCGCGGAAGTGCGAATGCGGTTCACACAGATTCGCTGGTGCTCCGCCAGGTCCCCGGTTTCCTGCTCTTCGAGAAGCGTGGCATAGCCTACGACCGCGTTGAGCGGGGTTCTGAGCTCGTGGGACATCACGGTCAGGAAGTCGGACTTCGCCTTGTTCGCGGTCTGCGCTGCCACGTAGAGGAGCGCGTTATCCACCGCGAGCGCGGCGCGGCGAGCCAGCTCTTCGGCAAAGCGGAGATCCCTCTCGTCGTACCGCCTTTCCGAGCCCCCAACGGCGAACGTGATTTCTCCCAGAACCTGGCCGCGTGCGACGAGAGGGAGGATCATCGCGGATCCAATGCCGAGCTGCTGGATCTGCTCCAGCTGCTCTTCGTCGCGGCTCGATTTCCGGAGGATTTCCTGATCCACCTCTCGCAGGAGGATGGGCTCGCCGGTTCTGAGGGCTTCCGCGAGGGGGCTGGATGACTTCGGGTCGGGCGGGTACTGGAGGCGGAGCGCCCGAGCTTCGTTCCCGACCCGAGGGTCTGCGTGCGCGGCTTCGATGCTCCGGAGGTGGCCTTCGGGTTCGAGCATGTCGATGAAGCAGAAGTCGGCGAGGTCCGGGACCACGAGGTGCGCAAGGTTCTTGAGCGTTTCCGCATAGTCCAACGACTCGTCGAGGATCGAACTCGCATTGGCGATGATGCGGGCGCGTCGCTCCGAGTTCCGTGCCTCCGCCATGGCCGTCCGCTCTTGCGCGAGCCGTCGGCGGGAGCGGATCGACATCGCCCGTTGGGTCACGTCCTCGATTGCCCCATAGAGCGCCGTCACCCGTCCATCGTCCTGTTCGACCCCCACCCTTCCAAAGACCACGAGGGGCTCCTTCTCCGTTCCTCT
Source organism: Gemmatimonadota bacterium (assembly GCA_007121455.1). Classification (GTDB taxonomy): domain Bacteria; phylum Gemmatimonadota; class Gemmatimonadetes; order Longimicrobiales; family Gaopeijiaceae; genus SKKN01. The sequence continues at coordinate 27,676 of SKKN01000009.1, read as the reverse complement.
CGCGATTTCGTGTTCGAACTCGAAGCCCTCACACTCATCGATGGCTGTTCGCAGGAGCGAGGTCATCGAATGCCGGTCTTCCGGCTCGAGGAGCTTCAGGTAAGCACGGGGCTTCACCTCGAACGACTGAGGGTCATGCCCGAAGATCCTGAATGCCTCGTCGGAGCATGTGATACGACCTTCGCCGATCTCCCATTCCCAGGTTCCGAGACGGCAGATCATCTCCGTCCGCGCGAGCCGGGCTTCCGCCCTGCGCGCCCGCTCTTCGAGCTCGCGGAGCCTCGATCCTCCAGGAGCATCGTGCATGACAGGTGGTCCTCAGCGGGAACCCCAATGGGAGCGCCATGGTTGGACGTTGGCATTGCCACACGCCGAACGCAATGATTATGCGAGGTCACCTGTCCGCTCCCTTCCGTTTCCTCCGAGAGTTCGGTCCTGCTCGAGCTCAGGGCTGGTCGGGGTCGCGGCCACCCTCGCGTTCGAGGGGAACCCGCTGTGCACCGAGGATCCGATCGGGTCCTGTATCCCGGTCCCAATGAGAGGTCTCCGTGATGGCGTCGGAGTCCTCCCCGTCTCGTACGTCGGCTTCGCCCGGTGCGAACGCTTCACGGCCCCTTTCCTTGAAGAAGGCCGCGATGTGCTCCGGTAGCTGATCAATGGCTGGGCACGTCGATGTAGGGATACGCTCTTCGAGGAAGAGCTCCTGTACGACGTTCGATTGACCCGACGAGCAGCCGTCCTCGATGAGCCGTCCCGACCCCGGTTCGACGAGCCGTTCGACGATGCCGTCCGGCCGGGTCCACGAAGGTGGATCCGGCTGGTCTTCGTAGATCCGACGCATCACGTTGCCCCATATCGGAGCTGCGATGCGTCCTCCTGTCACATCGACCATGATCGGCCGTGGACGGTCGAACCCGATCCAGACGCTTCCCACGAGCTGGGGCGTATAGCCGACGAACCATGCATCGTGCCCCTCCTGCGTCGTGCCGGTCTTTCCGGCTGCCGGTCCTGTAAACCCGGCCTCGCGAACAGCAGCTCCGGTGCCTCGGTCGACAACGTCCGAGAGCATGTCCGTGACCAGGTATGCGATCCGCGGATCGAGCGCCTCCTCGACCTGGGCTTCCGATTCGAAGAGAACCTCTCCCGCCGAACTTTCGATGCGCGTCATGATCCGTGGAGGTGTCCGGCCCCCCCCCGTGGCGAACCCGGTGTACGCGCCTGCGAGTTCGAGGGGGGAAAGGGAGGTGGTGCCGAGCGCGGTGGCGGGCGTCTCCAGGAGGGGCTCCGGCACACCGGCCTGAAGAGCGGTTCTCACGACTTCGTCCATTCCGACCGCGAGGGCGAGGCGAACGGTGGGGACGTTCAGGGACTCGACGATCGCCCGGCGCATGCTGACCGGCCCACGGAATCGTCCGTCGTAGTTCCTGGGTGACCAATCCGAACTGCCGACCTGGGAGACCCTCACTGGCCGGTCGTCGAGCGGCTGGCTCATCACATATCCTTCCTTCAGAGCCGCAGCATAGACGAACGGCTTGAACGCACTCCCGATCTGTCTCCGTGCCAGAACCGCACGGTTGAAGCGCGAAGTCCCGAAATCACGTCCTCCGACCATCGCGAGGACTTCGCCACCGTGCGGTTCGAGGATCACCATCGCCCCCTGGAGTGGACCCTGATCCGCGGAGTCATCCGAATCGGAGTCCGGCCTCCGCGGGTCGAACACTCCATGCGTGCCCTCCTCGATCGTCGAGAGCTGCAGGAGCAGCTCCTCTTCGGCCACCCTCTGGACGTTGGGATCGAGCGTCGTATAGACGCGGATGCGCGAGCGGTAGAGACCTTCTCCGAATTCGTCCTGCAGGAATCGCCGGACGGTGTCGATGAAGTAGGGTGCCACCCCTGGCGGACTCCGAGTGGGCGGCTCCTCCGTGATGTGCAGCGACCGGGTCCGAGCTGCCCGCGCCTGGGCTGGGGGGATCCATTCCTGTCGCTCCAGCAGGGTCAGCACGAGGTTCCGCCGTTGCAGCGCGCGCTCCGGGTGCCGACGTGGATCATAGTTGGCCGGTGCCCGCACCACGGCCGCCAGGAGGGCCGACTCCTCGGGAGTCAACTCCGCGGCGGGCTTTCCGAAGTAGTAGCGTGCCCCTGCTTCGACCCCATAGGCGCCCCCTCCCACGTAGACGTGGTTCAGGTAGAGCTCGAGGATTTCCGCTTTCGTGAACCGTCGCTCGATCCGGTCCGCCATTCGGATCTCCACCAGCTTTCGGCGGATCGTCCGTTCGGCTCCGGGGATCCGTTCCGGAAACAGGGTGCGGGCAAGTTGCATCGTGATCGTGCTGGCCCCTTCGCGAACACGCCCCGCAGCGACGTTCCGGGCCATCGCTCTCACGACCCGTATCCAGTCCACACCGTCATGTCGGTAGAAGCGGCGGTCCTCCACCGCGACGAAGGCGTTCGGGACGTGGGCGGGGAGCGAGTCGAGCACGACCACGTGCATTTCCAGAGGATGGATGGCCGCCAACTCCTCGCCGTTTCGGTCGAGCAGGACGGGCGAACCTCCCGCCTGGTACGCTTCGAGCTGGTGCGGGTCGGGGCAGCTATCGAAGCCGCAGCTCACCCATCCGGTCCAGATGAGCACCGCTGCGAGGAATGCCAAGCACCCGGCGACGGGTACGCCCCAGCGGAGAAGCGCCGAACGTTCCGTCACCGTGGAGAGTGTCATGGGCCCGGTGCATCCTCGGAAGCACGGATCACCAGTACCGAAGCCGGGAGACGGGAGAGGATCCGTGCGATCGGAAGCGTTCCCTCGTCGGAAGCGTCCAATCGATCACCCGTGAAGACGTCGTGATAGATCCCGCGAAGCCCTTCCGGAAGCACGAGCGCGGTGTCGCTCCATCCCTTGGGGAGGAGGGGGGTGTCGCCCGGAAGGAGGAGGTGCACGAGGCGCGGGGCCACCACCAGGAGGGTGTGCCCGTCGTGGCTACGCGCGTATGCCACGATCCGATCGGCATGCTTCCCCCTCGTATCGAGGGGGAGGTACGCACCCTGTGCGCCGAAGAGCGAGGGGTGTGCCCGTCGGAAGTGGAGGAGTCGCTGGACGAGCCGCTGCTTGATCCTTCCATCCTTCCACGAACCGAGAAGGTCCTCCCACGACTCCCGACTTCGAGGCAGGTCGTCGATGCAGTCGCTGCGTTCGCCATACGCCACCGGTCTCCGATTGTCCGGATCGACGAGGGTGAAATCCCAGAACTCCGTACCCTGGTAGAGATCCGGCACCCCGGGGGCCGTGAGCTTCAAGAGGTTCTGGGCGATCCCGTTGACCGCGCCGGCCGGGGACAACTCGTCGACGAAGCTGCGGAGGTCCTGCAGGAATTCGGCGCTGTGCTCGGGGTCGAGTACATGGTGGACGAAGCTGGAGAGCGCTGCTTCGTATTCCTTGTCCGGGGCCGCCCAGCTCGTTCGGAGCTTCGCTTCCCGCGTGGCCTTCACGAGGTACGCGTCGATCCGGTCGCGGAAATCCTCGAGCGCAGGACCCGGGGAAGGGTCCAGCCGCAAAGGCCAGGCCCCCACCACGGTCTGATAGAAGAGGTATTCGGCGTGGCGGTCCGGGAGCCGTTCGCCGCCCTCCATCCGACGCGCTCCTCGATTCATCCGTGTCCACCGGCGGACCCGGCGGTTCCAGTCCCGGGGAACCTCGCTCAGCACCGCCAACCGAGCCCTCACGTCTTCTCCCCTCTTATGGTCGTGGGTCGCCGTCGTGAGCATGGAATGCGGATGCGCTTCGAGCCGCCGACGGTTGTCCTCGTGGAACGCAGACGGCGAGAGCCCGAAGTGGCCCGGCTCACCGCCCACCTCGTTCAGCGAGACCAGTCGGAGGTACCGGTAGAAGGCCGTATCCTCCATCGACTTCGCCATCACGGGACCGGTGTACTGCTGGAAGCGCATGGCGGCGTCCACGACGTCCGTCCGACGGTAGCCGGGGGACCCGCTCGAGAGGAGGTCCAGAGTGAGCACGTCGCGGATGAAATCGTAGATCGTGGTGTCCGGTTGGCGAGCCGCCCGCTTCGCCCGGGTAACGGCCCACGCGATGTCCCGGCGGTCCTCCGGTGCGGTCGATTGTTCCGTCACGTACGCGCGATAAACCGGAAAGTGAGCGATCACGTCGGAGAGAGCGTGCCGAAGTCCCGTGAGGGTATAGTCGCGGGACGTGCGGTTCTGCTTCGCCAGCCGGTTGAAGGAGTTGGCCAGGACGTTCAACTCGCTTGCGAGGGTGTCGCGCATGATCTGGCGCTTCGCCTCGAGCAGCACCTCCTCGAACTGAACAGACCGTCCCAGGAACCGCTCGTAAGCGCGGGTCAATTCCCGCTCCCCCGAGGGATCAACCTGGAGGCGGTTCGCTGCGGCCATGAACTCGTAGCCCGTCGTCCCGTCCGCCTCCCAATCCCTGCGCAGGTGCTCGTGTGCGGCGAGAATCTTTTCCACGAGGACGTAGGAAACCCCTCCCCCGAGACCACGAAGACGGCGCAAGTAGGCCGCGGGATCCCGAAGGCCGTCCACATGATCGAGGCGGAGGCCCTGTACTTTGCCATCGGACACCATGCGCCCCAGGAGCTGATGGCTCTCTTCGAAGAGGTCGGGCTCCTCCATCCGTAGACCCGCCAGGTCGTTGATGTCGAAGAACCGACGGTAGTTGATCTCGTGCGCCGCGACTCTCCAGTATGCGAGGCGGTAGAATTGGCGTTCGAGGATTCGGTGGAGGGCATCGTAGCCGCGTCCACCCGGCCCTTCACCGTTCAACTCCCGCAGGGCCGAGACGACGGCCGCCGTGGCGTTCTCGTCCGCCCCCAGGGTGTGGGCGAGGTCATGCTTCATGCGCTCGACCTCCGCTCGTCCCCGGTTCCGATCCTTCCGCTTCCGCATCGACCGGAGCGTTTCCTCGAAACCCTGCGCGAGGGTTTCGAGACGGCCGGCCGCACCCGCCGAGTGAGATGCCGCCGAGAGGAGGATCGTCGGGTAGCTGCGCGGCGCGACGGGGTAGTGGGATTCGGCGTACCGGACGGAGAACCTTCCCCGGCCCTCATCCACCTCGAGCGAAAGCTCCCCCCGCTCGAGCACGGATCCGTAGTGATCCGGCAGGACGGGGAGGAGGAGCTTTCCGGAAAGTGACGGCTCCAGGGGCTTCCAGTCGATATCGAAGTAGGAGGCGTAGGGCGAGGCGGCTCCCCATTCGAGTACGTCGAGCCACCACGGGTTGTCGACGCCGACACCCATGTGGTTCGGCACGAAGTCGAGGATGAGGCCCATCCCCCGGTCGTGGAGTGCACGAACCAGGACCTCGAACTCCTCGGGCTCCCCGAGCTCGGGATTGAGGCGACCGTGGTCCACGATATCGTATCCGTGGGTGGAGCCGCTCCGCGCAGCCAGCAGTGGAGACGCGTAGACGTGGGTCACCCCGAGGGACGAAAGGTACGGCACGATCCTCCGAGCGTCGGCGAAACGAAAATCGGCACTGAATTGGAGCCGGTAGGTGGCACCCGGTCGCGCGAGCCCCGCGGCCGTCGGCTTCTCCGCATGACTCATGCCAGAAACCATGCCACGGACCAACCCGGGAGGGAGCCGGTTCGCACATGCTCCTCCAGGCCCTGTGCATTCCCGTACAGGAGGTGCCCATGCGGTCCGGGCGGCACCTCGTCCACCGGCTCGTCGAAGGCGTTGAAGAGGAGAGTGAGGCGCGATCCATCCCCAAGCTCCCACCGTACGAGGAGGCCACCTCGACCCAGACGGGCCCAGTGTGCCGTTCCCCCCGGAGCTCCTTCGAGCCTCGGTACGATCACTTCGGCACGAAGGCCGAGGAGCCTGCCGTAGAGGTCGAGGCGGTTGCGGTGGGAGGACTGGGTCGTGCGACTCCAATCGAGGATGGCAGAGCGGAACGTCGCTTCCGAGTTCGGGTCCGGAATCCGCTCGCGAGCACGCTCATCCCGAAATGCGGGAAAGCGGGCGAACTCCCTCCTGCGGCCCTCACGGACGCTCTCCGCCAGCTCGTCTCCGAAGTCGCAGAAGAAGGGAAAGGGTTCCGGTGCAGCCCATTCCTCCCCCATGAACAGGAGTGGAGGGGAGGGGGAAAGGAGAAGCACTGCGAGAAGGGCTTCGAGCGGCTCGGCCTCGGCGAGGTCGGTGATTCGCTCCCCGAACGCCCGGTTGCCGACCTGGTCGTGATTCTGGAGAAAGTCGATGAATGCGGTCGGGGGGAGGTGCGCGCTCGGCTCCCCGCGTACCTGACCTTCCCAGTGGAAGAAGGGCTCCCCCTGAAAGGTGAACCCCTCGGCGAGGCACCGTCCGAGATGGGAGACCGGATCGTCGACGTATGCCCCGTAGTACCCGTCCGCCTCGCCGGTCGCGAGCACGTGGAGGGCATGGTGGGCGTCGTCGTTCCACTGGGCCGCGTAGTGTCGAGGGGCCCCTTGATCCGTTCGGCTCAGGAAGCGTGCCTCGTTATCCCCGTTCTCCAGTACGAGATGGACGCGACGCCTCCCATCGAAGCGGGCAAGCACGGTGGCGGCGAGCTCCTCGAGAATGTGGGGGGTCGACTCGTCCTCGATCGCGTGCACGGCATCGAGGCGGAGCCCGTCGAAGCGGTACTCTTCCAGCCAGAAGAGGGCGTTCTCGATGAAGAATCTTCGCACCTGGTCCCGGCTGAAGTCGATCGCGTCCCCCCATGGGGTGTCGAATCGGCCCGTGAAGAAGTCGGGAGCGTACGCATGGAGATAGTTCCCCTCGGGACCAAAGTGGTTGTACACGACATCGAGGAAGATCATGAGTCCGTGCTCGTGCGCCTCGTCCACGAGGCGCTTCAGCGACTCGGGTGTGCCATACGCGGCGTGTGGGGCAAAGGGAAGGACGCCGTCGTATCCCCAGTTTCGCGTTCCCGGGAACGCTGCCACAGGCATCAGTTCGACGGCCGTGACGCCCAGCTCCACCAGAGATCCGAGTCGATCGCGCACGCCGTCGAAGGTCCCCTCCTCGGTGAAGGTGCCGACATGGAGCTCATAAAAGACGGCTTCATGCCACGGTCGACCCTTCCACCCGGGATGCCGCCACGCGTAGGCCCCCGGGTCCACGACCTCGCTCGGACCATGCACGCCTTCGGGCTGGAAGCGGGAGGCGGGGTCGGGCACGTCGCTTTGCCCGTCGATCCGAAATCGGTAGAGGGATCCTGCTCCGGCCCCTTCGGCTCGACACCGGAACCACCCCCGCTCCTCCTGCGTCATGGGCACGGGTTCCGGCGCGCCGCCTTCGAGCAGCAAGTCGACCCGATCCGCGACGGGAGCCCAGAGCCGGAACTCCGCTCCATCCTGATCGAGGTGGACCCCGAACGGTGAGGGTGCATCCGATGCCATCAGCGCCTCTCCCGGACTCGCTGGTCCTCCGGTTCATCTTTCCGCGGCAGGACGAGGAGGTGTAGTGATCGGCCCACCATCGTCACCTCGTCGCCGGACTCGTACTCACGCCCATCCACCACCCCCTCTTCCTGGCCGGTGTCCACGATGGTCTTCCACCGCACGCCCCGCGGCTCCTCCGGAACCCGGAAAGGAACCTCCTCGTGCGATGCGTTCATGAGGATGAGGAAGGTATCGTCGGGCTCCTCGTCTCCTCGAGCGGTCCGGTGCATGAAGCCGGCCTCGCCACTCATCCGCACGGCGAGCGTACGCGCCTCGGGGTCCTCCCAGTCGGCCTTCGCCATCTCCTCCCCGTCCGGCCGGAACCAGACGATGTCGCGGACCTCCGTTCCGGGGATCGGCTCCCCGCGAAAGAAGCGGTTCCGTTGAAAGACGATGTGCTTTCTGCGAAGGGAGAGAAGCTTACGCGTGAACTCGAGAAGGGCCTCGTCTCGAGGCTCTACGGCACCCCATTGGAGCCAGCTCACCTCGTTGTCCTGACAATATGCGTTGTTGTTCCCCCTCTGGGTTCTCGCGATCTCGTCTCCGGCGACGATCATCGGGACCCCCTGGGAGAGCAGGAGGGTGGCAAGAAGATTCCGCATCTGCCGCCTCCGCAGCGCCAGCACTTCTTCGTCATCGGTGAACCCTTCGACGCCGCAGTTCCAGCTGTTGCTGTGCTCCGCTCCGTCGCGATTGCCCTCCTGGTTCTCTTCGTTGTGCTTCTCGTTGAAGGAGACGAGGTCTCTCAACGTGAATCCGTCGTGGGCGGTGACGAAGTTCACGCTCGCCCACGTTCGCCTCCCCCTCCGGTCGTAGATGTCGGCGGATCCGGAGAAGCGGGATGCGAGTGCTGGGAGCTGCCCCTCGTCGCCCTTCCAGAATCGGCGAACCGTTTCCCGGTAACGGTCGTTCCATTCCGCCCAGCCGGGCGGGAAGTGGCCGAGTTGATACCCACCCTCCCCCGTATCCCATGGCTCCGCGGTCAGCTTGACCGAGGAGAGGACGGGGTCTTGAGCCACGGCGTCGAGGAAGCCGGATTGCTCCCGAAACTCCCCGCCGACACGGGCGAGGGTCGTAGCGAGGTCGAATCGGAACCCGTCGACTCCCATCTCGCGGACCCAGTACCGCAGCGAGTCCATCACGAGCCGGAGCACCTCGCGGTGCCTCAACTCGAGCGCGTTGCCGGTTCCCGTGAAGTCGTTGTAGTACCGTGGCTCGTCCGCCATCAGGTAGTAGTAGGAGAGGTTGTCGATACCGCGGAAGGAGAGTGTCGGGCCCAGATGGTTTCCCTCCGCCGTGTGGTTGTACACGACATCGAGGATCACCTCGATGTCGGCATCGTGCATCCGCTGGACGAAAGCCTTGAACTCACCGAGCGCGCCCTTCTCCAGGTACTCCGGATGGAGCGCGAAAAAGCCGATCGAGTTGTAGCCCCAGTAGTTGCGGAGGCCGCGCTCGACGAGGTGACGGTCATGCACGAATGCCTGTACCGGCATGAGCTCGACGGCGGTGACCCCGAGCTCCCGGAGGTAGTCCATGACCGGGGCGGAGCTGAGGGCCGCGAAGGTTCCGCGCTGCGACTCCGGCACCTCCGGAAGCAACATCGTGAAGCCCCGCGCGTGCATCTCGTAGACCACGGTCTGGTGCCAGGGCCGGGGGTCCGGCCGTCTCCCCCAGGTGAACGCAGGATCGACGACCTGACACTTCGGCATGAACGGGGCGCTGTCTCTCGTGGAGAACGAGAGGTCCTCGTCCCGATCTCCGATTTGGTATCCAAAGAGGGCATCGTCCCATACGAGGTCGCCCACGAGCGCCTTCGCATAGGGGTCGATCAGGAGCTTGTGGTGGTTGAAGCGATGTCCCTCCTCGGGCTCATAGGGGCCGTAGACGCGGTAGCCATAGAGTTGCCCCGGTCGGACGTCCGGCAGGTAGCCGTGCCAGACTTCGTGGGTGTATTCCGGAAGGGGGATGCGGGCGATTTCCTTCGATCCGTCGTCGCTGAAAAGACACAGCTCCACCTTTTCTGCGTGAGCGGAGAAAAGGGCGAAGTTGGTGCCCGAACCGTCCCAGGTGGCACCTGCCGGCACCGGCAGGCCAGGCCAGATCCGAAAACCCGATGGACTCATGGGGGCGTCGACAGTCGTGTAGAGTGGAGAGGTGCGCGAGGGGGGATGGTTTCAGGAACGTTCCCCCGCAGTTGGCGCGCAAGAAGTGGGCCACATGCAGGAGGATGTGGCCCGTTCACGGCTGAGGTGTCCCGGATGGCCATCGCTCGACCCGCCAGGTGAGGTCAGGGTACTCAAGCTATTTGTACTTATTGCTTTCAGGTCTTGTCTCGAACCGTTGCTTCCAGATCCTCGAGCGTGTACTGCCCCGGAGCGGCGCTTCGTTCGACGGCCTCTCGGATCAGCTCCAGGAGGGTCGAATTGTAGGGAGTCGGAAGTCCGAGCTCGAAACCCATCTCCACCACCTCTCCGTTGAAGTAGGGAACCTCCGTCCCACTTCGCCTCCGAGACAGGTCCTGCCAAGTCGACGGATAGGTTCGTGACCCCCCCGGCTCTCCCTGTAATGCAGGGTGGTTGCTTCCAGCCGACTCCAGGCTCTCGATGAAGGCATCGATCCTCGATCCGGGCTCCATTCGCGGCTCGATTCCGCCGGCACGCGTGACCCCTACTCCCTCCCGCATCGTCTCGGCCATGAACGCTCGGTAGGGGGGGAGGGAGAATGCCCGCTCGACCCATGTGTCCGTCAGAGCGTAGACCGCATTGTTCAGGTTCAGGATGAGCTTTCCCCACTTCCATGCCATCACCTCGGCGTCCTCCGTGACCTGGAACCCGGCCCTGGAAAGCGCCTCGGCCACCCGTCCCGTGGTGTCGTCCAGGCTGTTGGGGTGGCGGCCGACAGCGAGTTGATCGCTTCGGGTATGCTCCACGGTTCCCGGCCCCACCACGGTCGCGCTGAAATTCACCAGTCCCCCGTACACGTGCGGGAACTCTCGCTTTGCCCATTCCTCGTTGCGGATTCCGTTCTGAAAGCAGAAGACCGGAAGTGAACGCGGAGCCGAGGAGAGTTGGAGAAGGAGGGGGCTGGTGTCCTGGGACTTCGAAGTCAGAAGGAGCACGTCCTCCGCATCCCACTGGATCTGGGCGGCGCTTGCGAGAGCGGGGACCGCGACATGCAGGTCCCCGGCCGCCCCCGTGATCCTGAGACCGTCTCGCGCGATTTTCGCCGCGTGACTGTCCCGGGTCAGCAGAAGGACGCGGTACCCTGCCGAAGCCAGATAGCCGCCCATCGCCATGCCGATCGCACCGGCGCCGCAAACCACGAACCTTGTTCCGTCCACGCGGCCAGAATAGCGGCCACTGGGGGGATGGTCCACCCCCTCGCGCTCGGCCCCGGGTGGCGCACGGGCCGCCGAACCCCGAGAATTCCGGAGGTGTAGATGGGGTTCTCCGTCCGGGAGATTCGGTTCGGCTGCTGGATTTCGGAGAGGTCACGACGATCGAAACAGGGAGCAGGGACGCGCCGGCGGTCGAAGGGTCGGGGCCGGCGGCGCACCATACCCGAAGGGGAGGAGGATTGGGATGAAGGAGTCCAGGAGGAGGAAGAGGCAGGAGATGCGCTTCCTGCAGCGTGAGGCGACGTGGCTGCAGAAGGCCCTCTTCGCGCTTGGGAAGGCGGACGAGGCGCACGAGAAGCTCGCTGAGGGGGACGCCTCGGATGAGTACGCCCTCGAGGTGGGTGGACGATCCGTCCCGGTCGGCGATATCGAGGACGGCCTACAGGACCGCGTGAAGGTGCTCCTCGACAAGGTCAGAGAGCTCCGAAGGGAAGCGAGGTAAGCGAGCCCCGAAGCGCGATCCTCTCAACGTGCTGAGGTGAGTCCTCGACCGGCGCGCAGCCCGAGGGCAGGGAAGCGATGGGCTGGACCGGCCTTGACCCGGTACGACCGGGAGATCCTCTCTCTGGCGCTGCCCGCTCTCGGCGCCCTGGCCGCCGACCCGCTCGTGTCGATGGTGGACACGGTGTTCGTGGGTCGCCTGGGTACGGTGCCCCTGGCTGCGCTGGGTGTAAACACCTCCGTCTTCGCCTTCGCCTTCGTCGTATTCAACTTTCTCGCCTACGGTACGACGCCTCGCGTCGCTCGTGAGGTCGGGAAGGGCAACCGGGTCGGCGCCGGGCGCCTGGCCATCGAGGCGATCGTGCTCGCCGGGGTGCTGGGCGTCGGCGCTCTCGTCGCGCTGCAACTCTTCGCTGGACCGATCCTCACCGTCATGGGGGCCACAGGCGATCTGCGTGAGCCCTCCCTCGCCTACCTCCGAATCCGCGCGTTCGCGGGACCGGCGCTCCTTCTCATCATGGCTGCGCATGGCATCTTCCGCGGCTATCAGGACACCCGCACCCCGCTCCTCGTCACCCTCGGCCTGAACGGGGTGAATGTGATCCTGGATCCACTCTTCATCTTCGGGTTCGGGTGGGGCCTCGAAGGAGCTGCGTGGGCCACGGTAGCGGCTCAGTGGATCGGTGCGGTCTGGTTCCTTCATCTCCTCCTCGTTTCCCGCCGTGAGGAGTTGGGCATCCCGCTGGCTTTGCCGCTCCCCCGGGACGTTCTCCCTTTCCTCCGGATCGGGGGTGAGCTGGCGATCCGGACGTTGTCCCTGATTGCAACGCTCACGCTCGCTACGGCGGTGGCGGCTCGTGTAGGAACCGTTTCCGTCGCCGCTCATCAGGTCGGTGCTCAGGTCTGGATCTTCCTCGCTCTGGTGGTCGATGCCCTTGCCGTGGCGGGGCAGGCGCTCGTCGCGAAGCACCGGGGCGGGGAAGGGAGCGCGTCGGCTCGAGGCATCGCGAATCGGCTGCTGCTGTGGGGAATGGCCGTGGGAGTGCTCCTCGCCGGCGTCCTCTCCCTGTTCGCGCCGTACCTCCCTCGAATCTTCACCAACGATCCGGAGACGCTGGCCGCGGTCGCGACGATCCTGCCCTTCGTGATCTGGATGCAGCCGCTCAATGCGCTCGTCTTCGTCTGGGACGGAATCTTCATCGGGGCGGAGGACTTCCGATATCTGGCCGTCCAGATGGTCGCTTCTGGGGCGGCAGCGGCGGCCGTGCTCCTGCTCGTTCTGCCGATGGATTGGGGCCTTGCCGGCGTGTGGTGGGGGATCATCGCCCTCATGGGGGTGCGCGCAGCCACCCTGGCAGTCCGCTACCGGACGGTCCCCTGACCGCTCCGGAGGCCACGGCGATCCTGCTGCATGTCCCTCTCCCCGCCCGAACCGGATTCGGTGCTCGGCCCTCCGGTGAACCTTCCGGGTCGCCGAACCCGTAGGGTGGGTGGAGACGCTTTCTCTCCCCTCGGGTCCATGCGGCCAAAGGTGGAGGAGGGCGCTGAGAACCCGAGACAGAAGGGAGGAGGTTCGAAATGGCGAACGAGGAAGGACGGAACGAAAGCGCCGAAGGATCCGGCGGACACCGGCGGGAGGAATACGTCGTCTCCGGTGACCGGATCATGGCCAAGGTCCGGGAGCTTCTCCGGGAGGGGAAGGTCCGCAGGCTCATTATCCGGAACGAGCACGGAAAGAATGTGCTCGAGGCGCCTCTTGCGATCGGGGTTCTGGGCGCCCTCCTCCTGCCGTTCTGGGCGGCGGTCGGCGCAGTGGTGGCGTTGGTGACGAGCTGCTCGATCATCGTCGAACGGGAGGTCGACGAGCCCGAGGGAGGCGGTGACCCCCGTTGATCTCCCTTCCTCCTGCGAGGAATGAATTTGTCGCGAACAGCCATTCCCCTCATTCTGGGACTTCGCGGTTCGTGCCGGTAAGGGTCGAGGGAGAATGGCGTACAGCGAAATGAGCACTCCATGGGGATGAGCACCCCGGATCTGCCCGTCCGGGAGGTGCTGCCTCGTCTCCGGGCGGCGCTGCTGAGCGATGGGAAGGCGGTCCTCGTTGCCCCGCCGGGAGCAGGAAAGACGACGCTCGTGCCCCCAGAGCTCTTCGGCGAGCCCTGGCTCTCCGGCCGAAAGGTGCTCATGCTCGAGCCTCGCCGCCTGGCCGCTCGGGCCGCCGCGGATCGCATCGGTTTCCTTCTGGGGGAGGAGGAGGCAGGCGGCACCTCGGGATACCGTGTCCGGCACGATACCCGTGTGGGACCTCGGACCCGAATCGAGGTCATCACGGAGGGCGTGCTGCCGCGGATGCTCCAGGCGGATCCGGCTCTGGAGGAGGTCGGGCTCGTAATCTTCGACGAGTTCCATGAGCGTTCCCTGACGGGCGATCTCGGACTCGCTCTGACCCTTCATGCCCGGGAGGTCTTCCGCGAAGATCTCCGTATCCTCGTCATGTCCGCGACTATGGACCCTCGACCGGTTGCCGACCTCCTGGACGGCGCCCCGGTCATCACCAGCGCGGGCCGATCCTTTCCGGTGGACACTCGGTACCATTCCGACCCCGTCCGCGGGTGGATCGAGCCCGAGGTCGCGGCTGCAGTCCTTCGGGCGGTCGAAGACGAGGAGGGGGACGTGCTCGCCTTCCTCCCGGGCGCCCGTGAGATCGCGAGGACGCACGACCGCCTTCGCGACGTGCGCCTCCCGAGCGACACGGAGGTTCTTCCACTCTTTGGAAATCTGCCGAGGGAAGCCCAGCAGCAGGTTCTGGATCCCAGCCCTCCGGGCCGTCGCAAGGTCGTTCTCGCGACAGCCATCGCCGAGACTTCTTTGACGATCGAGGGCGTGCGTGTGGTCGTCGACGGGGGGCTGATGCGCGTGCCCCGCTTCGATCCCGGCAAGGGGATGGGGCGCCTGGAGACCGTACGGGTGAGTCGTGACGCTGCGGACCAGCGGAGGGGGCGGGCCGGCCGTACCGCGCCGGGCGTCTGCTACCGGCTCTGGACGGAGGCGGAGGACCGGGGCCTCGTGCCGGTGAGGACCCCGGAGATCAGGCATGCGGACCTCTCTTCGGTCGTGCTGGGGCTGGCCTCCTGGGGGGCGGAGGCGGATGAGCTGCGGTGGCTCGATCCGCCGCCCGAGGCGGCTTGGGCGCAGGCCCGCGAGCTCCTGATGGAGCTCGATGCGCTCGACGGCGAAGGAGTCATCACCGAGCACGGTCGCGCGGTCGCTGGAATCGGCGCGCATCCTCGGATCGCCCACCTGCTTCTCCGCGGATCGGAGCTCGGGCTCGGCTCTCTGGCGTGCGACCTCGCCGCTCTTTTCTCGGAACGGGATGTGTTGAGGGGTGAGACGGGCCCACCTGGGGCAGACCTCCGCCTGAGGGTGGAGACCCTCCAGAGAGGCCGGTCTCGGGGAGGGGCACCGAGTCGTCTCGCGGGAGAGCGAGTGGATCGTGGGCGACTTGCGCGAGTTCTCCGAGAGGCCAGGCATTGGCGAGCCACGCTCGGGGTGGGAGCGGACGAGGACGGCGAACTGGAGGACCGAGAGGCAGTCGGGCTCCTCACGGCGTTCGCGTATCCGGACCGGATCGCGGCTCGCAGGCGCGGGGGAGGGGGGCGCTTCCTCCTTCGGTCCGGAACCGGAGCGAGCATGCGGGCAGCAGAGAGCCTGTCGCGGTCTTCATTCCTGGTGGCCCCCGAGGTGCTGGGCGGAGGTCCGGAGGCGCGAATCCACCTGGCGGTCCCGATCGAGAAAAACGAGATCGAAGCCGTGTCCGGAGGGCAGGTTGTCGAAGAGGAGGAGATCGCCTGGGACCCCGAGGCCGGACGCATACGCGCTCGTAGACGGAGGATGCTCGGCGCGCTCACGCTCATGGAAGCGCCGTTGGCCGACCCGGACCCCGAGACGGTGGCCAGGGCGCTCCTCGACGGAGTCCGGGAGCTGGGGCTCCCATCCCTCCCCTGGGACGGGCATACGCTGCAGCTTCGAGAACGGCTGCACTTCCTTCACCACTGGGATCCGGAGGTCTGGCCCGATACCTCCGAGGCCACCCTCGAAGCGGAGCTCGAGCGCTGGCTGCTTCCCTTTCTCGCGGGAGGGAGAACGACGCGCGACCTCGACGCACTCCCTCTCGAGGAGGCGCTGCTCACCCGCGTTCCCGCATGGATGCGCCGCCGCCTCGGCGAGCTCGCCCCGACTCATCTGACGGTGCCCAGCGGGTCGCGGATCGCCGTGAGCTACGCCGACCCGGAGGCTCCGACCCTTTCCGTGAGGATCCAGGAGGTCTTCGGGTGGGATGAGACCCCTACGCTTGCCGGAGGACGCGTGCCGGTCACGATGGAGCTTCTCTCGCCCGCTCGGCGGCCGGTCCAGGTGACCACGGATCTGCGCTCGTTCTGGCGGTCCGGGTACTTCGACGTACGAAAGGATCTGAGGGGCCGTTACCCGAAGCACCACTGGCCGGAAGATCCTCTGAGCGCAAAGCCGACTCGCCGCGTGAGGCCTCGGTGAGGGGGCTGCACCACCGAAACCCTGGCCGAAGCAGAGCGAGGCCGCCGGCGTCGCACCGGTGGAGGGAGAGGCTGTGCGGCCCTGACCCGGCTGTCCGGTCCCGCCGCCCGACCGGGGCGCTTTCCCCTGGAGCGTGCAAGGAGTGCGTCACGGCTCCATGTTGTGGAACGTGGTCCGGAGGAGAGCCTCCCTCTGTCGACCTGATCATCCCTACTCCGACGATACAGGAAGTTCGATGACCCGAACCGTCTCCCTGGCCGCGCTCTCCGTCCTCTTCCTCCTCGCGCATCCCCCGCTTCAAGCGCAAGCTCCGGCGGGCGACGAGGAGCTTCCGGTCGTGCACGTGCTCGCTACGGGAGGGACGATCTCCAACACCGAGGGGGACCGACTCACGGGAGAGGATCTGGTCCGGAGCCTCCCAGGGGTGGAGGACGTCGCTCGAATCACCGTGGAGCAGTTCAGCAACGTCGCCTCCGGAGCGATCTCCCTGAGCCAGTGGCTGGCGATGGAGCGACGGATCGATGAGCTGTTCCAGGAGCGCCCGGACCTCGCGGGGGTCGTGGTGACCCACGGAACGGACACGATGGAGGAGACCGCGTACTTCCTCGACCTGACCCTCGGTCACTGCCGTCCCGTCGTCGTGACCGGGGCGATGCGGCGAGCCACGGCACTCGGGGCGGACGGTCCCGCGAACCTGCTGAACTCCATCCGCCTCGCCGTCTCGGAGGAGGCGCGAGAGATCGGAGTCGTCGTCCTGATGAACGACGAGGTCTTTCCCGGTCGGGAGGCCGTGAAGGTGAGCACATCCCGGATGCACGCGTTCAGGGCACCAGGAGCGGGTCGATTCGGCGTGACGGATCCGGACGCGGTCTTCCTCGAACGAACGGTGCCCACCCGGAGCTGTGAGGCTCCCTCGTTCGACCTCTCGGGAGTGGAAGAGTTGCCTCGGGTGGAGCTGATCTACACGGCGTTGGGCGCGGATGGTGCGCTCGTCCGGGCCGCGGTGGAAGCGGGTGCCGAAGGAATCGTGATGGCGGCAGTCGGACGTGGAGGTACCACGCCCGGGCAGCGTGAGGCGCTTGCGGAGGCGCGGGAAAACGGGGTCGTCGTGGTGCTGAGCAGCAGGACGGGAGAGGGGCGAGTCCCCGTGGCACGCGGAGAAGGGGAGACCGGTGCTCTCCTGGGCGCGGGAGACCTGAACCCTCAAAAGGCTCGAATCCTCCTCATGCTGGCGTTGACGCGCACCGACGACCCGGACGAGCTTCGCACGATCTTCCGGACGCACTGACCGCCCGCACCCCGAAGGATGCGGGCGGTCGATACGGCCACGGTCGGTACGAAGACCTTCTGGACGGACCCGCTCAGGCTTGGTCGTCGTCGGCTCGCACGACCTGAACCTCGAGCGCGATCGTCACCTCGTCGCCCACGAGGACCCCGCCGGCCTCCAGCGTCTGATTCCAGGTGAGGCCATAATCCTTCCGGCTCACTTTGGTCTCAGCCCGGAACGCAAGGCGGTCGTTCCCCCAGGGATCCACTCCGCCTCCGAGCAACTCTCCCTCCAGGATCACGGGGCGGGTCACGCCCCGGATCGTGAGCTCGCCGGGGATTCTGAAGGACTGCTCGTCCCCCTCCACCTTCCGGCTCTTGAACTCGAGCGTCGGATGCTCCTCGACGTGAAAGAAGTCCTCGCTCCTCAGGTGCTGGTCTCGCTTCTCGTCGCGGGTATCGATCGAGGCAGCGTCGATCTCGACGTCGACCTCGGAGCGTTCGTAGGTCTCTTCATCGATCCGTACGGTTCCCTGCACGGACTTGAAGGCTCCCTTCACGGTCGAAATCATCATGTGACGCACCCCGAACTCCACTTCAGAGTGGACGGGGTCCAGCTTCCATGTGGTCTTTCCCGTACGCTGTGTCGTGGTGCCGCTGGAACTCATGGCCGTTCTCCTCAACAGTGAGGTGGAAGTCGGATGGTGCTTGAACTTTGAAATACATGAAAATGAAGCAGTAGGTCAAGCCCTCCCGGCGGAGGTGAGGTGGTGAATCCTTGTATCGGCGGAAGGATGGAAGTATTTCGAAGGGGTCCAACTGGGAGGAGGTGGATCATGAACTGGGCTGTCTTTGTCGTGGGGGTGGGGCTCGTCCTCACCGGACTCTGGAACCGGCATGAGGTGGAGCGCTCTCTCCTCCTCTTCGGTGTGGGATCGGCTCTCGTAGTGATCGGCGGCTTGATGACGCTCACCGGGATCGAGCTGAACGGCGAGTAGTTCGAAGGCACGAACATTGCACCTCGTCCCCACGCCGACGACGGGGGAGCGCTCACTTCGTCCTGCCACCCACTCGGGGGAGCACCCCGCAGCAACGCTCGTGAATCAGGAGACCTGACCGATGAAGATCCTCCTCGGGACCGATGGCTCGTCCCATGCCCTGGCCGCCGCTCAGTTCCTCGCTCACCGGATCCCGGGTTCGGAGACCCGGGTCGATCTCGTGCGGGTCGCCTCTCCTTCCCGGCGCCGGCGAGGCGGGCGGGAGCGCCGGTATCAAGCCCCCGAGCCCGGGGAGGGATTGGACGCTTGGCTCGATCAGTCCGAATGGCCGCTGACCATGAAGGGCTTCGACGTGCGGAAGCTCACTCGGTGGGGAGTTCCGGCGCATGTCCTCACGGAACTCGCCATGGACGGCGACTACGACCTGGTGGTGGTGGGTGCAAAGGGAAGAAGTGAAACACCCTTTCACGATGTCGGTAGCGTTGCGCTTTCCGTGCTCGAACATGTGCCCGCCCCGGTGCTGGTCGTACGAAACGAAGGAGAGGGACGAAGCCGAACCTCACGTCCGGGGCAGCACAAGGTGCCCTTTCGCGTCCTCGTCCCGACCGACGGACGAGCCTATTCCCACGAGGCCGTGCGCACCTTCCTCTCGCACTTCCGGTGCTTCGGGGTCGAGTTGGTGGTCGCATCGGCGGTCGCGAATCTCCCTGGCGAGTTGATCGAGCGCCTCCCCGACTCGGAGGCGCAGCGGATCATGCGTCACTGGGAGGAAGTGACGGAGGCCCATCTGAAGGAGATGGTGGAGGAGATCGAGCCGAGCGGCCTCCCGGTTCGGGTGCGACGACTCCATGGTCCCCCGGGTCGCAGCATCCTGGAGGCGGCGAGGGAAGACCCCGTGGACCTGATCGTCATGGGTTCCCGACCCGTTCACGACCCCCAGGTGCGGCATCTCGGTGGCGTCGGGGGGCATGTCGCTCGTTCCGCCCCCTGCACGGTGTTCGTGGTGCGGAAGAGGGATCGTATCGCCAAGTCCTCTGACAGGGGGCTCCCGACACTTTCCAGCCTCAGGACATCCGAAACGTCGGAGGCCCGAAAGGGAGCCTGACTTCCGAAGGGTCGTTTCGACCTGCGGGTAGGACAGCGTGTCCCGATCGGGATCGGTCGATCGGGGGGCGCCCTCTGGCGCTCTCGGGGATGGGGAAGGAAATTGGGGTGCGCCGTTGCGACCTCGTGCGAAGGCACCGCCCACTGCCTCGCTGCGGCACTTCGACCCGCCACCCTCCGGACGTGCTGATGGCTGCTCCTCCCTCAGACTTTTTCGAAGCCCAGAGCCATGCTCTCCGCCAGTCGCGTCGTCTCATCGTGCTCTTCGGGCTGGCAGTGGCTTCAATGATCGCGCTCGTCTACCTGGCTGCAATCGTTCTCCTCGGCGTGACCGTCGATGGCGCGGAGCAGGCGGGCTGGCTGCAGCCCGAGTTGTTGGCGGTCGTGGCAGGAGGGATGCTCCTTCTCATCGGAGGAGGAACGGGTGTGCGTATGGCCCAGCTCCGCAAAGGCGGACCGGCGGTGGCCTCCCTCCTTGGAGGTCGCGAGGTGGACCCCGGCACCCAGGATCCGGGCGAGCGCCGGCTGTGGAACGTGGTGGAGGAGATGTCGATCGCGTCAGGGACCCCGGTTCCCTCCGTCTTCGTGCTCGACGGTGAGCCGGGCATCAATGCGTTCGCTGCCGGACATTCGATCCACGATGCCGCGGTCGCGGTGACTCGTGGCGCGATAGAGACGCTCAGCCGGGACGAGCTCCAGGGTGTGGTCGCGCATGAGTTCAGCCATATTCTGAACGGTGACATGCGCCTCAACGTCCGGCTCATGGGGCTTCTGTTCGGGATCCTCCTGCTCACCGTGATCGGACGGGGGATTCTCCACGGAGCGGCCATGGGAGGGGGACGCCGCCGAGGACGCGGGGGCGGAGGTGGTCAGGTGGCGATCTTCGGCATCGTGCTGGTGGCGCTCGGGTTTCTGGGCGTTTTCTTCGGCCGCTTGATGCAGGCCGCAGTTTCCCGACAGCGGGAGTTCTTGGCAGACGCGGCGGCCGTGCAGTTCACCCGCAACCCGCAGGGGTTGGCCGGGGCATTGCGGAAGATCGGATCCCATAGCAATGGCTCGACCGTCACGGACCACCACGCGCAGGAGGTAGGCCACCTCTTTTTCGCGAACGGCGTACGCGGCGCCTTTTCGGGCCTCTTCTCGACGCATCCGCCGCTGGAAGAGAGAATCCGCCGAATCGACCCCACAGGGGATGGCGAGTTGAACGCTCCGGCCCCCACCCCAGCACAGGCGATGGGCGGGGCGGAGACGGCAAGCCGCGGAAGCACGTCTCAGGGCCGAGGAGGAAGTCGGGCTCCAGCGCCGGGCCTCGCCGCAGCCGGGGCTACCTTTCCACTTGCTTCCGCTATCGTCGCTGCAGCCGGGGCGCCGCGCCCTGAGCACGTTGCGTACGCGCGGAAGCTTCTGGCCGAGTTGGATCCGGAGCTCCGGGACGCGCTCCGAACGCCGGCAGGTGCGCTCGCGACGGTTGGAGCCCTACTGCTGTCGGAGGACGAGACCGTCCGCACGGAGCAGGTTCGGCAGCTCCGTGACTCGCTCGGGGAGGACGCAGCGCGCGAAGCGGAGGGTCTCCGCCCCCACGTCGATGCGCTCGGTGCAGCGGGACGCCTCCCCCTTCTCGATCTCGCTCTCCCCGCGCTCCGGCAGCTTCCTCCGGAGCGGCGCGCGGCGCTTCGGAGGGTCGTGCCTCCACTGGTTCGGGCGGATGGAGAGGTTCGGACGTTCGACTACGCGCTGTTTCACGTTCTATCGCGTGCGGTGCCTGGCGAGGAGCCCGGGAGGGGCCGACGAGGGAAGGCCGATCCATCGGCGCTCCGTTCGGAGATCGAGCTCCTCCTTTCCGCCGTAGCGCGGGCGGGTGCGGATGAGGAGGAAGATCAGCGGACCGCCTTCGAGCGGGGGATCGCACTGCTTCCCATCCCCGGCCCGTGGACGTTTCGTGCTCGGCGGGAGCTCGATCTGGAGCGGGTCGATGCGGCGCTGAGCCGCCTGGAGGGGGCGACGCCGCCAGCCGTGAAGGCCTTCCTCGAGGCGGCGGCCGAGGTCGTGCGTGCGGACGGGCGCGCACGGGTGGAGGAGGTGGAGATGCTCCGCGCTTTGGCCGAGGGGCTGGATGCCCCGATGCCACCCGTACTCGCGGAAGAGGCGGAGCCACGAAACACCGACTCGTGAGTTCGGGCTGCGGCTTCGTCCGCCCGAACCCGTTTCCCATTGAGGCTCGACTTCGATACGTTCCTCCACTTCTATACGTCAATGAACCCACCGCCCGGTGTTTCCGGGCAGGGTACCGGGCCGGGATCGGGTTCAGAACTCCGTTCCCGGCCCGGTGTGTTTCGGGGGGGAGAGCCGTTCGGGACGCACGCGAGCGGAGAGGCGTCCGGATGACCATCAGACCAGGGAGGATTGCGTGATGACGGTCGCACCGCACCTGAAGGCCGCGATCTTCGACCTCGACGGGGTGATCACCGACACCGCCCGCCTCCACGCGAGAGCGTGGAAGGAACTGATCGACGACTACCTCGAGCGACTTGGCGAGCGCTCCGGGGAGGCTCAGGCCCCCTTCGACATCGAGGGAGACTACCGCCGGTACGTGGACGGGAAGCCGCGAGCGGAGGGCCTTCGCAGCTTCTTCGAGGGAAGGGGGGTCGAGGTTCCGGCCGGGTTGGCGGACGATCCGCCGGACCGCGAAACGATCGCAGGGTTGGCGGCCAGGAAGGACGGCATCTTCCAGGAGATCCTCACCGAAGAGGGGGTGGATCTCTTCCAGGGCACGGTGGATCTGGTCCGGAATCTTCGGGCCCGGGGGGTGCGCACCGCGGTGGCCTCATCGAGTCGGAACTGCGCTGCGATCCTGGCCAAGGCCGGGATCGCCGACCTCTTCGAGGCCCGAGTCGATGGCGAGACGCTCCGTGAGACCGGTCTGACCGGGAAGCCCGATTCCGACATGTTCGTCGAGGCCGCCCGACGCGTCGGTGCGGAGCCGGCGGCTTCGGCGGTATTCGAAGATGCGGTATCCGGTATCGAGGCCGGGAGACGGGGTCGGTTCGGGCTCGTCGTCGGCGTGGCGGAGAACGAAGTCGGGAGGCAGGCGTTGAAGGAGGCCGGCGCGGATCTCACCGTGAAGGTGGCGGAAATCGGCGCGCTTTCCGCGGATCTCCTCGAAAGGTGGTTCGCGGAATCGGAGCACCGGAGGCCGTCGGCACTTCGGGTCTGGCCGGACCTGCGGAAGGAGATGGAGGGGCGGAAGCCGGCGGTCTTCCTCGATTACGATGGGACGTTGAGTCCGCTGGTGGATCAGCCGGACCAGGCGACGCTGTCTCCGCAGATGCGTGCGGTGGTGCGCCGCGTGGCGGACCGCTTTCCCACGACGATCGTGAGTGGACGGGGCCGGGACGATGTGGCGCGGCTCGTAGGGCTCGAGAACGTGAACTACGCCGGGAGCCATGGGTTCGACATTTCTGGCCCGGAGGGCGATGGAGGCGCGATCCGGCACCAGGTCGCGGAGGAAGTCGTGCCCGTCATCGAGCAGGTCTCCGACGCTCTGCAACGGGAGCTGGAAGAGGTTCCGGGAGCGATCGTCGAGCCAAAGCGATACACCGTCGCAGTGCATTACCGGATGGTCGAGGAGGGGGACTTCTCTCGGGTGGAGGCTGCAGTGGACCAGGCGCTGGAGCGGCAGCCGGACCTGAGAAAGGCACATGGGAAGAAGGTGTTCGAGCTCCGTCCAGCCTTCGAATGGGACAAGGGCAAGGCAGTGATGTGGCTTCTCGAGGCGCTCGGGCTCGACGAGCCGGAAACCCTTTCTCTTTACGTGGGGGACGACACGACGGACGAGGATGCGTTCCGTGCCCTCGACGGACGGGGGATCGGGATCGTGGTGACGGAGGTGCCGCGGCCCACGGCGGCCTCGTACTCCCTGCAGGATACGGAGGAGGTGCGGGAATTCCTCGGCCGGCTCGTCGAGTCATGACCGATTTGTCCTGGACCCTCGTCTACGAAGGATACGAGCCCGATGAAGAGGGGGGCCGCGAAGCCCTCTGTACCCTTGGAAACGGAAGATTCGCTTCCCGGGGAGCACACGCCGAGGCAGAGGCGGACGGAGCGCATTACCCGGGTACGTACCTCGCGGGGGGCTACAACCGCCTGAAGAGTGAGGTCGCCGGGCGCGTCATCGTGAACGAGGATCTCGTGAACTTCCCCAACTGGCTCCCGGTGACGTTCCGGCCCCGAGGAGGGGATTGGTTCCGCTGGGATGGCGCTGAGATCCTGGAACACCGGGTGGAGCTCCTCCTTCGGGAAGGTACGCTCGTCAGGATGACCCGCGTTCAGGATCGGGAAGGTCGGGTCTCCAGGGTCGAGGAGCACCGGCTCGTACACATGAAGCAGGCTCACCTGGCGGCCCTCCGCTACGAGGTGACGCCGGAGAACTGGGGCGGCGTCATGGAGCTTCGTTCGATGCTCGATGGCGCCGTGACCAATCAGGGGGTGGAGCGATACCGCGAACTCGCCTCGAAGCATCTCGAGGTGCTTCGAATGGGCCCGGTGGACCCCGAAGGCGTATTCCTCCTCGTCCGCACGGTCCAGTCCCGGCTCGAGGTTGCCCTGGCGGCCCGCGTGCGCCTTTTCCGAAGCGGTGAGCGGATCGATGCCGATTGCACGCCGGAGCGGGAGGAAGAGCGCATCGGCGAGCGGATGGAGGTGGAGGTGCGCCGAGGGGAGACGCTCACACTCGAGAAGGTGGTGGCGTTGCACACATCGCGGGACCGGGCCGTGAGCGAGGCATCCCTGGACGCCCGCCGGTCCGTGAGCCGGGCAGGCGATTTCGCGGACCTGCTCGAGAGCCATCGCGTCGAATGGAGCGCCCTCTGGCGCCGGTTCGACCTGCAGTTGGCGCTCTCTTCAGACGAGGCCGAAGAACTCGCGCGGATGCAGCTCATCCTCAGGCTCCACATCTTCCACCTGCTGCAGACGTGCTCCCCCAATACAATCGGGCTCGACGTGGGGGTTCCGGCTCGCGGGTGGCACGGAGAGGCGTACCGCGGACACATCTTCTGGGACGAAATCTTCATCCACCCCTTCTTCAACCTCCACCTTCCGGAAATCTCCCGCTCCCTCCTCCTCTACCGCTATCACCGGCTCGCGGCGGCCCGAGCCTACGCTCGCGAGGAGGGTTACGAGGGCGCTCTCTTCCCCTGGCAGAGCGGGAGCGACGGGACGGAGGAAACCCAGGTTCTCCACCTGAATCCCCTGTCCGGCGAGTGGGGCCCCGACCACAGCCGGAGGCAGCGGCATATCAACGGGGCCATCGCCTACAACATCTGGCAGTACTATCAGACGACGGGGGACCTCCAGTTCATCCGGAGGTACGGCGCCGAGATGATTCTGGAGATCGCCCTCTTCTGGAGGAGCATCGCCCACTTCAACGAAGTGCGGGGCAGGTGGGAGATCCACGGCGTCATGGGCCCGGACGAGTACCAGGAGAAGTATCCCGGAGCGGAGGAGGGCGGCGTAAACAACAACGCCTACACGAACGTGATGGCGGTCTGGTGCGTGGAGCGGGCGCTCGAGGTTCTCGATCGCGTGGGTGAGCCGAGAACAAGTGAGCTCCGGGCGCGCCTCGGCCTGAGCGAGGAGGTGCTGGACGATTGGACCTCGATCAGCCGGAGGATGTTCGTGCCGTTCCTGGAGGGGGGCGTCATCGAACAGTTCGAAGGGTACCGGGATCTGGAGGAATTCGACTGGGAGGGCTACCGCCGGAAATACGGTGACATCCAACGACTCGATCGGATCCTCCGATCGGAAGGGAAGAGCCCGGACCGATACAAGGCGTCGAAGCAAGCCGACGCCACGATGCTCTTCTATCTCCTTCCGCCTGCGGAGCTCGAGCGGGTCTTCTCCTCGCTCGGGTACCCGTTCGACGACGATCTCATGCTGAGGACCTTGCGGTACTATCGGGAGCGGTCCTCCCACGGCTCCACGCTCTCCTGGGTGGTGTACGCGTCCGTCTGGAACCTGATCGACCGGGAGGAGGGGGGGCGCTTGTTCAACGAGGCATTGCGGTCCGACATCGAGGACATTCAGGGAGGCACGACCGCCGAGGGGATCCATCTCGGGGCGATGGCCGGGACCGTCGAAATCGTCCTCCGTCGCTATGCCGGGATCGACGTGACGGGAGAGGAGGTGCGATTCGACCCGGATCTTCCTTCACGCCGGTCGGGGTTCCGTTTCCGAATCGAGCATCGGAACCAGTGGATCGGCGTTCGACTGGAGCCCGCACAGATCCACCTTACCCTCGAGGAGACCGCCCCGAACCCGGTGTTCGTACGAGTGTGTGGGGAGCGGGCCCAGCTCGAGCCCGGGCGGTCCCTTTCCTTTTCTTTCCCGGCCCCGGGGGAGGGGCGGTGCTGACCTCTCCGCTCAGGAAGGTCTCGATCGACCGATCCCCACCGCGACTCCTCCGCGTAATTCTCCTAGTGGGCTTTTTCTTCACGCTCCCGACGGTGACCGGCGTGCTGGACGCGCAGGATTTCGAGCCTGCCGAGCAGGATCCGGGAGAGTTCACCGTGGTCGAAGTGGAGGTTACGGGACTCGACGCACTCGATCCGCCGGTCAACCTTCCACGTCGACTTCCTCTCAGGGAGGGAGTCGAGTACACGAGTGAGTTGGTGAGCCTCACCGGACGGGTCATCTCGGAAGCGTTTTCGGAGCGAGGGCGACCCTATGCAGTCGTCGTCGGAGGCGCAGACCTGGACCGCGAGGATCGAAGCGCACGTGTGACGTTGACCGTCGTCGACCCCGGCCCGGTGGTCCATTTCGGGGATGTCACCGTCCATGCGGATTCGCCCCTCCAGGAGCGGGACGTGCGGGAGCGGCTCACTTTCGTCCCCGGCGACGTCTTTCGGCCTTCTCAGCTCGAATGGAGCCGGGCTTCGCTCGAGCTTCTTCCCGTGGTTCAGAGCGCAACCGTGGTGCCGCGGGGCCTCGATGCTGGGGAGGTAACGATTCGTCCCGAGGTGCATGTCACCGCGGTACCCCGTCCACGCGCCCCCCAGGTGAGCGGCTCGGTCTCGTCGGTGCGGTGTCTGGAGCTCTTCGGCACCTGGCGCGATCGGTACTTCCTTGGAGGGCCACGTGCTTTCACCCTGTCGGGCGGGCTCGGGAACCTTTTGGCGTCGCAGCTCGAAGGTCGCTTCCCCTGCGCCGGGACCGGCGAGGGCGAGGTCGCTCGCACGAACTATCTCCTCCATGCGACGTACGCGCAGTCCTGGCCCGGCGACCCGCTCGGAACCGTTTCCGTCGAAGCGTTCGGGCGTCGGGAGTCGAGAGCGGAGGCGTTCGTCGTGGAGGGGTTCGGGGGGAGGGTGTCGTACGATCGCCCGCTCACTCCCTCGGTCTGGGGATCGATGAGTTACACGGCCGAGAGCACGAGAATCAGGGCCGCCGGCTTCTTCTACTGCGTGAATCAGGGCGCGTGTACCCGGGAGGAAATACGGTCGCTTGCGGCGGCGCGCTGGCTCTCTCCCCTGGAAGGTCGGGTCCGATGGGTTCCCGGGGCGGGAGTCACGGGTGCGGCCGCAGTCCCTGGAGGACCGAGCTTACTGGGTCAGGTACCGATTTCACCCTGGCGGACCTGGGTCGAGGCGAGAGCACAGGTGGCCGGGGGTCCGACCGGATCCGACCATGCGTACGGAAGCGTGGAGCTGGAGGGAGCGACCGCACGGCTCCTGGGCAGAGCGACGGAAGGGGCAGGCAGAGCCATCGTGGGAGGCTTGCGCCGGGGCACCGAGGCTCTCCCTCCTCACGTGCGGCTCTACGGTGGGGGCGTCGGGAGCGTACGAGGCATTCCCCAGAACCTGCTTGGGCCCCGGGTTCTCCTGGTGGCGCCCGACCACGTGGAGGACCTCGGCTGCGCCCCGGTTGCGCAGGGATGCCCGGAGGACATCCGGGCGGACCCCGATCTCGTCCTGGTTCGTCCCCGAGGCGGCGACGTCCGATTGGAGGCGAGCGTGGAGGGCCGCCTTCGGGTGGCCCGGCAGGTCCAACTCGCCGCGTTTCTCGACGCCGGAACGCTACGAGCGGAGAGCGCGGCGCTGATCGACGGAGGAGGCGGAGGGGGGTGGGATGCCGTCGTCACCCCCGGGCTGGGCATCCGGGTCGACACGATGATCGGATTCTTCCGGCTCGATGTCGGATTCGATCCGCGAGGGGGAGCGCGGATCCCCATCCTCACCGAGGAGGCTGACAGCGGGGATCTCATCCATCTTGGAGAGGCCTGGTGGAACCCCTATACGCATGACGATCCCGGGACCCTTTGGGAGTTCTTCCGCCGTCTCAACTGGACGATCGGGATGGGGCAACCGTTCTAGTACTACCCTGTTAGATACGTCTGTTCCGCGGCGATCCACGCTGCTATCTTGGCGTCGGGAGGTAGACCCCGATCAAGGAGGCAGCGATGTCGGTGCCGAAGGCGGGACTGGAGCCCT
>SKKN01000071.1 GCA_007121455.1 Gemmatimonadota bacterium | reverse complement strand
GACTCGATGTCTTCGACCGGACACTGCAGAAGACCAACTCCCTCCTCAAGGAGCTGGGAGAGGAGCTTCACTGGGAGGACCGGCACGACGTGTATATGGCGCTCCGTGCCTCCCTTCACGCGCTAAGGGATCGCTTGCCCCCTGAGGAGGCCGCGAAGCTGGCCTCACAGCTCCCGCTCCTCGTGAAAGGAACCTTCTACGATGGTTGGCGGCCCGGCGCGACGCCGGTCAAGGTCCGTGACCGCCAGGGGTTCTTGGACATGGTCCGCAAGGAGCTCGCGCCCGCCCGCCCCAATGCCAACGCCGAACACGTGGCAACCGCGGTCTTCCGCGTGCTCACCCGGCATGTCTCCGATGGGGAGTGGGAGGACGTTCGGAGGACGGTCCCGGAAGCCATCCGGGAACTCCTACCGGCCCGGCCCCAACTCACGGAGTGAAGCCGGCCCGATGCATGAGGGGCATGAGTTGCGCTCCGCGCGCTCGTTCCCTCGGACCCGGCGCCGATCGGTTTCGACACAGGAGCATCCAAATGAATATTTCGAGAGAGGCTCAAGTCTGGGCCGCACTCCACCAGGCGTTCTCTCGCGTTGCTCCGGAGGTCGAACTCGATCAACTCGACCCTAGGCAGGACCTTCTGGAACAAGTGGAGTTGGACGGTGGAGAGCTCGAGAATATCCTGATGCTCATCGAGGAGGAGCTCGGAGCAACCATCACCCCGGAGGATCTCGAGGAGCTGTCCACCCTGGACGAGATCGTCGACTCCCTGTCCTCCCAGGCCGCTTTCGAAACCTGAGGGTTCGGCAAGGTGCCTCGGTCACGAGCCTTCCCGAGGGCACGAGTGAGCTCACTGCGGGGAAAAACAACTTCGGCACGGTGGCCTCCGGGGGGGCATGCCTCCCAACCCCCACCGCCGCCACTCCGCGCTGGGCCAGAAATCCCCCCCTCAACTTCGAGAGGGCTCATGCTCACGCCGCTTGAATCCGCAAGCGGTCACCCGTCCACCGTATGGGGTCAACTCCAGTTTCTGGATGCCCCCGTCCGCCCGTTCGAACCATACCATTCGTGATCTCTCGTAGCGAAGCTCCCACACGAACGTCGGGAGCCCTCCTTCGCGGCACGTCACGTCCCATGTGTGCCATCGGTGTACCAAAACCGGGGTGAAACTGGCACACAAAAAAAACGGCCCAGTGAGGAACACCGCATCACCGAGCCATTTTATTGTGATGGGCTGACTGCGCCCGAGTGGAGGCGCCGGGAGTGATCTGCGGTCGGCCTGCGGCCGATCCTCGATCGTCTCGCGGGACTACGGGGCCACTCTTCGACACGATCCCAGCCCGCTCGGCTCGAACCCTGCGGGTTCACGCATCGGCTGGCGGCGGCGGGAGTCGAACCCATATGCGCCGGGACGCACGTGCCTGTAAGCTCCCCTGCGACAATGACCTGCGGAATCTAGCAAAGATGTGTGCCATGATGTGTGCCATTTTCGGTCTTGAAGGGCGCAAGCCACCGGACGTCCGTCACGACGGGCGAGAGGGCCTGTTTACGCCCCTTCCGACCTGTCGGCCGAAGCATGGGTACCAGTTTATCGTTGAGAGAACCCAGTGATCCTGGAGCACCCCCTGTCTACCGAACGGATTGAACGGGAACTCCTGAAGCTTCCGGCATCCGAGCGGGCCCAGCTCGCCGAGCGAATCATCGCCAGTCTGGATGAGGAAGCGGAAGTGGACCGTGCTTGGATCGAGGAAGCCCGTCGGCGCGATGAGGAGTTCGATTCGGGAGCGGTCGAGGCCCTCTCGCTCGAGGACCCCCTCCGAAACCTCAGGAACCGGTTCGGGTGGTAGCTCGGATCCACCCGGAAGCATTTGCGGAACCGGCTGAGGCCGCCCACCGCCTCTGCCAGAGCGCCATGTCCAGTGCCTCCGCTACGAGCCCGGGGCGAAGGTGCGTGGTCAGCGCCCACCCACGACCGGAGTCGGACGCCGACCCCCGTCCCGCACCGTGGGCCTGGCGCTCCTAGAAACGCCCCGGGTATTCCCTGTGGAAGGGACCATTTCTCCTGGCAGTCAACGGATGGTACAAGCGTACGTCAGAGGCGCTCTCGGTCACGCACACTACGAGATCGTCATCGGCGTATAGATCCCAAGCGTGATGATGTTCGCCACCTCGTTCGTGAACGAAAGCTGGGTTTCTACGCGAGACACCCCGCCCGGGCATCTCTCCCCCGGGAGGAAGGAACCAATCCGAATAGGAACCCGTGAGAGCCATGCCGGCGAGCATGCGGGTCGAGAGTGCACTCGAGCCGCTCCGACCCGCCCCGAGTCCCACCCGGCCCCTCCTCAAGCATGGCCTCTGGCGTCCCCCCAGGCTTCGCACCAATGATGGGGTGCCAACGGTTATCGGAACACCACGCCAGGAAAACGTCGATGCAAGATTCCCCCGCATTTCCGCTTCGCTTCTCCATTGACTATCCGGACCGGAAACTCGACCGGGTAAGCACCTTGCTCCGGCCCGTGTTCGCCATTCCCATCGTCCTCGTTCTCGCCTCCGTCTTTGGCACGACTATCATCCGGGCGGGTGAAGGGACGGACGCCACGTGGGCGGCAGGGGGACTTCTCGTGGCGGGCCCACTCCTGATGATCGTCTTCCGGAGGAAGTACCCCCGGTGGTGGTACGAATGGAACGTCGAGCTCCTCCGGTTCGCGAACCGGGTGGCCGCCTATCTCGCGCTCATGGACGACCGCTATCCATCGACCGATGAGCGTCAGTCCGTCGAGCTCGATATCGGCTACCCGGACGCGGAGCAGGACCTCAGCCGATGGATGCCCCTCGTCAAATGGCTCCTCGCCCTCCCCCACGTGATCGTCCTGATCGTGCTCTCCGCGGGAGCCGTGGGCGCGGTTATACTGGCGTGGTTCGCCATCCTCTTCACCGGCCGATATCCGGTGCCGCTCTTTCGGTTCGTCGAAGGGGTGCTCCGGTGGCACAACCGGGTCGTCTCTTACGCTGTCGTCCTCCTAACCGACCGGTACCCTCCCTTTTCCCTGGCGGCCGAAGGCGGATAACCGTGTCCATACTGTCGCGCGAGATCCCTGACACTGAGGCCCGCACCCTCTGAAGCGGGCATCCGAGCTCCAAGCCGCGGAGGAGCGGGCCCGAACCGAACCGCCAGCCCTCTCCTCCCCCCAAACAGGCAGCTACTCGCTCCGGGAAGTCCTCGATGCCGCGGACGACGCCGGGATCGATCGGGATTACGTCCTCGTGGCCCTAGCCGAATCCAGGCTTCCGGATGGAGACGAAGCGCGTCCGGATCGGTGGACAGTGCGCAGGATGCGCCACATGGCCGGCACGAGGACTTCCGATGGTCGCTTGGACGGCGTCAGGATGAGGGTCACGCAGCTGCGGCCTTCGCCTCCTCGATGGCCTCAACCAGACGGTCCGGCTCGTCGGTGCCCAGGCGGAACACCTTCCCGCTCCGCATCCGCACTTCCACTGCATCGAATCCAGATACGTTGTAGAGCATCCCACGGGGAGTAAGGCGGATCCCCCAGCCGTAGTACCAAGGGTTCCGCACGGGCTCCACCGACTGCACGTCCGCGAGCTTCACCCGCTTCACCGGGACTCCGGGCCCAAAGCGGGCGAGGAGCTCGTCGTCCGTGACCAGAATCGTCAGGCTCGAAAACACGGAGCCCGCCGCACCCAGGAGGAGCATCCCGGGAAAGAACTTGGCTGCCGCGGCCTTCCGGAGGAAGGTGCCCGCCAGGACCAGGGCGGCTCCTCCCACGGCCCCTAGCGTCACGTATCCGGGCTGCGTGTGCTCGTATCGTATCGCCATCGCCTCCTCCCCTGGAGCTGCGCCCGGGAGCGCGTCGGTTGGTTGGATCATGAGTCTCACCTGGAGCGTATCGTCGGGTTCACACGCGGAGCGATCAAATCGCAACGGATGGTGGGGTCCCGAGCCATCGCCCGGAGGGAGGCGGTCGCTCTCCCCTACTCAGAACCCGAGCCCCAGCATGAAGTGGAGCCCGCCAGACGTCCAGTAATCGTTGCCGATCTCGTCCACTTCCACCCGCGTTCTCAGATGCTGGTAGATAACCTGGAGGTCCAGCCTCGTCGCCCGTTCCTCGAAGGGCTCGATCGAGTACCCCACGCCTATGGCGGCGGCCGGCCCGATCCCGAACTGGTGGTGGAAGGCCTGTTCGCCTGCACTGTCGATGAAGCGGTTCTTCGTGAGGACCGACCCCACCCCCAACTCCCCCACCGCGAAGAGGGCCCGGCCCGGAAGAGGGTAGTAGCGTCCGGAGAGGGACGCCGTGACGGTGTTGAAGAAGTAACCTTCCTGGTAGTCGCCGGCGGAGGGCTGAGTTCCGGTAAGGGCGTGACGGACGGAGGCTCCCCACATCGCCCCATCGATTCCGGAGTGGAACGTGGGTGACAGATGTCAAGGGCTGCCTTGATCCGCTTCCAGGACGTCGCCACCGGGTCTAGCTTTTCGGATGGACATCAACCGCGATGCACCCGTTCAGGCGGTGGCCGAAGCACAGGTGAAGGCTCCCCTTGACGTCGTCTGGGGAGTACAGTCGGACCTTTCCCGGTGGCCGGAGTGGAACCCGGACGTGAAAGCCGTTCGGATGCTCGGCCCGCTTTCTCCGGGCACCGTCTTCAAGTGGAAGGCGGGGGAATGAGGATCGTGTCCGAGCTCGGTGAGGTGGATCCGCCCCGCAGGATCGCCTGGACCGGGCGGACCCTGGGCCTCCGGGCGGTCCACACCTGGACCTTCGAGGAGAGGGGAGAGGGAACCCGGGTGCAAACGGAGGAGTCCTTCGAGGGCTGGCTCGCCCGGTTGCTCCCCGGGCTCCTGAGGCGGACTTTGCGGTCCTCACTGGAGAACGGGCTGGCCGCCCTCGCCGCCGAATGCGAGCGGAGGGCGGAGGGTTAGAGAGCGATTCTTTGTAGGAGGCTCTAAGGATTATCCCGGACGCGACCTCATCGCCCCCCCCCCCGCCACCACTGCCGATTCCGGTGGTGGCTCCGACTCCCACGGACGCTCCGGCCCCGGAGAAACCACTTCCACCCGCGCTCGTGGGCCCACCCAGGACCACCGCGAGATAAATGGGGATCAGCGCCGCAGCCACGGCCGTGTCCTCGTCCCTCCCCACGGCCGACGGCACAAGCGACCAGCAGAGCGTTCCCGATTCCGGTCGTTCGGCTGATTCTCCGGGGCGTGGCGAACATCGGTCGTGTCGGTTCTGGTATATTGGGCTCTCGGACGGACACGGTGTCCCCCGTCCCCCCGGAAGTGCAAGGTTCCGGGCCGGCCGGCCTTGCCCTCCGCGTGGTCCCAACCACCCCGTCTCACCCGGAACAGGAATGACGACCAGGCTTCTCGAAGGAGCGCTCGTTGCGATCGTCGCCGTCGCGGCGCTCGGCGTGCTCCCCCTCCCATCGACCCCCGTCGAGGATGAGGCCCGTCGGGATCAGGAGATCGGGGAGCCGGTCACCTTCATCAACGGTTCCACCCGGCTCTCCGGAAGCCTTCTCTCTCCTGCCGGCCCCGGGCCTCACCCAGCCTTCGTGGCCATCCAGGGCTCCGGCGATGCGAGCTATCGCGATGCCTGGAGTCTGGAGTTCTTCCCGTTCTGGAAGGACATCGCCGAGTTCCTCGTGGACCGAGGGTACGCCGTTCTCCTGTTCGACAAGCCGGGCGTGAACGCTTCCACCGGCGACTGGAGGCGGCAATCCTTCCATGACCGGGCAGAGGAGGTGCTCTCCGCGGTGCGCTACCTCGCCGCCAGGGATGACATCGACGCGAGCCGCAGGCCGGGTCGCCGAACTGGAGGCGATTGCCCTCCTCCACCAGCTCGATGAGGGGCTCCATCTCTCCGGGGTTGGTGAAGAGGTGGAACCCGACACCATCCTGGTGGCTGGCGGCCTCGAGGTGGCGGAGTTCGGCGAGGGGGATTGCACGGCCGTCATAGGGCCGACGCGTGGACTGGCGCTCTGGGATCGCTTCATGCAGGGCCTGCCCATGGTTGGTCTTCCCGGGTCGGAGACGGACGGTCAGGAAGCGCTGGTCTTAGTCCAATCCCGTGTAGTCCGCTTCGGCCCGGTAGCCTTCCGCACCTGCGGCGACCACCAGGTTTTCCATGGCGCACCCCGGGCTGACGAAGAGGGCGTGATCGTCCGGGTCCACTACCGGGAGGCGCCGCGTCCGATCCGGGAGAATACGCACCTCGTCCTCCGCCACCTGGAACCGCCACGGCTGGGTGTTGTGGCCCGACGGGGCAGCGGTCGCCGCCGTGAGCAGCCGCGTCAGTTTGGGCGAGAACCCGGCATCTCCGTGTGTCTCAACCATCGGGGTTCCCTCCCATATGCTCGCTTTCCTCCGATTGCGACCAGTATCGCAGCGGCTCTCCATCCTCCGGCCAAAAACCGTGCGGTGGGCACCCGCCGCTGCCTCCCCTGCGTCTTCATCGGTTACCTCCGATCTCCGTGAATCCTCATCCACCTGCGACTCCCCTGTGGCTGTCGTACGGCCTCCAACACCGGATGATCACGGGTTCATCGGTGCCGGAAGCGGGTCGCACGTTCCATGCCCTGCCATCGGCTTCCCCATGAGCGATGCCTTCGGGGTAAGCCTCACGTGGCTCCCCATGACCGGAAGCCGGTTCATCCACAAATCGGGCGGGGGATCGGATCAGGGTCTGCCCATCAGCCCACACCTGGACGAAGGCTTCCGGCTCATGGCCTCGACGGTACGAGGCTTGCTCGTGCGCCGAAGCCGGGTCCGGATCCCTCGTCTTCCAGCAGCTCCAGGGGCACAGCACGGCCCCCCTCACTGTACGCCGCGAGCCCGGCCAGGACACGGTGCTCGGGGACGTGGGGATCCAGGGCCACGGCGCGGCGGGCGAGAGGCGCGAACTCGCCCACCCGTCTCTGCTCGAAGGCTTCCAGCGCCGCGAGGAAGTGGACGGTGGCGTCGTCGGGATGGCCGCTCCGCCAGGGTCGTCCAGGCCCCGAGGCGCTCTTCCCGGCTCATGAGGCCCGTGCGGACCCGCGCGGCGGCCTCCACGAGCGAATCGATGGGCTCCGCTTGGAGGAAGGGCCTGGGTGGCCGGGGGAAGTCCTCCCCGATGTGCATGATCGGGCGCAGGGCGGCGAAGGTCTCGCCCAATGCCAGCAGGAGCATCCCGTGCTGAAGGCCGATCTCGTAGTGGGTTCCGGCCACCTCCACCAGGGGAATGGACCCGGGATGGCGGTGCGCCACGCCCGCGCGAAAGGTGGAGCGCACCCCATCCTCCATCGCCTCGTGCGCCGGCTCCGCCACGCGCCCGGGGAAGGAGGCGAGGTCGTGTGCGAACCACACGGCCAAGAACGGCCAAGGGCCGCGGAAGCGGCCACCGCCATCCAGAACGCCCGCTTCCGATTCATGCTGCCCCTCGCTGGGCCGGGGACGCCCGACCGGGTCCGCGCACAGTGCTGCCCGGACCCGCGCCCACCCTCGGCCATCCACAGGAGGACGCGCGCGCCTCAGGGATCGAACTCCACCACGTCCGCCCGAATCCACACCGTGGGCCGGGTGTACACGAAGAGGTTCAGCGCCTCGGTGTCGTGCCGGACGTTCACGAGCGCCAGGCGTCGGCCGGTCACCGGCCCCTCCACCTCTTCGAAGGTCCGCCACAGGTCCCGGAGCGCCGCGGCGTAGAGGTCTCCTTCCCCCTCGATCCGGGCCACCGCCAACGTCTGTATTCCGATCCCGAAGCCACCGCTCAGCCCGAAGACGTAGCCCGCGGTCGCCGTTCCGCCCACGTCCGTGGCGACGACCCGGAAGTTCGCCTCCGAGAGCTCGACAGCGGTGAGGGTCGCCGAGGGAAACACGCCCGAGGTGGCACAGCCCGCGAGCACGCCGGCCGATACGAGCACGGGTAGCATCCTGCGGCAGCGATTCATCTCGCCCCTCTCGTTTCGCTGAAGGTAGTGGTCGAGCTCACCGTTCTCTCTCCCGAACCTCGAAAGGTCCCGGAGCCCTGGATGCCTTCGAACCGGTCGGTGCTGGCCACGTAAGTGGATGTCCCCTCCTGGAGGTTGCCGCCGTCCGGCAAGCGTTCGGTGACCTCGCCCTCGAGGCGCGCGAGCTTGGTGGAGCCGTCCTCGAAGCGGTATTCCACCCAACCGCCGTATGGGCCGAGTCCCTGATCGTAATCGAGCGTGCCGGCGGCGGTGATGGTGGCGCGAGAAGCCCCACAGTGCGTCCTTGACCGGCCGAGGTCGGATGGGACGATTTGCGATACGGAGAAGGGGCCTCGATGGTGAATGCACTGGGACCCGGCGCCGCCGGCCGGTGGTAAGCCGCTTCCCCGTGCGCTCACCGCTCGCCCTCACTGGGCACTCCCGACAGTTGCAACTTCGGTGCCGACGGGGCGGTGCCGACCTCTCCTCCTCTGGCCGCGAAGTGGATGACGCACATTCCCTCGTGAACTCGAGGGTACGGCCGGTGGAGCTTTCGGTTCAGGACGCGCCGTTCCGAAACGGGCGGATGCCGGAACCCTGCTGTCAGGATGAGCCTCCGATCGACACGAATCCGCCGAGGGTGAGGACGATCCAGGCCCAGCCGAACTGGACGCCGAGCTGTCGGTATCTGGCGTCCGCCACCACCTCAGCTGCGGGGATCACCGGCCAGCGTTCCGCCAGTTCCGTGAGCTGCTCGTCGTAGCCGGCCAGGAGCCCGACGCGGCATCCCATCCGGAAGCCTCCCTCGCGCCCTTCGACGACGATAACCGCACGTCCGATCCCGAGCTTCCAGCTCCGGCCTTCGTGAGTGTTGACGAAGGTGCTTCCATGAATGCCACGCCACGTTGCGCCGATCAGATGCCGATCAGATGATGGGCACTCAGCCCGTCCTCGATGCGTCGGAGGTGGAGCGCCCAGAGCCCGGCATAGATCCGATCGGGTTCGGGGCTTCCTGAGAACCCCCTCCACCATCCGTCCTCTCCCTCGGATGCGGCCTCCAAGGCGCTGCTCGATCGGCTGATCGTGCCCATTCGCCAGTCCCAGGGGGAAGCACTTCGGCCGCTCAAGAGGGTGGTGTGAGAGGGTTGCCGTGCCGTCGGAGCAGCGTCTCCGGGGTCCGCCCCGGGACCATGTTCCTGGCCCCCGAGCGTGCCGGGCCCCAGGAGCATGCCGAGCACCACCGGGATCGCCGCGTTCCAGAAGCGGATGATGGTGACCTCCGAAAATCTGGGGGCTGCAGGAACACCATCCCCCTTCCGCCCGACGTCAGCACCGACGGGGGATCGGATCCCATGGCCGGCTCCGTGGCGCTGAAGGCTCGGGAGGTGTGGAAGGTCTATCAGATGGGGGAGGTGGAGGCATCCGGCCGTCCGAGCGCCGCCCGGGCGCGGGTTGTCAGTGAGTCAAGCACCGAGTACGCCACCGGAACGACGAGGAGGGTCACCGCCGTGGCCGCCGGAAGCCCGGCGATGATGGCGCCCCCCAGGGGGCCCCAGAACTGCGTGTTCTGGCCCCCGAGCTGGAACGCGGGCCGGAGCTCCGTGAGGAGTCCCGAGAAGTCCACGTAGACGCCGAATGTCAGCGGAATCAGCCCCAGGATGGTGGTGACCGCAGTGAGCGTCACTTGCCGGAAACGCGAGGCGGCGCCTTCCACGATCGCGTCCGTCTTGGGCGATCCCCTGTTGCGCTCGTTGACGATGAACTCGGCGAGGACGATGTCGTCGTCCGCCACGATCCCCGCCAGGGAGATCACCCCCAGGAAGGTGAAGAGCCCGAACGCCGTCCCGGTGGCGCTGAGTCCCAGGATCACCCCGCCCATCGTGAGCGCGATGGCGACCAGGATGATCGAGGCGACCCCGAGTGAGCCGAACTTGGCCACCAGGACCAGCATCGTGAGCCCAAGCCCCATTACGAGGGAGATCGCCAGGAACTCGAACTCCTCCTCCTGCTCCCGGACCTCCCCCGTGTATTCCAGCTCGTAGCCCGCCGGGAGGCCGGCGCGAAAGTCCGCGAGGAGCGTCTGCACGTCGCCCAGGACCCTGCGGCTGGTGAAGCCCGACGCCGCGTCCGCCTGCAAGGTGACCACGGGCCGCAGGTCCAGCCGGGTGATGGATCCGGGGCCCGTCCCGGCCTCGACGTCCGCCACCGCCAGAAGGGGCACCCCTGCCTCGGGCCCCCCGATGAGCAGGGCCTCCAGGCTTTCCAGCGTGGCGCGATCCTCCTCGCGCAGCCGCACCCGGATGTCCCATTCGTCGTCCTCCTGGCGAATGGTCCCGACGATGCGGCCCTCGATGGCGTCCCGGACCGTGGTGGCCACCACCGCCGTCGGCACTCCGAAGAGGGACGCCCGCTCCCGGTCGATGCGAACCCGGGTCTCGGGCCGGCCCCTCTCAAGCGTGCTGGTTACGTCCACCAGCCCGGGCACTGCCCCCGTCGCCGCCGCCTGCCGGAGCCGGTCCTCTACCTGGAAGGCCAGCTCCGCCAGGCGATCGAACTCGGGGCCCGAAACCTCGATCTGGACCGCCGGATCCACGGGCGGCCCCGGGGAATCCTGTTCCATCTCCACGGTGGCCCCGGGGAAACGCTCCATCACCCCCCGAAGCTTGCGGAGCGTCTCCTCGCTCGACTCTGCCCGATCCGCGTAGTCCACCAGGGTCAGAGTGATTCGGCTCCGGCGAGGCTCCGGCGCCACCCGGAGGAACGCGGCGGCCGCCGCCACGCCCGCGCTCACCCGGATGTTCTTGATATTCGCCTCCACCCGTGGATCGCTTTCCATGAGAGCCTCGATCCGATCCACGGCTCGCTGCGTCGTCCGTTCCGAGACGGCGAGGCGTGTGCCCACCGGAGCTTCGAGCGTGATCCGGATCAGGTTGGGATCGGTGGCTGGAAAGAACGCGGTGCCGGTGGGCGCGGCCGCGAAGGACAGGAGGATCGCGAAAAACCCGCCGATGCCCAGACAGAGGACCCGGGCCCGGTTGTCCGTGAGGATCCACCGCTCCCGCGACGACCTCGCTCCCAGAGCGCCGAGGGCGACCAGCAGAGCGGGAAGGACGAGGAGCGCCGCCAGGTCCGCGGATCCGATCCCTCTCTGGAGGAGTTGGAAGAGGGCCACCGGCAGGAGGACCCCAGCGAGCGCGAGCCCCACGTTCACCGTGACCCGACCGCCGAGGAAGACCGTCTCCAGAAAGTGGAGGAGGATCGCCACCGCCCCGACTCCCGCCAGTACCGCTCCGGGAACGTAGGGCACGAGAGCCGGGACCGGTCCCACCGTCAGATGCAACGCACCGCCCACGAGGAGGAGCGCCAAACCCGCCGTGAACGAGCCCAGCGCGCCGGTGTTCCGCAGGTAGGCCCGCGGAACGTCGTAGTCACGCTGGAGGGCCAGGCGCAGCAGGCTCCGATACCAGCGCTCCCCGGCGGGGAGCGCCCGCTCCTGGAACCACGCCGTGCCGGGAGCGAGAAGGTATCGGTACAGCACCACCGCCAGGAGCGCGGCCCCGGTGAGCACCAGGAGCGTGACCGGGTTCGCCAGCAGGAGAACGAGCGCCGCTCCCGCCAGAGCGCCCCCCCCTCCGATTCTCCCCCACCGCCATCGGGCGGGCGACTCGCCCCGCCCCGGCGTAGGCGACCCGCCCTCCCGCGCCCCGTCCTCTCCGGGACGCTCCGTCTCCAGCACGTACCCCGCGATCACCGGGATCAGCACCAGCGCCACGAAGAGCGCGCTGAACAGGGTGACGATGAGAGTCAGCGGGATGTACATGAGAAAATCGCCCGTGATCCCCGTCCAGAAGAGGAGGGGAACGAAGACGGCCACCGAGGTGGCCAGCCCCGCCGTCACGGGCCATGCCACTTCGGCCGTGGAGGCCCGGACCCCGTCCCACGGAGAACGCCCCCGCTCGCGGTGTCGCTGGATGTTCTCCACCACGATGATGGTGAAGTCCACCAGGATCCCCAGCACCACGATGAGAGAGAAGAGGATGATGAAGTTCAACGTCATCCCCGCGGCCCGGAAGACGGTGAAGGTCAGAAGAAAGGTCAGGGGGATCGAGGCCGCCGCCAGGAGCGCCGTCCGAAGCCCCAGGAAGAAGAGGAGGGAGATGGAGACCAGGAGGATTCCGAAGACGATGTGGTTCTCCAACTCCTCGATGAACAGCTCGATCACCTCACTCCGGTCGCCGGTGATCACCGTCTCGGTCCCCGAGGGGAAAGGAAACGTCACGAGGGTCTCCTCCACCGCTTCGGCCACCTCCAGGACGTTCTCCCCCGAACGGGCCCGGACCGAGACGGACACCGTCTCCAGATACCGGGGGTCGTCCACCCGGGTCAGGCGGCCCGCGAAATCCTCCCGGCGGACCTCCTTCAGGCGCGAGAGGCTGGTGCGATCCCGGAACCCTTCCGGAACCACGCGGGCCACGTCGCGAACGTAGACGGGGCTCTCCCCGGGAGCGGTCACCACCAGGTCGGCGATCCGCTCGCCGTGCTCCAGCCGACCGTCGACCCGCACCTGGTGGCTCAACCGGTCCACGTCGATGCTGCCGCCGGGAATGCTTACGTGCTCCCGCTCGATGGCCCTGGCCAGGTCGTCGATGGTGAGCCCGTAGCCCTGGAGCGCGGCCAGGTCGACCTCCACCTGGACTTCCCGCTCCACCCCGCCGGTGACCTCCGCCTCCAACACGCCGGGAACCGTCCCGAGCTCGTCGGCGAGCCGGTCCGCCACATCGGTGAGCCGGGCCAGGGAGTACGGGGCCAGGAGGTTGATCGTGAGGAGGGGCAGGTCTTCGATGTCGATCTCTCGCACCACGGGATCCAGGGCGTCGTCGGGGAGGCCCGGCCGCGCCAGGTCCACCTGCTCACGCACCCGGCGGTTCGCTTCCGTGAGGGAAACGTCGGTGAGAAACTGCACCAGGATGAAGCTGAACCCCTCGCTCGAGGTGGAATGGATCCGGTCGATGCCGGCCACCCCCTGGATCTCCCGCTCCAGCGGGAAGGTCACCAGGGCCTCCACCTCCCGGGGGCTCGCCCCGGGATGGGCCGTGGTCACGGTGACGAGAGGAATTTCGATGGAAGGGGAGGCCTCTTTCGGGACAGTGACGTAGCTCCACACGCCCAGGCCCACCAGGAGCCCCGCGAAAAGGAGCACGGTGGTGCGAAACCGGAGGGCCGCGTCCGTGAGTTTCACGGTCCGGCCCCATCCACCACCACCGCCCGGCGGAACGCCTCCAGGTCGCGGTAGCGCTCCACCACGGCCACCGTATCGCCGGGGGCTACCTGGTCCTGGCCCGTGACGATCACCTCGTCGCCGGGAAGGAGGCCGTCCTCCACCACCACGTCCGCTCCGTGTCGAGGTCCGGGCAGGATAGCACGGATCTCCACCCGGCCCAGAGGAGCCTCCGTCTCGGAATCGAGCTTCTCCAGGGGCTCCACCACTAGGACGCTTCGCATCCTCTCATCCGCGAGGACGATCTCGAGCGGAAGGACCAGGGCGTCCGGGATGACCCGCCGAACGACGGTCACCCGTGCGATCATCCCCGTTCTCAGGCCGAGGGGATGGTCCAGGTCGATCCGGATGCGAAACGTCCGGCTCCGCGGGTCCACGGCCCGGGAGACGAAGGCCACCTCGGCCTCCCGGTCATCCAGCCCGTACGCCTGGAAGCTAACGGACGCCGGAGACCCGACCCGGACGTCCCCGGCAAAGCGCTCCGGGATGCCGGCGCTCGCCTCGACCCGCTCGTCCCCGATCACCCGGACCACCTCCTGACCCGCCACGACCTGCTCCCCCACCCGCACGATGCGACTCTCCACCGTGCCGTCGAACGGGGCCCGGACCCGCGTCCGCTCGAGCTGCTGTTCGGCCTCGCGCTCCTGGGCCATCGCCTGATCCAGGCGGGCTCGGGCCTGCTCAACCTGGGTCAGCAACCGCTCCATTTCGCCCGGGGGAATGATCTCATCGCGGGCAAGGGGTTC
Source organism: Gemmatimonadota bacterium (assembly GCA_007121455.1). GTDB lineage: Bacteria > Gemmatimonadota > Gemmatimonadetes > Longimicrobiales > Gaopeijiaceae > SKKN01. The sequence continues at coordinate 3,076 of SKKN01000071.1, read as the reverse complement.
CCGTCGACCGTACTCCCGCTCCGCTTGGGCGAGGGCCGCCCGTGCGTCGGCGACCGAACCCCTGGCCCGCTCGAGGCCCGCCTCCGCCAGGCGCGGATCGAGCTGGGCCACGATGTCCCCCTGCCCCACTTCCGTCCCCTCCGGCACGAGCCGGATCACCGTCCCGCCCGCCTGGGCGGTGAGGATGACGTCTTCCGGAGCCTCTACGCTTCCAGTGGTCTCGACCCGCTCCTCGAATGTCCGTGGGTGGACCACGAGCGTCTCCACCGGGAACGGTGCCGGGGCTTCCTCGTCGGGAGGATCGTCCAGGAGTGCGCACCCCGGGAGGGCCACGAGAACGGTCGCGAGCCACAGACCCCGCCGCGGGCGCCTCCCGGCCGGGTCCGGAGGACCGCGCCGTCGGGGCGGTGGAATGACCGGACTCATCGCGCCTCCGCGTTCGGGGATCCGGGTTGGGCCGCTCACGGGCCCACCTCCGCCCAATGTCAGAGGTATGCCACAGGAGAGACGGGCACGGGGGCTACCACAGCGAACTCGTCCTCGGGCGTTCTCGTGGTGCCCAGCACACTGACCCTCCTCGGCCCCGAAGGGATGTGTCCTCGTGAAGAGCCGGACCTAACGTACCTGCACCTCCGCCCCAGTCGGTTCCGACTGTCCCGCTTCCTCCAGCTCCCGCGCACGCCGACGGAACCGTCGAAGGATCTTCGCCCCGAGCCAGATCCAGAGCGGTGGCGAGAGGCGGTAGAACCGCCACAGCCACCGGGCGCTCGCGGGGAAGACGATGACCGCCCGGTTGCGCGCGACCCCTCTCAGCATGAGATGAACGGCTCGGTCCACCGGCATCATGCCGAAGGACTCGGCGATGACGTCGACCATGTCGCGAGACAGGTTCACGAGCGGGGTGCTGGCGACGAGGTTGGACTCGACTCCCTCCGGGCAGACCACCGAGACGTTGACCCCGAGATCGGCTCCCTCGGCGCGCAGCGCCATGGAGTATCCGTAGACCGCATGCTTGGATGCCGCATACGGCGTGCTCCACGCGAACGGCACGATTCCCTGGATCGAGGAAACGGTGACGATGTGCCCATGCCCCTGTCTCACCATGGTCTTGTAAGCCGCGCTGGCTCCATAGATGACCCCCCCACAGGTTCACGTCGATGGACGGCTGCCAATGTTCGGTGTCCAGGTCCCGGCCCTCGCCCAACACGCCGACGCCCGCGTTGTTGAACATGAAGTCGAGACGTCCGTGCTCCGCGACGACGCGGTCGAGCATACCGACCACGTCGCCTTCGATGGTGACATCGACCCGTTCAGCCTGCGCTCGGCCCCCGCGCTCGAAAATACCGGCGACCACGCCCTCGGCCCGTTCGAGATCGCGCGCCGCCACCACCACGACGGCGCCCCCGTCCGCCAGCGCGTCACACAAGGCACGTCCGACTCCCGAGGTGCCGCCGGTGACGACCGCCACCTTGCCCGCGAATTGACTTGCGAGTCGACCATTCCTTCCCATCGGGATCATCTCCGTGAATCCGGTTGATCCGGGACCGGCAGCAGCCGGCCTCGAGCCCCTCTTCGATGAAAGGTGCGTGCCAGCCGTGGTGCGGGGGTGGCTTGCCCCCGTCCACCCCTCTTCGACGGGTATGGCGGGCTCCCCCGCTGCCCGACCGGAGACGGAACGCCCCTTCCGGGGTCGGGGCGTCCCGTCCCGGCAGCCCCGAGCCCGGGTGCCTGGGATTCGGCGGCGAACAGCGCCTTCGGCTGCCGTCACAGGCGCTTGGGCAGCGAGCCAGCTCGACGCTCAGGTGGCATCGTTCGTGCTTCCCCCCACCACACCGAATGAGCGCGCGGCACCACGATCACATCGCAAAGGAGGAGCGGTGCGACCGAGACGATGGCGATCGGAACGGTGGGATGCGTTGTCTCCCGGCAAGAAGGTGCTAGTCATGCTTCTGACCTCCTTGCAGGTCTCACTGGCCGTCTCCGCCTGGGCTGACCTTGCGCGGCGGCCGGCACGCGAGATCCATGGTCGCAAGGGGGTCTGGGCGGCCATCATCGCCATCGACTTCCTCGGACCGCTGCTGTACTTCCGCAGGGGGCGCCAGAAGGGGCGTCATCGCACTTCCTGATGCGGAGGATCGCCCCGGTGGAAAGGGCGTAAACGCCAGGCCTCTCCGACACATCCAGCGGAAGCTTGCGAGCTGTCGGCACCGAACTTGCTCCTCTCCTCGTACGGCAACCAACTTGACCGACGCGTCCCATTACCAGCGCACAGGAGGCGACATGATGAAGCGGTGGATCGGAGCCCGGGAGCCGCGACGGCGGATGTGGACCCTCGGCTTCGGCGTCGCTCTCTTGCCCCTGTTCCCGCTCACCGCCTTCGGGCAGGAGACCCCCGAGGAGATCGTCCGACACGTCGACGAGCTCCTCCGCGGCGAATCGAGCCAGGGACGGGTCACGATGGAGGTGGTGACCGAGCGGTGGAGCCGGAGCATGGAGATGGAGATGTGGTCCCTCGGGGACGACCACTCCCTCGTCCGCGTCCTCTCACCCGCCCGGGAAGCGGGGACCGCGACGCTCATGGTGGAAGGGGACATCTGGAACTACCTCCCCCGGGTCGATCGGACGATCCGGGTCCCGGGAGGCGGGATGGGCGGCTCGTGGATGGGATCGCACTTCACCTACGACGACCTGGTCCGCGAGAGCAGCTACGTCGACGACTTCGAGATCCAGGAGGAGTTTGCTGGAGTGAGGGAAGAAACCGAGATCTGGGAGTTCCGGCTCACGCCCCTTCCCGAGGCCCCGGTCGTGTGGGGACATCTCGAGCTCGAGGTGCGGCAGGACAACCGGATGCCCCGCGAGATGCGGTATTTCGACGACCGGGGCGACCTCGCCCGCACCATGGTGTTCTCCGACTTCGAGGTCATGGACGGGCGGCTCGTCCCCACCCGGCTCACCATGCGGCCGGAGGACCGACCGGGTGAGCGCACCACGCTGACATACGCGGACCTCGAGTTCGAGGTCGGCCTGGACCGGGGCTTCTTCTCCCTCGAACGGCTCCGCGGTCGCCGATGAACCG
>SKKN01000017.1 GCA_007121455.1 Gemmatimonadota bacterium | reverse complement strand
GCGTTCCTCCTGCCCGTGCTCCAGCGACTCCAGGACCAGCCGAAGGGGACGACGCGGGCGTTGATCGTCACCCCCACGCGGGAGTTGGCGGCCCAGATCGTCGAGCACCTCGACGGGTTGGCGAAAGGCACGGGTCTTCGCGGAAAGGCGATCTTCGGCGGAGTCGGCGCGGGGCCCCAGGAGAAGGCGTTCCGGAAGGGCGTCGAGGTCATCGTCGCGACGCCAGGACGGCTGCTCGACCACTTCCAGCACGAGTATGCGCGGCTCGCCGAAGCCGACATCGTCGTTCTGGATGAAGCGGACCGGATGCTGGACATGGGATTCCTCCCCGAGATCCGGAAGATCTTGAGGCATCTGCCGGCCCGCCCGCGCCAGACCCTCTTCTTTTCCGCGACGATGCCGCGGCCGATCGCGCAGCTCGCGGGCGAGCTCCTTCGTTCGCCGGTCCGCGTCGAGGTCCAGAAGAAGCAGGCTCCTCCCTCCGCGATCTCTCAGGCGCTCTACCCGGTCCCGGGCGAGCTGAAGGTGGATCTGCTCGCGGAGCTTCTCCGAAGGGGAGACGTCGGCAACGTCATCGCCTTCTGCCGGACGAAGCACCGTGCCAAGCGACTCGCGAAGAAGCTGGAGAAGCGGGGAATTGCGGCAGCGGAGATCCACGGCAACCGAAGCCAGAAGCAGCGGACCGCCGCGCTGGCCGGATTCCGTGACGGGCGGTACGCGGTTCTCGCCGCCACCGACATCGTCGCGCGTGGGATCGACGTGGTCGAATTGGATCACGTCGTGAATTTCGACGTCCCGGCGGTACCGGAGGACTACATCCATCGCATCGGCCGCACGGCACGAGCCGGAGCAGACGGTGAGGCGTACACCTTCGTCTCCCCTCAGGAGGAGAAGGATGTGGGGGCGATCGAGCGAGCACTGGGTCGCCGGCTCCCCCGACGCCTGATCGACGACTTCGATTACAAGGCGAAGACCGAGGAGCGCTTCGAGATTCCGGTCGGGGAGCGGATCGCGAAGATCAAGGAGCGGAAGCGCGAGGAGCGTGCCCGCGCGAAGCGGAACGCGGAGAGGAAGAAGCGAAACGCGGAGGGGCAGTCGAACGGAAGAGGAGGGGGATCCTCGCGGCGGAATTAGGGCCGGCAGCAGTGAAACCACGTTCAGGTGCTCGTGTAGTTCAAGAATAGCGCATGCCCTCGTGGAGTCCCTCGCGGAGTCCACGTGAGAGGGGCCTGCGGGAGCATGCTTCTTGGCGACACCGAACGGAGGGATTCGATATGAGACATCCGCGCGGAAGAACCAGAACCACGGCGAAGTTTCTGTCCATGCTCAGCGTAGCGCTGCTCGCAATGTTCACCGCGACCGAGGCGGATGCGCAGCAGCAGATCCAGGAGCGGTTCGGAGGAGATGCCCATCCGGGCGCCGACGTGCTCTCGCTCAACTTGTATGGAGGCGGATTCTTCTCGGCCTCCAGCTTCGCGGGTGGGGCCCAGTTCGAGGACACGGGCACATTCGGGGCCGCGGCGACCTTCTGGGCGACCCAGAATCTCGGTGTTCGGGGTAATGTCCTCTGGTATTCCCACGCGCTGACCCCGGGTGACGAGGATATTGCACTCATAGGAGAGGATCCCGACGTGTTCCATTACTCGGGGGACGTCGTGCTTCGCATGCCGATGCCGGCGATGGAGAACGTGAGCTGGTTCCCCTACATCCTCGGTGGGATCGGCGGGAAGACGTACGACTTCGACACCCTGGGAACGGAGACGGACTTCGCGGGGAACGTCGGGCTCGGGCTCGAGGCGCGGTTCGGGGACGAGGGCCGCTGGGGCATCCACACCGAGGTCCGGGACTTCATCTCGAACTTCGACGTTGCCGGTGTCGACGAGACGCTCCACGACATCGTGTGGACCGGGGGCTTCAGCATAAACTTCTGACGCTTACTCCGACTCCGGTCCGGTAGTGGGTTGACCGGACCTCGTAGAGCCGCGGCCGGCCCCCTCGATCCGAGGCAGGACCGGTCGCGGCTTTCGCGTGTCCGCGCGTTTCTTTTCGTCTTCCTCTCGAGGATCGAGGGGGCGGGGTTGCGTTCACGTCCGTCACCCTTACGTTGCATGATCGCACACTCATCGGAGGCAGGGAAGGATGCGACGGTACGTCGTGGTGGTGGCCCTTTGCGCGGTCGCGTTGTTGTGGATCCCATCCGCGGGACACGGTCAGACCTGGCCGGACATGGGAAGTGAAGAATCGGGTGTAACCTGGATCATCGGTGGGTACGCTCCGATGGGCGGCCTCGGTTCGTTCGCCGACTACCGCATGATCATGGACCCCTGGCTCGTGCTGGGAATCTCCCTTCAGGCAGGAGAGGACGAGGACCGGCTTCGTTCCCGCTTCGAGGTGACGGCCGTCCCGAACGTCGCCATGCGCCGTAATCCCCCACGGAGCCCGGCGGCTCGGTGCGAGGAGTGCACGGCGGACGACTTTCGGCTCACCGTGGTGAACAGTCGCTTCCTCATGGACGTCACCTTCCCGTTTCCAGGGGATTCACGGGCCTATGTGACGGCCGGCCCGGCGGTTCGGTTTCAACTCTCCAATCCCGACCAGTGCCCGACTTCCGCGGGGAGAGAATGCGCGCTCCCGCAGTTCGCGCGGAGCCGACTCGACCCCGGCCTCGTTGCTGGGGCGGGGTGGGAGCCATCCGGCACCCTCATTCAAGCGATCCAGCTCACGGGGCGGGCGAGCCTCTACGGGCGCGGCGCGCGGCCCGACGCATCGCCCGTGCGTTGGCTTCCCGAACTCGATCTGGTGGTCCGGATCTCGCCCTGAGCCGTCCGGGCTCGCCGTTGGAGATTCTCTTCCGGGAACCGGAGTGCCGCTTCTCCGCGTCGTAGGTCACCCACACCGGCGCCGCACTCATTCGCCGAGAACGGTCCGGATCCTGACGGACCAGGGATAAGTCCCCACCGCTGGACTGCCCGAGCGAGCGTCTCAGCGAACCGCCGCTCCTTCCCACGGCAGGGCCCCGCGGTCGCTGACTGTCCCCCTCTCGTCGGTCCCCGCCGCCACCTTTCCCAGGATGTTTCCGCCGCGCCCGAGCGGCTGCTGGCCCGGATGTTGCTCCTTCAGCCGGTCACGAGGGAGCTGTCGGGGTCGATGGCGTCCAACCATGACGCGCGGTTTCACGGGTGGCTGCATGAGCGGAAAGATCCTGATCACCGGGGGAGCTGGATTCATCGGGTCGCACCTCGCGGACGAGTTGGTCCACGCCGGCTACTCCGTCCGGGTTCTCGACAACCTCGACGCGCAGGTGCACGGGGGACGCCGCCGTAGACCTGCCTACCTCCACGACGACGTGGAGCTCCAGGTGGGGGATATGCGGGATTTCGGTGCGGTTCGACGGGCGCTTCAGGGGGTTTCCGTCGTCTTCCACATCGCTGCCCGGGTCGGTGTCGGGCAGAGCATGTACGAGTTGCAGGAATACGTGTCGGTGAACACCCTCGGCACCGCAGTCCTCCTCGAGGAGCTCGCCCGAGCGCCTGTCGACCGCCTCGTCGTCGCGAGCAGCATGAGCATTTATGGCGAGGGGCTCTATCGCAACGGGTGTGGGAGTCCGGTTCCTGGAACGAGGCGGTCGTTCGAGCAGCTGAGGCGCGGCGACTGGGAGCTCGTCGGTGCAGGCGGATCGCCGCTCTCTCCCCTTCCGACCCCCGAATCGAAGCCGGTAGACCTCGAGTCTATCTACGCGCTTTCCAAGTACGATCAGGAACGGATGTGCCTGATTGCGGGGAGAGCGTACGACATCCCCACGGTCGCACTCCGCTTCTTCAACGTCTACGGAAGCCGTCAGGCCCTGTCGAACCCGTATACCGGCGTGCTGGCGATCTTCGCGTCGAGACTTCTGAACGACCGGCCTCCGCTGATCTTCGAGGATGGCTTGCAGCAGCGGGACTTCGTGAGCGTCCACGACGTCGCCCGCGCCTGTCGGCTGGTGCTCGAGTCGGGGGTGAGGGGGAGGTCCTTGAACATCGGGAGTGGTCGGGGGCGCACCGTGTTGGACGTGGCGCTCGCCTTGTCCGATGCGCTCGGGAAGAAATCGATCGACCCCGAGATCTCGGGCCGCTCCCGCGTCGGCGACATCCGACACTGCGTCGCGGACATATCCACCGCCCGGGAGCTGATCGGATATGAGCCGGAGGTTCGGTTCGAGGACGGCTTGCTCGATCTCTGCGCATGGCTCCGCGGGCAGCCTGCCCAGGACCGGGTGTCCATCGCCTCCGCCGAGCTTCATTCACGTGGACTGACCATCGAAGCCAACCCACTCCGGGTGGCGGACGGCACCCCTTCCCGATCCCCGATCGACCGGGAGTCCCGGCACCCGGCGCGAAAGGGGCGGACACGAGAGCCCCGAGGCCGCCAGGCGGGTGAAGCGAAATGACGGACTTCGGCGTCGTCGAATGGTTCGAGGTCGGGGAGCATGAGCGGGTCGAGAAGGTGCTCACGTCCCTCCGCGCGATGGGAGTCCGGCGACTCAGAACCGGTCTGTCCTGGGCCGACTGGTATACAGACGAAGGAGAAGCCTGGTACGACTGGCTCATTCCGACCCTCGCGCGGGAGGTCGAGGTTCTGCCCTGTTACCTCTACACTCCGCCTTCCATCGGAGTGGTGCCGAAGACTTCGTCCCCACCCCGCCGCCCCCGGGAATACGCGGACGTCCTGGATCTCATCCTCGACCGGTACGGGGAGCACTTCGAGTACGTGGAGCTCTGGAACGAACCCAACAACCTCAGCGAGTGGGATTGGACCCTCGATCCGGGGTGGGCAACGTTCAGCCGGATGATCATCGATGCTGCTAATTGGGCGCGGCAGAGGGGGAAGAAGACGGTTCTGGGCGGGATGTCGCCGGTCGATCCGAGCTGGCTCGAGCTGATGTGGGATCGGGGAGTGATCGACCACATCGACGCGATCGGAATCCACGGCTTTCCGGGCACCTGGGAGGCGACGTGGCAAGGATGGGATGACGTCGTTGACCGGGTCCGCCGGGTCTTCGAGGGGAGACCCTCGAATCCGCAGCTATGGGTCACGGAGGTCGGCTACTCGACCTGGCTCCACGACGAGCTCGGGCAAGCCCGGGGTTTTCTGAACGCGATCGACGCCGATATGGACCGCGTCTACTGGTATTCAGCCCAGGACCTGGATCCCGCACGTCCCACAGTGGACGGGTTCCACAGCGACGAACGGGAATACCATTTCGGCCTCCGGCGTTCCGACGGTTCTCCCAAGCTGTTGGGCCGAATGCTGGAGGGGGGTGGGGTTCCCGCGGTGCGCGAGATCACGGCCCGCGTCGCTCCGGCGGTGCACACGAAGTCGCGTGGCTACGCCCTCATCACCGGGGGCTGCGGCTTCCTCGGGACGAATCTGGCCGACCGGCTCCTCCGGGACGGTCAGCGGGTGCGGCTGCTGGACAACCTCTCCCGGCCCGGAGTGGAGCAGAATCTGCGGACGTTGCAGGAGCGGTACGATCGTGTCGACGCGACGATCGGGGACGTCCGGAATCCGTACCTCGTCAAGGAAGAGGTGGAGGGCGCCGACCGTGTCTTCCACCTGGCGGCCCAGGTCGCGGTCACGACGAGCGTCGAGGCACCCTCCCAGGACTTCGAGGTGAATGCACGCGGCACCCTCAACGTGCTCGACGCGATCCGGGACCGGGACGACCGTCCTCCCCTCGTCTTCACATCCACGAACAAGGTGTACGGCGGGCTCGACGATGTGGAGCTGCGGGTTCGCGATCGGCGGTACGAGCCCGTCGACACGGAGATCCGCTCCCGTGGAATCGGAGAGGAGCGGTGTCTCCAGTTCCTGAGCCCGTACGGCTGTTCCAAAGGAGCAGCCGATCAGTATGTCCTGGATCATGCACACACGTTCGGCCTTCCCGCTGCGGTCCTGCGGCTGAGTTGCGTGTACGGGCCCCATCAGCTCGGAACGGAGGATCAAGGATGGGTCGCCCACTTCCTGATCCGCGCGCTCGAGGGGAAGCCCGTCACGATCTTCGGGGACGGGCTGCAGGTGCGGGACATTCTCTTCGTCACCGACCTGGTGAACCTCTTCCTTCGCGCTGCGGAGCGGATCGACGACGTACGAGGACGACCCCTCAACGTGGGCGGCGGGGGCCCCCGAGCCGTGAGCCTTCTCGAGCTTCTCGAGATGTTCGAATCGATGGGGATCCCTCGCCCTGAAATCCAATTCGAGGAGCCGAGACCCGGTGATCAGCGCTACTACGTGAGCGATCTGCGGCATGCAGAGCGGATTCTCGACTGGTCGCCGACGGTCGAAGTCGAGGAGGGGCTTCGCCTCCTCCATGCCTGGCAGGCGGGGTTCAAGGGCGGAAAGGGAAGCCGCACGACCAGTGTGCCCGGATCGTCCGGGCGGCGCGTCGTCGAACGGGTGAAGGCCGGAGGGCACCGATGACGACCCGAGCGTCGGAGCGTCCCCAGCGCTCCGGGCCGCCGGTCGGCGTGTCGACGCACCGTGCGGCTCGCATCGTCGAGCCTGGGCGGGTCGAGCTCATCGAGGTAGAGAGTCGGGAGCCTCGTCCTGGAGAGGTCCGGTTTCTCGTCGAGGGGTGCGGAGTCTGCGCATCGAGCCTTCCCTACTGGAACGGCCGCACCTGGTTCGACTATCCCGGAGAGCCTGGGGCTCCCGGACACGAAGCCTGGGGGGTGGTCGAAGCGGTCGGGGAGGGCGTGGGAGGCGTCGAGCCGGGAGACCGGGTCGCCGCGCTCAGCTACCACGGCTTCGCCGAGCGGGACTATGCGGAGGAGGGCCACGTCGTGGTGCTTCCTCAGACGCTCGAGTCGGTTCCCTTTCCCGGGGAGCCGCTCGGTTGCGCCGTCAACGTCTTCCGACGAAGCGAGATCCGTGCCGGGGACCAGGTCGCGGTCGTGGGGGTGGGGTTCATCGGAGCGCTCCTCGTGGGCATGGCCAAGGCCGCGGGAGCCCGGGTGATCGCCATCTCCCGCAGGGCGACCTCTCTCGAGATGGCTCGAAGATTCGGGGCCGACGGGGTGATCCCACTCACCCGGCCGGCGGAGGTCGTGGAGGCAGTCCAGTCCGTCACCGGCGGGGCCCTCTGCGAACGTGTCGTAGAGGCGACCGGGAAGGAAGCAGCGTTGGACCTGGCCGGAGAGTTGACGGCGGTGCGCGGCCGACTCGTCGTCGCCGGCTTTCATCAGGACGGCAGAAGGAGCGTGAACGTCCAGCTCTGGAACTGGCGAGGGCTGGACGTGATCAATGCCCACGAGCGGGCCCCGGAGGCCTATACGCGGGGCATCCGGGAAGCCGTCGTCACGTTCTGCCCGGATGTGATCGATCCGGGACCCCTCTACTCCCACAGCCTTACGCTCGACGAGATCGGCATCGCCTTCGCCCTGTTGTCCGAGCGACCGAAAGGCTTCACCAAGGCACTCGTGCGGATGCCATGAAGAGACAAACCCGCAGTCCCCGTCCCAAGGCTCCAGGTCCCGGATTCCCTCGCCCCGTCCGGCGTGCCCCGCCCCCGGATCGACCCGTGACCTCACGGCCACGGCTCGGCTTGCTCGGTGTAGGGTGGATCGGGCGCAGTCGGATGAAAGCGATCGTGGAGAGCGGGGTCGCGGAGATCGCGGCGCTCGTGGACATCGACCCCGTCCGGGCAGAAGAGGCCCGAGCGTCGGCGCCCGGAGCCGTCCTCTTCGAAAGCTATGGAGAGATGCTCGAAGCGGATCTAGACGGAGTCGTGATCGCAACCCCGAGCGCGGGCCATGCGGATCAGTCGATCGTGGCCCTGGAGCGGGGACTGCCCGTCTTCTGTCAGAAGCCGTTGGGGCGGAACGCCGTCGAAGCGGCCGCCGTGGTTCGAGCCGCGGAGCACCGAAATCGCCTCCTCGGGGTCGACCTCTCGTATCGCTTCCTGAAGGCGTCGAAGGCGGTCCGCGATCTCGTTCGTTCGGGGGAGATCGGACGGGTCTACGCGGCGGATCTCATCTTTCACAACGCATACGGCCCCGATCAGCCGTGGTACTACGACCCGGTGCGCTCCGGCGGGGGGTGCGTCATGGATCTCGGCGTGCATCTCGTCGATTTCCTCTTCTGGTGCCTCGACAGACCAGGGGTCCGGTCGGTGAACGCCCGGCTCTTCTCGGGTGGCCGGCGGCTGCGTATCCCGTCCCAACGCGTGGAGGACTACGCAGATGTGCGGATCGACCTGGAGGATGAGGTCTGCGCCCGGGTCGCATGCTCCTGGAACCTCCATGCCGGCCGAGACGCCTTCTGCCAGGTCATCTTCTACGGCACGAACGGGAGCGCCCTCCTCCGGAACGTAGCCGGCTCGTTCTACGACTTCAGAGCGGAGCATTGGCTCGGCACAGAGACGACAACGCTCGTCGAGCCACCGGACCCATGGGGAGGTCGGGCGGTCCTCGCATGGGCGAATCGCATTGCGCGAAACGGAGGGGCCTTCGATCCCGTGGCCTGGGAGTTCGTCGACACGGCCGAGACCCTCGATGCGATCTACCGCAGCGGGTCCTCCGACATCGGAGCCACCTATGCATCCGTTTCGCCCACGGTGACGAGATGAACAGTACCCTCGCCATACCTCCCCGCATCCTCATGACGGCCGATGCCGTCGGGGGGGTGTGGACGTACGCCGTCGACCTCATCCGTGCGCTCGAGGACGAGGGTGTGGAGGTGATCCTGGCGACGATGGGGCCGGAACCGAACGCGCAGCAGCGGCGTGAGGTGGAAGCGCGAGGAAACGCAACGCTCGAGGTCTCAGACTTCGATCTGGAATGGATGGTCGACCCCTGGAGCGAGGTGGAGGCGGCCGGTCAGTGGCTCCTCGACCTCGCCGATCGATACATGCCCGACCTGGTTCACCTGAACGGGTATGCCCACGGCGCCCTCCCCTGGGGCGTTCCCGTGCTCGTGGTGGGGCACTCCTGTGTCCTGTCATGGTGGAAGTGCGTTCGTGGCGAGGAGGCTCCCGCGTCGTGGGGCCGGTACCGTGAGGAGGTGACCCGGGGACTCCACGCGGCCGACCGGGTCCTGGCACCGACGCACGCGATGGTGGCCACGCTGGACGAGAACTACGGCCCCCTCCCGGCCCGAGGGGTCATCTACAATGCGAGCTTTGTGGAGCCCCTCCTCCCGGACGTCGGGGACGAGGTGATCCTCAGCGTGGGACGCCTCTGGGACGAGGCGAAAAACGTAGGAGCGCTGGCGGAGGTCGCACACAGGGTGGGTTGGCCGATCCGGGTGGCGGGTGAGGACCGACATCCGGAGGGTGGCCGCCGAACACTCGAGGGACTCCACGCGCTGGGCCGGCTTTCGCGGGCAGAACTCGTCCGGGAGATGACCGCAGCCGAAATCTTCGTCTTGCCGGCCCGCTACGAGCCTTTCGGCCTCTCCGCTCTCGAGGCGGCGAGTCGTGGCTGCGCCCTCGTTCTCGGGGACATCCCTTCGCTCCGGGAGGTATGGGGCGATGCGGCTCGGTACGTCCCGCCGGACCGGCCCGAGGAGGTCGCCTTCGTCTTGAACGCGCTCATCGACGATCCGGGGGAGCGGCGGCGCTTGAGCGTCGCCGCCCATCAGCGGGCGAGGAGGTACAGGCCCAAACGGCTGGCCGCGGAATACCTCACGCTCTACGGCGATCTCCTCCGGGGTGGTGTCCGGCCTCCTCCGCATCCGGGCCGCGATGCCGTCCGGCGACCCGTGCAGGTCTCACACCGGGGCCCGCGGTCATGAAGGTCCTCCTCTTCTGCCACTCGCTGGTATCCGACTGGAACCATGGAAATGCCCATTTCCTCCGCGGCGTGGTGCGCGAGCTGCTGAAGCGTGGACACGAGGTTCAGGTCTACGAGCCCCACCGGGGGTGGAGCATCGCGAACCTCGTGCGAGAGCACGGTACGGAGCCTCTGGAGGATTTCCGTCACGTCTTTCCGGGCCTGAAAAGCATCGAGTACGACGAGAGCTTCTGGAGGGGCGGGGATCTGGAGGCCGCGCTCGACGGGGCCGACGTGGCACTGGTGCACGAATGGAACGCTCCGGAGCTCGTGGCGGCGGTGGGCGCCGTGGGGAGCGCTACCGACTGCCGCCTCTTCTTCCACGATACGCACCACCGATCGGTGACTGCACCGAAGACGATGGCCGGGTACGATCTTTCGCGGTACGACGGCGTGCTCGCATTCGGGGAGGCTGTGCGTCTACGGTACCTCGAAGAGGGATGGGTGGGGCGGGCGTGGACATGGCACGAGGCGGCTGACGTGGAGCTGTTTCGGCCGCTTCCGGGGGTCGATCCCGGCCGGGATGTGGTCTGGATCGGGAACTGGGGAGACGACGAACGCACGGCGGAGCTCGAACGGTTCCTCCTGGGTCCGGTGCATGCGTTGCTGTGGAAGGACGAGCGGCGATCCGCCTCCGCGTATGGGGTCCGCTATCCCCAGGCGGCCGTGGATGCGCTCGTCCGTGCGGGACTGCGATACGACGGGTGGCTCCCGAACGTGAGGGTTCCCGAAGCCTTCGCCCTCCATCGGGTCACCGTGCATGTCCCTCGCGGGCCATACGTAGAGGCTCTTCCGGGGATTCCCACCATCCGGGTGTTCGAAGCCCTCGCTTGCGGCATCCCGCTTGTCTGCTCTCCCTGGGACGACGTGGAGGGACTCTTCTCCGAGGGGGAGGACTACCTCGTCGCGCATAACGGTGCGGAGATGGAGGGGCATCTCGAGGCGATCCTGTCCGACCCCGAGCTCGCGTCGAGCCTCTCCGACCATGGGCGGAGGACCGTGCTCGAACGTCATACGTGCGCGCACCGGGTGGACGAGCTCCTCGACATCGTCCGGGAGGTGGAAGCTCCTCGTGAGCAGGAGGAGCAGAGCGGAGAACCCGCCGGCCGGGTGGAGGTGTCCTGAGATGCAGGACAGGCGATCGGATCCGCTTCGGATCGCATTTTTCGGCTCCAGCCTCGTTTCCGCATACTGGAATGGGGCCGCGACGTACTATCGAGGCATCGTGCGTGCGCTCCACGACCGAGGCCATAGGATCTCCTTCTACGAGCCGGATGCGTTCGGCAGGCAGGAACACCGGGACATTCCAGACCCCCCCTATGCCAGGGTGGTCGTTTATCCGTCGACCCCCGAGGGCGTAGGCGCCGCTCTGACCGAGGCGCGAGGTGCGGACGTGGTCGTCAAGGCGAGTGGCGTCGGGATCTTCGATGAGCTTCTGGAGGAGGAGGTCCTCTCCTTCGGGAGAGATGGATCCGCCGTCGTGTTCTGGGACGTGGACGCCCCCGCGACCCTCGATCGAGTCGGAGGGGAGGGCGACGATCCGTTTCGCGCGCTCATCCCCGACTACGATGCCGTATTCACCTATGGAGGAGGGGAGCCCGTACGGCGGAGATACGTCTCGCTCGGCGCCCAACGGTGCGAGCCGGTCTACAACGCGCTGGATCCTCAGACGCACCACCCCGCGCCGCCGAAGGAGGAGTTCGGGGGCACCCTCTCTTTTCTCGGGAATCGTCTGCCGGACCGCGAGCACCGGGTCGAGGAGTTCTTTCTGGGGCCGGCGGGGTCTCTCCCATCCGCGCGGTTTCTGCTCGGAGGCAGCGGATGGGGTGACCGGCTCCTCCCGGAAAACGTCCGCTTCCTGGGCCATGTCTACACCCGGGATCACAACGCCTTCAACTCGACGCCGCTCGCTGTCCTGAACATCAGTCGGGAGAGCATGGCCAGATACGGGTTCTCCCCGGCTACCCGGGTCTTCGAGGCCGCAGGCGCCGGTGCCTGCCTGATCACGGACGAGTGGGACGGGATCGAGCGGTTCCTCGAACCGGGTGAAGAGGTGCTCGTCGCGGAATCAGGCGAGCAGGTGACCGAGCATCTCCGTGCGCTGGACCACGAGCGAGCGCGCGAAGTCGGGTGCCGTGCACGCCGCCGCGTGCTCGAAGAGCATACGTATGCGCACCGAGCCGAGCAGGTGGAGGCCGCGCTGACCGCGCTGCTCGGACCGAAGGGAGTCCCCGTCGATGAATGAGCGGATGCAGATCACGATCCTCGGCCTCTCCATGAGTTCGTCCTGGGGAAATGGCCACGCCACGAACTACCGCGGGCTGACCCGTGAGCTCCTCCAGCGCGGACACGACGTCCACTTCATCGAGCGCGACCGGCCGTGGTACGCCGAGAACCGCGACCTGGCGGGGCACCTGAGTGCCCACGTGGAGCTCTACTCCTCGATCGAGGAGTTGAAGGACCGGTTTTCGGTTGCGGTTCGCGAATCCGATCTCGTGGTGGTGGGTTCCTACGTCCCGGACGGCGTCGAGGTGGCTCGGTGGGTTCTGAACGAGGCTCGTGGCGTCACCGCTTTCTACGACATCGACACTCCCGTCACCCTGGCGAAGCTCGAGCGGGGCGATCATGAATACCTCGCGCCCGACCTCATTCCCGACTTCGATCTGTACCTTTCGTTCGCCGGTGGGGCGAGCCTCCGGGCGCTGGTGGAGCGCTATGGGTCTCCGATGCCGAGGCCCTTCTACTGCTGCTTCGATCCTCACGAGTACTGGCCGGAGGAACCGAGAGAACTCCGTTGGGACCTCGCGTACCTCGGCACGTACAGTCATGATCGGCAGCCTCCCCTGGATCGCTTGATGCTCGAGCCGGCGCGGCGGTGGCCGGAGGGGAGGTTCGCCGTGTTTGGGCCACAGTATCCCGACTCGCTGCAGTGGTCGCCGAATGTAGAGCGAGACCCGCACCTATCCCCCGGTCTACACCAAGGCTTCTACTGCGCACAGAGGTTCACCATGAACGTCACGAGGGCCGACATGATCCAGGCCGGCCACTCACCCAGCGTGCGGCTGTTCGAGGCGGCCGGTTGTGGGACGCCGATCATCAGTGACTACTGGACGGGTCTGGAGGAGTTCTTCGAGCTGGGCACGGAGATCCTCGTCAGTCGCTCCCCGGAGGAGACCCTTGGATACCTGCAGGCCATGCCCGAGGAGGAGCGGCTCCAGGTCGGGCGTCGGGGACGTCGGAGGGCCCTCCATTCGCATACTGCCGGCCACCGCGCCGCGGAGCTCGAGGACCATGTCCACGAGGCAATGGAGCGCCGCGCGGAGCGGGTCGCAGCCGGACGTGACTGAGCGATGGAGAGGAAGAACGGTGGGTCGAGAGCGTCACCGTCGACGGAGGAAGATCGGGTGAGCAACGAGCGCCCCGAAGTGCGGCGAACCATCGACGAGCTCGGGCCGTGGTTCCACAACCTCCACCTCGGCAGTGCGGGGCAGACCGTGCCGGATCATCCGTTCGGTGACTTCCCCGCCTTCAAATGGAGGGAGATGGAGCCGTTCGTCCCGGAGGACCTCCAGGGACGGAGCGCCCTCGATATCGGATGCAATGCCGGGTTCTACTCCTTCGAGCTCGCCAAGCGCGGTGCCGACGTCCTGGCGATCGACAGCAGCGACCACTATCTGCGTCAGGCGAGCTGGGCGGCAACCGAGCTCGAATTGGCCGACCGGGTGGAATTTCGGCGGATGCAGGTCTACGATCTGGCGAGGCTCGACCGGGCCTTCGACCTCGTCCTTTTCCTCGGGGTCCTCTATCACCTTCGCTACCCTCTGCTCGCTCTCGACCTGGTCTCGCGAAAGGCTGCCGGGACGCTGGTGCTCCAGACGCTGACGATGCCGGGGGACGAGGTGGAGGAGAACACATCCCTGCCGAAGATCAACGAGCGGGATGCACTGCGGTCGGCCGGTTGGCCCAGCATGGCCTTCATCGAGGAGGCCATGGCCGACGATCCGACGAACTGGTGGGTGCCGAATCACGCGTGCATTCTGTCCATGCTCCGCTCGTGCGGGCTGAAGGTGGTCCACCGTCCCGGCCACGAGATCTATGTGTGCGAGCCGGATCCGAAGGTCCAACGGGTGAGGCCGGACGAGGACGAGTACCGGGCGGCAACCGGTCTGCGGCCGTGAGCGGCAGCCCGGAGCACGAGGCCCTGGCCCTGGTCGTGGGCGGGGGAGGGATCGGCCGTGCCGTGGCGGAGCGCCTCTCCACAGAGGCGTTCCGGGTGGTGGTGGCTGACCCGAAGCCCGACACGGAACCGTACGCACCGCGGACAGAGATCTCCCATATCCAGACGGATGTCACGGACCCAGGGGACGTGGATCGGCTCTACGCCGAAATCCGGAGAGCCGGGGAGATGCCGCAGGCTCTGGTGGTGACCGCGGGGATTGGGATCCACGAGCGGCTGGACGAGGGAGATCCGGAAAAATGGCGCCGGGTTCTCGACGTGAACCTCCTGGGGGCCCTGCGGGTCGCGCGTGCGTTCCTCCCGGAGATGCGGGAGAGAAAGAGGGGCGACCTCGTATTCATCTCCTCGGTATCGGCACGCCGAACGTACCCGTACGGCGGCGTGTATTCGGCTTCGAAGGCCGGGCTGGAGATGGCGGCGGAGGCGATCCGTCTCGAGAGCCTGCCCCATGTACGGGTGACGACGATCGCCCCCGGCGTCGTCGACACGAGGTTCTTCGAACGAACGATTGGAGGAGCGCAGACCCCCGACGAGATCGGATGGGGAGCTCTGGAGCCCAGCGACGTGGCTGGGGCGGTCGCCTATGCGATCACGCAGCCGCGAAGGGTCGCGATCGGCTCGATCACGATCCGCCCGGCGGGGCAGCCCTTCTGAAATCCATCTACGGGGAAGGCGGAACGGGCACCTCTTCCGGCCGCGCAGCCTTCCCCCATCCCTGTGGGATGCCTCCTCCGGCGGCCCTTGCCCTCCTCCTCCGGCTTCGTCCTCCTTACACCCCTCGGACTTGGCGACCACGGGGTGCTCTCGGAGGCCCGGCCGGCCGAGAAGTCGATGATGTCGACGCCCTGCCGACGAAGGGTCTTGGCCAGGTCGGCAACGCTCACCGTCGCGGAGGTGGGGGCTTCCAGCATGCGGCTGGCGATTCGCGGACGTGCGCGGACACTGACGGACGGCTGGTTCATGGTCTGGATCCCGAGCGTTGGAGAAACGTTGACGGTAAGGCACGCTCTCCTTTCGCAGAGTACGGCCGAAGGGATCGCGGTGCAACAGGATGGACGGCCCGTTCGACGTCGTTGTCCGGAGGAAGAGGCGTGTATAGCCTTAGGGGGGTCCCACGATCCGCCGCCCCCATCCGAAAGAGGAGATCCGCCGTGAAAGCAATCGTCGTACATGAACCTGGAGGACCGGAGGTCCTGACCCTCGATGAGGTGCGGAGCCCCGATCCGGGCGAGGGTGAAGTTCGTGTACGGGTGAAGGCCGCGGGGCTCAACTTCATCGACATCTACAACCGCACCGGGCTCTACCCGATGGAACCTCCCTTCACACCGGGCCGGGAAGCGGCAGGGATCGTCGACCTCGTCGGTCCCGCCGTCTCCGAGGCGCTCGAGGGCACCAGGGTAGGGTTTGCGATGGCGCCGGGTGCCTATGCGGAGGAGGTGGTTGTTCCGGCGAAGTTCCTTGTGCCGGTACCTGAGGAGGTGGAGCTCGAGACGGCTGCGGCCTCCCTCCTCCAGGGGATGACGGCGCACTACCTGGCCGTGGACACCTTCCCCCTCGGGAAGGGACATACGGCCTTGATCCACGCGGCGGCCGGAGGCGTCGGACACCTCCTCGTCCAGATCGCGAAGTTGAGGGGGGCAACGGTCATCGGTACGGTATCGAGCGAGGAAAAGGCAGAGTTGGCCCGCGGCTATGGGGCCGATCACGTCATCCGATACACCAAGCAGGACTTCCGGTCCACTACGCTCGAGTTGACGGAAGGGCGGGGGGTGGATGTAGTCTACGATGCGGTGGGACGGGACACGTTCGATGACAGCCTTCGGTGCCTTCGGCCCAGGGGCTTCATGGTGCTCTACGGCGCCGCGAGCGGTCCGGTGGATCCTGTCGACCCTCAGGTGTTGAACCGGAACGGCTCGCTCTTCCTCACCCGACCCGGCCTGGCCCACTATGTCGAGCGGCGGGAGGAGCTTCTCGAACGTGCGAATGCCCTCTTCGGGTGGATCGGCGAGAGGAAGTTAGATATCCGAATCGATCGAAGATTTCCGCTTGCGGACGCTGCCGAGGCCCATCGCTACATGGAAGCCAGGAAGACGCGAGGGAAGGTGCTGCTCGTCCCGTGATGTCGTGGTGCCTCCCGGTGATGATCAGACGACGAAGTGGCGCTCCGGCGTCTGAACCTCGATCTCGTGGTCGACGACGGCCGGCGAATTCACGAGGCCGATGTCGATGTCGACAGTATCGTCCTCCACCTCCTCCATGACGAAGAAGATCGCGAGACCGACCAGGATCACGATCGCGATCACTGCAACGATCGACACGACGGTCCGATTGTCGTTAGCCATGACTGCCTCCTTTGTCCCTTGCCGCTTCTCTTTTTCGCAGCGGTCTCCAGGGCGGAGTCAGAGCACGAAGCATGCCGGAGGTCAGCCGTCGACGGTCGTATCCGTCTCGACAGGCTCTGACGCTGCTGCGGCAGCCGACCAGAACTTCATGAAGGCTTGCCGCCGGCGAGGCGAGGCGAGGAAGTCTGAGAGGGTGTACTGATCGAGCGTGTGCAGAAAGTTCTGCTGAGCCTCGTGAAGTACGGTTTTCAGCATGCATGCGGGGGTGATGGGGCACGTGTCGTTCGCCGTGTCGAAGCACTCCACGAGGTGGAAGTCGGGCTCGGTTCTGCGCAGGAGCCACCCGACGTTCACGTCAGCGGGATCCACGGCGAGTCGAAGACCCCCTCCACGGCCCCTCACCGCCTCCACGACCTCGAGCTGCGTCAGGGTGGCTGCGACCTTCACCAGGTGGTGGTGTGAGATCCGGTACGAGCGTGCGATCTCGCTCACCGGTACGAGGCGGTCGTCGTGGACGCCGAGGAAGAGAAGCGTCCGCAAGGCGTAATCGGAAAACTGGGTCAATCTCATCGTCTGACACCGTCCGTCTTCAGGGTCGGATGCAGAGGATCCACGGATGGATGGATGCGGAGAGCCGCTCCCGAAGATCGACAGGTTTTACGACGGGGACACTCTGACCGGAAAGGGGGAGTCCGGTCGGCCGCAGGAGCGGCCGACCGGTCCTTTCGACACCTACCTCGAGTCGTCGGCCATCTGCTCCGCCCTGCGGAGGCGGAACTGATCGCTCATCACGATCCCGAGGATGAACGACGACATCCGGTAGTCGTTCTCCGCCGCCGCGTTCGCGATCTCCCGGATCATC
>SKKN01000002.1 GCA_007121455.1 Gemmatimonadota bacterium | reverse complement strand
TGAACTTTCAGCGGAGACGATCTGCCGCGGGTGAGGTGAGCCAGTTCGCCCTGGAGCGCCGTTCCATGAGCGGGGTGGTGAGCCAGTACGGTCTGCTGGAGAACGTCCACGTTCCATCACGCGCCCGTCGTGTGGCCGTTCGCCCCTACGCGTTGAGCAGCCTCCATCGTGGGCCGAGCGAGGAGGGGAACCCCTTCTTCGACGGCCGGGAGGTGGAGTTTGAGATGGGCACCGATTTCCGCGTGGGTCTGGGTAGCTCCTTCACCTTGGACGGCACGCTGAATCCGGATTTCGGGCAGGTGGAGGCCGACCCGTCGGAAATCAACCTCACGGCCTTCGAGACCTTCTTCGACGAACGTCGCCCCTTCTTCATCGAGGATGCCCAGGTCTTCGACTTCCAGTTGTCGGGGCGGGAGAGCCGCCTCTTCTACAGCCGGAGGATCGGCGGCGCACCCCATGGAACGGCGCCGGCTTCGGCGGAGTTCGTGGACACACCCGACGCGGCCAGGATCCTGGGGGCGACCAAGTTGACCGGCCGAACACCCTCGGGCCTCTCCGTGGGGGCGCTCGCGGCCGTCACCCAAAGGGAGGCGGGCCGCGGGTACTTCGGCGACGCCCAGGAAGTCCGGGAGTACCTTGCCGAGCCCAGGACCGCATACGGGGTGGCCACGGTCCAGCAGGACTTTCGGGGGGGCGCTTCCCAGGTGAGAGGCATCGTGACGGCCGTCGACCGGAGCCTTCCCTCCGGAGACGTGCTCCCCCTTCCCGATCAGGGGTTCACCGGAGGGTTCGCCCTCGACCATCAGTGGTGGGATCGCACGTGGCGGGTGAACGCGTTCTTCTCGGGGAGCCACGTGAGGGGGAGCCCCGAGGCCATGACGGAGGTACAGAGATCGAGCAACCACTACTTTCAGAGACCGGATGCCACCCGAGTGGAGCTCGATCCCCACGCCACCTCCATGTCCGGCGTGGAGTGGATGGTCCGGCTCTACAGGCAAGATCGGGAGCACTGGACCGGGCAGCTCTGGCTGAGCCAGGTCAGCACCGGTTTCGAGGCCAACGACGTGGGCTTCAGCTCAAACCGGGAGAGGCTGAATCTCGGGATGCGCTACGGGTACCGAGACCTGCGACCCGGATCCTTCTTCAGGGAGTATGAGATCGAGGCCTTCACGCGCCACGACTTCAGCCACGAGGGCTTTGACGACCTTTGGTCGTGGGACTCCTGGAGGCGCGCGTACACCGCCGGCACCTTCCAGCTCGAGGGGGACTTCACCCACCTCAGCTATCACGGGGCAAACTTCTCGTTGGGGTGGGATCCGAACCGGTACAGTCGGAGCGCCACCCGAGGCGGCCCCATCATGATCGAACCCGGTGGACTGACGGGCCGGATCGGCGTTCGTACCGATCAGCGTCGGGACACGAATTTCGAGGGCGGAGTCGAGCTCTCCCGGGGCTCCATGGGGAGCGGTGGGGAGGTGGCGGTGGACGGGAGCTTGAACCTCCGTCCTTCGACCCAATTTCAGGTGGAGATCGGCCCGCGCTTCAGCTTGCGAACCGATGGAGCGCAATACGTGACCGCAACTTCGGCGGTCCCATACCAGGAGACCTTCGGCCAACGCTACCTCTTCGGTCACCTGGAGCTCACCACGCTCTCCCT
Source organism: Gemmatimonadota bacterium (assembly GCA_007121455.1). Lineage (GTDB taxonomy): Bacteria > Gemmatimonadota > Gemmatimonadetes > Longimicrobiales > Gaopeijiaceae > SKKN01. The sequence goes on along the minus strand of SKKN01000002.1, from coordinate 3,679 downwards.
ACAGACCCGGGCCAGCTACGTTTTCTCCCCCACCCTCTCCCTCCAGGTCTACGTCGAACCCTTTCTCTCCTCCGGAAACTACCTGCGATACCGGGCACTTGCGGCTCCGGGCACCTACGAACTCGACGACTTCCAGGAAGGGACGTGGGACGGAGAGAGCGTCCGATGTGTCGGAGGAGAGATCTGCCAGGACGACGAAGGAACCCAGCATCTGGACCTGAACGGGGACGGCCTTTCCGACTTCGCGTTCAGGGACCAGAATTTCAACGTCCGATCTCTCATCGGTAATGCCGTCCTGCGTTGGGAGTACCGTCCGGGGTCTACCCTCTTCGTGGTGTGGCAGCGAGAACAACTCCGCCGCGAGCCGGGATTCGGTGAGTTCGCCTTTCAACGAGACCTCCGGGCGCTCTGGAACGTGCCTGCCGACGACCGCCTGATCATCAAGGTCAACTACTGGTTGTCGCTTTAGGGCGAACCCATCCGATCATCTTCATCCTCGTTGCCCCCCCGGTCCTTCCGGGGGGTGGGGGTGAACGAGGGACCGCTCGCAGCACACCACCAGCGGATGTTCCTTTCCTGGATCTTCACTGCCCTGGCACCCCTATGCCAATGGATGGCGAGGATCAGGTGTTCCGTGTGCGAGTGTTGGACCTTTCCCTGCGTTCAGCATCCCGGGTGTAGCTGCATCCGCCCCCATCCCGCCACCATGTCGAGCATCCCTCGAATGGACCACAGGAGCCGCGCCGGACGATCAGGGACCTCTCCTGCAGCGGGGGCAAGGGGGGGCGCTTTCGCCTGCTTCCCTGTCGTGCTCTCCATCGCCTGGGCGCGGCGTACCCAGCGAGCCGGACATCCCGCTGCATGGAGCGCCCAGTGAGCCGCGGAGGGCCACTCGCGCTCAAGGCCAGGAGCCCCGAAAGAGGTTCAATGCAGGTTTTCCTCAGCGTGGAGCCCGAACCTCCCGCACCACCTTCCCCACATAGAGCACCGGCGGGGTCTCAAACAGGGGCGCGCCCGGCCCGACATCCCCTCGAGGGTCCAGCAGGCGCCCCACTTCCAGGGGAAGCGCGACAGGCCGAGCCTCCAACCACGCACGCGCCGTCTCCACCGCGCTTCTCCCGGGCTTCCAATGGGAGGCCGACTTGGGAGGGGCGTGCTCCTTCCAGTCTTCGCGCGTCCGGAGGGTGACGTGCGCGTTGTGAATCATCTCTCCTCCCGAGTGGGGACCATGACGCTCCTCACAGTCTCGCAATAGGAGCGGATGCGACCGCCCCTGCAACCTACGGCCACCCGCAGACACTGAGGGCATCCGAGCCGCTCTCGGCGCCCCGGAACCCCATTGTCACACGCCGCACCATCCCCTTCCGGGAGTCCGTGCTCGATCACATTGAAACCTATCCGACCGCCCTTCCGTAGGGCCCACCAGAGACGATCGACGGGGGCCCGGAAGGCCGAACGGACCGACGCGGAACCCGAATGAAGCCGGACCTGAACCCATAGATTCGAGGAGACGACGATGAGCAAGATCGCGAAGAGCCGCCGGTTCTCGAGGACCGTATCCTACAGCCTCCCCCTCTCCCGCTACCGGGAGACGCGGACCGGCCGCCAGATCGAGCTGGTCCTCCCCGGGAGCGGCGTGACGAGACGGAACCCGGCGGACCGCCGGGGCTGAAAAGCCGATCCCCGGAGGAACCGGGGCGAACATGGAAGGGCCCGGCCAGTGACGGCCGGGCCCTTCGCTTTTTATGCTACCGGAGCCAGGAGCCGTTTCGTCCGCGCTAGCGCATTCGCGATCTTCGGCACCTGGATCCGGGCAACTACGCCCTCTCCTGCTGGCTCAAGAGTCGTGATGGGCAACTCCACATCGCGCATGGTATGAGCCGTCCGGCTGACCGTATCGGAGGAAGACTCTGGCAGCGCCCCTCCTGAACCGGACGTCGAACTCGCGATCTCACACGGAGAGATCAGAAAGGCAGGCACCCTGGACAGAGGCACCCGGACGATTGCCCTCCGCATAGAGGATGAAGATGCCCACGACAATGTGCACCTATCGCGTGTTGACGACGAGACCGATCTGGCCGCGGTAGCAACCTGGATGGAATGGTATTCGGCGGGCGGTTTACAATCCCCTGCGCCGGCCGACTTCCTGGGTGGGGTTCATTCTTATGGCAATGTGCAGCAGGACATGGGTGCCTACTTCACCGTAGAGAACGTAGAGCCCGGCCGCTATGCATGGATCGTAGAGGCGCCCGTCGAGGAAAGGTTATGGAAGGTGTTTACTGTGGAATGATGTATCGCTCCTGCAGTAGCCTGGCAGGCGTGCTCCGATGGGCCACGGAGCCACCGGGACGGGACGCGGCGATCGCTCGGGCTCTGAGCAAGGCCCGAGAGCCGGATCAGGCCGGTCAGGAGCATGGCCAGCCGCGGCGCCCCGTCGGGGGTCGCCTGCCGGCCTTTCTGCGAGACAGGACGTGTGACGCTTCCAGCGCATCACGAGCGAAACCCGGGGAGGGGACGCCGAGGGGCAGAACCACGTAATCGAAGCAAGGTAGCTGTCACCGCCGAAAGGCCCCCTCCGGAGGCGTCCCAACACTCGGACCTTTCCCTTGAAGGCCGGCTGCCCCGTGGCAGCATCGAGGGCGATGAGCCTCCCATCCCACGTGGCCTGGAAGATCCTGTCTCCGTAGGCGGCGAGGGCGAGTACCCCTTCTAACTTTCGGTCAGGCGATGCATGCCGACCCGCTCGGAGGACGGGCTCCCCGCATCAGCATCAGTTGTGGTGGAGGAGCTTTTGCGCCGGCCGTCAGCCGCCGTTCAGGACGGCTCCATCCGGAATTTCTCCATACTCGAGGTAGCGCCAGAGCGCGACGACGAAGTTGTGGCCCAGGTCGACGGGGTAGCGGCTCCAGGGAACGAGGTGATCCACATGGGGTGCTCCACCGAGCCGCCTCTCACAGTAGAAGCATCGCCCCTCCTGGATCTCCATCAGGGGTTCATCGGACCGCGCGCAGGTTCGCACGGGGCGCGCCGAAAAGGAACTCCCGAAGCTCTCGGGTCGGTCGGAAGCCTCAGCGCACCCCGACCTGGCCCCTCACCGCCTCGATGAGCCGAGCCGCGTCGTACCCGACCCCGTCCTTGAACACCGTCACGACGTTCCGGATCTCGGCGGGGTTCCTGGTCGGATCGCCGCGGATGACCACGAGGTCCGCCAGCTTTCCCTCTTCCACGGAGCCCAGAATGTCGTCTTCGTCCATGATGGCAGCCCCGTTGAGCGTCATGATCCGAATCGCCTCGGGCGGGGTGAAGCCGGCCTCCAGGAGCAGCTCGTAGTTGCGCTGGTCCCCGAACCCGGGGAGCGCGCCTCCGTTTCCGGTCGGATCGACGCCCGCCCCGAGCAGCCCGCCCTCACGCACAAAGGCGACCTCGTACTCCTGCGCCCGGTGGAAGGTCTCCGACATGGTGGAGCTTTCGGCGGCCGCCTCGATCCTCCGCCGGGTGTTCATGTAGTCCTCGAAGGCGTCCGGGTGCATCGCTTCGCGGAAGCGCTCTTCGAGAGGCGGGCGCCCGGGGTAGGAGAGCTCGTACACGGCGAGGGTCGAGGTCATGGCGACGCCGTTGTCGATCATGACGCGGAAGGTCTCGCGGACCTCGGGCGAGTCGATCTCGGTCTGGAGGAGGT
>SKKN01000047.1 GCA_007121455.1 Gemmatimonadota bacterium | reverse complement strand
TCCCCCCGGCGGGCCGTCGAAGCGTCGCCGCCCTTCGCCGACAGGTCCATGACGAACTTTTCCGCCAGGTCCTCTACCTCATCGCCCATGCTCGCGATGGGCCGTATCTAACAGGGTAGTACTAAAGGCGGCGAGGGCGGAGGTCGCCTGACGGAGGGCGCCATCGAGCGCCTGCGGCGCTCGCGTCACGGACGAAGGGACACCCACGGGTCAGGCCGGCCGCGTGAACCACCCTTCTATCGGGGACTCTGGGGGCCCATCGCTTCGTTCGGCTCTCCAGGGGGGCATAGCCTATCCGGGGGGACTCGGGCCCGAAGGCCCGGACAAGATGTTTGCCTTATCGCCGCCCCATCAGGTACGATTAGGTGTCGGTTCCCGCCTTGCCCCGGCGGGCCCAAACGAAGCCGCCGCTTCCAGGGCAGCACGAGCCGGGGCGGATATTCAGGTACGCCCAACCCACCGGAGGAGACGCCGTGGCGAGCAACGGCCGAAAACGGACGACCAACGACGCCGGGATCCCGGTCGCCAGCGACGAGCATTCCCTGAGCGTGGGCCCCAACGGCCCGCTCCTTCTGCACGATCACTACCTGATCGAGCAAATGGCGAACTTCAACCGGGAGCGGATCCCCGAGCGCCAGCCCCATGCGAAGGGGGGAGGGGCCTTCGGGAGCTTCCGCGTCACGAAGGATGTGAGCGAGTACACCAAGGCCGCAGTTTTCCGGCCGGACGCCCACACCGACGTGTTGCTGCGATTCTCCTCGGTGGCTGGGGAGCGAGGAAGCCCGGATACCTGGCGTGACCCCCGCGGGTTTTCGGTGAAGTTCTACACCAGCGAGGGCAACTACGACATGGTCGGCAACAACACGCCGATCTTCTTCATTCGCGACCCCATGAAGTTTCAGCACTTCATCCGTTCCCAGAAGCGTCGTGCGGACAGCAACCTGCGGGATCACGACATGCAGTGGGACTTCTGGACTCTGTCTCCCGAGTCGGCACACCAGGTGACGTGGCTCATGGGGGACCGGGGGATCCCCAGGACCTGGCGCCAAATGAACGGCTACTCAAGCCACACGTACATGTGGGTCAACCAGAAGGGGCAGAAGTTCTGGGTGAAGTACCACTTCAAGACGAACCAGGGCATTCAGACCCTCTCACAGGCAGAGGCCGACCGCCTCGCCGGGACCGACGGGGACTACCACACCCGGGACCTCTTCGAGGCCATCGAGGGGGGAGACCATCCGAGCTGGACCCTCTACGTGCAGGTCATGCCCTTCTCCGACGCCGAGACATACCGCTTCAACCCCTTCGATCTCACCAAGGTCTGGCCCCACGGCGACTACCCCCTCGTCGAGGTGGGCCAGCTCAAGCTGAACCGAAACCCCGGCGACTACCATACCGAGATCGAGCAGGCCGCCTTCGAGCCGAACAACCTGGTGCCCGGGGTGGGGGTGAGCCCGGACAAGATGCTCCTGGCACGGGTCTTCTCGTACGCCGACGCCCACCGGGCCCGCCTGGGAGTGAACTACAAGCAGATCCCGGTCAACGCGCCGAAGTGCCCCGTGCACTCCTACAGCAAGGACGGCGCGATGAGGGTCCAGAACGTGAGGGATCCCGTCTATGCCCCCAACTCCAAGGACGGCCCCGAGGCCGACCCGGAGCGCTACCCGGAGGATGCCACCTGGAGCGCGAAGGGGGAGTTCGTCCGGGCCGCCTACACGCCCCGGAAGGACGACGACGACTTCGTCCAGGCCAAGGCCCTGGTCCGGAAGGTGATGGACGACGAGCAGCGGGACCGCCTCGTCGCCACGGTGACCGGTCACCTGAGCCAGGGGGTCACGAAGCCCGTGCTGGAGCGGGCCTTCGAGTACTGGCGGAAGATCGATCCGGAGGTGGGCGAGCGGATCGCCAAGGGCGTGCAGAGCGGGTGACGGGACCTCGGTCCCGCCTCCGCTGAGTCCTTCACCTCCCTTCCGTGGCGACGCTCGAGGGGCGGACGTCAGCAGACACCAACACGAAGGAGAGAAAATGGGCGTGGCGAGCCGACGGAACCGTAGAGGAGGCACGGCTTGGGTGACCGGCGCGGCCGTCATCCTCCTCTCGGCTCCGGGCGCGGACCTCCGGGCTCAGGAGGTGGAGTGGGGTGCCGCAGATCCGGTATCGGGCCAGGAAGAGGTGGAGCGGCTGCAAGGCTGCTTCTCTGTGGCCTACCTGTTCGCCGAGGACGGCCAGCGGGACGTCTTCAGCGAGGACTATGCGCTGGACGATCCGATCCTCCAGTGGAACGACGTGGAGCGAACGGCCGAGAACCGGTGGACGGTCCAGAACTTCCTCGTGGCCCAGGATAGGGCCATGTCCCACTTCTACGAGGAGTGGATCTACGAGGACGGCGAGGAGACCTGGACTCAGAAGGTGTGGGGCGGCTCCCCGGGAGACGACGGAGCGGAGCTACGCTACGCCTGTACGGCCCCGTGGCGGATGAACCTCTGGGAATGCGAGGCGGGCAACGCAGCGCGACCCATCCGGGACACGAACCGGGAGGACTATGTCCGGCTCCACCGGACGAACAAAGTCCTGGTCACCGACGAGGGCTGGATCCACAGCCAGCGAAACGAAAAGAGGACTGAAGAGGGGGAGACGGTGGCGTATGAGCTCGGGTGGGTGACATACGAGGGGGTGGAAGACGAGCATTGCGCTCCGGCCCACCGGGAGGGGGCCCGCTAAAGGGGCCGGGTGAGAGCGGGTGGGTTGCCGAGTCAGTCCGGTGCACCGCCCAAGGTCCGCTCCGCCGCCAACATCGCCGCCAGGGAGACTTCCTCTCGTCCACTCGGCGCCACGAGCTTTCCGTCCGTTTCGGCCCGCGGCTGGGCCATCGGTCTACACGGCGTCGAAGCGGGGAGACGTCCTCGCCGACTTCCGAGACCGGCCCAGCCGCTTGATCGCTCCCATCCGAAGGTCATCCATCAACCCGAACTAATCCCTGCTTCAGGGCCGCCTCACCATCAGCGGCTCCAGCACCATTGCTCCCTTGGTGGGGGAGATCGCCCGGCGTTTCGAAGCGGAGCATCGAGGGGTCCGGGTGGACGTGCAGACCGGAGGCACGTCCCGGGGCATCGCCGATGTCCGCCGTGGCCTGACCGACATCGGAATGGTGTCGCGATCCCTTCGGGCCGAGCAAGGGGACCTCGGGAGCACGCTCCACCCGGCCTCCCCGGCCGAGCGCCGGAGAACCGGAGTCGAGAGCGCGGTGGCTTCGTCACCCTGCTCCCCCTCCTCTGAAGGTGCCCCGCGAATCCTCCTCGCCACGGAAGGGAAGGGGACCGGCCGCCTCGGAGGAGAGCGACGGCCGGCTTACAGGGGGCATGACGAGCACAGTCGCCCGTGGGTCGTTGCACGGAGTTCAAGATGACGTCATCGCCAGATCAAGAGCGTTCCGGGAGGTCCGGGGCAGCCACCCGGAGCCGGGCATCGACGACTTGGTAGCCATCGCCCGGCTCCAGGGCGAAGACCGGGTTCAGGTCGAGTTCGCGGATCTCCTCGACGGCATCGACGAGACAGGAGAGGCGCAGGAGGGCTTCCTCGAGCGCGTCGATGTCGGCCGAGGGGTGGCCCCGATACCCGGTCAGAAGGGGGTAGCCCCGGGTCTCCCGGATCATCTCCCGGGCGTCCCGATCCGTGAGGGGAGCCACGCGAAAGCTGACGTCCCGGAGGATCTCCACGTGGATCCCTCCCAACCCGAAGGCCAGGACCGGGCCGAAGGAGGGATCCTGCGACATCCCCAGCATGACCTCGGCGCTTCCCTCCAACATCGGCTGGACGAGCACGCCCTCCATCGCGCCCTCCTTCCCCTCCGTCTCCAGCCGTTCGCGAACCTCCACAAACCCCCGTCGCACCGCATCGGCGTCCTCCATCCCGAGCTTCACCCCTCCGATCTCGGTCTTGTGGGCGATTTCGATGGAGGCGAGCTTCACCGCCACCGGAAACCGGAGGCGGTCCGCGATCTCGGCGGCCTCGTCGGGCGAGCGCGCCACACCCCCCGGAGCGACCTGGAGTCCGGCGAGCTCCAGGACCTCCCGGGCCTCCGTGACGGAGAGCCAGCCATCGCCCCGGAACTCGAGGGCCGAGTAGCAGATCGCCCGGGCGGCGTCCAGGTTCTGGTCCTCGAAGTCTGGGAATACTCCCGGAGAAGCCGCCCTCCACTCCGCGTACCGGACTGCGGCCGCGGCCACCCGCCCGATCTCCTCCGGGAAGGGGTAGGCCGGGAGCCGTATTCCGTCGCCTTTTCGCCCGAGGACGTACCGGATCTCCTCTCCACCCACCACCGAAGCATAGATCGGTTTGGCTCCCGCCCCGCGCTCCCGCGCCTCCGCCACGCCGTCCATTACTGCCTCCTCGATCTCTCCCGTCTCGAAGATCTCCGTCGGCGTGTAGATCACGACCAGCCCGTCAACCTCGTCGGAGGCCAGGAGGACCGGCACGACCCGAGCGTACGCGTCAGGGCCGGCGGAGGCGATCATGTCCACGGGGTTGGCCGTGGAGGCCACGGAGGGCAGGAATGCGGAGAGCTCGTCCTGGAGTTCGTCGGACAGCCGTGGCACCTCGAGGCCTACGACCTCCAGTGCGTCTGCACAGAGGATTGCCGGGCCACCGGCGTTCGTGAGCACGGCGAAGCGGCGTCCCTGGGGAAGCGGCTGCCCGGTAAGGGCGCGGGCGATCCCGAACATCTCGTCGAGGGTCGATGCGCGGAGGATCCCTACCTGCCGGAAGAGGGCGTCGACGGCTACGTCTCCCCCCGCCAGCGCTCCCGTGTGGGAACCCGCGGCCCGGCCGCCCGCCTGGCTCCGGCCGGACTTCAAAACCACGATGGGTTTGGAGCGACTCACCCGGCGGGCGATCCGTCCGAACCTGCGCGGGCGGGCGAAGGATTCGACGTAGAAGAGGAGGATGTCGGTGAGGGGGTCCTCCTCCCAGTACTCGAGGAGGTCGTCGTCCGCCACGTCTGCCTTGTTCCCCACGCTCACGAACGAGGAGAGGCCGAGCTCGAGCCGGCGGGCCAGGGCGATGATGACGATCCCGAGCGCCCCGCTCTGCGAACAGAGGGCAACGCGCCCTGCCGGGGGCATGCGGGGTGCGAAGGAGGCGTTGAGTCGCACACCTGGATCCGTATGCAGCACCCCCAGGCAGTTGGGTCCCACCAGGCGCATTCCGTGTCGGCGAACGGTCTCGAGAAGCGCGCGTTGACGCTCGGCTCCCACCTCTCCGATCTCTCCGAACCCGGCGCTGACCACCACGAGGGCCCGGACGCCCGCCCGGGCGCAGTCCTCCACGACCTCCGGGACCGCGTCGGCCGGAACTGCGATCACCGCGAGATCGATGGGCTCTCCTATGGCCGAAGCCGAGGACCAGGCCCGGATCGAGGCGACATGCTTCGCCTTGGGGTTGACGGGATAGACGGTGCCTTCAAGGCCCGCCTGGAGGAGGCTCTTGAGAATGCGATGGCCGACCCCTGTCGGGCTGCGAGAGGCGCCGACGACCGCCACGCTGCGAGGTGAGAGCAGAGGTCGAAGCGATACTTCCGCGAAGGCGCCCCCGCCGATCTCGCCCGGACGCCCGAGTTCACCGGTCACTTTGGAGAGGTCGACGGTGAGGTCGGTCTCGTCCTCCCCTTCCTCCACCACGGCGAAGCCGCTCTCTCGGAAGAGGCCCACGACCCCTGGATCGTCCGAGGCAGTGATTCCGCGGAGGCGATCGAAACCGTCCTTCGCGGCGAGCCGCGCCAGGCGGTCCAGGAGAAGCCGACCCAATCCCAGGTCTCGCCATTCCCTCGCCACGGCGATGGCGATGGCCGCCTCATCTTCGCAGAGGCGGCGGTACGCCCCGAACCCGGCGAGGACGTCTCCCCGCGGCGCCTCCACGAGCACCGCCTTTCCGGTATTCGTTCCACCAAGGCCCCGGACGAACTCGGGCCATCGCTCCTCCGGCGTCGCCAGCGCCCGCGCCACGTCACGGCGCTCCTTGGCGCTCAGATCGCGCAGGAAGGTTTCGACCCGCTGGGCATCCTCGGGGAGGACCCGCCAGATCGGCGCGCGCGAGCGATCCCTCAGGATCAGGGAAGCCGTCTCTTCTCCGAAGGCTGGCGGAGCGTATTCCGGTCGGATGTGCATCGAGCCTTCCATTCTCCTTCGACCCGTCCTGGACTCGTCCCTCGACCTTGCAAGCCCGGGTCCACGTCCACCCCGACGGGCTGGCGGCCGCCCAGCTTGGCCGCCCTCTCCCTCCTGCCGGGTGCGGTGGGTTGCGAGCACCACACGCCGCTGGGCAGAGCAGCGGTTTCCACTTCAATATGCGGCGACCGATCGGCCGCCCGTAACCCCGCCGGGTGCAGTGCGGGGGGCCCGGGTCCACCATGACCGAGCCTTCGGGTCGGCCGTGGATCTCCTGGCTTTCCTTTCCGTACGTCGAGATCCGGCCGATCGAGGAGTTCGGGAAGATGGAGGTGTAGAGTCGTGCGGCGGGCTCGGTGGGGGGCGGAGAACCCTCCGTCCCCCCACCACGACCCTTCATCCAACGGGGGCCATCACCGGTTCAGAAGGCGTATTCCCACCCCACATTGACGGTCCAGTCGCCACTGATCTGCGGACCGTTCAGCGACTCGGCGAGCGCAGCTTCGAGACCGCCACTGTACGCCAGAACCACCTTCTTCTTGTCCAACGAATTCTCCGTGATCCAGATCTGCGCGGAACGAATTCGTCCTCACAGGCGGGAGTGCGCCGCCACCGGCGGGCAGGCCGGTGGGTTTTTCGAACGCGCGGCCGTGTGAGGGGTGTGCGTAAAGCCACGTAAAACGAGGGGAGGGTGGGACGGGGAGTCAAGGTGGAGGCCCGCTCACCCGGCTCGGGCCTCCCGATCGTTGCGTGTCCGAAGGGGCGGCCCCGAGAGGACCCACCCGGGAGGCCGCTCTGCAAACGAGGTGGCGGGCCACAGGCCGCGCCCCGACCCCGGTGGCCCCTTCCGGTTCATCCACAGCGCTCACCGCAACCGGCAGAGGAGACCCCGATGCGACTTCGAACCGGCACGCCCCCCGGTCTCCGGGAGTCTCGGGATGGTTCGCGCGCACAGAGCGGTGTCATAGGCATCGCCCACCGAAGGCCGGGGAGACACCGCCCCCGGCCTTCGGTGGGCGCTCGAGGGGTCGGGGCCTCAAACCCACCAACGGGACACCATCTCTCTTAGCCGCTTTCGCGCTCGATGCAATAGCACACGCTGATTCCCGGGCGTAAGCCCCAACCGTTTTTCGGTTTCTTGGGCCGAGTGACCATCCAGGTCCCGAAGGACCCACACCTCGCGCTGCCGGTGGGGAAGTTCGGCGAGCGCATCCCGCAGTACCCGGCTCAACCGCGATCCGGCGTCGATCTCCTCGGGCGTCCAGACGCGGGTCTCGTTGATGGGACCCACACTTGCGAGGAGGCGTTCGATGTCCATTTCGGCTGGTTGGCCATCCCTTTCGAGTTGGGATGCGGGCACCATCCGGCGCGAACGGGTGCCCATGGTGATGGCACGGTTGCGGAGGATTCGGAGCAGCCATGTCCGGAGGGAGGAGCGCCCTTCGAACCGGTGGATCCCGCGAAGAGCCGCCAGCCAGGCGTCCTGAACCACATCGTGCGCGTCGTCTCGGGACCGAACGTGAGATTGGGCGTGGGCGAACATCTCAGGCCACAGGTCCTGGAAAGCGCGGCGAAACGCCTCTGGATCTCGCTCTACGAGAGCCTTCCGAAGGAGAGGTTCGACGGCCGATCCGTCGGGGATCGAGCCATCCGGTGGGGGGAGGTCGGCATTGGGTAGAATGCCGACGCGCTGCCGGGGACTGCGAAGCATGGGAAGCGTCATGGTCACGGGAAGGGGGACAGGGTCCACGGGTTTATGGTGGTTGCCGGCCGGGAACTCCCCCGGCTCGGCCATGTGTAACAGACCGCACGGTGCGGAGACTGTTTGCTAGTTGGGATCATTTCTCCTCCTGACGTGGAACTTCCACTTTCTGCGCATTCGACTCGACGAACATGAACTCCAATGGGAAAGCGGGCTCTCGCTCGCCGGCCGCCGGGGCCCGTCCTCCCGCGCTTCGAATCACACGATGGACGTTGCACTCCGCAGGCCCGGACCTTCCTCCGGATGCCCCTTGCCCGAACCAGCCTGATCCTCAGCTTCCCGACGTACACGGCTGGCTCGAACTCCGCGAGGCCGAGCTGGTCGGGAGCAGCCTTCGACTGGCGGGGCTTCTGCCCGGGCGCAGCGAAACAGACGAGGGCCTCGCCCGGTATCACTTCCGCTTTCAGGGGGAGGTATTCCGGTTGGAGGAAGGGGTCCTCGTCGCGGACGGGGAGCTCGGCATGGGTGCTCGGCTCGAGCGGGCGACCGCCCGTCTGCGCCTTGGTCGGTTTCGGCTCCGGGACGGGGCTGAATGTCTGGATATCCACTTCAGCGTCACTTCGGGCGATACGTCCGACCCGATGGAGGGCGATCTCACCGCTGTTCGGGCTCGACCTGCCGGCTGATTCACTCGTACCTCTCCGGGCTGAAAGGTTGTGGATCGAAGGACGGCGTATGGTCGTGCACGAGGTCGGTCACGAGCCGCGCCGTGGCTGGAGCCGTCTGCAATCCGAGCATTTGGTGCCCTGCGGCGACCATCAAATTTGGGACGCGCCGGCTCCGGCCGATCACGGGCAGGCCGTCGGGGGTGCAGGGTCTCAGCCCTCGCCAAGGCTCATCGACCGAGACCCACTCAGGGAGGCCCAAGAGGTCCGTTGCTGTCTTCCGGATCGCATCCACCCGGTGTGGGGCGATCATCGTCTCGTGGTCCTTCACGAGTTCAAGCGTGCCCGCGAGACGGACACGGCCGCTGTGCGGCGTGATGGCGACCTTTCGCTCCGCAACCAGGACTGGCGTCCGAAGGGCCGTGGCGGACCGATCTACCGTCACGGAGTACCCCTTACCGCCGAAAAGTGGCAGGGAGAGCCCCACCTGAGCGGCGAGCGACCTCGACCAGACTCCCGAAGCCAGAACCACCGTCGCCGGCTCGATCCATCCTCGGGTCGTGAGGACGCCCGTGATCCGATCTCCGTCCCGGCGGAACCGGATCGCTTCCGTAGACGGAATGATCTGGGCTCCTGCGTCCTCGGCTCGTTTCGCGAAGGCTCGAACAGCCTCCAGCGGCTCGAGGTGAGCCTCTTGAGGAAAGTGGACTCCCCCTGCAACCGGTCCGGTCAACGAAGGTTCCACCTCGCGAACCCCCTCCTCATCCAGCACCGTGCCCTCGACGCCAAATGCCTCCATCATCCTGAGGTCCGCGACGAGCCCCGTGACACCCTTCGGGGTCAACCCAACCTGGAGGAGTCCCTTCCGCTGGAGGTCGAGCCCGCGCCGGCGGTCACTCGCCAGCTCCCCGAACGCCTCCAGGCTGTACTGGGAAAGCTCGACCAGAGCTCTGGTGCCCGCGACGAACCGCTCCTGCCGGGTGTTCCAGAGGAATCGAACGAGCCACGCGACCAGTGCCGGGTCCGGCCGCAAAGGAATCCGGAGAGGACTTCGCCGATCCAGCATCCACCGAGCGGCCTTCAGCAAGAGCCCCGGACGCGGAAGTGGGGTGGCGAAACACGGTGCGACCCAGCCGGCGTTCCCGTACGAGCACCCGTGCCCAGGGAGGTCCCGGTCAATGAGGACGACTGCAGATCCGGCCCGGGAGAGGGCATCCGCAACGGCGACACCGATCACCCCCCCGCCGATGATCAGGATTTCGGGCTTCGGGTTCACGAACCGATCTCCTCGGGATCGGAAGAGGCCGACTCCTTTGCCGTCGCTCCGTGGTCCGTCTCCTTGCTGACCTCATCGAGGAAGGAATGGACCGTCTGCAGCTCCGCGATGCGAACGCGCAGGCGGCCGGCGGGAGTGCGGACCTCGACCTCGGCGCCGACCGACAACCCGAGGAGCGCAGAGCCCAGGGCCGAATCGAGGGAGATGTGTCCCGCATCCAGATCCAAGGCTTCACCACTCATGATCCGGTAGGCGGCGTGCTCACCAGTATCCAGGTCGCAGATCGCTACGAGCGATCCGTACCCGACCGCTTCCTCCGGCACCTCTGGAACGGTCTCCTTATCGAGCCCCTCGATGAGCATACCGGTCACGGTGAAAGCGTCCGCTACCGTCCGAGCCACCGGGCCCTCACCCCCACCGGCTTGCTTCAGCGAGGCCAGTCGCTGTGCCTGGACACGCAGCGCCTGCTCGAGTCGTTGCCGCAGCACGGGCGACACGCTCATCTCTCTTCTTCCTCCAATACGGACCGGGCCCCCCGGTGCCGGAGATCGGCGGCGAGGGGCCCGAAAGGCGTGATTTGTGGCAGGAATCGGGCGACCGTCATTCACGCCCGTACCTGACCGGGTGAAGTGCGCCGGGAATTCCCGACACTCTATCAGTCTCCCGAACCGTTGGGGCGTTACACGGCCGAAGCGTGGCGGCGCCTGATTCAGGCCCGCCTCCTCCGCTGACTTGCTCTGTCGGTCACGTTCCGCAGGGGAAGGCCATCATGCCCCGTAGCGGAAGCGGACGGCGTCCAGGATCTGCCGGCGAGTGGTGTCGACATCCCCATCGGCGCGGACCTCTTCCTCGGTGGAGGCCACCACGGAAGCCAGCCAGGTATCCTGGACGGTGGTGCGAATCCAACGTGAGAAGTCGCTCCGGTCCGCGTGATGGCGGATCGTGTGGGGGTCGGCATCGGCGAGGATATGCACGAACTCTCGGAGGTTGGAGGCCTGGGCGGGATCTGCGTCGGGGTCCGATTGGTGGAAGGAGAACCCCCGGTCGGGAGGAAGCGTGGCGTCGGCATACTTCCGCCAATGCCGGATGTGATCCGTGCGACGCTCCCCCAGCCGGCACCGCCGCACTCCACGGCCCGGGGCGTCCCGGTAGAGGAGGAGAAACTCCCCAGGGTTCGTCTCTTCCAGTAGCTCGGTCATGGCCCCGGGGGACTCTCCGGAGCCGTGCGCCATGATCTCGGGCGTGCCCCCCACGGCCACCTCTCGCCCGCACAGGGCGGCCAGGACGTCGATCCGGTCCCATACCGCCTCGGGGAGATCCGCCGGACGCCAGCTCACCAGCAAGAGGCCGCGCACCGGGTCGGAGAGGACCTGCTGGGCGAAGTGGGGGTCAGTGAGGACGTGGTGCGCCTCCTCCAGCACGATCCAGTGGGGGAGGCCCATCGTCCTCCGGAGTCGCAGGAGAACCGTCAGGACCCGGCGTGCGTAAGCCTGCTTCTCTTCCGGGGGCTCCAGAGAGAGGTCCAGGACGACGCTGCTGAACCTGTGAGTGAGGAGCCCGGGCAGGTCCTCCGGCTTTGGCAGGCGTCCATGGGAGAATCCCAGGATCCCGCGCAGGGATTCCAGGTGCGCGTGGTCCCCCTCCAGGTCCAGCACCACCACGCTGTATCCCAGGGCCGCGAGTTGCTCGGCGGCGAGTCCGGCCAGGTAGGACTTTCCCGAGGTGGTCCCGCCGCTGACGAGGACGTTGACCTGGGACGCTGGGATGAGGGCCTCGCTCTCCCCGTCCAAGCAACGGCCCAGCTCGAGTTGCCAGCGCGGCGAGGGGGCGCGTTCCTCCCCCAGGAAGAGTGGGCTGCGAAGGAAGTCGGCCACCCCTTTCGCGCCAGCCTTCTCAAGGACCACGTCGGCGTGCCGTCGGAGGGGGAACACGGCGTCGGCCACGGCCGCTCCCAGCTCGCACGCCGCCAGGAGGCTGTGGTCGTTCTCCGCGTCGCCCAGCGCCACGGTGCTGTGCCGCGAGACCCCCAGGTCCCCCAGGGCCTCCACCACCCCCATTCCCTTGTTCACCCCTGTGGGGAGGACCATGAGGGCGCCCCGGTTCCGAACGAGTTGCAGCTCGTAGCCGCTCCGGCGGACCTCTTCCGCAACGGCCTCCTCGCACCCGGCGCCGCAGGCCAGAAGCACCCGGCCCACCCGGATCGGTACGTCCCGGCGGGTCAGGGCCGGGGCCAGGTCGGGATCCACCGGCGAGCTCAGCGCCCGGACCCCCGTGGGTCCCGAGAGCACGCCGCCATTTTCGGCCACCACTAAATCGAACTCGTCTTCCAGGGTGGGGAACACCTGGCGCAACTCGGCCAGAATCCGGCCGGTGACCAGGACCGTGCGGATCCCCCGGGCCCGGATCTCCCGAAGGGCCCCGATGACCTCCGGATCTACCTCATCATGGTACGCCAGGGTTCCGTCCAAGTCCGTAGCGACAGCCCGGAAATAGCCCACTCGTTCCCCCTCGGTTCTTGGTCGCCCCAGCCGCTCGGTCGCGCGCCACCGGCGGTTGGAATCCGGCCTCGGCGATGGGGCGGAGACCGGCGTAGACCGACCCCCGCCCCACGCTCCCGATGCCGGCTCGGAAATGGAACCGGTCGTGAGGTGTCTACGTCGCCTTCACCTCGATCTTCTTGCCACGGGCCTCGGCTCGTTTCCCGACCCGGACGGTCAGCACGCCCTGATGGAACTCCGCGGTGACGTTCTCCGGGTCGGCGGCGGACGGGAGGGTGAAGCTGCGCGCGAAGGCACCGTACCGACGCTCCGAGAGCTGGACACGCTCATCCTCATGCTCGCGCTTTACGTCCTTCTCACCCCCGATGGTGAGGACGTTCCCTTCCATCTCGATGTCCACATCGTCGGGCTCGACGCCGGGCAGCTCCGCCGTCAGAACGTAGTTGCCGTTGTCTTCGGAGATATCCACCTTGGGACCCCATGTGAAGGCTTCCGAGGTGGGCTCCCAGAGCGACATCCCGCCCAAGAGGCGTTGCATCTGGTTCTCGAGTCGATCCCAGTCCCGTAGGAGGGAGCGGCCGCCATCGGGGCGTCGGAGAGTGGGTAGAGTTTCCATAGGGTGCCTCCAGGCTACTTGGGTGAACGAGCCCCCGATCCCTGAAGGGGTTTCCAGGTACGGGGCTCCCCCAAGACATGCCAGGGTCATGCCAGCGGTATTGGCGCTGCGGTCGAGCGTCTCATCCCACCCCTCTCGACGGGACGAAAGGTCCGAGGTCTCCGCCCCGTATTTCGAGCCTCCGAACCCGAGCGTCTCGCCTACCCCTGAATCCCGTCATCGGTGTGGCCCCGATTTTCAGCGTGGTATGACGCGTGCATCCATCCCTTCTTACGCAACGCCACATTCCGGCCCCGTCCGGGGCATCCGCCCCGCGGGAACGTAGTACTTCGGCTCGCGGTGCGAGAAACGACACCTCGGAACTCCAATGGGTCGTGTGCTTCCGGCGGTTGGCCGAGGGGGATCGACGTGTGTCGTGCGAGCTGCCCTGGGGAACGGGAAAGGGCTCACGGACCGGCGACTTCTGAACCTGTTGGAGGAGGCTGTCTTCGTGCAGGACGGAACCTTTCGAGGCTCTGGCACCACAGAATGCTCGAACGCCCACGATCGACCGGAGCACTTATGCCGCACGTGAAGCGCCCCAAAGACTTTCCCCACCGCGTCCAGACCATCGAGAACACCTGGATCCCGATGCGGGACGGAACCCGGCTGGCCGCCCGGATCTGGTTGCCGGAGGAAGCGGAGCGCAATCCGGTACCCGCCGTGCTGGAGTACATCCCGTATCGCAAGCGCGACGTGAAGCGAACCCGGGACGACCGAATGCACGGGTACTTCTCGGGCTACGGATACGCCTGCGTGAGAGTGGACCTCCGGGGAAGCGGGGACTCGGAGGGGGTCCTGGAAGACGAGTACCTGGAAACCGAGTTGGCCGATGGCGAAGACGTCCTCGCTTGGATCGCCGGACAGCCCTGGTGCAGCGGTCGAGTGGGGATGATCGGTATCTCCTGGGGAGGATTCAACGCACTTCAGCTCGCTGCCCGTCGCCCTCCGCAGCTTCAGGCCGTGGTGAGCGTCTGCGCCAGCGACGACCGGTACCAAAGCGACATCCACTTCATGGGCGGGTGCCTCCTGAACGATAACCTTTCCTGGGCCTCCACCATGTTTGCGTACAACAGCATGCCTCCGGATCCCGAGGTGGTGGGTGAGCGGTGGAGGAAGCTGTGGCTTCAGCGACTCGAAGGCAGCGGTCTCTGGCTCCACAACTGGATGCAGCACCAGACGAGAGACGACTTCTGGCGCCACGGTTCGGTGTCCGAGGACTACGGAGCCATTCAGTGCCCCGTCTTCGCGGTGTCGGGTTGGGCGGACGGATACTCGGACCCGGTCTTTCGCCTGGTCGAGCATCTCGAGGCTCCGGTCAGGGGCCTCATCGGCCCATGGAGTCACGTCTATCCGCACCAAGGGGTTCCCGGTCCGGCAATCGGATTTCTACAGGAGTGTGTGCGCTGGTGGGATCAGTGGCTGAAGGGAGTGGAGACGGGCGTGATGGCCGAGCCCGCGCTGCGAGTCTGGATGCAGGAAAGCGTGCCCCCGCAGACGGACTACGAGGTCCGCCCCGGTCGGTGGGTGGGGGAGCCTTCCTGGCCCTCTCCCGAGATCCACCAGCACCGGTACCAGCTCGCTCCGGGACGGATCCTCTTTCCGGGGACCGAGCCGCATCGGGAGGATCCCATTTCGGTGCGGTCGCCCCTGAGCGTGGGGCTCTTCGCCGGGAAGTGGTGCTCCTACAAGGGTGCGCCCGACTTCCCGTACGACCAGAGGGAAGAGGACGGGGGGTCTCTCGTGTTCGACAGTCCGCCGTTGGAGAGCGAGATGGAGATCTTGGGCGGGCCGGTGCTGGAGGTGACGTTGGCGGCCGATCGCCCCACGGCAATGCTGGCCGTTCGGCTCTCCGACCTCGCGCCCGACGACACAGCGACCCGAGTGACCTACGGCTTGCTGAACCTCTGCCACCGCGACGGACCCCACCGTCCCAGGTCCCTGCCCCCGGGTGAGCCCGTCCAGATTCGGGTCAAGCTGAACGACCTGGCCCAGTCCCTTCCGGCCGGCCATCGGATCCGCTTGGCGCTGTCGACCTCCTATTGGCCGCAGGCGTGGCCGCCGCCGGAGCCGGTGCGACTCACGGTCTTCCCGACGAAGAGCGCCCTGATCCTACCCGTGCGCGAGCACGGCGACACCGAGGACGCGGCCCTGCGGCCCTTCGAGCGAGCCGAAAGCGCAGAGCCGTCTCACCGAACGATCCTCGAGGGAGAGCGACGGAACTGGATCGTCACCCGGGACCTGGGACATGAGGAGGCCAGGCTCCACGTGATGAACCACGACGGCGTCTATCGTCTCGGGGACATCGGCCTGACCGTGGAAAGGCGGACCGACGAGTGGTACCGCTACCAAGAACACGATTTCGGCTCGGTCGAAGGTGAGGTGAGGAGTGTGTACGGGCTGTCCCGGGGCGATTGGGAGGTTCGCACCGAAACCCGCACTGTGTTGAGATCCACAGCGGAAGCGTTTCAGATTCACGCCACCCTGGATGCCTTCGAGGGGAATGCGCGAGTCTTCACTCGGATCTGGAATGAATCGGTTCCGAGAACGTTCCTCTAGCAGTCCGATCGGACTCCTCCACGGGGTATGTGAGGCCACCCGCGGATGGGATGGTACCGATTCCGGTTCTGTGGGTGGACGGAAAGTCGAATCGGAGGCCACGAGGACGAGGGCCGAGAACAAGCGGGAGCGGTTCAACGCGATACGAGCCGGTGCACTGTGGACGACCACGAAGTCTCTTCCAGGCTTCCGAGATAGTCCCGAAACCAATGCCGGGCCACCACTCCCAGATGTTCGAGCGCCCCAGGGCGCTCGAAGAGGTCATTCGCTCCGGGAACCACCTGGAGCTTCCGGGCTCTGGCCCGAGCGAGCCGGACTACGACCTGCCGGCTTCGGCGGATCGCCTCCTCGTCCTGGTCTCCGACCACGAGGAGGGTCGCAGCCGTGCCCTTGCCCAGGGAGGAATCGGCCGGTTCGGGGCGGGCTTCGGTGGAGACCACCGCCGCCACCCGGTCCGGTCTCATCGCCGCAGCCTTCAGGGCGGTCGTGGCTGCGGGACCGACCCCAAAGAGTCCCACTGGTGTGTCCCGTGCCGGGTCAATGTGCCCCAGCCAGTCCACGGCGGCCACGGTACGCTCTGTGGTCCGCTCCTGGGCGAGACGCGGGAGAGGACTTCGGGTGGTGCCCTCCTCCTCGGCGCGGCTGACGAGATCGAGGGCGAAGGTGCCGATCCCGGTCGAGCGAAGGACGTCAGCGACGAACTGATTCCGGGGGTGGTTGCGGCCGCTCTCGGTATCGTGCAGGACGACGACGATCGCGAGGGCTTCGGGAGGCAGGATGAGGGTCCCTTCGAGGTGGACCCCATCCGCGGGAATCGTCACCTCCATGCACCGGCTCCCGGGAAACGATCCCCGCGCCCCCCCGCCTCGTGCTCGAGGGTCGGTCATCGGGGAACGCCGACGGGAAGGAGTCCCAGGGGAAGCTCCTCGGAAGGTAGGCCCGCAGCCTCGGCCAGCGCTTGGTCGTGGAAGGCTCCTACCATCGTCGTTCCCAGCCCCAGAGCCTCCGCCTGCACGTACACGTTCTGAGCTGCATGCCCCATTTCCATGTGCACGTACTGCCGGCCCCGGTCTCCGTACCGTCCCGTGGTCCGCGAAAAGACGGCGGCCACCAGGATCGTGATCGGGGCGTCCGCAATCCAGGATTGACCGAGCGCGGCGGTGGCCATCTCCTCCCGGAGGTCACCCGGTTGCAGGAGGTGCAACGCGTGTCGTTCCGGGGCATAGCGATAGACCCCAGGCGCCAGCGTTTGCACTTCTCCCACGATGAGGTAGGTCTCCAGGGGGTAGGTCGCGCCCGCGGACGGGACGGCCCGGAGCCCGTTCCCGTCGGTGATTCCCTGGGCGACCCATAGAAGTTGGGAGACCTGGGGGAGATCGATGGGGTCCGTTCGGAAGTTGCGTACCGACCGGCGGCCGTGGATCGCCTCTTCCACCGAGACCGGTCCCGAGGTCCGGGGCTCTGGGAGCCTCACCTCCTCCTGAAGGCCGTGGTTCCGTGCCGGCTCCTGGGCGCACCCCTGTCCAGTCATGGCGCCTCCCCCCAGCGCCAACAGGAAGGCGAGCATCTCCCCTCGGAGCCAAGGCCGGCCATGGGCCGGGTCATTCGGTGGCTCCTTCTCATCGGGAGCCCGGTCGTCGACGCCCCGCCCCATCCACCTGAAGAAGCTAGAAGCATGTCCGGTCCGGACAATCGAGCGTTCCTCTCGACCGACCACCGGAAGCAACGACCGGAAAGTGCACCTGAATGTCCCGCCAATGGTGCATCGGGACACCTTCCCGGACCTCCGCATCCGTCTCGACAATCTGTCCTCCTCTGCATTTCCCCTCCCGACTCCGGGCCAGCCCCGGATAGCCTTCGCCTCACGATGGGAGGCGCGGTGGGCGGCCGACCCCCGGTGTCCCCGATCAACCCTTGAGGACCCCCATGGGGTGAAGCCGAGCGAGCTTCCTGCCGATTCCCGCGCCGGCCACCACGTCCACGACCTCGGCCACGTCCTTGTACGCCTCGGGGACCTCCTCGGCGATCGTCCCGTAGGAGTGGGCGCGAACCTCGATCCCAAGGTCCCGAAACTCCTTTC
>SKKN01000061.1 GCA_007121455.1 Gemmatimonadota bacterium | reverse complement strand
GCCTCCCGAGCCTCCCGAGCCTCCGCGAGGAGGGAATCGTACTGCTGCTCCTGGGCCTCGGTCAGCACGTCACGAATCGCGCTTCGGGTCGTGGCCATGATCTCGCGGTGCCGCGGCGCGACCTCCTGTTGGAGCTCCGACCACATCGTCCGGTGATGCTCCAGGATCGAATCCACCTGGGCCCGCTGATCTTCGGTGAGGACCAGCTCGTGCACGATGCCACGGCGCGGGGAGCGGTCTTCCTCGTTCCGGACCTCGCCGGCCTCGAGCACGCCTCCCTCCCCGACCCCTCGGTGGCCGAGGACGACCCCGAAGATCGTCCCGGCCCCGAAGACGAGAAGAAGAAGGCCCACTGTAGCCGCCCGTTTCCCGGAAAGACTGGTCATCGTACCCTTCTCCCGCCCGGAACCCCGGGCTCGCTCATTGGAGGCCCTCCACCGCGACGAGGAAGAGCTCGAACTCCGCCTCGTCGTCACCGAGAGGGAAGACCGCGGGCAGGGCCTCTCCATCCCCCTCCACCGTCTCCCAGAGAAGGAGCTCCTCCACGTCCATCAGGGCCGAAGCGGGCTCCTCGGGAGTGAAGAAGAGCAGGAGCGCAGCGGCAGCAGCCGTCGCCACGGTCGCCGGAACCAGAAGGCGGCTCCACGAAAGGACGAGGTCCGAGATCGTCACCTCGGCGAAGCGTCGGCGACGCGCGAGCTCGGGAGCGGCATCCATCACGACCCGGCCGCGGAAGCGGCTCCAGTAGCCGGGGTCGGAAGCCCCCGGGTCGAGCAGTTCCAGGGGGATGCGCGGATCCAGATCGTGGTTGCTCATCGGTTTCCATCCTTAGACTCCCGATCCAGAAGGGGAGCCAGCGTGGTCCTCAGCGCCTTGCGAGCGAAATGGAGATGGGAGCGGACCGTTCCTTCCGGGAGATCCAGGCGCTCGGCGATCTCCCGATGTTTCCACCCCTCGAGGTCGTGGAGGAGCACCACCTCACGCTGTACCTCCGACAGGGTTTCCATCGCATCCGTGAGGAGCTTCCGCAAGCGGACCGTCTCCGTCTGCTCCCGGGGGTTCGGTCTATCCGTCGCAGCGGTTTCGGGAACGATGTCCATCACCCGGATCGACTCTCTCCGGATCAGGTTCTTCGCCCGATTCCTGACGATCGTCATGAGCCAGCCGGCGAACCGACTCGGCCTCCGGCACTCGTCGATCCGCTGCAATGCCACCAAGAATGCTTCCTGGGCCACGTCTTCCGCATCTTCCCGGCTCCGGGTCACGGAGAAGGCTACACTGTACGCTGCACGGGAATATCGCTCGACCAAGCCCCCGAATGCGGCCCGATCCCCATCCCGGGCCCTCCGAACCAGCTCTGCGTCTTCGATCCCCGAGGGTTCATCCATAAGGACACCGGACGGCTTCCATGCGTTGAACTCCACGATTCCCGGCATCCGGCCGAGGCTCCAGGCCCTCGGCATGGACACCCGTCGACGCCCATCGTTCCTCCATGCAAAAAGCGCCCCCCGGGAACAGAAATCCCGGGGGGCGCCACGGAGCTTCGGAGCGAATCGCGCTCAGCTCGTCACACCGCCCTCTTCCACCGCCCGTAGGGGAGCGTGGGAGCCGGCGACTCCCGCTCCGCCCAGATGAAGGCGGAGATGCGAGGAGCACGCGTCTCCTCTGAAGGGCCCCTTCCATCAGCGATCAAGATTCCCGGACCGTCGATCGGCAAGACCTGTCCCCCGGTCGTCCGCCACTTCCCCGTTTCCGATGTATCCACAACGCACCTCCCTTGATCCTCGGCTTTCCTCGCCGTACATGACCTGCCGGCGAGTCGCCCTCCCTTTGTGCACCGACTGTGCCATCCGAGGTTGGGGGCGATGAAGGGGCGTGGCTGCGCGGATTTCCGGGAGTGAGGCGGAGGAGGCAACACCCGGAGTGTCGGCGATCGACACACATGGATGTCGCAAATCGACACGTCAGGGCTTGCCACGGCGCCGCCCCGGCTTCCCAGGGCGCGGCCCCTCTTCACGCTTCGGCGGAGCCACCGGCTTCCCCCGTGCCAGAAGCTCGACCAGCTCTTCGTCATAGAGGTCTTCGAGCTCTCTCGACGCCAGAAAGGTCTGCCGAACGGGGACTGCGGGATCTGAGGGGCGGAAGAACCGGACCTGGGAGAGGACGGCACCGACTCCCGCGGCGGTCCCCGCAATCGTCGAGCCGGTGACTCGCACGATCCACGCCTCCCCTTCCGCGGAGAAGGTCCGGGGGGGGGGACTCTCGGATTCAGGTTGCTCGGACGCCTCCTCCTCTCCCATGAGGTTGCGGACGGGCGTCGGTTTGGCTGGAGGCAGCTTGGACATCGGTGCGGGGGGGTTGGGGGACCGGAGACCGTGACGAAGGAGGAACTGTCCTCCGATAAGATGCGCCGCCGTCGTGGGAAGTCGCAAGAAGCCGCCCGCTCGCGCGGCCCACCTCGATCCGCCGACCACCCTCCACGGAGGTCCCTCATCCGCGGTACTCCGATCCCAGATCGCCACTTTCGAAGACCCGGACCCGATCGAGGACGGCGGTACCGGGAATCCGGCTTTCGAGCTCCTCCCAGATCCAGAATGCGAGATTCTCCGTAGTGGGCAGCTTACCGCCCGACCTGAATTCCGGGACGGCCGTCGTGAGGTCCTGCTGATCGAGCGGATCGACGACATGTGCCCGCAGCACCTCGTCCAGCGCGGCCAGGTCCACCAGGAAGCCGGTCTCCGGGTCGACGGGACCACCCACGACCACCTCGACCTCGAAATCGTGGCCGTGAGCGTCGACCGCCGAGCCGAACGCGCGGCGATTCCGCTCCTCACTCCAGTCGGGACGCCGATAGCGATGTGTCGCGCTGAAACGGACGCGCCGGATCAGAAAAGTATGTGCCACGGCGACCTCCTCGTCGTGAGATTGGACCCACGAGAATAAGCGGTGTAGACTTCGATGGGAAAAAGGGGGCGACCGACCCTCCCACGTGGACGTTTGGCCGGGCCATGCCCGCGAGTTGACGGTGCAATGGGGAAGTACGACGATATCCGACCCGAGGACCTGCGTGCCGACATGGTGAGGTTCGCGCGCCTGATCCTGCGGCTGGAAGAGAACGACCTCCTCCTCCGTTCGGTCCCGGAGCTCCAACGGCTCATCGGCGACCTCCGGCAGAAGCTCTTCGCCTACGAGGTGCGAGGAACTCAACGCCTCGAGCTTCCGAAAGGACAAGACGAGCGAGAGCGGGAGGTGGGGTCGCAGGAGGAGCCGGATCCGACCCTGAAGGAATCACTCCGGGTCGTGCGAGAGGCGATCGAGCGGGAAAAGAGGCTTCAGGACGAGTGGGAGGGCCGTCCTCCCCCGGAAGACGCTGAAGGCGACGAGGAAGAGGATGAGTGACGAAGCGCTTGTCGAAGACGGAAAAGGCACGACGCGGATCTACTCGCAGCTCCTCAGCCTTCAGGAGCGAATCCTCACCCGCCTCCGGCTCGCCCGGGACGACCTCGAGGCACCGACCACCCAACAACTCGTTCGCCAGATCCGAACCCGGACCGGCGGCGCCGTGACCGAACAGATGGGTCAGGTGACGCAGGCCGTGGAGGACGCCCTGCGGTCCGTGCAACTCTGCCAATCCGAGCTCCAGAAGGAGCTGGGAAGCGCTCCGGAGTACCTTCCGGTCGACGGAATCCCGAACCTGCCTCCGGTGCTCCGGCGCTTCCTGGCGGAGCGGGCGGAAGCTCCGGGGTTCCGGTACGAAGTCCTGCAGGACCCCGTGCGAGGATGGATCATCCGGTGGAAGGAGTACACGGACCGCGGCACGGTGCGTGGGAGAGGACAGTTCTACGAACGCCCCTACGCCTGGATCGACGACTGATATCCACGCTCGAGCAGAGCGAGAATGTCATCGCCATAGAACATGCGGACATACTTCGCCTGTACGGGCGTCACCTTCCGGACGGCCCAGACCAGGTGTACGTAGTTCGGCTCCCTGGGCACATCCCGCAGACTGAGCCCCGCCTCCTCCGGCAGGGAGTTCCCCTTCCGGTTGTTACACGGAGAGCACGCCGTCACGACGTTGTCCCAGGAATTCTCCCCGCCCCTGGAAACCGGAAGAACGTGGTCCCGGGTGAGGAACTGTCTCCCCCGTAGCTCCCGCCGGTGCGCTCCACAGTACTGGCAGGTGTATTCGTCCCGGGCGAAGAGAAACGTGTTCGTCACCTGACGCCGGAACCGGCGCGGCACGTGGACGTACCGAACGAGCCGGATCACGACCGGAAAGGGGACGTCCTCCCTCTCCGAGCGGAAGGAGCGACCATCGTCGACCTCCAGGATCTCGGCTTTCCGATCCAGGACGAGACGGACCGCGCGTCGCGCGGGTACGATGGTCAGCGGTTCGAACGAGGCGTTGAGTGCTAAGCAGGCCATGGTTCAGATGCTCGGTCCTCGGCACGCGGGCATTCTCAGGAGTCGGTGCCCGCCATCCGCGATTCCTACCTCACAGAAGCGCTCCAGGATCCCTGTCCACGACGACACGCACGTCCCCACCCCCCACCGGCCGGTACTCCGCGGCGAAGGCCCGGCAGATCCGACCCAAGGCCCCCGAAGAGGACGCCCTGAGAAAAAGATGCCATCGCCATCGCCCGTGCAAGCGCTCGATCGGGGAGGGGGCAGGACCCACCACTTCGACTGCGCCGTCCTGTCGGGTCCGGACCCAGTCCGCGGCCGCCTCCGCCGTGGACGCTGCCAGCTCCTGGTCCGGGCTGCTCGTCACCACGTTCGCCAGTCTCACATGAGGAGGATAGGGAGGGAAGACCCGCTCCTCGAGCTCGCGCTCCGCGAAGCCCCGGTAGTCGTGGGTCAGCGCCGCCTGCACGGCGTAGTGTTCGGGGATCGAGGTCTGGATGATCACCTGCCCCCCCAGGGGGCCCCTTCCCGTCCGTCCGGCGACCTGGCTCAGCAACTGAAACGTCCGCTCACTCGACCTGAAGTCGGGGAGGTGGATCCCGACATCGGCGTTGATGACGCCGACGAGCGTCACGCCGGGGAAGTCGAGCCCCTTCGCGATCATCTGCGTGCCCATCAGGATATCGACCTCCCCCCGCTCCACACGCCCGAGGATCTCGTGATGGGACCATTTCCGCGACGTGGTATCCACGTCCATCCGAGCGATCCGGGCCCCCGGGAACGTCTCGGCCACGGCGCCCTCCACTTTCTCCGTGCCGAGGCCGCGAAAGGAGAGGTCGTCGGAGCCACAGCGCCGACACCTCCGGGGCTTCTCCTCCTCGTGGCGGCAGTGGTGACAGAGGATCCGATCACGAGTTCGGTGGTAGGTCAGCGATACGGAACAGTGGGGACACTCGATGACGTCCCCGCACTCACGACATTGGACGAATGCCGAGAAGCCGCGCCGGTTGAGGAGCAGAATCACCTGCTCCTTCCGTTCGAGCCGGAGCCGGACCTGGCGTACGAGGTGCGGTGAGAGGATCGTGCCGCCGTCGTCCTTCCCGGAGACCCCGCTCCGCTCGCGTTTCCGAACCTCGCGGAGGTCCACGATCTCGACGGGCGGCATCGCCTTCCCGGTCGCCCGCTCCGGAAGTTGAAGAAGGGTGAACTTTTCGCGATTCACGTTCGCCCAGCTCTCGAGCGACGGGGTAGCACTACCCAGGACGCAGAGCGCGCCGGACATCGAGGCTCTCATCACCGCGACGTCGCGGGCGTGGTACCGCGGGGCTTCCGACTGCTTGTAGCTCCCGTCGTGCTCCTCGTCGACGATGATGGCGCCGAGATCCTCCAGCGGAGCGAAGACCGCGGAACGCGCGCCGACGGCGATCCTCTTCTCTCCGCTTCGAAGCCCCCGCCAAGCATCGTAGCGCTCACCGTCGGAGAGGGCGGAGTGGAGCACGGCGATCCGCTCCCCGAACCGTGCGTGGAATCGGCGAACGGTTTGCGGCGTCAGGGAGATCTCCGGGACGAGCACGATCGCCGAGCGCCCCCGCTTTTCCACCACCTCGCTCAGAAGGTCGAGATAGACCAGCGTCTTCCCGGAACCCGTCACCCCATGGAGGAGGTGAGGGCGAGGCGCCGACTGGCCCGACGCGCGAACGAGGGCGTCGATCGCCTCCTGCTGGCGCGGATAGGGAGTGGGGGCCTCGGCCGCGTCTTGCTCCAGATCGCGAAAGGGGTCGCGAAAGACCTCGCGGTCCTCCACGATCACGATCCCCTTGTCCTCGAGCCCTCGGACCACAGACCGGGTGAAGCCTCCCGTCTCGAGCAGATCGGAGAGGTCTCGCTCGCCTCCGGCCGCCTCGAGGAGCCGGTAGCACTCCTCCTGACGGGGGGCGCGCGTGAACGCCTCATCGCGGTCCGCGAGGTCGGACAGCCAGCGCTCCAGCCGGACGACCTTCCGCGTCTTCACCGGCGGATCTGCGGGCGGGACCGTCTCATGCCGAAGGAGACCCCGCTCCTGAAGGCTCCGGATCTCGGGCCACACGCTCCCCATCGCGAGGGCTTTTCGAAGGGAAGACACCCGGCCGGGTCCGGCTCGCTCGTCGAGGGCCACGAGAAGCCGCCGCTCCCGGCTGCTCAACTCGCCGTCGGAGGGTGCGGAGAGCTCCGTTCGCGAAAGGTAGTCCCGCGAGGCATCCGAGAGGACGGACGGGACGAGCGAGCGCAGCACCAACCCTTCGGGCGCCAGATAATACCGCGCCATCCAGCCTGCGAGGCGGAGGAGGTCGGGTGGAAGGGACGGCCGCTCCTCGAGGACGTCCAGAACGGCCCGAAGCCCCGGCACCTCACCGTCGGACGCCGGCCCGAGGACCCAACCGACTCGCTCCGAGCGCCGGAATGGGACGAGCACCCGCGTTCCGGGAGGCGGCGGGTTGGCGGAATGCACCTCGTAGGTGAAACGACGGTGGACGGGAAGTGGGAGCGCCACGTCCACCAGGTGGCGCAATTCAGTCCTCCAGAAGGAGGAGGATCTCCTCCTGCGGATCCGGTGTGGTCACCTCCGGGCCCTGGCTTCCCAGGTGGACGTTGACCTCGCTCCGGAGTCCGAACTCCCCAGGAACGTACACCCCCGGCTCGACCGAAAACCCGATTCCGGGTAGGAGAACCCGATCGTCCATCGTCTCGACGCCGTCCAGATTCGGTCCGCTCCCGTGCAGCTCCCGATCGATCGAGTGGCCGGTCCGGTGCACGAAATACTCCCCGAGACCCCGACGTTCGATCACCGACCGACAGGCTTCGTCGACCTCGAAGCCCCGGATCGAGGTGCCGCCCCGCCATCCCCGATCCAGGAGGTCCAGCCCCGCCTCTCGCGCGTCCCGCACCGCCTCCCACGCGGCCTGCACCCGATCGGGCACCCTGCGACCGAGATACGCCATCCAGGTCTGATCAGCGGGGACATCGATCTCGGAGGGCTTTCCCCAGAGATCCACCAGAAGCACATCGCCCTCTCCCACAGGCCGGCCACTACTGTCCCGAGGCTGGTAGTGCGGGTCCGAGGCCGCGCTTCCGGCTGCGACGACGCAGTCCACCCCGACGGTGATCCCGAGGTCCGGGAGACGCGCACGGATCCACTCCGCGAGCTCCCCCTCGCGGATTGGAGCTCCCTCGCGGACGCCCTTCGCGGCTTTCCGGAAGGCTTCGTGGGCGACGCGGCGGAGCGTCTTCGCCGTCTCTCGGTGGCGCGCGAGCTGATCCTCGCTCCACCGGGAGTTGAAGATCGTCACCAGCTCTCCAGAACTGGAAGGAGCGACACCGAGCCTCTCGAGGAACGACATCACCCCGGCGGGCACACGGTCGAGTGTGGGAATCGCTCCTTCGGGAGACGTTTCCATCGCGAGCCGTCGGCATCCCTTCAGAAGCTCGGGGATGCGACGCTCCAGGTCGCGCCAGCCGCGGTAGTGCAGGACCGGCCACGACCAATCCGTCCAGAGGGAGGCATCGATCGAGTGGGTGAGAACCCGAGGCTCACCCCGGGAGGGGAGAAGGGCGAAGTAGCGTCGCGTGGAGTCGTCCACGCCCAGCACGGAGGCGGCCACCGGGTTCTGCCGGTGGAAGCCGAAGAGGAGCCATCCGTCCAGGTCGAGCTCCTGGAGCGCCGCCTGCACGGCCGCCAGCGATTCGGACGAAAGCCCCACCCTCAAGACCTGTTCGGAGGCGCGAAGAGGGGAAGCTCGGCGGTCGTCTCATCCTCCCCGGCGGACTCTTCCCCCTCCTCCGATGCCTCGCCACCGTCCGCCGTGTCGCCAACCTCGGGTGCCTCGCCGCTCTTGCGCCCGACGATCATGTCGAGACCCAGGATCCTCTCCCGTGTCAGAAGCCGGTGGATCGTGACCTCGCGACCGATCGCAGTGCGGACACCATGCCAGCCCCAGCGTCCCCAGACCCGCCGGAGGATGCCGAGCTTCTCCGGAAGGCTGAACAACTCGGCAAAGTCCGGGAAAGGCTTCTTCAGGGCCGGCCTGAAGGCCGTCTCCTCGTCGGTCCAGGCCTCGACGTGAAGCCGCTCGATGCCCACCGCGCGCAGCGCCCGCTTGATCTCGACGAGCATGTGCGGTTTCGCTCCCAGATGCCGGGAGAGGGCCTCCTGCCGCTCAGGCTCCACCGGCGCCTTCCACACGAGTTGGACGAGCGCGATTCGCGCACCGGGCTTGGCCACGCGGACGAGCTCCGCAATCGCGTCTTCAGGGGCAGCCGAGGTCGTGAGGCCGATCTCCCCGACCACCACGTCGAACATCCCGTCGCGGTACGGCAGGTCGTCGACCGGCGCCTGCTGAACCTGGAACCGGCTCCGAGGATCGGCTTCACGCCCCCATTGCTCCGTCGCTTTTGCAAGATCGGGGTCGGGCTCGACCCCGTACCCCTGCACGGCGTACTCGCGCACGAAATATTCGAGCGTCACGCCCGTTCCGCACGCAACCACGAGGAGCTCGTCGCCCGGCTTTACATCGGCGAGCACCGCGATCTGGCGGTAGAGGTCTCTCCCGCCCGGCGGGAAGAGTGGGCGGGAGCTGAGCCGGACCAGATCGAGCATGGACGGGGCGTCCTGGCCCGTCCTGCTCGGACCGTCGGCAATCGATGTCATGGAATGAAGGTAGAGGGATCCGTTGGACCGGGGCAACGCCGCCCATCCAGGCTGCGCGTCCCGTCCTTCGGCTCTGTCGCGCGCGGCCGGGCTACTCTTCGGCCCGATCCGCCTCCCGGAGGGCGTCCTCCAGGAGGTGCCGCTCGTCGTCCGACAGGTCCTCGTCGAGGACCGACAGATCATCCTCTTCCGGCTGACGAATTCGTCTGAGAAAGGTGACGACCACCCCGATGCCGAAGAGAAGGGCGAGCGGCGGCATGACCCAGGCCCAGAGGCCCGAGCCGCTGGTCCGCGGAACGGCGAGGTACCGTTCGCCGTGGTTCGCGATCACCCAATCGACCAACTCGTCCGTCGTCCAGCCTTCCAGCGCCAGACCGTGGATGCTGTCCCTGAGCGCCCGCGACTCGGCAGCGGGGCAGACCTCCAGCATCAGTCCCGGGCACCACGGGGATTCGATCTTCGAAACCGCGCGCTCGGCAACCACGCTCGGGCGATACGGCCCCTCGAAGCCCTCGGGGATCTGGGCGGAGGCCAATAACGGCCCTGCGATCAGAAATGCGCTGACGAGGAGTAGAACCTTCCCCTCGATGCGCGTTCGATTGGTTCTGTGTCGACTCGACATCGGACACTCCTCAACCACGGTCTCCACGGCGCTCACCAACCTTCATCTACCCGGCATCGCCGCCGGAGTTCTACCGAGGAGGGCGAGGAGCATCATTCTCGGCATCTCCCTCGAGGGGGACCCCCGCCAGCGCTCTCACGACCGCGGCCGCGCCCTCGCCGGTCCGTGTGGGGTCGTAGCCGCCCTCGAGGACATGCACCACCTTCCCCTCACAGGAGTGATCTGCCAGGGCCAGGAGCTCCCGCGTCATCCGGTGGAGGTCCTCCGGCTCGAGGAGCTGGCCGCCGAGCGGGTCCCCGGCAAGGACGTCGAACCCCGCGGACACGAGTATGAAGTCGGGGCGGAATGCGTCGTGCGCCTGCTCGACCGCCTCCCGGTACCGTGCGAGGTACGCCTCTCGGGCGGTCCCCCGGGGCAGAGGCACGTTGAGCGTCGCGCCCTCTCCATCGCCGACCCCGCGCTCTTCGCGGGCGCCGGTGCCGGGGTAGTGCGGCCACTGGTGCAAGGAGAGGTAGTAGACGCTTCCGTCCGCGTAGAACGCCTCCTGCGTTCCGTTCCCATGATGCACGTCCCAGTCGACGATCAGGACCCGTTCCGCGAGGTCCTTTGCCTGAAGGTGCCGCGCCGCCACGGCGACCGAGTTGAAGAGGCAGAATCCCATCGCGCGCCCGGGGGTCGCATGATGCCCGGGAGGGCGGGCTGCGACGAAGGCGTTTCGGAGCGCTCCTTCCGCGACGGACTCGGCCGCGGAGACGCATCCACCCGCTGCTCCGAGCGCAGCATCCCACGACGCCCCCGAGAGGCGGGTGTCCGCATCGATCTCGCCCACGCTCTCGGAGGCGGCCGCATCCTGCGCCACGGCGCGGATCCGCGCGACGTGCTCGGCGGTGTGCACCCGCAGGAGCTCCTCCTCCGTGGCGAAGCGCGGCTCGATCTGGGTCACCCGGTCGTGGAGCGCCGGCAGCTCCTTCCCCACGACCGACGCGAGGGTGCGGAGCCTTCCCTGATGCTCGGGGTGACCCCAGCCCGTGTCGTGGAGGGCGGAGGCGGAGTGGAGGAAGAAGCCGGTGGAACGGGTCATCGATCCGACGCGGCCACCCGCGCTTCGGAGGAGGCGTCCGCAGATCCCTCCCCGTCGCCGCGCCCACCACTCCCACCGGAAGCACCCACCCGCTCCTGGAGGCTCAGGACCGCATGCTTCCGGCTTCGGAGCGCGATGATGCCGTCGCAGGCGGCGCTCGTGGCCGACATCGTCGTGAGGTAGGGCACCTTGTACTGGATCGCGGCCCGCCGCATCGCATAGTCGTCGAACTGGGACCGCTTTCCGAGGGGCGTGTTGATCAGGAGGTCGACCTCACCGCTCACGATGGCATCGACGATGTGGGGCCGCCCCTCACCCACCTTGTAGATCCTGCGGGCCCGGATCCCGAGCCGCGTGATGTAGCTGTGGGTTCCACCGGTGGCGAGGATCTGGAAACCGAGATCCTGGAACCGACGGAGGATCGGAGTGACGGTCGCTTTGTCCGGGTCGTTGACCGTCACGACGAGCGTCCCTCCCTCTCTGGGCAGGACGTTGCCCGCTCCGAGCTGCGCCTTCGCATAGGCCATCCCGAACGAGTCGTCGAAGCCCATCACCTCCCCGGTCGACCGCATTTCCGGGCCCAGGAGCACGTCCACATCGAAGCGGTTGAACGGGAAGACCGCCTCCTTCACCGCCACCCCGGGGACGGCGGGCTCCGTAGGCAGGTCGAGATCTCGAAGCCTCTCGCCGGCCATCACCCGCGCGGCGAGGCGAGCGAGTGGAACCCCGGTGGCCTTGCTCACGAACGGGACCGTGCGCGAGGCCCGTGGGTTCACCTCGAGAACGTACACCTTCCCGTCACGGATCGCGTACTGGATGTTCAGGAGCCCTACGACCCCGAGCTCGAGGGCGAACCGGCGTGTCAGGTCCCGGATCTCGTCGAGCTCTTCCCCGGCGAGCATGTAGGGAGGGAGGACGCACGCCGAGTCCCCGGAGTGGACCCCGGCGTCTTCGATGTGCTGCATGATGCCACCCACGACCACATCCTCACCGTCGGAGAGGGCGTCCACATCCGCTTCGAAGGCATCCTCGATAAACCGGTCGATCAGGACGGGGTGATCGGGGGAGGCGAGGACCGCGCGCCGAAAATAGTTCTGGAGCGATGCGTCGTCATAGACGATTTCCATCCCCCGCCCGCCCAGCACATAGCTCGGCCGGACGAGCACGGGATAGCCGATCCGCTTCGCGACCTCCAATGCTTCCGCCTCGCTGACGGCGACGCCGTTCTCCGGGACCCGAGCACCCACCTTCCGGCACACCCTCTCGAACCGCCCCCGGTCCTCGGCGCGATCGATCGCGTCGACGGACGTTCCCAGGATCGGGACCCCGAGCCGGTCCAGGCCTTCCGCCAGCTTGAGCGGGGTCTGACCCCCGAGCTGCACGATGACCCCCATCGGCTTCTCACGCTGCAGGATCTCGAGGACGTCCTCCAGCGTCAGGGACTCGAAGTAGAGCTTGTCACTCACGTCGAAGTCCGTGGAGACGGTCTCGGGATTGGAGTTCACCATGATCGTCTCGAATCCCTCCTCCCGGAGGGCGAGCACCGCCTGCACACAGCAGTAATCGAACTCGATTCCCTGTCCGATCCGGTTCGGGCCGCTCCCGAGGATCACCACCTTCTTGCGATCCGAGGGGGCCGACTCGTCCTCCATCTCGTAGGACGAGTAGAAGTACGGGGTCTCCGCCGGAAACTCACCGGCGCAGGTATCCACCACGTTGTAGCTCGGGCGGATGTCCCACTCCCACCGTCGCTCCCGAACATCGTCTTCGTCCTCGCCCCGGAGGTCCGCGAGCTGCAGGTCGGAAAACCCATTCCTTTTCATCCGCCGGAGTTCCCCGGGGCCCGGGTCGTCGAGCTCACGGTATCGCTCCTCCATCTCCACGAGCTCGAGGAGCTGATCCAGGAACCACGGATCGATGCCGGTCGCGACATGGATTTCGTCAAGGGTGGGCGACGGAAGCTCGAGAGCGCGTTTGAGCTGAAAGATGCGGTCCGCGGTGGGGCGACGGAGCGCGGCGAGGAGGGACTCCGGATCGTCGGCTTCGAGCCCGTCATCCGCCAGCGTGGAGCCGACCACCCAGCCCGCCCGCCCCACCTCGAGCCCCCGAAGCCCCTTCTGCCATGCCTGCTTGAAGGTGCGCCCGATCGCCATCGTCTCGCCCACCGCCTTCATCTGCACTCCGAGCGTCGGGTCCGCACCGGGGAACTTCTCGAACGCGAAGCGGGGGAATTTCACGACGACGTAGTCGAGAGCCGGCTCGAAGGAGGCCGGTGTCGTTTTCGTGATGTCGTTCGGAAGCTCATCGAGACGGTACCCGACGGCGAGCTTCGCTCCGACCCGGGCGATCGGGAAACCCGTCGCCTTCGAAGCGAGCGCCGAGGAGCGGGACACTCTCGGGTTCATCTCCACGACGAGGAGCTCGCCCGTTGCGGGGTCGACGGCAAACTGGACGTTGCACCCCCCCGCCTCCACCCCGATCTCGCGGATGATCGCGATCGCGGCGTCCCGCATCCGCTGGTATTCCACGTCGGAGAGCGTTTGTGCCGGGGCGACGGTGATCGAGTCCCCCGTGTGGACCCCCATGGGATCGAAGTTCTCGATCGAGCAGACGATGATGACATTGTCCGATCCATCCCGGACGACCTCGAGCTCGAACTCCTTCCAACCAATGACGCTCCGGTCGATCAGCACCTCCTGGATCGGCGATGCATCCAACCCCTTGCGAACCTGGGTCTCGAGCTCCGCCCGGTTGTAGGCGATACCTCCACCCGTTCCCCCGAGGGTGTAGCTGGGGCGGACGATCGCAGGATACCCGACATCCTCGACGATCTCGAGGGCCTCCCTCCACGTGTGGGCGAATCCGCCGTGCGGCACTTCGAGGCCGATCCGGGCCATGGCGGCGGCGAACTTCTCCCGGTCCTCCGCCATCGCGATGGAGGCCGCGTTCGCACCGATCAGCTCCACTCCGTGTGCCTCGAGCGTTCCGGCCTCGTGGAGCTCGATCGCGATCGTGAGCGCCGTCTGCCCCCCCATCGTGGGAAGGATCGCGTCGGGTTTCTCCTTTTCGATGATCCGGGTGACCCATTCGGTCGTGAGCGGCTCGATGTATGTCCGGTCCGCGAGATCCGGATCCGTCATGATCGTGGCCGGATTCGAGTTCACGAGCACGACCCGGTATCCCTCCTCCTTGAGGGCTCGCACGGCCTGGGTTCCGGAGTAGTCGAACTCGCAGGCCTGGCCGATTACGATCGGACCGGAGCCGAGGATCAGGATGGTCTCGAGGTCATCTCGTCTGGGCACGAACCAAGCTCCTCTTGGGGTGGCGTCGTGGATGGCTTCGTGGGTGGCGTCTCATCGGAAGATGCGGACGTGATACGTCTCCAGGTCCGCCTGTGCAACCCTCTCGTTCTCGCGGTCCGACAGTTCGAGGATCCGACCCGACACGCGAGCCGAGCCGAGGTCCCGGACCTCCACGCCGAACTCGAGGGCGCCCTCCCCCGGGTTCACGACCACGACCCGCCAGGTGCCCTCGGCCTCTCCGGCACGCTCATGAAAGAGCTGGGTGCCGCCGCGAGCGGTGAATCCGGTCACGCCCTCCCCCGACACGAGGATGAGCGCGGCCCCCGGCGAGCCCTCCGGCCCCTCCACGGTGACCGAGAGGGTCCCGGCGCCCGATGGACCCGAATCGCAGGCGCCGATGAGGAGGGCGAGCATGAACGCGACGAGCAGGAGGCCGAAGGACCGGCTCGCACGTCGCGCGTCGACCGGACGGCGGCGGCTTGTAAGGCGGGTCATGGCGCCCGTCCGGCTTCGCGTGCGTCGTCAGCCCCCGGATCCGATACCGGCCCGAGCGGCACGAGGATCTCCACCAGGCCCGCCTCGACGGGCGCTCCGAGGGCTCCGGACGCACCCGACGACGCCACCGGGACCGTGCCCTCTCCCTCCTGCAGGTAGGCGCGGAGATCTCCGAGATCATACGAGCCATTCCGGTTCCCTTGACGGTCCAGGTACTCCTCCTGCTGGGCGCTCGGGCTCCGGCCGGTTCCGAGGAAGGGGCCCAGCAGGTCCGCTTCCTCGATCACGGGTGGGTTCACCCGGAAGGTGAGGGGAGCACGGGCCTCGAGGCCGATCGCATCCCTCGCCTTCACCTCGAAGGAGAAGGCTCCGGACTGGAGCGCGGCCCCGAAAATCAAACCCGACCCGCCATCGATGGCGAGCCCCTCCGGAAGCGACCCCTCCTCCACGGTCCACTGGACCGGGTCGTTCGCGTTGTCCACCTGTAACGTGATCTCGTACGGCCGGGCCGCCTCCATCTCCACCTCGCCTGGAGCGTCGGCAATCCCGTACACGAGAGAGAAGGCCGCCTCCAGAGCGATCGGGGTGTCCACCACGAGCGAAGTGGGGTTCGTGCCATCGGTGAGCGCCCCCTTCCACTCCCGGAACACGAAGCCGGTACGGGGCCTCGCCTCCACCGTGACCTCCGCACCCTCCGGCACCCAGTGATCCTCCGTCGAAGGTGTGAGCAGGACCTCTCCCGGAGATACGTCCTCGACGGGGGTTTCCAGCGACAGGGCCACGCGCACCTCGCGTTCCCCGTAGTGAGCCACGAGCAGGGTGTCCGTCAGGGCCGTAGTGAAGGTGCGTTCCCTGGGAGCACCGTCGAGCCATTCCTGAAAGGGCTTTCGGACGTCCTCGGTGAGCTCCACCGCCGGTGCAGCCACGATCTCGTGGGTCTGAAACGGTGCGGACCTGAAGGAGTCCTCCTCACCGAAGGATTCACCCCCATCGATCGTTACGACTCCGGCCCATCCCCCGAGCCCCGGGCTCGCGGCAGTCCCTCCCTCACCCTCCAGCCCGTCCGCTCTTACAACGACCTCCTGGAAGCGGGTGAGCAAGCGGAACTCCACCGCGCGAGGCTCCGACCCGCTCGCCCCCACCTCGTCGATGTCGAAGAGGGTGATGCCCATCACCCCTTCCTCCTGCGACCAGGAGCCCGGATCCGAGCCCGCGTGGAACTCACGGTTTCGTACACACGGCTCGGAGTGGTCGAGCGGGTTCGTCCGCTGGCAGCCCGGGAACGGATCGCCCGGTGAGCCCCGTCCCCCTCCGGCCTCCGTCAGGCTGTTCGACCCGTCGGCCTGGCGAAGCCAGATTCCCATCCGCTCCGGATCATTGTTCACGGAGTTGGAGCGCCACCGACCGTCCACCACATCGGGGTTGATGTGCCAGATGAGGAGCCCGGAGTGGAAGAGTCCCGAGTCGGATCCCACACGTTGACGATTCTCCAGCAGAAGATATTCCCCGGAACCATCCCCGGACTCGACCTGGAGCACACCCCCTCCGGTGAGCACGGGATCGAGAAGGATCGTTCCATGGTCGAGTCCCGGCTCCACGACCTCCACGTCGACCCAGCCGAGCATCTTCTTGCCCCATGCGCCCAGGTGGCAGGGGCGGTGGGGGCTCCCACCCGAGCAGCCCCAGGTGCCCGTACCCATGAGGTCCCAGTTCCCCGCCCCCCGGTGACTGCAGGATCGACCCGTGCAGTAGAGATCCGGAAGGCCGAAGGCGTGTCCCATTTCGTGAGCGAACACGCCGATCTCGTTGATCTCCGTCCCATCGCACGAGTAGACCGGCTGGATCGTGTAATCCCGGATGTAGATGTTCCCGTCTCCGTTCGGCCGCGGCGTGCTCGTCTCGATCCCGGGGTCCAGGCGGCCTCCGCTCGCGCTCTGGATCTCCCAGCGGTGGGACCAGATCCGGTTGTCGCGATCTCCGCTCGCGCACTCCGCCCCAGGAGTGGGATGCATGATGGTGAGGACGTCGACGAACCCGTCGCCCGTGTGGTCGAAGATGGACCAGTCCACCCCATCCGCATCCAGCTTCTGGACGATCTCCTCGATGAATGAGGCCACGCGGGCCGCGGGCTCGGCCGACAACCCGCTCACGCCGCCGGTCACCTCCTCCCGGGTGAGCTCGACCCGCGTCCACTCGAAGGTCTCTCCACGGAGCTCGGCCCGGCCTCCCGACATCTCGCGGTAGAATTCGGTGACCGTCTGATAGCGGGAATTCGGTCCGTCGAAGAACTCCCGCTGAACATCCTCCTTCGAGAAGGGGGGATCCTCCGGGGAGTCATGGAAGAGCCCCAGGATAAGGGGAAAGGGGAACTCCCCCTCCATCGGCCCGTCCCGGGGGCCGATCGGGCTCCGAGTCGGCTCCTCCATCCCTTCCATCTGAAAGCGTGGCCTCAAGCTGCTCGGATCCCTGAGCCCATGGGCATCCAGCATGAAATCGAGGCGGTCCAGTCCCTCCCGGTGGAACTGGAAGGAGGAGGGGTCGCGCTGGATCTGATCGTAGTAGGCCGGAGGGGGACGGGTGCCATGCGCTTCACCCAGCAACTCGACGTCCTGAGCCTCGACGGCCCCGGAGAAGAGCACCAGGCTCCCGATCACCACGAAGAAAGCCGACCACCGGAAGTTCATGAAAGGGAAGATCCAATGGGAGGGGTCGCGAAGCGTCCGCAGGCACCCCCGCACGTGCCTCCGCACGGACGGCGAGCGCCTCCGGACATGTAACCGCCCGTTCGCACGGGGGTTCCCGCTCGTCTTGGCAAACGGCTCATCCCCGACTCACATCCTCGCCCCGGATCCCCAACTCCCCGGCCACCACCCGCATCCCGTCGATCACGTTCTGGATGTGCTCCTTCCGGTCGAGACCGATGAGCTCCATTCCCCGGGAAACCTCCTCCCGGCTCACTCCGGCCGCAAAGGAGCGATCCTTCAGCTTCTTCACGACGGACTTCGGCTTCAGGTCGTCGATTCCCGTCGGTCGGACGAGACAGCAGGCATACACGAGCCCCGCGAGCTCGTCGCACGCCAGAAGCACCCGGTCCAGCTCCTCCTCCGGCTCCACCCCGGTGAAGTCCGAGCGGTGCGC
Organism: Gemmatimonadota bacterium; assembly: GCA_007121455.1. Lineage (GTDB taxonomy): Bacteria > Gemmatimonadota > Gemmatimonadetes > Longimicrobiales > Gaopeijiaceae > SKKN01. The sequence continues at coordinate 595 of SKKN01000061.1, read as the reverse complement.
CAGGATCGCGTGGATCACCTCCGCTGGATACCCCCGCTTCTCCAATTCCTCGACCGCCTTCAGCGGGTGCTCCTCTGGATGCTTTTCCCAGTCGAGATCGTGGAGGAGCCCGGCAAGTCCCCATGTGGCTTCATCGGCGTCCCGCATCCGCGCATAATGCCGCACCGCCGCCTCCACCGCGTACATGTGGGTCCGAAGGTTCTCGTTCTCGACCCACTCCTCCAGGAGCTGTACGGCATCTGCACGATCGGGCATCGGAAGACCTCTCATCGGCTGCATCAAAGAGTAACTGACCGGGCGGACGCTGACCGGACGCGTGCTCACCGGGCATACGCTGACCGGGGTCACGCTGACCGGGGTCACTGAACCGGCATGTGTCCGCAGGGGAAGATCCCGCCGGAGAGTAACCGATGCAAGGCGGGGCCCTCGACCACCGTGATGTTTCCGCGGAAACGCCGAACGCGACGAAGGCCTCGAGCGATCAGCCGCTCCCCTCATCGGAGTCGAGGCCGGGCTCGTCGGAGTCGCAGCGTCGCTGCCCGGAGTCGGGATCGCGCGCGTCAGGGCCGCGCTCTTCTCGGTCGGGGCCGGGCTC
>SKKN01000078.1 GCA_007121455.1 Gemmatimonadota bacterium | reverse complement strand
TCCCCCTCACGGACGTCCCATCGTGACACGATGGAGCCCCCTCCTCGCCGCGACGCTCGACCTCGCCCTGGGAGAGCCCCGCCGCGGGCATCCCGTACGCCTGATGGGAAGGTTCCTCGAGGGCGCGCGAAGCCAGGACATCGCATCGGGTCGAGCCCGCTCGGCAGGAGCAGGAGCGCGTGCGGTCGTGGGCGGTGCGATCCTGGTCGCAGGGTGCGCCCACGTCGCGTCGCGGCTCGCGCGGAGCCGTCCCTTTCCCCAATCGACGCTCGGGGAAGCCCTCCTCCTCGCCCCGACGTTCTCGATCCGTGAGCTCATGGCGGCCGGAAGGAGGGTGAGACGGGCCCTGGAGAGGGGCCGGCTGGACCGTGCCCGGGCACTCGTGGGCCGCGATCTCGTCGGGCGCCCGACCACCACGCTTTCTGCTCGAGGCGTCGTCTCCGCCACGATCGAGTCGCTCGCAGAGAACTTCTCGGACGGGATTGCGGCGCCTCTGCTCTGGGCTACCGTCGCCGGACTTCCGGGAGCCTACACGTATCGCTTCCTGAACACCGCGGATTCACTACTCGGTTACTGGACGGAGGAGCTGGAGAGCTACGGCCGCTTCGCCGCCCGAACGGACGACCTCGCGAACCTGCTCCCGGCTCGCCTGTCCGCCGGGTTCATCTCCGCAGCCGCGCGATTCGGCTCCGGCTCCCCCACGGGAGCGCTCCACGCCGCTTTCCGAGAGGCAGGATCCACGGCGAGCCCCAACGCGGGATGGCCCATCGCGGCGATGGGCGGCGCACTCGGCGTGCGTCTCGAAAAGGAAGGCCATCACGTCGTCAACCTCGGAGGCCGACCTCCTCTCCCGTCCGACATCGCACGGGCGGAGCGAATCGTGCTGGGAGGAGCAGCGCTCGCGGTGCTCACCGCGGTGGCTGCGAGTAAATGGAGGGCCTCTTGATCCGCCCTCGACCGGAGATGGAGCGTGTTCCCCCACCTCGTCATGGCGGGCCGCCCAGGGAAGGCGAGCCGTCGCCCGCACCGATCCGCATCGACTTCAGCAGCAATGTGAACGCCCGGGGTCCCGCCCCGTCGGTCATCGAAGCCGCTCAGGCCGCTGGGATCGCCGACTACCCGGACCCGGACGCGGTTGCCCCCCGTGAGGCGCTATCGCGTCTCTGGGGTCAACCGACCGAACGCATTCGCTTCGCTCCGGGCGCCACGGAGCTCATCCACCGGATCTGCAGGGTATTCCTCCGTCCCGGAGATCTGACGGTCGTACCGGGGCCCACGTTCGGAGAGTACGCTCGTGCCGCCCTCCTAGCGGGAGGACGGGTTCATGAAGTTCGCGGCGAATCCCCTCGATTCCATCTCCCGTTGGCCGAGCTCGTGCGCACCTGCCGTGAACTCCGGCCTCGACTCGTCTTCCTCTGCGCGCCCAATAGCCCGACGGGGGAGAACCCGTCACCGGAGATGGTGAAGGAGGTTGCCCGGGCCATCCCACAGGACGGTCTTCTCGTGCTGGACGACTCCTTCCGCTCCTTCGTCACCGCCCGATTCGATCCGCCGATGCTCGCGACGGAAGCGGTAGCGGGAACGGTCCTCGTTGTCCGCTCCCTCACGAAGGACCTCGCTCTCGCCGGTCTCCGTGCAGGGGCGGCCCTGGGGCACCCGGAGCTCCTGACCGCGCTCGACGGAGCTGCCATTCCCTGGGGAGCCAGCGCCCCGGCTCAGGCCGCGACCGTCGCCGCGCTCGAGGAGGAGGGGCTCCACCACCTTCGGGAGTCCGTGCACGAGATGGTGCGGGAACGAGCCCGGCTCGCCGGGTCCCTCCGATCACTCGGCTGGAGCCCTCTCCCTTCCTCGACCAACTTCCTTCTCTGTCGAGTCGCCACCGCACTCCAGGTGACACAGGACCTCTCGAAAGTCGGCCTGCGCGTCCGGGACTGCATCTCGTTCGGCCTTCCGAACCATGTGAGGGTGGCGGTCCGGAGGGCCGGGGAGAACGAGGAGCTCGTGGGCGCCCTGGAGGCCCGGGGATGATCCGCCTCGTGTTGATCCGCCACGCGGCCACCCGGATGAACGACATGAAACGCCTCCAGGGTCGCACCGACCCGCCCCTCTCCCCCCGCGGGCGGGACCAGGCCCTCGCTCTCGCCTCCGACCTGGATCGTCTGCTCGGATGCGAAGCACGGATCTGGACGAGCGACTCGAGACGTGCGCGGGAGACAGCCGATCTCGCCCTCGGAGGGCGCATACAGCGCTCGGACCGACGGCTGAGGGAATACCACTTCGGAGCCTTCGAAGGGGCGACCTACGAGGAGAACGTGCGACGGCATGGCCTCCGCTTCCATCGATGGATCGACGATCCTGCAAGGTGGCCACCGCCGGGGGGCGAGACGCTCCAGGACTTCCAATCACGGGTGGAACGCTGGCTGCACGACGCTCGCGTCGAGGGCGAAGTCGTCGCGGTCACACACGGAGGGGTGATCCGGGTGATCCTGGCTCTTCTCGCCGGCGTCGCGTTGCCGGAGGCTCCCCCGAGCATCGTCGAGACCGGCACCATCCTCGACCTCCGCGAGGCCGGGGGTCTGTGGCGCGTGCGACCGGGAACGGGCGCCGTCCACGATCCCGCCGCAGACGGCATGCCCCTGCACGACTTCCTGTCCGATCCAATCGTTCCGACCCACACGACCGAGGAGACCACCGATGAACCGACCTGACCAGGACCCTGCCGTAGCGGAGCCCCGTAGCGAGCGCCACCCGAAGGCACCGGTGCCGAAGACGCGAACCCCCGGTCCGTATCCCCTTCCCCCCAAGGAGAAGCGAACGGGGCTCGTGATCGTGAATACCGGGAAAGGAAAGGGGAAGACCACAGCGGCCCTGGGTGTCATGCTGCGCGCCGTGGGCCGGGGCATGAAGGTGGCCATGTATCAGTTCGTGAAGACGTCGGATGTCGAGCGGGGTGAACACGTGGGTGCCCGAGCGCTCGGCGTGGACGTGGTCTCCATGGGAGCCGGATTCACCTGGCTCAGCGAGTCTCTCGAGGAGGACCAGAAGCTCGCACGGGAGTGCTGGGCCCGGTGTGCCGAGGTACTCGACTCCGGAGCATACGACCTCGTCATCTTCGACGAGCTCACCTACGCGCTCACCTATGGGTGGCTCACCCACGAGGAGGTCTGCGGCGTCCTGCAGCGTCGGCCGAAGGGCACGCATGTGGTCATCACCGGACGAAACGCACCGGAGGAGCTGATCGACTTCGCGGACCTGGTCTCGGAGGTCCAGGAGATCAAGCACCCCTACCGGACGCGCGGGCTGGGGGCGCAGCCCGGTATCGAGTTGTGAACCATCCCGCGAAGGAAGATCCCGACGGTCAGGAGGAGCTGCGGGCCCTCATCGATCGGATCGTCCCGCCGACTCGTGCCGACCGCGGATCGGTGACTCGGCGCCTCGACAACCTTACGAAACCTCCGGGAAGCCTCGGCCGGCTCGAGGAGCTCGCCCTCCGCCTCGCCCGGATTCACGGGGACCCCCCTCCTCCCCTCGGAGGTGGGGTGGTGTTCGTGCTCGCCTCGGATCACGGGGTGGCCGAGCGAGGAGTGAGCGCATACCCCTCTGCGGTGACCCGACAGATGTGCCTCAACCTCGGATCCGGCGGCGCCGCGATCAACGCGGTCGCCGGCGCCGTGAAGGCGCGGGTGATCGTGGCGGATTTCGGTGTCGACGGGCCTCTTCCCACGAGCTCCGGAGTGCTCGACCGGAAGATCCGGTGCGGGTCCCGCGACCTGGTGGTCGAACCCGCGCTGACGAGGTCGGAGACGGCTCGGGCGATCCTGACGGGAGCCGCTCTCGTCGAGGAGGAGGCCGGTGGCGAGGGCATGATCGGGATGGGGGAGATGGGAATCGGGAACACCACTGCTGCGACCGTCCTCACCGCTGCACTCACGGGCCGCCCGGTGCAAGAGGTGATCGGTCCCGGAACCGGGGTCACGGGACGGGCCCTCGACCGGAAGCGAGAACTCGTGGAACGGGCGCTCCACCGAATCGAGGGAGTCCGTGACCCCCTGGAGCTTCTCCGGGAGGTGGGCGGCTTCGAGATCGCGGGGCTCGTCGGGGTGGTGCTCGGGGCGGCGCGGTCCGGGCTGGCTGTCGTCACCGATGGCTTCATTGCGACTGCTGCGGCCCTCGCGGCCGTCCGGATTCGGCCGCCGGCCCGGGAGTACCTCTTTCCATCCCACCGCTCCTCCGAGCCCGGGCATGACGTCCTCCTGGAGGCACTGGGGCTCGAACCGCTCTTCGATCTCCAACTGCGACTCGGGGAGGGGACGGGAGCGGCACTCGCCTTTCCCGTCCTGCAGGCCTCAGCCGCGATCCTTCGTGGAATGGCCACGTTCGACAGCGCGGGCGTTTCGCGCCCACCTCTCGTGGTACCCGCCGGCTCGAAATGACGCCCGCCCGTACCCTCATGATCCAGGGAACCGCCTCCGGAGTGGGAAAATCCCTCCTCGTGGCAGCGCTTTGCCGGGTCGTCGCCCGTCGCGGACTCTCCGTCGCCCCATTCAAAGCCCAGAACATGTCGAACAACGCCGCCGTGCTTCCGGGAGGAGGAGAAATCGGGAGAGCGCAGGCACTCCAGGCGCGCGCGGCAGGAGTGCAGCCCGAGGCGCGGATGAACCCCATCCTGATCAAGCCGCTCGGGGCCAAGCGGTCCGAGGTGATCGTCCTGGGCCGGAGGGACGAGGAATCGACCGCAGCTCCCTGGAGGGCCCGAAAGCCCCGGCTCCGGCCGGTCGTCCTCGAGGCGCTGGAGGAGCTGCGAACGGGTCGTGACCTGGTCATCGTGGAGGGCGCCGGCAGCCCGGCGGAGATCAACCTTCGCCCCGGCGACCTCGTGAACATGGGTCTCGCACGTGCAGCCGGGGTCCCTGTCCTCCTCGCTGCGGACATCGACCGAGGAGGTGCGTTCGCGGCCCTCTATGGCACGTGGGCTCTGCTGGAGCCGGCGGACCGGCGTCACGTCAGGGGGTTCGTGCTGAATCGGTTCCGTGGAGACCCGGATCTGCTCGCCCCCGCCCCGAGGATCCTCGAGGGGCGGACCGGCATCTCCACCCTCGGCGTGGTCCCGTACGTTCCCCACCTTCTTCCCGAAGAGGATGCGGCCGTTCTGGAGCCGGGTCGGCGAGACCGGCAGGCTACGGAGGAGCCGCACTGCCGGAGCAGGATCCGGATCGCGGCTATCCATCTCCCGCACCTCTCGAACTTCGATGACCTGGACCCGCTCGCGGCGGAGCCCGGTGTCGAAGTCGAGTGGGTCCGGAGCCCCGGGGAACTGAACGACGCCGATGCCATCGTGCTTCCGGGAAGCCGGAACACGGGGGCCGACCTGCGTTGGCTGCGGGAACAAGGCCTCGCGGATGCGACGCGCGAAGCGGCGGCGAGGGGCCTTCCCATAGCCGGCATCTGCGGGGGCTATCAGATGCTCGGACACGAGCTCGCCGATCCCGACTCCGTGGAGGCGGGTGGCACCGAGAAGGGACTGGGACTCCTCGGCGTCCGAACCCGTCTCCTCCCGGGAAAGTCGACCCGCCGCACCCATGCCCGAATCCGCCGTGGGCCTCATCTCTTTCGTGCGATGGAAGACCAGGAGCTCTCCGGGTACGAGATCCATCACGGCGAGACGGTTCCGATCACCGGCGTTCAGAATGCGCCCGGGGACGAGGAGGTGGAGGTGGAGTGGCTGGGAGCGGAGGAGTCGCCGCTCGGGAGGGCACGCGGGAC
>SKKN01000076.1 GCA_007121455.1 Gemmatimonadota bacterium | reverse complement strand
GCCGAGCTCGTGGATGCCTGCGCCGGGGCGCCCGACCCGGACGACTGCGCGATTCTGGCCGCCCTGTCCGAAGGGCAGCCAGAATCGTCCCCGGGCCAGGAAGACGGGTGACCAGAACACGGTGACGCGGGGCAACAGAGCCTCGGACGCATGAACGATGGAGGACGAAGAGATGAACGAAGAGCAGAAGTTCCAGAGGACGGTCGAGGTCTTCACGGCGGGCTGCCCCTGCTGTGACGAGGTGCTGGAACTGGTTCGGCGGATCGCCTGCCCCCGGTGCCGAATCGAGATTCGGGACATGAAGGATCCGGACACGACCCGGCGAGCCGGGAAGCTGGGGGGCCGGTCGGTCCCCGCCGTGGCGGTGGACGGGGTCCTGGCCGGGTGCTGCACCGGCCGAGGCCCCGAGGAGGGGGCCCTTCGTGCGGCCGGGGTCAGCAGAGATTTCGGGACCGGATGATCCGCCGGGGATCACGACGCCTCGCCTTACCGGAGGCTTCCACACTACACGATGAGAGACCCCGATGATCGCATCTGTTGCTACGATCCTGGCACTGGTTGGGACCGTCGCCCCGGGCCCCGCTCCCGACGGGGTCGATAGCCGCGAGCTCGACGTGCTCGCGCCGTCGCACAGTGTGGAGGTGATCGTCGCGGGACTCTCGTGTCCCTTCTTCGCTTCGGCCTGGAGAAGAAGCTGACGTCGTTCGACGGCGTGGGCGAGATCGTCATCGAGGCCGCCACCGGCAAAGCGCGCTTCGACCTGGCGGAAGATCACGAATTGACCGAGGAAAAGCTCCGGGAGCTGGTGAAGGACGCCGACTTCGAGGTTCGGGAGATCCGCCAGGTGCCCTGGATCCCTGACTCCCGAGACGGGCCCTCGTGACGGGCTGCGGCACTCCCGGAGTGCCGATCCGCTCCGCACGGAAGGCGCCCGGGCGGGTGCTGTCCCTCCTGGTGGCGGCCAGCTTCCTCCTGGGTATGCCACCAACGGGAGCCGACGCCCAGGCAATCCCGTTCCACACGCCCACAGCCCTTCCTCTCGCTCTGGAAGAGAGCGCTCCACGCCTTCTTTACCGGTACCTGCGCTCCGGAACGCTCGTCGGTCCGGACGGTCCTCCCGCCGGGGAATCGGCCCCTCGGGTCACCACGGACATCGGGGCTCTCATGGGGGCGGTGACGTGAGCCGGGTGATCCGTACCGCCGTCCTGACCCTTCTTACCCTCCTGGTCCTGGCCGGCGCCGTCGTCCTCCCGGCTCTGCTCCGTCCCGACATGATCACGTACCAGTGGGCCGGAGGGCTGGGCACCGGCACTCTCACCCAGCCCATCGGCCTCGCCTACCTGGAGGGCCGTCTGTACGCCTCGGACGTCGGGGAGAACCGGATCGTGGTCTTCGATACCGCCGGCGCGCTCCTGCACGAATGGGACGGGAAGGAGGAGGGACTCCGTCGCCCAATGCAGCTTCACCTGGGGTCGGACCGACGACTCTACGTTCCGGAATACCTCACGGACCGGATCACCGTGCTGGAGTCGGTGGGTGGAGACGATCCGGGCCGGGTGCTCGAGCTGGAGGCCACGAAGAGGCCGGAGGCGAGCGACGGTCGGCATCAGGCTGACTGAAGATCCACCACCGACCTCTCGTAGGTCCGTCGCCGGCCGTCACTCGTCCGGTCCCCGATGCGCGGTGTCCTGCTCGTCCACCCAGTCCGCCTCCTCCCATGTCATTCCGCGACGGCCGGGTACCTTTCGGGTGGGGCCGGGGCGGTAGAACGGGCAGCTCTTCGGACCGTAGCAGAAGGCCTCCGTCCGGTACCGCTTCTTCGACGGGTTCCAGTGATCGATGATCATCTCTACGGGCATCTCGCAGCCCCAGAGACACGATGAGCAGCGGGAGCGGTAGGTGGTGGCGGAGAGCCGCCGGTGGCCCCGCGCCCGGTACACCTCGAGGGTGGGAGGGATGCCGAGATACGGCGGCGGGTTCGAGGCCGAATCGGGGCCCCGGACGAGCACCCGGAGACCGCTCACGCGGTATAGGTCCGCAATCTCCGTACGTGGGTCCGCCACGGGGACGCCGAGCCCCGACACGCGATCTCCTACGCGAAACTCCAGCTTTGCCTGAGCGGCCGGGCCCACGGCGACGGCGAACTCCCGAGCCTCTCCGTCCAGGGTCCCCCGGAGGTGGAGCACATAGCCCAGATAGCTGTGGCTGCGCTCATCGAAGCTCCGCAGGAGCCGGGTACGGGGCTGAACGGAGATGACTTCCCCATCCCACGGACGTTTTCCTTCTGTGGCTCCCATCACTTCCTCCCCCCTCTCATCCCGAAATCCTCCAGAACCCGGGCGATCCGCCGACGCAGATCGTCCAGGAGGTCCCTCTCCTCCGGTCCGAGCATGTCCAGGAAGACTTCCTCTTCTTCCACAGGTACCCCGGCAACATCGACGGGCGGGACGGGATGTCCGGGATCGCCTCGTCGATCAGGACCGACTTCCGGAAGTGCTCACCCCCGTGGACCACGCGGTGTCCAGCAGCCCGGATGTCGGCAAGGCTCTTGACCTCCACCCCGGATTCGGGAGACGCGATCCAGCGGAGGACGTGGTCCACCGCGGCCCGGTGGTCCCGGATCGAGGCCGCCTCCTTCACAGGCTCCCTCCCCGCAGCCTTCAGGATGAGGACCGCCTCTCCTCCGATGCGCTCCACCATCCCCCCCCGGGCCAGGCGTCGGTCCCGGTCTTCCTACATCGCCTCCGGGTCGGTCCGGATGAGCTGGAACTTCAGGGTGGACGAGCCGACGTTCAGGACCAGGGTGTTCACGGAGCGGCGGCCTCCGGTCTGCGAGACGTGGGGGAAAGGGGGCTCCACCGGCTCACCGGACCGGAACGCGGCGCGAGGAACCCGGCCGGCGCTGGAGCTGCCCGCCCTCTCTGAACGGCAAATATGACGGGTTTCCGCCGAGAGCACATCATGTCGCCCGACCTTTGAGGAGGTGTCAGAGGTCAGGAAGCCGGCGATGTAGGGCCGTGGGAGCCTTCTGAAACGAATAGTCGTTCCCGCATCAAGAAATAGCCCACGCGGAGATTGGAGTGATCCATGGGCAGTGGGGCGGTTTCCAATTGAATCGCAGAAGAAGCTGACCGCTGAGTCCATCACCATTCTGCCATCTAAAGGAAACCAGTGACCGCGCCTGCCCCTTTGCTAACGCCCCCACCGCGGGTTAAGGTGGATTTTCCAAACCTCACCATTCGCGCCTTTGCGGCCACGTGACATGGCGCATGCGCTCTTTTCCTGCATGCGCACCATTTCGAATGCGTAGGTACGGTGTGTCACCGCGTCGAGTGTTCGCCCAGGGTTCAGACGAACGGGAGAGAAGGGCCATCTCGGCTGTTGCGGAAAGGAAGCCTCGGAGCGTTTTATGACGAGTCGGACATGCGTCACGTTCTGCCTTCTTTTCGGATGGAGCGTGACCTTTGCAACGAATGAAGAGCTCGCGGTATTGCCGGGCCTCGTCATTGCGGATGTCACGGTCGTCTCCCCGGAACGCACAGCTCCGCTCGAGCGTGCCTTCGTGCGTATCGTGGATGGGCGGATCGCGCAGGTCTCGCAGCGGGAACTCCGGGCGGAGACTCGGCTTGACGGGCGAGGCCGATTCCTGGTACCTGGGCTGATCGATTCCCACATGCACGTGGGAGGGGTTCCGGGCATGGGCGCTGAACACGAGCGACGTCACCCGGACCTTGTATCCGCATACCAGGTGCAGCAGCCGCTGAGTTACTTGTACTTCGGCTTCACGACCGTGATAGACCTCTTCGGGAACCCGGACGATATTGGCGAATGGAACGCGCAGGGTACCCGACCGGATGCCTACTTCTGTGGTGGCACGCCGATCCCGAACGGCTATCCGATGGTCCTGTTCCCGGAAGAGGTCAGGTATCACGCCGCGCCCTACTTCCTCTACGATGCCCGGCGGCCGGACTCACTTCCCAACCACATCGAGCCGGAGCGGCACACCCCCGAGGCCGTCGTTCAGCGCATGGCGTCGGATGGGGCGATATGCGTGAAGGCCCATCATGAACCTGGCTTCGGCATGTTTCGCGACCTCCCGACGCCGACAGCCGAAGCGGTGCGGGCACTGGTGGACGCGGCCCGCGCAGAAGGTCTGCCGGTCATCCTGCACGCGAACGCGAAGGCCTCGCAGGAATTCGCGGTCGAGACTGGCGTGGACATCCTCGCGCACGGGCTGTGGAATGGCCTCCACCACGATCGTGCGGACCTCACAGAGGAGGTCATCGCGCTGCTCGACCTCATCGTCACTGACTCCATCGGCTACCAGCCTACGTTCCAGGTGCTCCACGGCGAACTGGACCTGTTCGACGATGCATATCTAGACGACCCACGGCTTGCCGATGCCTACCCCGAGGCACTGCTCGAGTGGTACCGAAGCGACGCAGCAGGCTGGTTTCGTGCTCAGGTCGGCCCGGGCCTGTCCGGTCCCGATGCGGCCAGGATTTATGGGCCAATCCTGCACCGTCTTGGCCAGGTGGTGGCGCACTTGGCGGATGGCGAAGCCCGGCTCCTTTTCGGGAGCGATACGCCGAGTGCGCCGACCTATGCCAATCCACCTGGACTGAATGGACTGATGGAGATGCGCCGGTGGGTCGCCGCGGGCGTCAGCGAAGCACAATTGTTCCGTGCGCTGACGCTGGATAATGCTCGTGCGTTCGGGCTCGACGACGAGGTCGGAAGCATCGAGGTGGGCAAGAAGGCTCATCTTCTGCTGCTTGGCTCGAACCCGCTCGACGGCGTCGAGGCCTACGACGCAATTGACACCCTCATTTTTGACGGGCGCCCAATCGAACGCGCCCGACTGTCCGCTCGCTGGGTGGCGGACTAAAGCAAAGCGCCCCGCGGGCATAACGCACCAGCGGGGAGGGGGCAGCGCCGCTCAATCCTCTTCGACTTGCCCATAGCGGCGGTGCATGAGTCCGAGACCCTCTACGGAAGCCGTTGTGCAGCGCCGGGAACCCGCGCCAGCCGGTACGGATTCACTGGGTGACGTTACCCGATCCCATGGAGGGCATGGTGCGAGCCAACGAAGGTTTTCAGTGGGCGACAGCAGGGCGCCTCTTCTTGGGTGTGTGGGTAGCGAGTGGACTTATCGCCTGTGACGGTGGGACGGACGCGGGGCCCTTCACTGGCCCGGCCTCCGGATCCGGGTTCGAGAGGGATTGCGACCTGGACCCCAACTTCATGTTCGGCCTTCAGGCGCCCGACGGCATCGAGTCCCTCGACAACCCTTCCTGGGACCGGGCCGATCACGACGGGACTCCCTCGTATTTGGGTCCCAGCGACCGAGTCATTGGCATTCGAGTGGCAGATAACGTGTACGCCATTCCCCACAACGTCCTCTGGCATCACGAGATCGTCAACATGGACCTCGGTCAATTGAACCTTGCCGTCACTTATTGCCCTCTGACCGGCTCTTCCCTGGTATTTGACCGAGAGTCAATTGACGGAAATCAGTTCGGTGTGTCGGGGGTTCTCTACATGAACAACATGCTGATGTTCAACCGTGAAGATCCGGACCCGTCTCTATGGCCCCAGATGCTCGCAGAAGCCAGTTGTGGCCCACGCCGGGGTACCCAGCTCATCCAATACCCGTTTGTCGAGATGTCCAGGGACACCCAGATTTACGCAGTTGGGGGACACCTAGTTTTACGCACCTCCTTCCTCAGGATGTGGTTTTCTCTCCTCCTTTCCCGGGGGGTGCGGAGCCTGGTTGCTGAGCCAG
>SKKN01000018.1 GCA_007121455.1 Gemmatimonadota bacterium | reverse complement strand
CCGAACCCGAGGGCGCGGCTGAGCGCCAGGAGGAGCTCCCCGGGCGAGCCGACGTCCCCGGGAGCGAACCCTCCCTCCGGAGCCGACCAGGTGAGGGGGCGCCACGGCGTGGTGCCGGGATCGAAGTCCATCTCGGGCGGAGTGCGGGCCCGGAGCCAGGGCATCCTGAGTTGGACCTCGAGGCCCTCCGCGCTCCAGAGCGAAGCGTCGACCTCCGCCATGGCGCGGTCCGGAGCGTCCCGCTCGGCCGCGCCCTCCTCCTCGCCGGGTCCGCACGCCGTGAGGAGGAGCGCGGAGAGCGCGACGGCCAGCGTTCCCGTCCGGGCCTCGGGCGCCACGGCTCGCCAAGAGGTCCCGGATTTCGGTGAGGAGCCGCTCCTCCGTCGAGGGCTCCGGGCGTGGGACGGCTTCTCTGCCAATTCCTCTCTCCTTCGTCGCGGGCGATCGGCCCAATATGCACGGAATCTGAAGGATATGCACGGGACCTGCAGGAACGGTAAGGATGGCCGAGGGGTCGTGACGACCCGGGAGCCTCACGGGGGTGTCACAGAACCGGCACGCGGTTCGTTCTCCATGAGAAGGTGCTATCCAGAGCCCCCAGGAGGGTCCGCCATGCCCCATGCACTCCGCCGCTCCCTCGATCCGAGACTTCCCGTGCTGGTCACGGTCCTCCTCACCGCAGCCCTCTCCGGCTGTGAGCAGGTCACGGGTCCGGCGGGAGATCCCTCGCCCCCGGAGCCGATCACCCAGCTTCCGCGCGAGCTTTCCGCGGCCGAGGTGGATGCGATCCGGGCGAGCAACGCCTTCGGCTTCGACCTCATCCGGGAAGTGGTGAGCGGAGAGCCGGGCTCCACCGTCTTCCTCTCTCCTTTCAGCGCATCCATGGCTCTGGGGATGACGCTGAACGGCGCCGATGGCCACACCTTCGACGAGATGCGGACCGCGCTCCGCTTCGGATCGCTATCGGAAGAGCAGATCAACGCCTCGTACCGCGACCTCCTGTCCCTGCTCTCCGACCTGGATCCCGATGTGGAGCTCGCCGTGGCCAACTCGGTCTGGCACCGCGAGGAGCTGGCGCTTCGCGAGACGTTCCGTGAGCGCGTCGGGAGCTACTTCGGTGCCCGGGTCGAGGGGATCGACTTCGCCGCACCGGGCGCCGCGGAGAAGATCAACGCGTGGGTGCGGGAGGCCACACGCGACCGGATCGAGGACATCGTCGAAGATCCTCTCCCCTCGGACGTGATTGCCTACCTGATCAACGCCGTCTACTTCAATGCCGGGTGGAGCGATCCGTTCGATCCCGATCTCACCCGCACGGAGACCTTCCACGCCCTCGACGGAACCTCCGAGCCCGTGGAGATGATGGTGCGTGACGACACCCTCCGCTTCGCGCAGGGGGAGCGCTACCGTGCGGTGGATCTGCCCTACGGCGGGGGGGCGTTCTCGATGACCGTGGTGGTGCCGACCGAGGACTCCGACATCCATGAGCTCATTGGGGATCTGGACGGAGATGCCTGGGGCGAGCTCACGAGCCGGCTCGCGACCTCACGCGTCCAGCTCTGGCTTCCGCGGTTCGAGCTGGAGTGGGAGGGGGCGCTCAACGATCCGCTGGCCGCGATGGGAATGCCGGGAGCCTTCCAGCCGGGAGCGGACTTCTCCCGGATGTTCGAGGCCACCCACGCGTGGATCGACGAGGTGAAGCAGAAGAGCTTCATTCGGGTCGATGAAGAGGGGACCGAGGCCGCCGCGGCCACTTCAGTGGCGATGATATCCTCGATGCCTCCGGTGGTTCGCGCGGATCGGCCCTTCCTCTTCGCGATCCGGGAGCGCCTCTCGGGGACGGTCCTCTTCATCGGATCCGTGATCGAAGCGCCCCCCGCGCCGTCGGAATAGGTCCCGCGGCGGAACGCACACGTAACTGCCCCCTCAGACCGCTCCCTGGGCGATCATCGCATCTGCGACCTTCCGGAAGCCCGCGATGTTCGCTCCATGGACCAGGTTGCCGGGGCTGCCGAACTCGGCGGCGGCTTCACTCACCGTCGTGTGGATCGTGGCCATGATCTCCTGGAGCCGGGCATCCACCTCCTCCGAGGACCACTGCTGCATGGCGGCGTTCTGGCTCATCTCCAACTGGCTCACCGCGACCCCGCCGGCGTTCGCCGCCTTGCCGGGTCCGTAGGCGATCCCTGATTGGCTGAGGTAGGAGACGGCCTCGGGGGTCGCCGGCATGTTCGCTCCCTCGCATACGGCGATGCACTCATTTGCAACCAGCGTCTCGGCATCGGATGCGGTGAGTTCGTTCTGGGTGGCGCAGGGGAAGGCGATGTCGCATGGAATCGTCCAGATGTGATGGCCCCCCTCCGGATACTCGGAGACGGGAATGAAGCGGGCGTCGGATCGTTCCCGGGCGTAGGCCTCGAGCGTTCCTCGCTCGACTTCCTTCACCTGCTTCAACAGGTCGTGGTCGATCCCTTCCGGGTGATGGATCGTTCCGGTGGAATCACTCACGGCCACCGGGCGAGCGCCGATGCTCAGAAGCTTCTCGACGGTATGGATCGCCACGTTCCCGGCTCCGGAGACGGTGCAGACCTTCCCCTCGATCCCTTCACTTCGTACGCGGAGCATCTCCTCCGCGAAGTACACGCACCCGTAGCCCGTCGCCTCATTCCGGCCCCGCGATCCGCCCCAGGAGAGACCCTTCCCCGTCAGGACGCCATCGAACCGGCCGGTGAGCCGCTTGTACTGCCCGAAGAGGTAGCCGACCTCCCGGGTGCCCACGCCGATGTCTCCCGCGGGCACATCGATCGTCGGGCCCAGATGTTTGCACAGCTCCGTCATGAAGGCCTGGCAAAACTCCATGATCTCGCTGTCGGACCGGCCCTTCGGATTGAAGTTGGCCCCTCCTTTCCCCCCGCCCAGCGGAAGCCCGGTGAGGGCGTTCTTGAAGACCTGCTCGAAGCCCAGGAACTTGATGATTCCCGCGTTCACGCCCGGGTGGAAGCGGAGGCCCCCTTTCACCGGCCCCAGGGTGGAGCTGAACTGGACGCGATACCCCTTGTTCACCTGGATCGCGCCTTTGTCGTCGATCCACGTCACTCGGAAGAAAATCTGGCGTTCGGGTTCGACGAGCCGCTCGATCAACCGCTGCTCCCGGTACCGGGGGTTGGAATCGAGCAGTGGACGGAGGGAATGGAGGACCTCCTCGACTGCCTGGAAGAACTCCTCCTGGGCGGGGCTGCTCCTCCGCAGTGCTGCGAGCGTCTCTTCGGTATAGGACATGGGGCCTCGTTGAGGGATGGATTCGGGTCGGTGGAGGTGCGGGTCTCCCGTTCGCGCTTCAGGCAAGGGGCCAGCGTGGACCCTGGAGATCCCGGCACATCAGTCCCGGTTGTGGCTACCATAGTACAAATACAGGTATTCGAAGGGGAGGACCGGCATCGCTTCGCCCCTCTGCTCGACGATCATCCGTAGGTAGCTCTCCATGGGGTCCGGCTGCTCCCGCTCCTCCACGCCCAGCAGGCGGAGGAGGGTGGGGAGGCGAAAGAGAGGCGGCTCGGGCCCTTCCACGATCGCGAATCGCTCTTCGTCGGGAATCCCCGCGGCCTCGCGCGCGATCCGGAGCGCTTCGCTCAGGCTGCCGAGCGCATCCACGAGTCCTGCGTCGAGCGCATCCTCTCCCGTCCAGACCCGGCCGGCGGCGACCTCCCGGACCTCCTCGGGCTCGAGCCCCCGACCCTCCGCCACCCCGGTGATGAAGTCCTCGTAGAGTGCGAGCAGGTTGTCCACGAGATGCTCCCGCTCCTCCTCGGTCAGCCTGCGGCCGGGTAGCTGGAGGCCGATGAGGGGGAGGGAGGGCCCGAAGAAGGCATCGGCGGAGGGGCCGCGCTGCACGTCGTCGGTGCGCAGGCGGAGTCGCTCGCCGAAGCCCTGGTCGTAGAGCCAGCCCCCGATGACTCCGATGCTTCCGGTGAGCGTGTTGGGAAGTGCGACGATCGAGTCCGCGTGCATGGAGATCCAGTAGCCGCCCGAGGCGCCCAGGTCGCCCATCGAGACGATGACGGGCATCTCTTCAGCCGTCTCCCGGAGCTCGCGAGCCACGAGGTCGGAGGCGAGCGCGTCACCGCCGGGCGAGTCGACGCGGAGCACGAGCGCCCGCATCTCGGGCCGGTCCCGGAAGCTCCGGATCTCACGGGCCAGGGTGCGGGCCCGGATGCCGGACTCGACCTGCGTCGGGCCGACGGCATAGAGGAGCCCGACCTCGGGAACGGCGCCCCAGCGATCGTCTCCCGGCTCCTGGTAGGGCAGGAGGCCGGCCCGGTCTTCGCGGTGCAGGCTTCGCCCCTCTAACTCTTCGGCGATGCTGTCCAGATCGGCGAACGGAGCGAGGACGTCGACCATTCCGGCCTCCAATAGCTCCTCGGAGCGGAGCATGATCCCCTCCGCGATCAGACGGTCGAATTCCTCGTCCGAGAGGCCCCGTCGCTCCCCCACGTTCTCGCGAATCTGGAAGTAGAGGCCATCAACTAGTACCTGGTTCTGCTCCCGAGCGGCCTCCGACATCTCACTTCGGGAGAGGGGCTCCCAGCCCGACTTGTACTCGAGCTCCCGGAACTCGTCCACACCCACGCCCACCTCGTCGAAGAGGTCGGCCAGGTACGTTCGGCCGATGTGGTAGCCGGGGATCGTGAGTGAGCCGCGAGGGTCCATCACCACATGGTCGGCCGCGCCGATGAAGTGGAGCATGTTCATCCCTCCCCGCTCCACGTAGAGGATCACCGTGCGGCCTTCCTCCCGAAGCGTCCCGAGTGCGGAGGCGACCTCCCACGCCTTCCCCTGGCTGAGGGCCATCCGCCGGGCATCGACCACCACGCCGGCGATGCGAGGGTCGTGCCTCGCCGTCTCCAGGGCATCGAGCCACTCCTGGAGCGTCTCCTCCCTGCCGAAGATCCGTGCCCTCTGGTGGGGCGCGGATCCGCGCAGCTCGAGGTGGAGGTAGCGGTCGCGGGCGGGAAAGCGGGCGTCCCGGAGGTTCCGGTCCCATGCGCCGAGGCGCACCCCGTAGCTGTTGAATCGGTGCCCGGCGTCGGTGTCCATGTGGGCCTGACTGCTCACCCCGCTCCGGCCGAGGGTGAGCTGCAGCCCGGTGGTGAAGCCCACATCGTCGACGTAGCGCGCGGCGAGGCGCACGCCGGGGAGCGCCTCCACGGCCGCACCGGCCGACCAGATCGTCTCTCCGAACCCACCGACCGTGTTGGCCGAGACCTCGCTGAAGAGTGCGAGCCGCTCGGTACCGAACGGCCGGACAGCGAGGTCCGCCACTCCCTCGTACTCCCCCTGGCCGAAGCTCCGGGTGCCGACGAGCCCGACGGAGAGGTAGCGGCTCGGTCGAAACAGGGAGCCCAGCGTGAGCTGGGAGTCGAGGTCGTGCGCCCCGCGGTACCATCCGTATCCCATCCCGAAGCTCGCGGAAGTCCCGTCCCCGAAGCCGACGCTCAGCCGGTAGTCGTCGACCGACCGGCCCCCGATGTCGCGGCTCACCACACCGAAGCCCACGTTGGGGGCCGCGGCGAAAAGCCCCCACGTGTCGAGAGAGGCGAACCCTTCCGCGTCGCTCCACTGGAAGAGCAGGTCCGGCTGGTGAAGCGTAGGGAGGACGGCCGGGTTGGCGTACCCGTAGAGCCCGAACTTCATCGACCCGGGCGAGGCCATCGAGAAGCCCGTCCGCTCCTGCCAGGAGAGGAACCCGAGCTCCGGGGGCGTCTCCTGCGCCTCTGCAGACGGAGGGAGCAACATCAGGGCGAGAGCGAACCAGAGGGTGTGCTTCATCATTCCTCCCGACGGTGCTGCAAGGCGCAGGGCGAGCAGGGGGATCCTTACCGGTCTGGTTCTTCTCGTGCAGTAGACGTGCCACCGGGGTGGGATTACGGCCGTCGATTTCGCGCTGTCCATGGCGCGGTTGCGATTTTCCGCCCCTTCCCGCAACGTGCGGCGTGCGGATGTCGTCGACCCGTGCCCCTGCT
>SKKN01000033.1 GCA_007121455.1 Gemmatimonadota bacterium | reverse complement strand
GACGCCGTTGTCGATCATGACGCGGAAGGTCTCGCGGACCTCGGGCGAGTCGATCTCGGTCTGGAGGAGGTGGTCCCTCAGCCCGCCGGGGCACTGGTCCGGTTCCTTGTCGGGGTGATAGTCGGTGTTCGTGAAGAACCCGTGCTCGATGTTGTCGATTCCCAGCTCGACCGCTTCGGTGAAGGAGACGGAGCAGATGTGCCCCGTGAATTTGAGGCCGCGACGGTGCGTCTCGTCGATGGCGGCCCCGAGCGCCTCGCGCGAGATGTGGGTGTAGGCCTTGAACCAAGTCGCTCCCTCGTCGGCCCAGTAGCCGATTACGCGGCGTGCCTCCTCCGCGGAGTCCAGGTCGAGGTGATGGTCCGGCGCACCGGAGCCCGAGAGGTAGGGGCCCGTCACGTGCATCCGGGGACCCGGCTCCTCGCCCGCTTCGATCTGGCGCTTGAGCTCGATCTCCTCGTACGGCGAGGCGGCGCCCGTCGTGCGGATCGAGGTCACCCCCGTGCCGAGATAGAGGCGGGGCGAGGTGTACTGGAGCTGGACGCGCCGTCCACCCACCGAGTAGAAGGTGTGGTTGTGCAACCCGTAGATTCCCGGGATCACGGTGTGCCCCTCGAGCTCCAGCACCCGCGCATCCCGAGGGATGGCGACCTCGCCGGCGGCTCCCACCTCGGCGATACGGCCGTCCCGAATCAGGATCGTGCGGTCGGCCACCGGTTCGGCGCCGGTCCCGTCGAGGACCGTGACGTGGGTGAGGGCGACGACCGCTTCGGGCACGGAGACGTACTCGAGCACCTCGGGCGAGAGGGCCGAGGCGGCCTGCGCTACGTCATCGGCGCATCCCGTAGCGGTGACGAGCGTGAGCGCGAGGGCGAACGCACATGTGGGCAGCGGGCGTAGGGCGGCGAACCTCATTGGGCGTCTCCGAGGATTGCGTGGCCGTCGGGCCTGCGTCAGAAGGGCGCACTGAGACAGAATCCGGGTCCGGGGCCCTTCTCCGCAAGAGTCAGGGAGGCGCGCGGCCTCGACGGGCGCGCTACCGGTCCACCTCGAACACCGCCATCATCCCCGACTCCAGGTGTTCGGCGATGTGACAGTGCATCATCCAGCTCCCCGGGTTCTCCATCTCGACGAGCAGGTCGACCACGGCCCCCACGGGCACGAGCACGGTGTCCTTCCAGGTCGGCGCGGGGTGCGGCTCGCCATTCACCGCCAACACCAAAAAGCGCTGGCCGTGCAGGTGAATCGGGTGCTGCATCGCGTGGAGCCCGTCGCGGTCGTTCACGATCCTGATCCGCGCGCGATCGCCGATGCGGAACCGCCAGTCGATCTCCATGTTCTCGGCGCCCGTTTCGAGGTCCCTCAGGATCCACTGCGCCTGCCGGCCCGACACCAGCCAGTCCATGTCGGGCATCGTGCCGGTCCACTCCACCTGCGGTCTGAAGACCCCCTCCCATATCAGGAGCGGGTCCAAGGGGAAGGGAAGCTCCCCGTGCCGGAGCGTCAGCGCGATCGAGCGCTCGGGCGGCCGGCCGAGATGCTCGGCGACGAGGCCGTCGACCTCCGCGGCGAGCGCGGGTGCCTCGCGGAGCTCGTCGAAGGGCCGAGGCGGGGCGGAGGACGGGGGCCCTTCCAGCCGGACGATCCCGAGCGTGTCGACCTCCGTGAAGAAGAGGGCGGCCATGTGGTCGAGCGCCTGCACCCGGTTTTCGATGGCGATCTCGCCCGGCTCCGCGAAGCGGACCTCGACCACCCAGCGCTCGGCGGGCGCGATGACGACGCTTTCGACCCGGTGCTCGCGCGGCAGCTTTCCGACGTCTCCGCCGACGAGCTTCATGGGCGCATCGCCGAAGGAGACGTTGAAGGTGCGGGTGTTGGCCACGTTGGTGAGGTGGAAGCGGACCACCTCGCCCGGACGGGCCGTCATGCTCCAGTCCTCGCTTCCGTTCACGAGGAGCAGGTTGCCGAAGCGGCCCATGAGAGCATGCACCGGGGCTTCGCGCCCATATGGGACCGGCCCTTCCGGTCCGACCAGGTGATCGTCGAGTACGAGGAAGGCTTCCCGGTCCACCTCCGCGTACAGGGGTCCCGAGTCGTTCGAGCCGAGCGGTTGGACATGGATGTTGCCGGCGAGCCCGAGATCCTGCATCACGTCTTCGCGCAGGTGGGGATGGTACCAGAAGGTGCCCTCGTCGGGCATGAACAGCTCATAGTCGAAGCTCGCGCCCGGAGCAATCGGATCCTGCGTCAAACCCGGTACCCCGTCGAAGCGGTTGTCGAGTCGGAGCCCGTGCCAATGGACCGCCGAGGGGAGCGGGGTGTCGTTGCGGAAGCGCACGTGCACCGTGGCGCCCTCTTCGGTCCGGATGAGGGGACCGGGGACCTGACGGTTGAAGCCGTAGCCGGGGAGCTCGAGGTCGCCGATCCGTCGCATGACCGGGCCGGCCTCGAGATCGAGGGTGTCGCCCGAGGCGAGGAACACCTCCTGGCGGGGCTCGGCCGAGGGGATCGGGGAGGCGGACCCGGAAGGGCCCACTACATCGTCCGTCCGCCCCGCATCGCCCGCTTGCTCCGCCCCCCCCGTGGGTAGGAAGGGCTCCACCTGCGGCCGCAGGAGCATCATCTGCTCCGGCATCTGCACGAGGGGATGCATGGGAGGCATGCGCCAGGGTGCCGCGGCCCCCTCGGCGATCATGTGTTCACCGAGATGGTGGCCCAGGTGGATCCGGACCGCTCCCGCGTGGGGAGGGGGGGCGGTCGCCGGCGGGGGGTCGGCGTGGCCGTGGGGCCCGTGTGCTTCGTGTCCCCCCGCGGGGTCCAGCGAGTCGGGGAGTGCTGTCGCCATCTCGGCGATGATGTAGGGCAGGTCGTGCGCCCGGATCTGCATCGATGCGGATACGCCCCGGAGCACGAGGGGGCCGCCGCGCGCTTCCCCCGGCTCGGGCCCCTCCGCGGAAACCATGACGAAGAACTGGTTGAAGCCGGCCTCGCCCAGGTCGAAGGTGCCATTATCGGCCTCGCCGACGCGGATCATCGGGGAGAGGTTCGGTGGAGCGACCCAGACCACGTACCGGTCGAAGTCTCCGAGCTCGGAGGGCTCAGGAAGGCCGCGGGCCTCGAGGCGGAACCGGTGCCGAGCGATGCCGTCCCGGGTGACCGCCGCCCCGTACGGGGTCCCGGCCGGGAGGAGATGCACCCGGCCAGACGCCGCGGGGGCGGAGGGCGTGGAATGGAGCTCGATGCAGTAGAGGTCGGGGGAAGGCACCGATGCCGCCGCATGGCCCCCCTCCGGTTTGGCGCATCCGCGGGCATCCGGTGGCGCGGGGTGTGGATCGGGGGCCAGGCGGAAGTCGAGCGAGCCTTCGCCCGAGGTGAGGACGAGCAAGAGGAGGGCGAGGCCGGCCAGCACGATCAGCGTACCGGCGACCAGGAGCGGGCGGAGGGCGAACATGCGTTGAATCTGCCGCGCCCCACCTTCGGCCGAAAGTGCGGTGGCGTACTCATGGACCGGGGGCTGGAAGGTCGAAGTCCGCAGAGGGAACGCTCTTGGAACGGTCCGTTCAGTAGTGTGACCGCACGATCCGGCCGCGGCACCTGCCTCGATTCGGCCGGAGCTTCAGAACCGCTGCCCTGGAGGAGCCATGTTCAAGCCGGTCTCGCTCGTATTGGTCCCGGCGGCCGTGGGGGTCGCCGCCTGCACCTCCGACGCCCCTCTCTCCCCCGACCCACCTCTTTCCCACCACTCCGCGGCGGCTCTCGCCCCCGGAGGCGGCCCGAACCCGCTCGTCCTGAAGATGCCGACCCTCGTTCATCGCAGTGAGATGTCCGTCGAGCACCCGCCGGAGGATCCCTTCCTCCTCATCCACGTCGTGCTCGACTTCCAGCCTCACACCTGGTTTCCCGCGCACGTGCACGGTGGGCCGACCCTCTATACCGTCGTGGAGGGGAGCGTCACCGTGCATGAGGAAGGATCCACGACGGAGCACCACGCCGGAGAAGGCTATGAGCACGATCCGGCGCAGGTTCTCGCCGCCGGCAACTCGAGCGACGAACCGGCTGCGATGGCGGTTGCCTTCGTGCTTCCGGACGGCGAGGAGATGATCACCTTCGAGCATCACGACGACGGGGAACCCGAGCTCCCGCCGCCCGGAATCATGCACGACCTCGCGGTAGGGCCACTGGTCCGGTCGTCCGGGTTCTCGGTGATCCAACTCGTGTTGGAGCTGGAGCCGGGGACCTGGGCACCCGCACACGTCCATCCGGGTCCTTCGCTCTTCACCGTCCTCGAGGGTGAGATCGCGCACCGCTCCCCTCGCTCCGAGGAGCAGCTCCTGCCCAGGGGTGAAGGCTGGATCGTGACAGCCGGCGAGCCTACCATGATCGGAAATCGCGGGCAGGAGAACGCGCGGGTGGTGGGCACCTACCTGGTGCCCAAGGGCGAGAGCCTGGGGGTTTTCGGACGATGAGGGGCCGCGGGATCACGCGCCGAACGCCTCACTCGCCCACGGGGTCGGACGCAGAGCTCGGTCTGGGAGCGGCAACTGCTTCGGCGACTGCGCCGCGCAACTCCTCCGGCGAGACCGGCTTGGTCAGCAGCGCATCGAAGCCGGCCGCTTTCGCTCGGAGGCGATCCGTCTCCTGTCCATACCCCGTGTGGGCCACAAGGCGGATCGACGCCCACTCCGGGTTTGCCCTCACGGCGCTCGCGACGTCGTGGCCGCTCATCGTACCGGGGAGCCCCAGATCACAGAGCACGACATCGGGACGGAACTCCGCGACGGCCGCCAGAGCAGCCTCCCCATCCCCGGCGACCTGGGCGGTGTGGCCGGCCATCTCCAGGATTTGACGAGTGATTTCCGCAGCGTCGGTCTGATCCTCTACCACGAGTACCCTTCGAGGGGAGTGGGAGCCGGCAGGCGCGGCGGGCGCCGGAGGGGCGGATGGGCCTGCTCCGAGCTTCCGACGCGGCAGGTTTACGATGAAGCGTGAACCGTGCCCGGAGCCGTCGCTCTCCGCGCGCACGGTTCCGCCATGGGCTTCGATCAGGGTCCGGACGAGGGTGAGGCCCACACCGAGGCCCTGCCCCGGGACCTCCGGTCCGTCAGACACCTGGGTGAAGGGCTCGAACACCTTCTCCAGCACCTCGCTCCCCATGCCCATCCCGCTGTCCTCGACGACCGCCTCGGCCGTCTCATCGGAGGGGGCAGAGACCCGGACCCAGATGCGGCCGTCCTCCGGCGTAAACTTTCGAGCGTTGTCGAGCAGGTTTCCGAACGCCTGCCGGAGACGGTCCGCATCCCCCTCCAACCAGATCGCCTCCTCCGGCAGCTCGAGAGCGATCTCGAGGCGGGCCTCCTCCAACCCCGCCCTCTGATCTTCGACCGTGTCCTGAACGAGGCGGACGAGGTCCACCGGCTCCCTACGACGGGCCAGCTTTCCCTCGGTGATCCGGGAGATGTCGAGAAGATCTCCGACGAGCCGGGTCAGATGACGCGCTTGCCGATCGGCGATGTCGAGCAGGCGCTCCGAGGCTTCCTCGGACAAGTCTCCTTCCCGGAGCATCGTCAGGCTCCCACGGATCGGGGCCAACGGATTCCGGAGCTCGTGGCCGAGCATGGCGAGAAACCAATCCTTCTGCCGGGCTTCCTCCTCCTTTTCCCGCTCCCGTCTCCGCTTCTCGGTGACGTCCCGTGCGGAGACGAGGATCCGGTCCGTCGAACCGCCCTCCATCCGCACGGGCCGCGCCTTGATCCTGACGAGTCGGCTTCCCAGGCCCACGAGGTCGAGCTCCATCTCGAGCTCCTCGACAGCCTCGTTTCGTGGGAGGATTCGACCCAGGCGCCGGATCACCTCACGGCTTCCCTCGCCCCATTTGCCGAGCTCGTACAGGCGCTCGCCCACGGCCGTTTCGGGCGTGGCCCCGAATACCTCGTAGAAGCTCTGGTTGGCCGAGAGCACCCGGAGATCCGGGTCGAGCACGACGAAGGGCTCGAAGACGGTCTCGATGATGCTCTTGGCGTAGTTCCGCTCGACCCTGAGCGCCTCCTCGCTCTCCTTCATCCCGGTCACGTCCGTGAAGGTGAGGACCACGCCGTCGATCCTGTCGTTCATGGTTCTGTAGGGAGAGATCCAGAGGGTATACCAGGAAGCCTGTTCGGCACCCTCCCCGCGCACCTGGACTTCCACCTCCGAGGGTTCGAGGGTCTCCAGCACCCGCTCGATCCGCTCCCCGAGGTCGACGTTGGAGAAGCGAGGGGTGATGTCCTCGATCGGGCGACCCGCGTCGGACTCCCGGATCCGGAAGAGCTTGGCCATGGGCGGTGTGAACCGCCGGATGCGGCGTTTGCGGTCGAGGAAGAGGGTGCCGATCCCCGTGCTCCGGAAGAGGTTCCGGAGGTCGGCATGCGCCTTGTCGATCTCCTCCACCTTCCCCTTCAGCTCCGCGCTCACCGTGTTGAGCTCTTCATTGATCGAGAGCGCTTCCTCCTTGGAGGTCTGCAGCTCCTCGTTCGCAGATTGGAGTTCTTCGTTCGTAGACTGGAGCTCCTCGTTCGCCGCTTCGAACTCCTCGATCGTCGCCTGCAGCCGGGCCCGGGTCTCCCGAAGCTCTTCCTCCATCTCGTCCGCCCCATAGGAGGGCTGCGGGAGGCGCCCCGACCCCTGGCCCGGCTGGGGCGGCACGGCCCGTCCTTCGAACACGACCAGAAGGAGGCTTTCGCTCAACTCCGCGACGGAGCGCACGGTCAGGTCCACAATCTCCCCGCGCCCGTCGGAATCGACCCGCAGGTTCTGCTTCACGACCTCTCGCTCCCCCTACTGCACCTCCTCGATCGCGACGCGGAGCGCACGGCCGAGGCCGGGGAGCGCCATCTCCGTCACCTGGGTCCCCCCATGGGCACGGGACGCCTCGAGGTAGCGCCGGGTGGGGCCGAAGAAATGGAGCACCTCGCACCGGGCGTTGATCAGGACGGCCGCCGGTCCGAATCGGTCGAGGAGAACCCGCTCCGTGACGCGACGCGCGTCCCTCTTCTCTCCCCGCACGCGGTGGCGTTCCGGGGGGGGTGTGCCGGCCGGGAACCGCCGAACCGCTGGACCGTCCGGGACCCGCGGAGCCGGCGGTGGTCCAGCGACCTCATTCCGCCGGAAGATCCGATGTTCGCTGTCCACGACCTCGAAGAGCTCGGAGTGACTCGTGAGGTTCTCGGCGGAGCCCAGAAAGAGGATCCCCCCGGAGCCCAGAAAGAGGATCCCCCCGGGGTCGAGCGCGTACGCGAGGAGTCGGATGACCCGTTCCTGCGCCGACGGCTCGAGGTAGACGAGCAGGTTGCGGCACGTGATGATGCTCTGTCGTGAAAAAGGCGGATCCTGAAGCGCGTTATGGGGAGCGAATACGATCCGCTCCCGGATCCCCCTGGAGGCCTGGTAGTGATCGCCCTCCCGGGAGAAGAATCGGCTCAGCCGGGCGGGTCCGACCCGGTCGGCGATCCCGGTCGGGTACCGCCCTTCCCGGGCGACGGAGAGCGCCCGCTCATCGATGTCCGTGGCGAAGATGGTGACCTCGGGGGGATCCTCGAGGGTCGAGGCGTGCTCCTCCAGACAGATCGCGAGCGAGAAGGCCTCCTCCCCGGTGGCGCAGGCCAGCACCCAGGCCCGTACCGGCTCTCCCGCGGACTGGCGCTGGAAGAGATCGGGGACGACCTGTTCGGCGATGGTCTTCCATGCCTCGGGGTCGCGGAAGAAATCGGTCACCCCGACCATCAGGTCGCGGAAGAGCGCATCTACCTCCGTCGGGTCCTCCCGGAGAACCTCCAGATAGCCCTCGACGTGTTCGGCATCCCGGAGAGCGAGGCGGCGATCCACCCGCCTGGCGAGCGTGCCTCGCTTGTACTGCCCGAAATCGTGTCCCGTCCGTCGACGGACGACCTCCGTGATCCGGGCGAGCGGGTCGTCGGGGCCCGAACCCCCCTGGGAAGGCGCACGGTCGCCGGGTCCCGCGCCAGAAAGTCCACGACCTTGGCGGCCAGTTCCGGCACCGATCCGACAAAGTCCACCGCCCCTGCCTCGATCGCACTCGACGGCATCCCGTCGAATTCGGCCGTCGCGGGATCCTGCACCATGGTCAGCCCCCCGTGGTCCTTCACCGCCGTCAGTCCCCGGGTGCCGTCCGATCCCGTTCCGGAGAGGAGGATCCCGATCATGGCCGGACCGAGGTCGACGGCAAGCGAGCGGAGGAACGTGTCGATCACCGAGGCGGTGGGCTGACTCCGCCCACCCTCTTGGAGGCGAAAGAGCCCATCCCGAAGGATCAGGGACGTTCCCGGAGGCAGGAATACGATCTCATTGGTCTGGGGGGCCATCCCGTCCTCGGCCCGCCGGCGTGGCATCGAGGTGTCACTCTTCAGGAGCTCGGGCGTGACGCTGGGCTCATCGGGGCTCAAGTGCTGGAGCACGATGAAGCTGCCCCCCGTGTCCGGAGGAAGGGACCGGAAGAAGGCCCTCAGCGGGGTGAGCCCTCCGGCCGACGCGCCGATGGCGACGACCCCGACCGGGCCGCCGGGGGGCTTCACAGGAGAGCCGGAAGAACCTCCCTCCGAAGGCGCACGCGGAGGCGCACCGTCGTCAGGACGAGGGTCGCTGGGCTCCTCATTCTCGGTGTGGCACATGGATGAAACACTCTCCCGTGTGGAGCGGTCATCGAACGCTGACCGGGGCTGCGGTAGACAGGGAGGTGACCTACCTCTCGGCGGACGACCCCGAACTCGCGAAAGGGACAAAAAATCCCAAACGCACGCACGACGCGACGGAGAAAGGTAGCCGGGGTCGGGGGGGACAGGCGAGGGGGGCGGGGCGCCAGCGGTTCATGAACCATGACCGGGGCCTCGCGGTGAAGAGCGAAGAGCGGGGGTCAGAGAAGAAGAAAGATCACGAGGGAGGTGAGGCCCGCGGAGAGGAAGCCGAGATAGGTGACACTGACGACGAGGGTCCGGACTCCTGTGGCCGAAACACTTCCTCCAAAGACCCGACGGAGCGCCACGAAGAGGTATACGGGCACGACGAGAAGCAGGGGCCCCGCCAACCCGGAGAGGAACCGCCAACCGGGGGCCTCCATCAGGAGGCGAAGGCTCAGGAGCAGGAAGACGAAGCTATGGAAGTGGACCGCAAAGAGGAGGTAGTGGAGGTAGTACCTCCGCCGGCCCGGATACGTGAGCTTCACGAGCAGGCCGAACAGGGGCACGAGGATGAACATGAGATAGGAAGCCCCCTGGAGCACCGCTCTCCGAAACGCCGCAGGGTCCTGGGCAGCGCGGTCTACGCCTGGTACGAACCGTTCCAGGAAGGGGGGCACTTCGAGCCCCTCCTCGGACAGCTCATCCCGGATCCGCTCGGCGATGGAGCGGGACTCCCCCTCGCCGGGTTCGATCACGGGGTCCTCCCGTACGCCTCTCGGTTCGGTTTCCAAACTTGGGTTTTCCACGTCCCACACGACCGCCGGCCCGCCCGCCGGGAGCCAGGCGACCATCAGGAAGTACAGGAGACTCACGAAGAGATAGAGGCGCACGGGAGGAACGAACTTCACCCGTTCGCCCGCCAGGTACCGCGCCGTGAACTCTCCTGGCCGAAAGAGAAGCGGGACGATCGTTCGCCACGTCCGGGAATCCAGGTTGAAGAGAGCGGAGGCCGCATTCGTGAGGAAGCGGACGAACGAATGGTCGAAGTCCTTGTCTTCTTGGCCACACCCCGAGCAGAAGGGACCCGTGACGGGAGTACCGCAGTTCCGGCATGGATGGGCCGGAGAGATGCCTTCGGACCCGTCGGGCACCGGAGGGCCTGGTTGTGAAGTGCTCATTCGACCTTGGCGGGGATCGCTCGGAGTTCAGGAAACGTCTGCTTCCTCGGTGAGCACCTGCCTCAGGGTGCATGAGGCGGCGAGAGGGAGACGCGAGGGCCGAGAGTTGGGACGGGAGGACTTGGGCGCGCGCCTTCCCTCAGTACCCCTCGAAAGCTCCCTCCGGGACCTCGGTGGAGGCGACCACGTTCTCGAAGTAGACGCCCCGGGTCCCATCCTCGCTTTCCCGCCGTGACGAGAGGACGATGGGGCCGTAGCGCTCCCATTCGGTCCAGCGGTTCGTGAATCCGGGCTCCTCGTTGTCGGCGCTCGAGTAATATTGCCAGAGCTCGAACATGCCGGACTCCGGGTCCACGAACGCCCGGTACCGGTTCTGAGGCGTGAGGCCCACCTCCTCGAACGTCAGCTCGACGACTTCCCAGGTCTCACCCCACTCCTCCATCTCGCCCAGGTAGCGCAGATTCACACCCGGGTCGTCCCACTTGAACGGGAAGACGAGCCAGTACGTGTCGTTGATGAACCACCGGTGTGCCTGCGTGACGAGGGACTCGGAAAGCTCGGGGTCGGTTACCTCCTCACCGTCCAGCCAGACCCGCTCTCCTTCGGTCGGGGCGTTCACATCGAAGATCGCGGTCAGCTCCCCCTCGTCCACGGGCCCCTGCACCCAATAGTGGCCATCGAAGCGATCCCAGCGGTGGGACCGCGTCGTCCCCGAGGAGGTCCGGTCGAAGGCGAGGTAGCGCGTCCGCTCCCAGCCATCCTCGGGTGCGATGGAATCGAGGACGCGCGCGAAGACCCGGGCGGCCTCGGGATCGGCGATTCTCCGCTGGAGACGCTCCTCCCGGCTCTCCGCACTCGAGGCCTCCGGAGCGGCCGAGGCTCCCATGGAGGCATTGTCCGAGCCCTCGGGAGACTCGGGGGCGCATGCGGCCATGGACAGGACGGTAAGAACAACGACGAAGCTACGCATAGGACCCTCACTCGAGGCGACGAAGGGTTCGGGGCGGCGTCGGACGCGCGGCGACCATGGGTACTCGCACGAATGTCGCGACAGGAAACAAAATAGGGTTCGTCCTGCATTCCGGCGAGGGAGCCGATTCTCCTTGCAGGAAAAAGCTTCAAGCGCAATACTGAATGAACGTTCACTCAGCACAGAGAAAGGGATGCCGCGAAGAACGGAAGGGCCCGAGGCTGCACGAGAAACGACCCGCGAGAGGATCGTGGAAAGCGCCCTCGGGCTCTTCGGCGAGCACGGATACGCAGGCACCTCCGTCCGGGCGATCGCCGAGGACGCCGGTGTCTCACAGGGTCTCCTCTACAACTATTTCGAAGGGAAGGAAGCGCTATTGGAGGCGATCGTCCGCAGGAGCATGGTGCAGGTGCAGCGCTCTTTCGGTCGGGCGGTGAGTGGCGCCACGCCTCAGGAAAAGGTGGAGCGGCTCGTTCGCGCTGCCTTCGAAACCGTGAGTCATAACCTTCCCTTCTGGCGCCTGCTCTATCAGCTCCGAATGCAGCCCGGGGTTCTGGAGAGCCTGGGAGGGAGCGTGGAGGCGTGGACCCTCGCGATTCGCCTCCAGCTCGCGGAGCTCCTCCGGGAGGGAGGTGTGCGCGACGTCGGCACCCAGGCCCGCCTCCTCTTCGCGGCCATCGACGGCGTGGCGCAACATTACGCCATGGATCCGGAGCACTATCCCATCGAAGAGGTAACGGAGGCGCTCATAGGGCGGTTTGGACCCGACGCGGGCCGGGCATGGCAGGCAGCACCTCGGGAGGGGAGAGCATGAGCCGCGACGAGTGGGTGGACCGGAAGCTCTACCCTTTCCGTTCCCGGTACTTGGATGTGGGGCCCGGGAGAATGCACTACGTGGACGAGGGGGAGGGGCCCGTACTCGTCATGGTCCATGGGACGCCGACCTGGTCCTTCCTCTACCGAAAGCTCATCCAGGGGCTCGCCGAAGGGCACCGCGTGATTGCTCCCGACCACCTCGGCTTCGGCCTCTCCGACAAGCCTCCGGAGTGGGGGTACCGGCCCGAGGACCACGCGGCCAATCTCGAGCTCCTGATCGAGCGGCTGGAGCTCGACGACATCACCCTCTTGGTCCACGACTTCGGGGGACCGATCGGGCTCTCCTACGCCGTCGAGCATCCGGCGAACGTGCGCTCCCTCGTCCTCTTCAACACCTGGATGTGGTCGCTCGAAGGGACGGCTGCCGAGAAGCTGAGCCGGTTCATGGCCGGCGCCGTCGGACGCTTCCTCTACGAGCGGATGAACCTCTCGCCCCGCGTCCTCCTCAAGGCGGCCTTCGGAGACAAGCGGAAGCTGACGCCGGAGATCCACCGGCACTACATCGAGGCCTTCCCCACCCCAGCAGAGCGCCACGGACCGTGGGTCCTGGCCCGAGAGCTCGTCGGCTCGAGCGAGTTCTACGAGTCGCTTCGGAGGCGAAGCTGGAAGATCGCAGACCACCCCGCGCTCCTCCTCTGGGGGATGAAGGATCCGGCCTTCGGTCCCTCGGCGCTCGAGCGTTGGAGGTCGCTCCTCACGAACGCCCGGGCCGTGGAGGTCGCGGAGGCCGGGCACTTCGTCCAGGAGGAGGCGCCGGGCACCGCGCTCCGCGAGATCCGCGCCTTCCTCACCGAGGTGGAATCCTCCGCAGGTTGAGTTCGCACTTCGGCTGGTGTCCCGGCTCCCATCCGCACATCCATGCGCCCTCGGCGCGTTTCAGCTGAAACGCGCCGGATGCCTTCGCACCCCTCCGGCCACGTACCTGGGCTACGCGTACGCTGAATTCGGACGGCACCGTCTACATCATTCCCGGAATACCATCATTGCGTTCGACCCCCAAGGGCCGGCATCCATAAGATGATGGGACCGGAGATTCCTACCTCGTCACCCGCCCAACTCGAGGGGGACTCATGGGTGAGTGCCGATCGATTCGGCGAGGGCACAAAGCCGTCGTACCGTTCGTGGCCGCGTGGCTATCGATCGTTGTCGGCGCGTGCGGCGGAGAAGGTGCCGGGCCGGTAGGTCCGGAGGAGCCCCCATCCGACGAGGAGGTGGCTCCCCTGCCGAGGTTCGCGTCGGTCACGGCGGGTGGCGTGCACACGTGCGCCCTCTCCGTGGACGGCGAAGCCTACTGCTGGGGACCGAACAACCTCGGACAGCTCGGGACCGAGACGGATGAGCGCTGTCCGATGGGGGAGATGGATTCGGATGGCATTGGCACAGGAGCGATCGTCAATGCCCCGTGCAGCACGACCCCCGTGGCCGTGTCCGGCGGGCATGTCTTCGCGAGGCTCGTGTCCCACAACTGGTACACCTGCGGGCTGACGGAGGCCGGAGAGGCGTTCTGCTGGGGGCAGAATCACGTAGGGCAACTCGGCGACGGGACCCAGGAGGCCCGCTCGAGCCCCCGGCCCGTGGCGGGGGGCGATCGCTTCCGGACGCTGAGCCTCGCAGGTGGCGTCACCTGTGGACTGACCCTCTCGGACGAGCTTCTCTGCTGGGGCTCCGGTCCGTATCCGGACTGGCAGTCGTCGGTCCCCGTTCCGGTGGCGCCGGAGCACCGGTTCCGCCTGCTGGCGACCAGCGGCGGCCATACGTGTGGCGTCACCCTGGACTCGACCACGCTGTGCTGGGGATGGAACAGCAGCCTGCAGCTCGGCGTGGACACGGTCTCGACGACGTGCACTTCCCACGACCGAGTCCTCCCATGCACGGACGTGCCGCAACGGGTCACGGACGAAATCCCCTTCACCACGCTCGCGGTGAACGTGGGATATACCTGTGGACTCGCGGATGGCGGGCGTGCGTACTGCTGGGGGAGCAACCGGTGGGGCCAACTCGGCGATGGAACGCTCGAGGATCGTGCCCAGCCGCTGCCGGTGATGGGAGAACGGGCCTTCTCCTCGATCACGACCGGGAGGTCGTTCGTCTGCGCGCTGGACGCCGAGGGAGCCACGTACTGTTGGGGCCGGGACAGCGGCAACTTCGGACTGGGACGCAACTGGGGTGGGAGCGTCCCCGAGCCGGTCGCTGCGGCGCCGGGGCACCGCTTCGTGTCTCTCAGCGCGGGCCACTCTCATGTGTGTGGTTTGGACGGGGAGGGGATCGTCTACTGTTGGGGTGGGAACACGTGGGGACAGGTCGGGAACGGAAACCGTCTGGAGAGCGTGCTGAGACCGGTGCGCGTGGCTGGCCAGCAGTGAATCGGCGCACGGGCTCCCGGCCGGGGACCGTACGCACCCTACCGATCTGGAGTGCGGTCCTATCGATTGCCGTCGCCGCATGCGGCGAAGAGGCCCCCACGCCGGCAGGCCCCGCGGAGCCGGACACGGTCGTCAGCTCGATCGCGATATTTCTATCCGGGAGCGGCCTCGAAGCCGACACCGAACAAACCATCGGTGTCCTCGGAGGTCAGCTTCAGGTTCGAGCGGAGGCGCTGGCCGAGGACGGCACGCTCCTCTACCGGGATTTCGATCGCTTTGCATGGTCCTCCTCCGCGCCCGACATCGCCACGGTCGACGAGGGCACCTGCCGGCCCAATGATCGTCGCTGCCGGCTGGTGACGGGCCTGAGCGAAGGTACGGGGACGATCACCGCGACCAGCGAAGGCGTGACGGCCGATATGACGGTGACGATCCGGGATGCCGCACGGCATACGTGGTCCGTTCCGATGGATCAGGGATGGGTTACGGCCGGGATCACCATCGGGCCCGACGGCATGATCTACGCCATGAATTCGCAGTACGGGACCACAAGCCGTCTGTTCGCCCTGTCTTCAGAGGGGAACGTGGTCTGGAGCCTGGTCACCCCGTTCCGAGTGAGGGCCACCCCCGCCATCGGAGATGATGGGACGCTGTACCTCGGTTCCTCGGTAGGGGGCGAGGGCGGGCGCCTGTTCGCCGTGGATCCCGGCGGGATGGTTCGCTGGGAGCTCTCGGACATCGAGCGAATCCGCTCGTCTCCGGCCATCGGGCCGGACGGGACCATCTATGTGGCCGGTGGCGAGCATGTCTACGCCGTCGATCCACAGGGCGAGATCCAGTGGACCTACGAACGGGAAAGCGACGAGACCCTCTTCTTCGTGTCCTCGCCGGGCGTCGCCAGCGACGGTACGATCTACGTCGGTGGCGAAGATGGGCTGCTATATGCCCTCAACCCCGACGGCTCCCTGCAGTGGACCTTCAGGACGGGGGATCGTATCCGATCCTCTCCCTCGATCGGCGCAGACGGCACGATCTACGTAGGGTCGCATGATGGCCGGCTCTACGCGATCGATGCTGACGGTACCGAGCGCTGGAGCGTGGAGCTGGATTTCAGAGGGGTAAGTTCGGCCCCGTCCATCGGCCCCGACGGCACGATCTACGTGATCGCCGGCGACGTGTTCGCCGTCGACCCCGAGGGCTCGGTCCGCTGGAGCTATCCAGCGAGGACAGGAGGGAGCAGGGTCACGCCGCTCTTGGGAGCGGACGGCACCGTCTACATCACGAGCCTTCCACATGGGCCCGGACGGAGTGCCGTCAAAGCCCTCGACACCCAGGGCAGACTCCTCTGGGAATACGCGACCGAAAGACGTCGAGGGGGATCCCCCGCCATCGGCATCGACGGAACGATCATCGCGGCTTCGGTCGGGGGATCCTCTGCCGAGACCTACGAAAGCACAGTACACGCCATCACCGAGACCGACCCGACGAACGGCGGCTTCGAGGGTGCTCCCTGGCCGACGGAGCGCGGCGACCGCGCCAACACCGGGCGGGCGGGCCGATGAAAGTGGCAACGCACCTCCGCACGACCGGATGTACGTGTCTTTTGATCGCCATGACCGCGTGTGGCGGCGACGGCTCGACACCCACGGTGGGGCCCGACGAACTCGAACCCCTCATCCCCGTCGACTCGGTCGCGATCGTTCCTCCCCAGCAGTTCTTCGGCAGCCTGAGTCACTTTAAACAGATCCTCGCCCTCGCGCTGGACGAGGACGGCAGCGTGCTCTACGGAGACTCCAGTCGCTTCTCCTGGTCGTCCTCCGCGCCCGACGTGGTGAGCGTGGACCAGGAGGGTGGGATCACAAGTGTCGGGTGGGGCACGGCGACGGTCACGGCGACCGACGACGGCGGTGCGACCGGGACAACGGCGGTCACAGTCCGGGATGCCATTCGCGTCGACTGGTCGTTGGTGCTCCCCGGCGGGATTGACGCCGGCAACGTCATGGGGAGTGACGGCACGATCTACGCCGGGACGAACGACTGGAATACCGACTCGAGCACCTGGTACGCGATCTCGCCCGGGGGAGACATCCTCTGGAGCTTACCCCTGCCCTACTACATCGAGGGATACCCGGCCATCGGCTCCGACGGGGCGTTGTACCTCGCCTCCTGGTTCCACGACGAGGGCGGCCGCCTCATCGCCGTCGATCCCGACGGCAGCGTACGCTGGGTGCTCGAGGATCTGGAGCGAATCCGCGCGTCGCCGGCTATCGGTCCGGACGGGACCATTTACGTCCCGGGCCACCGCTATCTCTACGCCATCGACCCGATGGGCGAGGTGCAGTGGGCTCATGAGCAGGACGACAACGTTTTCCTCTTCTCTTCACCGGCGGTCGCTAGCGACGGCACCATCTATGTTGGGGGCGATGACCGCTCCCTGTACGCCATCAACCCGGACGGAACGTTACGGTGGACGTTCGGGGCCGGCGATCGTATCCGATCCTCTCCCTCGATCGGCCCGGACGGGACCATCTATTTCGGCTCGCACGACGGGCGGCTCTACGCCGTCCACCCCGACGGAACGGAGCGATGGAGCGTGGAGATGCACTGCGGCCTGCCATGGGGCTGCCTGCGCGCCGACGGGATCCCCTCCATCGGGCCGGACGGAACGATCTACATGATGGTCGACGGCGTATACGCGGTCGATCCCGACGGCTCGGTCCTTTGGCACTTCCCGGCGAACCAGTCCAGCGCCGCGCCGATCCTGGGAGCGGACGGTACCGTCTATGTCGCCAGCATCTACCCTCTCGTGGACGGGGACGGTGACGGCAGGATCTTCGCACTCGACCCGGAGGGCCGGCTGATGTGGGAGCATCGGACGGAAGGCTCCGCGGGCGGATCGCCACTCATCGGTCTCGACGGCACCATATTCGCGGCGGCCTCGGGCGGACTGGTGGCGATCGTTGAACACGAGTCGGCGAACGGCGGGTTCGAGGGCGCGCCCTGGCCGCAAGTCCGACGGGATCGGGCCAACAGCGGGAGGGCGGGCGGGTGAGGCAGGCGACTGGCTTGGCAGTCGGGTCACCCGAGGATTCGGAAGGGCACCCCCACCGCCTCGTAGGTCGACGCAGCGCGGCGATCTCGAGTAAGGAGCGTGGCTCCTGCTCGCTTCGCTGTGGCCGCGATCAAGGGAGGCTCGTGTCGATTGCGATCACCGTCGTGTGCGCTCCAGGGTCTCCCGTACGATGTCGTCCGTGAGCGGAGGGAGCTCCTCCTGCGGAACGGCAACGCTCGCTCCCCTTCCCTCGACGAGGACCATTGGAGTGGCAGCAGGCTCGATTTCGATCCTGCCATCGCGCTCCCGGATGTCGAGCGCCTCTCCGCCTTTAAGCCCGAGCCGCTGGCGAACGGCCTTCGGGATCACCACGCGGCCAGCACTATCAATGGTAGATTTCATGGTACGAAAATGACATAGGCGGGCCGTGGCGGCAACGTGCGTGCATGCGCCGCGCTCGGACGCACATAACGACGACGTGGCGATCGCACCCAACTCGGAGCCAACGAAGCATTGGGAATCGCGCCAACAGGGGACAGGCGGGCGGGTGAGTGATCCGTTGGAAACCGCAGAACGGCACGAGGAGGCAACGGATGAGCTGGCGAGGAGGCGGGTCCGTCCTACCGATCGGGAGCGCGTTCCTATGGCTGGCCGTGGCCGCGTGCGGCGCGGACAGCGCCGCGCCCGTGGGCCCCGAGGACCCAGACGACGCTGACCCGGTCGTCAACTCGATCAGCGTATGGC
Organism: Gemmatimonadota bacterium; assembly: GCA_007121455.1. GTDB lineage: Bacteria > Gemmatimonadota > Gemmatimonadetes > Longimicrobiales > Gaopeijiaceae > SKKN01. Next base: position 1,293 of record SKKN01000033.1, on the reverse strand, counting down.
CGTGCGGCTGCCCGTTCATGGACCGCTTCGGCCCGGAACGAACGATCGGCGTCCTCGGAACCACCGTTCGGTTCAGCGCGGCGGCCCTGGCCGAGGACGGCACCATCCTGTACAGATCCTCTGGGGATCCCGATCGGTTCTCGTGGTCGTCCTCCGCACCGGACGTGGCGACCGTGGAGGTAACCCCAGGCTCGTTGGGTGGCTCTCTCGTTCTCGTGACGGGCGTGAGCGAGGGTACGGCGACCATCAGCGCGACGAGCGAGGGCGTGACCGGCGAGATGACGGTCCCCGTCCGGGATCACGCGCGTCCCGCCTGGTCCCTTTCCCTGGACGCAGGATCGATAACGGCCGGGATCGCCATCGGGGCCGACGGCACGGTTTACGTGGTGAACCACCAGTACGGGACGACGGGCCGCCTCTTCGCCCTCTCTCCGCAGGGGAGCGTGGTCTGGACTCTGGCCACATCCTTTCGGGTGGTCTCGACTCCCGCCATCGGAGAGGACGGGGCACTGTATCTCGGCGGCCGGGCCATTGGTGCTGATCACCCTTCCGGGCGCCTGATCTCCGTGGATCCCGGTGGGACCGTTCGGTGGGTGCAGGAGGACCTCGAACGGATCCGCACGTCTCCGGCCATCGGGCCGGACGGGACGATCTACGTGGCCGGCCGCCACCGTGTCTACGCGATCGATCCACGGGGCGAGATCCAGTGGATCTTCGAGCGCGAGCACGACGGGACCCTCTTCTTCGCGTCCTCGCCGGGGATCGCGAGCGACGGCACGATCTACCTGGGTGGCGAGGATGGTCTTCTGTACGCCATCGACCCGGACGGCTCCCTTCGGTGGACGTTCAGGACGGACGATCGTATCCGATCCTCCCCCTCGATCGGCGCAGACGGCACGATCTACGTAGGGTCGCATGATGGGCGGCTCTATGCAGTCCACCCCGACGGGACCGAACGATGGAGGAGCGTGGAGCTGGACTCCAGAGGGGTCTCGTCATCGCCGTCCATCGGGCCGGACGGCACGATCTACGTGATCGCCGGCGGCGTGTATGCGATCGAGCCCCACGGTTCGATCCGCTGGAGCTATCGCGCAGCAGGGGGCGGCGGGGTCAGGGCGACGCCGATCCTGGGGACGGACGGCACCGTCTACCTTTCGGGCACTGGACCTTCAGGAGAGCGCGTCACCTACGCGCTCGACAGCCAGGGGAGGCTCCAGTGGGACTACCACACCAGCCCAACCGACCCAACCGACCCACCCAGCGGACACTCCCCCGGGTCGCCCGCCATTGGTG
>SKKN01000065.1 GCA_007121455.1 Gemmatimonadota bacterium | reverse complement strand
CCTTGGGGCCTTGGGGCCTCGCAGAACCCGGAACCACCTCGATGCTGCGAGCAAAGACCCGCCTGGATGACGATCTCTGAGACATGGCAACCCGGAGCGTGTCCGAACGGACAGCACCTCCAAGTCGTGATGCCGGAACCACTCCTGACGGGCCGGCAACGCATGAATATATCTACACACATGCCTCCCGCAGGTCAAGGCTTCCACACCCCTGGCATCGGTCGATTCGGGCGTGGATCTTTCGTGGATCTTTGCGTCAGTATGGGAGGAGTACACCTTGTCCGACCAAATGCACCGCTGCTCCTGCCACCGAAAATAGCGACCGGACAGGAGAGGCCGAGAAGAGGCACTTCGCCCTCCGGATATATGTATTTTTATACGGATCCGAGTTACCTTCCAGGGGCTTCGGTGAGCCCGGACCATCGAAGCACATCGCGGGAGGTGTAGCTGGATCGGTTCCGACCTGAAAGGAACATCCGCCCGCACCCATGCGTCTAAGTAGGCACGCGCCATGACAACGAAGATTCGCCCCCCGAGTGAACCCATCGCGATCCGCACCGCGCCCACACCAGTCAGACGTCGAGCGCCGGCCATCGGACACGAGAGGAGGAAAAAACCAATGAAGGTGAGACGAACGCAGCGTTTTACAGTCGCCGTTGCCGGCGCACTGCTGGCGATCGCCGGACTGGGATCACCACAGGGACTACAGGCCCAGCAGGCCCCTGAGGCCGGAGAGTTGCCGGAGGTCACGGAAGAGGATTTCGAGGCCTTCGTGCGGGTCCACCTCGCCGTGGAGGAAATCCGCGACCAGCTGCACGAGGACATCGCACGGTGGCATGATGAGCATGAGCGGGAGCAGGCACGACAGAGAGCCGACGACGAGATCGAAGCCGTCCTCGAAGAGCATGACGTGACCGCGGAGGAGCTCGCTGCGTTCACCCACCTGGTGAGCGTAGACGAAGAAAGCCGGGAGCGATTCGAGCAGCTTCTCTCCGAGATCGACGGGGACGATCGGTAGACGATCACTCTCCGGGCTCTCTGGTGGGGAAAAAAGAGGAGGGGCGAGCCGATGGATCCTGGCTCACCCCTCCTCTCTTTCTTCACGCCCGGCCGCTTGGCACGACCCGGAAACAGCTACTCCTCAGCAGGTCCCGAGGAGGAAGCAGTTCGACTGGCGCTCTTCTTCGCCGATCGGGAAGAGACTCCCGGGACGGGTGACTGCTGAAGAGTTGTGCAGCCAGAAGGGGCTCTGCGTCCCGAATCGATAGTGATCGTGGAGCCGCCGACCCATCAGGTAGAGGTTCACCTTCCTCGTGTGCTTCAGCATGTCCAACTCCGGAATCTGCCCGTCGTACGGGGAAAGACCCTCGAACGCCCGCACCGCATTGATGTGCTCACGGAAGGTATCGGAATCCCCCTGGGCAAGTGCCGCCTCGGCGACGATCAGGTGCATCTCCCGAGCAGATACCATGGGCTGAGGCGCGAACTGCCCACCCTCCACGAACTCCATGATGATCCGGTTCAGTGCGGGATCGACGATGCCGTCGATCGGGTCCTCGAAGTGGACGGACTCCACGGCCCGGCCGGATGCGTCGTGGTGGACGTACACGTTGCTGGGTGCGATCTCTCGCCGCTCCAGCGCATAGCTCGCGAAGCTGTTGGACTGGCTTCCGGCACTGAACTCGAAGTCGTAGCGCCAATCCGCCCCTCCGGACAGTGCGAGGAACTCCTGAGCTGCCGCCACCGCTTCGGCACTGTTCACGAGCGGATCCGCAGGCTGGCTCCCCCGTGGCTGGAACTTCGCCCACAGCTCCTTGCTCCAGAGCGCGCGGGCCTGGAAGGCTGCAGCCTGCCGAACACGCTCGGAATCGCCCTGCTGCTGCGCGACCTCTCGCATCCGCTGCAGATGGGTCACAGCCTCGTCGTATACCTGAGGCATGCTCTCCTCTCCGATCGGCGGCGCGGTCTCGATTCGATCCGAGAAGACGAAGTCTTCGAATCCGTCCCCGATCAGGAGCCTGGAGATCGCGGCGTAAAGGTGCGCGTCGGCGAGGTCCTGCCAGTGCGGCAGGATGCCCTCCGCCTCGAATGCCTCCATGAGCTCGACCGCCTCGTCCGACATCCAGCGGGCCACGGACGCGGTGTTGAAGCCGTCGTTCACCCCGCTGTTCGCCGGATCCCTCCAGCTCCCCTGATTGATTTCCTGCGCGTGGTTGTGGGAGCCGCTCCACCCGAACTCGTCGCTCGCCAGGGTCAGCCAGCGGACCATCTGTCCGGCCGCGATCGTCGTTCTCGCCAGTGCACCATTGACCACGGCGCTCGCCGCTGCCGGCTCCTCGATGTCCTGCTGGAGGACGTTGTTCGGGTTGTCTACATCCAGAAGCCCGTCACAACCGGCGATTGCGAAGGCGGCGACAATCGCAGCCACGCCTCCTGTCCGGCTGAACCGGCCCCGGACCCGTTGGTCCTGATATGCGTTCATGATCACTCTACTCCTCATCATCAGAAGCTGATGCGCGTCGAGAACGTCAAGCGCCGCGGAAGACCGACCTGCCAGGCGTCCATGCCCTGGAAGAACTGACCCTCGGATGCCTGCGACGAGGAGACGTTCGCCTCGGGGTCGAGCCCGCTGTATCCCGTGAGGAGGCCGAGGTTTCGACCCGCCGCCGTCACGGACATGCTGTTCGCCCCGAACCGCTCCACGAACGAGGACGGGACGCGGTACGTGAGGCTGAGCTCACGCCAGCGGATGAAGTCCGCTTTCTCGATGGCGTTGAATCCGTCATACGGAGAGAGACCGTAGAGTTCCGTCGACCAGACCATGGCCGCATCCAGACGCTCCTCCGGTGTGCTCGCGGGATTCAGGAGCACGGACTCGACTTCGGCGATCTCCTCGATGTTACGCCCGATGAGGGCATGGGAGCGGCGGAACTCGTTCGTGATGTTGTGAACGCTATAGTCACCCGCCTGGAAGGAGAACAGGGTCGACAGGGTGAAGTTGTTCCACCGCAGGTCCCCGCCGAAGGAGCCGGACCAGTTCGGCACCGGCTTACCCATGTAATTCAGCTTCTCATTCCCCGTGCCACAATGCTGGACGAGGGGGAGGAAATCCTCGGGCGCTCGGGGCACGGAAACGAAGTCCAGCAGCTCGTCCCGCGTCGGCGCGGTGCAGTCTCCCCTGAGGTCGACCGGATACTCGACGCTTTCGTCGAGGAGTGGCCCGAAGTTGGCACCCGGAGCGTAGCCCAGACGGTGCCAGGTCGCATACCTGTAGTACCCCACCTTGATCTCGGGGGCGTCGCCCAGGTCGCTGATCTGCTCCCGGAGGTACGCTGCGTTCGTGTGGAGATCGATCGAGAAGCCGGGCCGGCTGACGGCCGTCCCCCGCAGGCTCAGGTCGATGCCGTACGCGTCCATCTGCCCCAGGTTGTCGAGCTGAGTGCTCAGGAATCCACCCGACGGTGCGAATTGCCTCGCCACCAGGAGATTTTCGACCTGGCGGTCCCAGTAGGTCACGTCCAGTGCGACCCGGTCCTCCCAGAGGCCGGTCTCGAAGCCGACTTCCCATTCCGTGGAGACCTCGGGCTCGAGGTTCGGGTTACCCAGGTTGTCCGGCTGCACACCACCGCCCCGGGCGGAGCGAACCGGCGAGAAAGTCGTGAGGGCGTCGAAGGCGCCGGGCTGGAGACCCGACTGCCCGATCGCTCCCCGCACCCGGAACGTCGACACGGGCCCATAGTCCCAGTCCGGAAGGGAGCTCGGAACCACCGACACGCTGATCTTCGGGTAGAGTGCTCCCTCCGCCTCCTCACCGAAGGCGCTGTGCTTGTCGTAGCGCAGGCCCCCGGTGGCGAAGACCCAGTCGTCCAGTCCGAGCTGCAGCTGACTGAAGACACCGGCGTTGACCGTCTTCAAGAAGCTTTCCTCGGAAGACTGGATCACCGCCGCCTCGGTCACGGCGAGACCCGGAGCCGGAAACTCCTCACCCTCCGAACCCACGGTGTGGTTCCGGCCCTCGAGGACCTGGAACCCGGCCGTGAACTGCGACGTGATGCGATCCGTCAGGTTCTCATCCCAGCTACCCTTGACGTCGAGCGTGAGATCACGCTGGTTCCGGTCGCTCACATTCCGGAGACCGAAGACGGTGTTCGCCGTCATGTTGTCCACATTGTAACCGAAGGGGATGTCCGTGATCGCCCTCTGGTTCACGATGTCGACGCCGAAGGTGGCGTCGAGGTTGACACCCTCCACTGGAGAGTAGTTCGCGTTGAAGCTTCCGCCGAACCGCTCGATCTCCGTCCACCGACGGCGCTGCGCGAACTCCCGGATGCTTCCGAAGGCGCCGGATCCGGAGGGGTTCGCCTCGCTCGCCCGGTGGATCTGGCTCAAGATGAGCATGCTGTATGGGCATGTCGTGCAGTTTCCGGCCCCGACGCTCTCGACCATCCGCTCCGTGTAGTTCCCCTGCACCCGAATCCGGAGATCGTCCATTGGGAAGATGGCGACGCTACCGGTCGCCTGGTTCAACTCGTTCAGGTCCTGCGCGAGCTGGAACCCGGGAACCTCGAGCGACTGCCCGGCCGCTTGCTGGAATCCCATCGGACCATCCTCGCGGACCACGCGCCCGGAAAGCATGTAGGTCATCGTCTCCGTTCCGCCGCTCACGGAAAGGCTTCCCGTAGAGTGGACCCCCGTCTCGAAGACCTCGGGCCAGTAGTTGTGCTGGAACATTTCGAAAGGCTGCAGTCCCGACACGCCGAAAAATTCGCCCAGGCGCTGGGCCTCGTCGGCCGTGCGCGCAAAGCCCGCATGCGGGTCGTATCGGTCCTCTACGTGAGCGGAGAAGCTCTGGTCGAGGCTGAGCGTCCACTGCGGCGCACCGGTGCGGCCGGAGCGGGTGAAGATCTGGATCACTCCGCTCGAGGCCTCCGTACCGTAGAGCGTCGCCGCCGCGGCTCCCTTGAGCACCTCGATGCGCTCGATCGCATCGGGGTTGATGTCGTCGAGGCGGGTGTCGCGGAGGATGTCCCCCGGGGAGCTCGAGTTATCCATCCGGACCCCGTCCAGATAGATGATCGGCTCATTGGACTGCGCGAGACTCGCCGAGCCGCGGATCCTGATCCTCGATCCCTCCCCGGTGTGGCCACCGGTGGGAAGCGAGCTTACCCCGGCCTCACGGCCCGAAAGCATCTCCCCCACACTCATGACCGGCGCGTCCTGGAGCCCGTCGGCATCGATGAGGCCGACGGTATGCCCGAGGCGGCGCTGTTCGGTAGGGGCCCCCGTTCCGGTCACGACGATCCGGTCGAGGGCCATGGCGGCGCGACGGAGTTCGAACTCGACCGTCACTGTCTCTCCCTCGCCGATCGCGACCTCTTCTTCCTGAGCTCCGTAGCCGATGAGCTCGGCCCGGATCACCGCGTCGCCCGCCGGCACCCGTTCGAGTTGAAAGGTCCCGTCAGAGCGCGTCAGCGAACCGAGACCCGTTCCGGGGACGTGTACCTGTACGTTTTGAAGAGGCTGGCCGGTGCCAGCCTCCATGACTTGCCCTGTGACGGTCCCTTCTTGCTGACCGTCGGCTTGGACGGCTCCTGCCATGAGCAGGAATGCCGCCCCAGCCAGAGCTGTGACAGACCGGGGAAGGTACATCGAAGTCCTCCTGTCCGAGTTTGGTGAACGACCGGCGCACGCCGCCTCGTACGGCGAAGGCGACGGATGACCTGGAGGCGTAAGCCTCCTCCGACGCGCTGCAGGAACTGCCGCAGCTGATGAATGCGGAGGGTCAAGCATGGGTAACGACACGACCACACGCTCGTCGCTACGAAAATAAACTGGTGAGCGAATCCATATCACAGTAGGAGGCTCGCCCCTCTGGAACCGCTCCGCCTTCCACGCGGAAGGTGCCGCATATATGAGGGCGGTGGGGCGTTGGTGTCAAGTTTGTTGCGAAATTGAGGTAGCACCGGCCCGGCTGGTGGTGAAGCGGAAACCCGGGTCGCCCCGTAAGAAGTTGATCAACGCCCCCTCCATGAGCCGTTCGGGGTCCCGGGGCCACCGGTTTCGCGTCCTCGGGCCCGCCT
>SKKN01000029.1 GCA_007121455.1 Gemmatimonadota bacterium | reverse complement strand
CAACACGGTCGAAGCCACGAGCGATGGGATTTCGGGCACCGCGACGGTCGAAGTGGTCGACGGAGCGGTTGCCACCATCGAAGTGACTCCGGACCCCGCGACCGTCGAGGTCGACGAGGAACAGCAGTTCATGGCCGTGGGCAGGGACGGGGACGGCAACGTCGTTCCGATCACGCCGTCGTGGGCGATCGTGAACGGAGGCGGTTCCATCGACCCGGCTTCCGGCCTGTTCACCGCGGGCACGGTGACGGGGACCTTCAACAACACGGTCGAAGCCACGAGCGATGGGATTTCGGGCACCGCGACGGTCGAAGTGACGTCAGCACCCCCGCCGGTTTCACCTTTGAACTCGGCCGGCGACTTCGGGATCCTGGCCGGCGCCGGAATCGAGTGCGCGACCTCGGGATCGGTTACGGGAGCGAGCACCGCCGCGGATATCGGAAGCTCGCCGACGCTCACGATCAATGGCTTCCCCCCCTGCACATTCGATGGGGCCATCCCGGCACCCGCGGTCGTTGCGACCGCGAAGGGAGACCTGACGGCCGCCTATCTCGCAGCGCAGGGTGAGGTGTGTGACCTGGACCTCACCGGCGTGGACCTCGGCTTCTTCGACAGCTCGAACCCGCTGCCGCCTGGAACCTACTGCTTCAGCACGTCCGTTGGCTTGACGGGCACGTTGGAACTCGCCGGCGACGCAACGGACACTTGGACGTTCCAGATCGGGAGCACACTTACCGCGGACGTTGGCTCAGAGGTGATCCTGAGCGGGGGTGCCATTCCGGACAACGTCTACTGGGCAGTCGGCAGCTCCGCGACCCTGAACACCGACGCAGCATTCCAGGGAAACATCATGTCGCAGGCGAGCATCTCGCTGCAGGCCGATGTCAACCTGCTCGGCAGGGCGCTCGCGCAGGACGGCACCGTGGCGCTGATCGACGGCGGCGTAAGCATCGTCAAGCCGTAACCGATGGATTGGATCCGGGGCCGGATATCAGTCCGGCCTCGGTGAATCGGCTCTGAAGAAGCAGCTTCGACACCGGGTTCCATCGAACGCTGCACCGGGCGGGCAGGCAAGCCGTCGTCACAGGATCCCTCGAAAGGAACAAGGAGAACCACAATGTTCGTTAGAACGCTTCTTATCGGTGCCACGACACTCGCAATGGGTATCCCCGCCACGGCACAGGAACGGGGAACGGTGGAGTTCGGCGGTTTCGCCAGCCACACCGCCTTCGACAACAGCCTCGGAATCAACAACAGTTTGGGCGCAGGTGCCCGGATCGGAGCGTACCTCTTCCCCCGGCTCTCGGTGGAGTTCGAAGCCGGCGGGAGCTCGGCGGATCGCACCCTTGGACGCGAGGACGTGAACGTGGGAATCCTCCAGGCGCGCTTGACGGCGGTTCCCCTGCAGTTCGGCCGCGTTTCTGCCCTCCTGGGCGCAGGTTTCGGCCATACGGACAGCCACCTCCTGGAGACGGGCGGTGAGCATGGTCAGGGAACAGCCTTCGGACAAAGCTACGGATTCCACGGTTTGGCCGGTGCGAAGGTCGCCCTCTCGGACAACGTGGCGCTGCGAGCGGACTGGGTCGAGGCCTTCATGTCGAACGGAGGAGATCGGAGGAGGGGCCTCCACATGGGGGTGAGCGTCTACCGGCATCCCCGGAGCACGACGACGGTGACCCGAACGGTGACCGCAGCTCCCAGAGCGCAGCGGCCTGACTCGGTCAGCGCCGCCGAGACCATGCGCCTTCGAGCAGCCGAGGCCGATTACAAAGCGCTGCGCGACTCGCTCGCGTTGCCCCAGCCGGTGTCGTCAGCCTCAGCGCTCGCCACGATGCACGAGCGGATCCACTTCGGGAACGATCGGTCCGACATCGACGTCGCGGCGAGGGCGGTCCTCCACGACAAGGTGGCGGTGTTCCAGGCCAATCCAGCGATGCGGATCGTGATCGTGGGATTTGCGAGCCGGCCCGGCACCGACGCGTACAACATGGCGCTCGGTCTCCGACGCGCTGATGCGGCCAAAATCTATCTTGTCTCGCAAGGGATCGATGCGAGCCGGATCGAGATCGCTACCAGGGGCGCTGGAGAGTTGCTGGTCGACGGGCCCGGCGAAGCCGCACATGCGGCGAACCGGCGTGGGGAGTTCCGGCTCCAGGTGGCCGATCTGCATCTCGTGCCGCCAAGGAACTGATCGACCGAGCTTCACGAGATCGACCTTCTGGGAGTGGCGGGCGCAGGACGAACGTGCCCGCCACTCCCAGAAGGTAGGCTCACCGCTGGCCCCCTACTCTGACGAAAGGAAATCTCCAATGCGAGTTCTCAGAACGCTCTTCCTCACTCTCCTCCTCGGGGCCCTTTGCGCTCCTCCGGCCCTGGCTCAGCTACCTTCGGACACTGGAGACAGCCGGATTCTGAGCCCCGCTGCCCTAAACGCTGCCGTGGCCGGCCACGAATCGGAAGCGGACGCCCAACGGGCCCAATTGGCCGAGCTTCTCTCCCGGTCCGAGGTCCAACACCTCGCCCGGGATCACGGCATCGATATGGGACGGATCCAATCCGCCACGGCCGGGCTCAACGACCGCGAGGTTGCGACGGTCACCCCCGTCGTCGCCAAAGCCAGCGCTGCGCTCCAGCGGGGAGGGACGATCACAATCAGCGCCGTGACGGTGATCATCATCCTGCTCCTCCTGATCCTTGTCACCTGACGGGATGCGAGGTTGAGCTCCAGCCAGGTGGCGGGTTGGGCCTCCTGCCGGCGGAGACTCCTTCGGCGAGCGCTGGCGGCTGCGTCCTGCGTTTTCGCGATAGCGCTCCTTCCCTCGGCGCTGCAAGGATTCCCGGCCTCTGAGAGAGCGGCTTTGGGGGTCGGCCTCCAGGCTCACATCGACTCGCTGGAGGCCGGGTCCTGCCGCAAAGAGTGGGGTAAGGTCGTTCGGGCCGCGGCGGCATTCGTCGAGGAGGGAAAGCCGGAGCGAGCCGAGGCCCTTCTCTCCGAGGCGCTCGACCGATCCCCGGATCACCCCCAGTTACTCGAAGCTTCAGCCGAACTCCACTTGCGGCAGGGTCGGCTCGCCGAGGCGGAAGCGGTGGCCACCCACCTCACTCGGATTCGCCCTGAGTCGGATTACGGATGGGAGCTGCTGGCAGCGTCACGGTACCTGCAGGACGACCCCCATGGAGCACTCCGCGCGTGGGAGCGCAGTCGCCCACCGGTGGTGCGCGACATCGAGATTCGGATCCTTGGGCACAGCGGGTCCAGGGCGCCCGGTTCCGGGGCGGATCCGGTTCGGATGACCGGCATCCGCGCGGACCGGCCCCTCACGGTGGAGGGTCTGGTCCGAGGGGAGCGACGTCTGGTTGCCCTGCCCGCGGCGGCCAGAGTCCGGGTCGGCTACCAGGCGCTCTCCGGAGGGGAAGCCGCCATCCAAGGCACCGTGGTCCTTCGGGCGAAGCACCCCTTCGCCGGTTCGGAGCTGGTCGCCCACGCGTTGCGGCTCCTCTCGGGCCGGGTCGACATCGTGACCGCAGACCCCTTAGGCCGTTTCGAGCGGTGGGAGCTCTCCGGCACCGTCGAAGGAACGCTCCGCAGGGCCGGGCTCGTCCTCGCCCACCCGGCTCTACTCGGATTCGGCGTGTGGCGCTGGGAAGTCGACCACGAGGTCGGGCGTTACGGGTCGACCCTCCTCGGGGAGGCTGCACGTGAGGCGAGGACCGGAATCGGGTGGAGCCACACCGACTGGGTCGCTGGGGTGCTGAGGGGTACCATCCACGGCCGGCTCGATCTCCGGCCGGGACGGGGCACCTTCGCGGGCGCAGGAATGGGTTGGACCCTGCTTTCCCTCAGCGCCAGGAGCTCCGTGGGAGCGAAAGCGACGGGGTGGACGGGGATTGGACAGGAGGCCGCTGAACGCGAGGGTCCGGGAAACGAGAGCCGGTTCGGCCGCATGGAGATCAGGGCCTCGCTTCTTCCGTCGCCTTCGCCCTCCTTCGGGGCCGCCCCGTCCGGGGTGGGCGCTCGTCTCGGGGTCGTTGCGGTCTCCTCCGGACTTCCGCCCGACCTGATGCCCCGAATCGGTGCCGGAGGAACCACGTCCCTGCTGATGCGGGCCCGTTCGGACTTGGACGGCGAGGGCGTGGTCCGCCCTCTCTTCCCAGGCACGGCATGGGCGCACGGAGGCATCGAGCTGGTTCGCCCAGTGGGATCGGTGGGTCCCGTGGGCATCGGCATCGCCGCCTTTGCTGATGGCGTAGGGGTCCTGCTCCCGGACCGCAGATTGTCCGATCCCGCTGCCAGGAAGGCCGCCGTCCACCTTGGCGCGGGCGTGCGAGCCCGGATCGCGGGGGTCGACGGATTCCTACGGGTCGATGGGGGCATCGACCCTTCCGATGGGGCCTCCACGCTTTCGATGGCCTGGGTTCAGGAGCATCCACTCAACGGCTTGTTGGCGCATTGAGCCCATGGCTTCCACTGCCCTCCATCGACCCCCGACGCGATCCGGCTTGGCCCTGGTTCGGCAGCGGATCTCTTCTGATTCACCATAGCTTCGCATCCATGCATCATCCATAGCCTTCATCCCTCCAGCAGGACCATGGGAGGGAGTGACATTCCGGACTCAGAGCCGGCCGACGGCCGGAATGTTGCGCCAACGCTACCCGGACCGCCGCGCCAACGCTATAGTACTGCTGTGGAGGCGCCACGCCTCGACTCCGCCGAAAGCCGCTGATGTCGGCGAGATCTTCGCGCCCGAAGGGTTTCTCGGACCTACGGGAAGCATTTCCATGAGCGAAACCGGGGAACGCGATACCGAGGAGGCCGTCATCCAGCGAAGCCAGATGATCACCATCGCCCTGATCGAAGACAACCGCCTCGTGCGCGAGGGTCTCACTGCGCTCCTCGATCGGTTCCCGGACTTGAAGGTCATCGCCGCGGAGACCAGCTGCCACGAAGCGCTTCTCGAGCATGCCTCCCCACGGGTGATCCTCCTCGACCTCGCGCTGGAGAAAGGAGAGAGCCTCCAGGTCGCCACGAAGGTCAAGCAGGATTTCCCGGATGCAGGACTCATAGTGATGGATCTCCTCCCTTCCGAGGAGGATCTTGTCGCGTTCGTCGGGGCGGGCGTATCTGGATTCGTCATGAAGGACGCGACTCTCGATGACCTCGTGGGTACGATCCGATCGGTCGCGACGGGCGCTGAGGTGCTGCCCCCCCAACTCGTAAGCACCCTCTTTTCCGAGATCGTCGAGGAAGCCCTCTCCAACGGTGGGCTGGAAGTTCTCGACTCGGTGCGGATGACCACCCGCGAACGGGAGGTCATCGACCTCATCGCCGAAGGGTTGAGCAACAAGGCGATTGGCGGCCGGCTCCACATTTCGACCCACACGGTCAAGAGCCACCTGCGGAACATCATGGAAAAGCTGAACCTGCATAGTCGGTTGCAGATCGCTGTCCACTACGCGCACGACAAAGCCGAAATCGAGTGACCCATCGGGCGTACCGGCCCACCCAACCCGGCTTCTGAATCGGCCCCTACCTCGCCGTTCATCCTTCTGACTGATACCTCCGACACGTGGTCCCGATTATCATTCAGTCGTGATCTTCCTTCACCTCTCGCCCCTGCTTCGCCGGGTGGTTCCGGATGGCTCCGCGACCGACGGAATCAGGGATTCGTGAGGAGTGGCTGGTACATGGAACAGGAAACGGGCAACACTCGACCGCCGGCGATTTGGGCATACGGTTACGCATTCGCCCCCCCCATCGCGCGAGACCGGCTGGGCCCCATGTCGGCCCTGCTCCACGCCGGCCACTTGGAAGCCAAGCTCGCTTCGGAGACCTGGGAGGGCCGGTTCGTGAACGGAGATCAGATCACGCACATCCTCGTCGTGAGCGACAGGCCGGATCAGAAGCGTGCGATCAACTTCAGGCTGGAAGCGGAACTGAACCGGCTCGGCGCCGCTTACACGATCTCCTTACCTCTGCGATCGTAGACGGTACATTAAAAGGCTGTTGAAGAAAGAGCCATTTCGGCTCGCGAGTTTGGGTAGCGACGGATAGGTTTGATTGAGCCATCACGCTGCCTTTAGCAAGGTAGGTAAGTACGGATGCTGGGTCGCAACCCTTCGGAGCCGTCGCTCTTCCAGAT
>SKKN01000045.1 GCA_007121455.1 Gemmatimonadota bacterium | reverse complement strand
GCCCGGCTCCCGCATGTGGCCGGTTCTGCCGTCCAATACCAGGAGGACCGAAGGTGCGTCGTCTCCGAATCTCGAGCACCAACCTGAACTGCCCGTCGCGCTTACGCAACATTGAGGAGGTGCCTGTGCAACCGGGAGCCGCAGAATGCGCGGATTGTTGCAAAAGTCCAGCAAAGTTCGAGCGGCGATGGCGCCGTCAGCCGCCGAGGTGCGCGCGCAGGAAGCGGATCGTCCGGGGCCAGGCATCGCCGGCGGCGCGCTGGTTCGAAGCGGCCCGCGAGGGGAAGCGGAGGAACCCGTGTCCGGCGCCGCCGTGGAGCCGGTGCTCGAACCTTCCGTCCTCGAAGAGCCAGGGGAGGGGGTCGGGCTCCTTCTCGTGCTCCTTCCCCTTCTCCTCGAGCCGTTCGATCTTCGCGAGCTGCTTCTCCCGCCGCTTCTCGAGCTTCTCTCGCCAGAGGAGGAGGGGCTCCACCGTCGCGTTCACCTGGGCGTCGTTGCCGCCGTAGAGCGCGAGGAGCGGGGTCCGGATTTTCGCCGCGGCTGCGCTGTCCGGAGCCGCGCCGTAGAAGATCACGGCCGCGTCCAGCTCCGTCCGCTCGGTAGCGTACCGGAAGGCCTGCTCTCCGCCCCAGCCGAAGCCCACGATCCCGAGCCGGTTCCGGCCTTCGGGAAGCCCTGCGGCATAGCCGGCGACCGCGTCGATCCGGCGCCGGACCTCGCTCCAGGTGAGACCGGAGGTGAGGCGGACGGCCTCGGCCTCGGGGACCGCCTGGCTTCTTCCTCCTCCGGGTACTTTCCCGCTCAGGAGGTCGGGGACGACCGCGAGGAAGCCGTGGTCCGCGAGCTGGACGGCGACCGCCTGGGTCCACTCCGTGACGCCCGCAGCCTCCTGGACGATGAGCACGACGGGGGCCGGGTCGGAGCGGTCGGGGCGCACGAGCCATGTGGAGACGGTGTCGGCGCCTCCCGTGTCCACGCCCACCCAACTGGCATTCAGGGACGTGGTCTCGAGGCGGAGCCAGGCGTCGTCGTCGTCGGGAGGGAGGGGATGGGCCTGGAGGGCGGCTGCGGGTGCTTCTGCGAGGAGGAGGCCGAGCGCGGCGAGGATCAGCGGAGCCCGGACACTCCGTTTCGGGCAAGTTGTTCCGAAAATCGACATAAATTCCGACACTCTTTTCCGGAAGATCGAGTCCGCCTCATCCGAGCCCGCTACGTACCGGGGGTGTCCTGGTCGCCGTTCTCCCCGCCGCTGTCCTCCGTCGCGGGACGCTCGAGGACGACCGTCTGCTCCTCCCCGGCCTCCATCGCCGGGAGGGGAACCGCGAGCCCACGCTCCGTCGTGGCGTAGCGGACCGGCACCCCGTCGATCCGGGGCTCCCACTCCTCGCTTCCGCCCGGGAGCGCGACGTCGAGCCAGGCCCCCTCGATCCGGCGGTCGGGAGGGGCGCTCACGTCGACCTCGATCCGGTCCCGCTCCCAGCTCCGGAACGTCACGGTCGCATGGCGCCGGGCGAGCGTCCAGTCCGCCACCTCGCCCCCGGTCGCGAGCCACCAGGCTCCGTCGGCCCGCACGCTGTCCAGGACCGGCGCGAGGGCCGTGATCCGGCGTGCGCTTCCGGCCACCTGGGTGTGGACGGACATCACGGCGAGTCCGCCGAGGGCGTGGAGCTTACGGGCCGCCGTCAGGAACTCGCGGGAGAGGTCCGACTGGGACATGCTCCGCTCCTGGACGATCACGTTGTAGTCGTCCTTCATGAGGCGGGGGAGGAGGACGATCGAGCCGTCCGCCGTCTCGATCAGCTCCGGACTCCCGGTCCGGCCGTTGTTCAGCCCCACGAGGTAGCTTCCCCCGAGGTCGTGCCACGCGTGGAGCGTCTCGCTGTCGTACCGCTCGGCGGGGGGGCGGAGGCCGCGTGGGGTCTCTCCCGTCCACCTCTGGAGCTCCTCCACGCTTCGCCGGAGCCGGGTCTGCTGCTCCTGGAACGGGAACCCCGCCACCTCGGCGTCCCCCGAGCTCTGGCTCGCCACTTCCCCGGCCGAGAGGAGGACGTCTGCGAGCTCCGGGTGATCGGCGGCGAGGCCGGACATCACGAAGAAGGTGACCGGAACGTCCTTCTCCCGGGCGAGGGTCGCGAGGTGCGCCGCGTTCTCGAACTCCCATCCCACCTGCTGGGCGAGCACGAGGGCGGCCCGGTTTCCGTCGGGCCAGGGGAGGAGCTCCGCCGAGGGGACGCCGGCCGCCCAGAGGAGGCCGTTCCGGAAGAGCTGCTCGATCCGGATCTCGTCGATGGGGCTCGCTCCCTGGCCGCCCGAAAAGCCGAACCAGACGACGCGGCCGCCGTCCGGCAGCGCGTACATGCGCGCGGCGGAGTCCAGCTCCTCGATCCCTCCGGCCGGAGAGGCGTTCAGCGCCCAGTCCGACCAGTACATACGGGGCCCGTCCGCCGCCAGGGCGACCTGGCCGTCTCTCCTGAGCTCGACCCGTGTGCCCGGGTCGATCCCGGCGGAGAGGGGGATTCCACCGGGGACCGTGAAGTAGAGGCCCGCCCGCTCCTCGATCGGTGCGGCCTCGAGAGCGCCCGTGAGGTCGCGGAGCGCCTCCCATCCCCGCCATTCGCACTCCCCGTCGCGGGCGCCCGTGGCTCCCGTGAGGACGAGCGCGCCGCCGGTGTCCACGTGCCGGTGGAAGGCGTCGATCTCGGAGGCGTCCAGGCAGAGGGCGGCGGGTGCGACGAGAAGTCCCTCGCCCCCGAGAGCGTCCACCTCGTCCGCGGAGCCCAGCCGTGCCGGAGCCCCGCCGCCCATCCGCGCGAGGCCTTCCCAGCGGTCGAGGGCTCCCGGGTAGAAGTCGGCGTCCGGGTAGTACCCGCTCGTCGCTTCGGACCGGTAGAGGAACGCCTCGAACCCGGCGGTCGGCACCGCGGCCCCGAGGGGCGCCATCGGCTCCGGAAGGGGGCCCGGGGCCGCCGGCTCACCCGTCCGGACGAGGCCCTGGATGTCGAGGTTCTCCCAGAGGAGGACGGAGGCCGCCACGACCCCGCCGCCCAGGATCCCGAGCATCAGGATGCCGCCGAGCCAGTTCCACGGGCTTCGCGCCCGGGGTACGGGGTCCTTCCTAGGCGTCATCGGGCTTCGGGTCCGCCGTGGTGGATCCCGCGGTGACCTCTACGGAGTCGGGCTTCCGCTCCTTGGGAGGAGGGGCGCCGGTTGCCGGCGCGGGAGCTCCCCGCGGACGGCCGTCCGCTCCGGCGGAGCCTCCGGCCGCGATCCGGTCCAGTCCCCCGTCGGCCGGACCGGACGGCGCCGCCCCACCGCCCGCAGGCGGCGTGTGGACCTCGAAGTAGCGAGGTCCGTCCACCTCGTCCGTGGGCGCCGGTCGGCGGGCGAGCCGGAGCTTGTAGGCGATGTACGTGACGATCGCCAGGACGATGGTCACCAGGATCGTCACGACGATGATCGTGACCAGGATGTCTACGACGTTCATGCCTTCCCCCCACGGTCGGTGGTCATGAATCTGTGTTCAACGGGGCGCCCGTTCACCGGCCGCCCTCCGAAGCGGCGGGCTGGTACGCCACCCGCCTCAGCTTGCCCCACTCCATCCCCAGGTTGAGCGCCTCTTCCACCGCGGCGAAGGTCTTCGTCACGTCCAGGAAGAGGATGAAGAAGAACCGGTAGACGAGCGCGTACGGCACGAGCCCGAGCTCCTCCTCCTCCATCGCCACCGTGATCAGCGCGATGACGAGGTCCAGCATCGTGAGGAGCGCCCACCAGTAGAGGAGCAGCTCGCCCGCGCCCAGGGAGAGGGCGACGACGGCGAAGAAGAGGTGCGCGTACACGTTCAGGATCGGCCAGAGGACGGACTCGAAGGCCATCTGCACGAGCGAGAGCCAGAGCGGAAAGTCCGGGAACGGCCGGAGGAGCGCGCCCTTCCGCTTTCGGAGCGCCTGGAGAAGGCCCCGCGTCCAGCGGTAGCGCTGCTGGATCAGGTCCATCGCGGTCTCCGGTGCCGCGGTCCAGGTGATCGCCGCATCTTCGTAGAGGACCTTCCAGCCCTCCGTGACCAACTTCACCGTGAGGTCCGCGTCCTCGGCGAACGTATCCGTGTCGTAGCCGCCCACTTCCTCGAGGGCTTCCCGGCGGAAGATGCCGACGGGGCCGGGAACGATGTTCACCGCCCCGATGAACCCCTGGGCGCGGCGGGGCATGTTGAGCCCCTCGATGTACTCGAGCGCCTGGAGGCGGGTGAGCCACCCGTTCCGGTTCTCCACCTTCACATTCCCGGCGACCGCACCCACGGTCGGGTCCTTGAAGTGCGGGATCGCGGCCCGGAGCGTCTGCGGCTCCATCCACGAGTCCGCGTCCATGCAGAGCACGATCGGGTGCTGGGCCTGCGCGATTCCGGCGTTCAGCGCGGCGGCCTTCCCGCCGTTCCGCTTCGTGAGGACGCGGATCTCCACCTCACCGGCCCGTCCCTCCCACCGGCGTGCCCGCTCTTCGGTCCGGTCCGTCGAGCCGTCGTCGATCACGATCACTTCGTACTGGGGATAGTCGAGCTCGAGGAGGCTTTCGATCGCCTGCTCGATCACGTCCTCCTCGTTGAAGGCCGGGACGATGACGGATACGGGCGGCATCTCGTCCCACGGCTCGCCCGCCGTTACGTCCTTCTCGGCGTGGTGGAGGTAGGCGAACCAGAGGAGCGTGAAGTACCGGAGGAAGATGATCCCGAGGAAGATGATGAGGCTCACGACCACGAGCCGGATCAGGAACATCTGGACCTGTACGGGTGAGCGAACCGCCCAGACGATGCAGGCGGCCGTCACTCCCACGAGGAGGAGGACCAGGCCGATGGAGAGCAGGATACCTCGCCGGTTCGCCATCTATCGTCTCACGGTCAGGCCGAGGCTGAAGCCGAGGGAGCGGTACTCTCCCTCCCGGCCCCGCGCATGGAAGATGTCGGCATCGAGCGTCGCTCCGTCGCCGAGGTACCGGACGCCCCCCGAGGCGGAGAGCTGCGGCACCCACTCCGAGGTCGGGAGGTCCCGCTCGCGGGCCAGCGCCACGCCCGGGCTCAGTCGCGCCCAGCCCGTCCAGCCCCGGTCCCGGGGCACGGCGAGCTCGACCGGCGCCTCGATCGACCAGAAGAGCTCGGGGTCCCAGTAGGCGCGGCGGACCGCCGGGGTCGGGGCCTCATCCGTGAAGCCGAGCACCCGGGTGGCCGCTCCCACCCTGAGCGACGGGGCGAGCTGTCGCTGGAGCGCGGCGCCGGCGGCGAGCCTCCAGCTGTCCGAGCCGGCGCCCCTGAAGGAGCCGGCCTCCGCCGAGCCGGAGAGCACCCAGTCCGACGGCATCCGGAGGCTCCAGGCCACCGCGGTCTGGTCCGCCTGGATCTCGAGGTCGACGCTCTCGAGGGTCGACACGGCGGGGTAGGCGCGGCCATGCCGGTACGAGCCCTCCACGGTCAGGCGCCCGAGCTCCGTCGCCTCGATCCGCGCCCCGAACAGGGGCTGCGTGCCGAATTCACCCAGGTGCTCGGCCCCCGCCTCGATGGAGGCCCGTACCGTGCCCTCCCTCCAGAAGCGGGAGAGCTCGAGCTCGGCGAAGGCGCCGTCGTCGCCGGTCCGGGCGCCCCCGGAATGGAACCCCTCGAGGCGCAGGAAGCCGCTTCGGACCACGACTCCGTCCTCGGCTCCGAGGCCGAGCGACGCGCGCGCCGTGAGGGCCAGGTGCCGGAAGCCTTCGGAGTCCCGGAAGTAGTCCATCTGGGGGCCGACCCCCGGATCCTGCCTCTGGAAGATCGCCTGCTCCGTGGCGACCTGGAGCGCCTCCCGTCCCACGAGGGCCTGGGGCTCTCCGGGGTCCAGGCCCAGGGCCTGGTCGTACGCGTCCCGCGAGGCGACCCGTGCGCCCTCCCACCGACGGAGGTCGCCCAGCATCGCCCACGCCGCGGCATTGCCGGGCTCCTCGTCGAGGAGGACCTCGAGGTGAGCGCGGGCTTCGGCCTCTTCCCCCGTCCAGGCGTGGAGCTGGGCGAGGCGGAGGCGGTCTTCGCCGGTCGGACGCTCCAGCTCGGCCCGCCGCACGAGGGCGTCGAGCGCCATGTCGAGGTCCTCGACGTCGTACTGGAAGACGTTCGCCCACTCGAGGAGGACGTCCGGCTCGGCGAGCTCCTCGGCCACGTCCTCCGCATAGAGGCGGTAGGCCGCCTCGGGGCCTTCGGTGTCGAGCGCGAGGCGGGCCCGTGCGGGCCGGGCGAGCTCGGGGAGGTCGAGGGGATCCGCTTCCGCCACCACGAGCACCGCTTCGAGGAGGGACTCGAGGGCGTCCGCCTCGCTCCGCACCGGGCTCGTCTGCGGCACGGCCTGGGCGAGGTCGAGCGCCTCGGCCGGGCGGTTGTCCGTCCAGAGGAGGCTCGCCAGCTCGAGGAGGAGCTCACCGCGCGACGGGTCGTCCTCGAGGATGTCGCGGTAGAGGGCCTCCGCCTCGTCCAGCCGGGAGTCCGCCGCGAGAAGCCGGGCCAGCTCGAGGCGGGCGCGCTCCTCGTCGTCGGCCTCGGCGACGGCACGGAACGCCTCCTCCGCCTCGTCCGTCCGACCGGCCCGGACGAGCGCTACCCCGTGCTCCAACCGAACTTCCATGTCCTCCGGGTGCTCCGCGAGGTAGTCCTCGAAGTAGGGGAGGGCCTCCTCGGCCCGGTCCGCCTGGAGGAGGGGAACGACCTGGTCCCAGAGGAGCTCCGCGGGGCCGGGCTCGGGGTCGGGCTCCACCTCGGCGACCACGGTGTCCGGCGCTTCGTCCGGATCGTCGTCCGCCTCCGCGGGAAGGGGCCTGGGGTCGGTCAGCACCAGCCCGCCCGGCTGGGACGGCGCCGCCTCCGTCGGAAAGGAGACCCCGGAGGGCGTGATTCCCGTCTGGAGCACGAAGCGCTGCGGCAGGACCACGAGCACGAAGGCGGCGGTCATCCCACCGAGCGCCACGGCCGTGATGCCGAACTTGAGCCAGTACGGGAGCAGTCCGCTCTTTGCGCGGGTCGAGCCGCCGGAAACGCGGTCGGGACGGGGTCCCGTCACCGGCCCTCGACCCCCGCGAGCTCCCGGATCCGGTCCGCGTCCAGGGTGCCGCTCAGAATCTCGGGCGCCACGGCGGCGCCGGTGTCGGCGAGCCTCTCCCGTACCCGGCCGAGGAAGGCGTCCGCCTGCGAGGTCGAGGTGCCGGCGAGGACGACCCCGTAGCCTCCTTCGATCTCGCCCATCACATCGCCCGCGTCCCCGCGGATCTCCTGTTGGAGCACCTCTTCGAGGTGGAGGCGCTCGGTGGTTGGGGCCGAGACCGGGATGTGGAGGAAGGTGAAGAGCGAGCCGCGGGAGCTCTCGAGCCGCTCGCGGACCACGGCCTTGAACGGCCGGGGTGCATCGGGTACGCCCTTACCCGAGCCCTCGGCGCCGCGGCCCTTCCGGCGGTCGTCACCGGAGACGCGGGGCCGGAAGGAGGCGCCCGAGATCATCGCCTTCTCGACCCGGGACGCGAGCTCGGAGACGCTCAAGGGTCCGCTCACGAAGTCGGCCGCTCCGGCCTCGAGGGCCCGGGTGCGGTCCGACGCCCGGACGGAGTCGTCCGTCGCGAGGAGGATCGGGGCGGAAGTGAGGCCGCGGAGGACGTTCAGCGCCTCCAGCCCCTCCTTCACGGTGGCCTGACTGAGGTAGACCAGGATCAGAGCGAACTCCTCGCTCTGGACGCGGTCGACCGCACTCAGCGGCGCGTCCACGCTGTCCGTCTCGTACCACCGGTCGAGCCAGGCCTGCAGCTCGCCCGGGACCTCGGACGCGAGGCGGACCATGAGCACCCGCCGTTCGCTTCCCACCGCCGGATCCGTGGCGCGGCGGCCCATCACTCCGGTCGGGGCCGTGAAGCCCCGGCCCGGCGACAACGCGAGGGTGATCGCGCCCGGGTCCGGGCGGGGCGGTGTCATCCGCCTCACGGACACCTGGTGGAGGCCGTTCGATCGCCGCTCCAGGAGGAGCACGCCGTTCACCGACTCGGCGACCCACTCCGACGCCGGCGAAAGCGCGCCGTCGAGGTCGCCGCCGATCGTGGCGAGCGTTGTCGCGCCGAAGGACTCGAGCCAGTTGATGAAGTTGCTCGCGAGCGTCGTGCCCGCGCGGGTCTGCCAGAGTGGCGTCGCCGGATAGATTCCGAGCCGGCCGATCCCGTCGCCCAGCAGCTCGCCGACCTCCTCCAGAATCTCCCTCGGCTCCGCCGCGGAGAGGAGGCGGCGCTGGAAGTCCTCCTTGTAGGAGAGGAGTCGAAACCGTCCCTCGTGCCAGGCGGCCTCGAGCTCGATCCCCCAGTGGCGGGCTTCGTCGAAGACGCGCTCCGGGGTCGCGGCCGTGACGAGGCCCACCCGGCCCTCGCCGAGCCCCGACGCCAGAAACTGAAGGAGAAAGGCCGATCGCCCGCTTCCGGGGACGCCCGCGAGGAGATACGAGCCACCGGAATGGAGCCCTCCGAGACGCTCGTCCACCGGGGCGATGCCCGTCGAGAGGGTCTCTTCGGAAGACACCCTCTTCCGGGTGGTGGTGGTTTCCCGATGCTTTGACAACGCCATCGAACGCCTCCTGAAGTGCTACGGTTCCGACCCGAGACGGGGCCCCGAGGGGCGAAGCGACCTCGTGCAAGCTCCATGCCGCGCTTCCGCGACAGATGTGGCGACCGCACGACGGTACGTTGTCGCTGCGGAGCGACGCAAATGTTGCGTCCGTGCAATGTCCCGGGTTTGCGCTCCTGCGCAAGGGTGGGTAACGTTTTTCCCAGTCAGACGCCATGGACCGCGAGGGACGGACAAGGAGGAGCTCCAATGAGCGACGTTCTAACGCAGTCCGCAGCGGGCGGGGATCCATCCGATCCCACCGATCCCGGCGGCGCCATGGCTCGCGGCGTCCCCCCCGGCTCCCCTCTCGACGGCGACCGGAAGGGTTGGGAGACGGTGAAGGTGCTCGTCGCCGATGACGAGCGCACGATCCGGGAGAGCCTGGCCGGGCTCCTCGAGAGCGAGGGCTTCTCCGTGATGTCGACGGGGAAGGGCTCGGAGGCCGCCGATCTCATCCGCCGGAAGAAGCCCGATGTGCTCCTCCTCGACCTCTTCATGGCGGAAGTCTCCGGGATGAGCCTCCTCGAGGAGGCGATCGAGGTCCGGCCGGACTGCCTCGTCGTCATGATGACGGGCAAGCCATCGGTGGACTCGAGCATACAGGCGCTGACCGCCGGTGCGTGGAACTACCTGCCCAAGCCGTTCTCCGCGACCCACATCAAGATCCTCATGGGCCGCGCGGCTCGGGCGGTTCTGAGCCAGCGGGAGAGCCTGCGCCTGCGCGAGCAGGGGCACCCGGAAGGGGAAGAGGAGGGGATCGACCTCCTCGGCCAGTCCGAGGTGTTCCGACGCGTGATCGAGCGGGCCCGTCAGGTGGCGCCCACGGACGCCTCGGTCTTCATCCATGGGGAGAGCGGGACCGGGAAGGAGCTGGTCGCGCGCTTCATCCACAAGAACAGTCGTCGGAACCGGGGTCAGCTCGTGACGCTGAACAGCGCTGCGATTCCCGAGAGCCTCCTCGAGTCCGAGATGTTCGGGCACGTGGAGGGTGCTTTCACCGGAGCGGTGCGGCACAAAGAGGGCCTCCTCGAGTCGGCGAATGGGGGAACGCTCTTCCTCGACGAGCTGGCGGACATGTCCCTGCCGGTGCAGGCGAAGCTCCTCCGCGTGATCCAGGACGGCTCCCTTCGCCGGGTCGGGAGCACGAAGGTGGACGCGGTGGTGAACGTCCGCTTCATCGCCGCCACGAACCGGCACCCCGCCGAGGCGATGCGGAAGGGGGACCTCCGCGAGGACCTCTACTACCGGCTGCGCGTCTTCCCCATCCGGATTCCCCCGCTCCGGGAACGCCCGTCGGACATCCCCCTCCTCGCCCGCCATTTCCTGAGCCACTTCTGGAGTCGTTACCAGGGGCTGGACGTGCCCGAGCCGGTGCTCACGGACGAGGCGATCGAGACGCTTCGGCGCCATCCCTGGCGCGGCAACGTGCGGGAGCTAAAGAACGTCATGGAGCACGCCGTCGTCGTGCTGCCGGCGGGGACCCGCGTGCAACCGGAGCACATCCCCTTCCTGGAGGATGACCAGTCGGACGACGAGGACCACTCGCTGCTTCGCGCCGTCTTTCCCCTCCATGAGGAGTACCACACGGCGCGTGACCAGGTGCTCGCAGAGTTCGAGTTGAGTTATCTTCGCCACGTCATGATCCAGACGCACGGAAAGCTCTCGGAAGCGGCCGACCTGGCCGGCGTGGACCGGACGACGCTCTACCGGCTCATGGAGCGCCACGGTGTAAGCAAGGACGAGCTCGTGCCCAGGAGCCGGAGGCGTGACTCTGACGGTTGACCCGACGGCCGGGGGCGCAGACGAAGCGGGTGAAACAGAGACGGGGGTGGAGGGCTTGAACGAGATCCGTCCGGAACCGCTCCGCCGAGCTGCGACCGAGTTGGCCGAGACGTGGCAGGAGCGGCGCGGGGGCTGGGATGCTCCCGACGTCGTGGAGCCGCTCGCCGCCGTGGCACGCCGGGTCGCAGCCTTCCACCGGGGGGAGAGTCCGGACCCCGACGAGCACCCGCCGGTGGGCTCTGTGCTCCACGTCCGGCTTGCCGAGGCGCTTCGGGGCCGTCTCCTCCGGGACTGGGAGGAGGCGCACGACGGGGAGCGGGTCGAGGCCGAGGAGCTGGTCGAGCTCCTCCTCGCCGTCGAGAAGCTGCTCCGGATCCTCTGGCCGGGAAAGGAGGACGATCCGGCCGCGAGGCTGGGCGACCCCGATGCACTCGAGCTGGTCGCGGAGATGGCGCACGACCTGCTCTCCCCCCTCAACTCGATCCTCTTCCTCGGGGAGACCCTCCGCTCGGGCCACAGCGGTCCGGTGAACGAGCTCCAGGAACGCCAGCTCGGGCTCATGTACAGCGCGGCATTGCACGTCACCGTCATGGCCGGCGACGTCATGGAGCTCACGAGAGGCGGCCGGCACTCGATCGCCGAGCCCGCCGCCCCCTTTTCGATCCACGACGTCTTCGAGATGGTCGAGGACATGGTCCGGCCCATGGCCGAGGAGAAGGGGGTCGGGCTCGAGTTCGACGCACCCTCCGCCGACGAGTTCATCGGCCACCCGATCCCCCTCGGGCGGGTCATCCTCAACCTCACGACGAACGGCCTCAAGTTCACGGAGAAGGGAGAGGTCCGCGTCTCCGCCACCCGGGTCGGCCCGTCGGAGATGGAGTTCTCGGTGAAGGACACGGGCCGCGGCATCCCACCGGAAAAGCAGCGTTTCCTCTTCGAGCCGTTCCGGAAGCCGTCCGGGCGGGAGGGCCACTTCTTTTCCGTCAGCGGGCTCGGGCTCTCGATCTGCCGGCGGCTCGTGGAGGCGATGGGCTCCGAGCTCCACCTGGAGACCGAGTTGGGCAAAGGCACCCGCTTCTTCTTCCGCCTCCGCTCGCCCCGGAGCCGGTCCACATGAGGGGGAGAGCTTCGGGCTCGAAGGCTTTGGGGGCGCGGGGCCGGAAGGCGCATGCGTGCGGCCTGCTGCTGCTGCTTCTCGTCGTGGCCGCGTGCGGGGACTCGCCCGTTCAGCCCGAGGAGCCCGCCCTCGAGGTCGAGGTGGTCTCGGCGGGATGGGAGGAGCCGGAGGTGGGTGGATCGGTGCCTCTGGTGGTTCGGGTCACGGAAGGCGGACTGCCGGTGGAGGGGATCGAAGTGCGGTGGGAGTTCGCCGCGGGTGGCGGCGATGGGGCGCTTTCTCCCGGCGTGGCGGCAACGGACACGGAGGGGCGGGCCGAGACGACGTGGGACGTCGGGACGGCAGCGGGGGAGCGTACGATTCGGGTGCGCGTTTCCGGCACGGACCCGGTCCTCCTCGAAAGCAATGTCCGCGCGGGACCGGCCGTGACGGTCCAGCTTGCTCCGGACACGCTCGAGCTGACCGCGTGGCGGGAGCGTCGCGGGTTCGAGGGGAGCTTCCGGGACGAGCACGGCAATGTGGCCGCCCCGCCGGCCTCCGCCGAGTGGGAGGTGCTCGACCCCGGCGTCGTGACCCTCGGGTCGGATGGGACGTTCACCGCGGTCGACCGGGGCGAGGCCCGGGTCGCCGTCCACTTCGGCGCCGTGACGGACACGGCCGTCGTCCGCGTCGATCCCCGGGGCGTGATCACGATCACTTTCGACGACGGATTCGTCTCTGCATACACCCGCGGCGCCCCGATCCTCCACGAGCTGGGCCTTCGTGCGAACGTCGCGGTGAACCCCGCCGCCGTGATCGAGGAATGGGGCGATTTCGCCTCCCTCGAACAGCTCCAGGAGCTCCACGAGGCGGGGTGGGCGATGCCGAGCCACACGATGACCCACCGCAACCTGACGGAGCTCACCGACGAAGAGCTCGAGGAGGAGCTGGGGGAGAGCCGGGCCTGGATCGAGGAGCAGGGCTTTCGCGGAGCCGGCGTCTTCGTCGTTCCCTTCCACCAATGGGGCGAGCGCGAGCGGGCGGCCGTCGCAGAGCACTATGAGATGGCCCGGGGCATGTCGGCCATCCAGTTCTACCCCGACACCCTCGCCGTATGGATCCCCGATGATCCGTACGGCCTGACCGCCTACGAAGCGGAGGACGCCCCCCTCACCACCGAGGAGGGGAGGGCAGTGATCCGGGAGATGGTGGAGCGATCCGTGGAGGAGGGGCGGTTCTTCGAGCTCTTCTTTCACCGAGTGCCCGAGGAGATGGAGGAGGGCTTCCGCCTCACGATGGAGATCCTCGCCGAATACTCGGAACACGTGGTGACGTACGACGAGGTGCTGGAGAAGTTCGAGGGGTCGCGCGGGGGAGCGGTCGCTGCGCCGCCGCGGGTGGCGGAGCGGGGCCCGGAACCCGCGAGGCTGTTGGGAGGCCCGAACGAGCGGCATCCGTAGCGCCGGCGCGAACCCGGAGGACGCGTGGAGCTCCATCAGATCCTCTATCCGCTGCTCCTCGTGCCGGTCGTGCTCGGGCTCCGGACCTACTACCGCCCGGTCCTGGAGGGAGCGGGGCGGCTGCGCCCGGTTCTCCTTCTTCTGATCTGCCTCGGGTTTCTCGCGGTGCAGGTCCTGCAGCTACACCGGGACGCGTATCCACTCACCACCTGGACGATGTACTCCTCTCCGGCGCCTCCCTCCTTCGCCTGGGAGTTCCAGCTCGTCGACGGCGGCGACCAAGAGCACTTCCCATGGCAGGCCATCGCACCTGTGGCTGAGCTGCGTGCGTTTCAGCGCAACCTGGAGATCCGGGGAATGGGGATCGTCCTGGAAGACGACTCGGGACTCCGAGGGGAACGTGAGGCGGAGCTCGCCCGGGTCTTGAGCGAGCTTCGCGACGTGCACGTACGACCGGGTCCGCTCAGGACCGTTCCAGGCGTGCGGGCGCGTCGATGTGAACTCGATGCTGCGACGTTCACATCCCGAGACGCCGCGACCTGCGAGACAGTGGTGGAAGTGCTTGGAAGGGTCGATGCTCCATAGAGAGGCCGGAGGTGCCGCGCTCGGGCTCTTTCGGATCGTGGTCTTCGGAATCTGGGCGGTTCTTCTCCTGCAGATTCCACTCGTCCGTGCCGCCGATCTTCCTCTCGAGCTCTATTCCGCACCCGGGCTCCTCTCCCTCCTACCGGAGGCCCTCTGGCCGTCCCTCTTCCAGCCGGTCCCGCTCATCCTCCTCCACATCGGGCTCGCTTCGGTGGTCCTGGCGGCCGCGGCCGGCGTGAGGCCCTTTGCCTTGATCGGCCCCGCGGCCTTCGCAGCGGTCCTCTTCTTCGACGGGATCATGAAGGGATGGGGCGGCTATCTGAACCACGCGCAGGTCGCCCCGCTCATGGCCGCCTTGTTTGTAGCGGTGTCGCCGGCGGCGGGCCGACTGAGCGTAATGGGACCGACTTCCGTTCCCGCAGACGGCTCCGGCTCCGACGGGCGCCACCGCTACCCATTCGTCGCAACGGCCTTCGTGCTGGCTGTTGCGTATGCGCTGATCGGGGCCCACCGGATGGCGATCGGCGGACTCGAGATCTTCACCGGAGACGCTCTGCCCACCTATCTGGCGCTCCGGACATTCGAGTACGCCACCTTCCAGTACGAGCTTTCCTACGCCCTCCTCCAGAGCGGCACGGCGATGCTCGTCCTCAAAGCTGGGTTTGCCGTCACGACTCTGTTCGAGATCCTCTCACCGGTGGCGCTGGTCTCCCGCCGCTTCAGGGTCGCGTGGCTCTCGGTGATCCTCCCGTTCCACGTCATCACCCTCTTCACGATGAACATCTTTTTCTGGGAAAACATGATCTTGATCGGCCTGGTTTTCACCGAGATCCCGGCACGGTTCGAACGTTGGTGGGCGTCGCGCTCTGCATCTACGGTTCCGCCTCCAGCCGTTGCAGCTCAGCCGTGACCGTCGCGGACGATCTCTTCCAGGGTCGTTGGGTCCGCGGGCTTCGTGAGGTGCCGGTCGAAGCCCGCTTCGGCTGCTTGCCTCTTGTCTTCGGCCTGGCCCCAGCCCGTCAGAGCGACGAGAAACACGCTCTCTCCCCACGGTAGCGCTCGGATCCGCCGCGCCACTTCGTAGCCGTCCATATCGGGCAGGCCGATGTCCAGAACGATCACCTCCGGATGGTGCTCCTTGGCGGCGTCGAGCGCCTCCTGGCCCGTGATCGCGGTCCTCACCCGGTGGCCCTTGAACTCGAGGAGGATTCGCATCGGCTCCAACGCGTCCGGGTGATCATCTACGAGGAGCACCTGCTGTCCGGCCGCTTCGACTTCGGTCTCGCCTGGCTCTTCCCCGTCTCGAGAGGGGTGTGCGGGGGCCTTCCCGGCCGCTTCCGCGAGGGGGAGGTGGATCGTGAACTCGCTGCCCGTTCCGAGGCCGTCGCTTTCCGCCGTGATCGTCCCGCCGTGCAGCTCGACGAGCCGTTCTACGAGCGAGAGGCCGATGCCGAGCCCGCCCGTACCCCCACGGTTTCCGTCGACCTGAGCGAACAGATCGAAGATGCGTGCGAGGTTCTCGCTTGTGATCCCGATTCCGGTGTCCCGCACACGGATCACGCACGAGCCTTCGTCCTCTTCGACCGTAACGGTGATGCGCCCGCCCGGGTCCGTGTACTTGCACGCATTGGTGAGGAGGTTGTTGAGGACCTGGGCCATCCGGACGCGGTCGCCCTCGATCGGGAGGGGTGAGGACGTCACGTCGACGTTGAGCTCCACCTCACTCGCCTCGCAGGCGGTCCGGACGAGGTCGATGGCCTCGTGCACCAGGGGGGCCAGATCGATTCGCTCTTTCTGCAACTTGATCTTCCCGCGCGTGATGCGGCTCATGTCGAGCAGGTCGTCGACCAGACGCGCGATCGTCGCCGACTGCCGCTGGATAATTCCGGATGCTTCCTGGAAGCGCTCGGGATCATCCCTCACCTTCGGGAGCAGGGTGGATGCCGTCCGGATCGGGCCGAGGGGGTTTCGAAGCTCGTGCGCGAGCATCGCGAGAAACTCGTCCTTGCGGCGGTCGGCTTCCCGGAGCGCGGCTTCTCCGCGCTTCCGCGCGGTGACGTCCCGGACCGTGCCGACCAGCCGGACCGGCTCTCCGTCGGAGAACGTCGTGCTGCCCGTCGCCTGAATCCAGCGCACCACCCCGTCCCTTCGGTTTCGGACCCGAAATTCGGCGAAGTACGCCCCCCCCTTTTCCGGATCGAGGGCATCCGCCACGGCGTCCTCCGCGGCGGCGCGATCGTCGTGGTGGAGGGAATCGCGCCACGTTTCGTAGGTGATCGCCTCGTCAGGCTCCACCCCCCAGAGCGCGCGGGTCTGCTCGTCCCATTCGACCCGGTTCGCCACCACGTCGTAGTCGTGGAGCCCGAGTCCGGCCGCCGCCTTTGCGACCCGCAGGCGCTCGACCGAGACGCCCGCCGCCTGACGAACTTTCGCCTGCTCAACGGCCGTCCGCTGGTGCTCCTCCTGCGCGCGTGTAGCGAGGAAGGATGCGCAGGTTGCTCCAGCGAGGGCGACGGCGATCAGCACCGGCAGCGTCCAGTCGACCATCCCCGCCGGTGCAGCGTCCCCGAACGGAGGGATGAACAGGACGGCGGAGCCCCCGATTCCAGTGCCCGCTGCGGCGAGGAAGGGACCGGTCCGGACCAGGACGACGAGTGGGAGGAGCGGCGCAAGCACCAGGAGGAAAGGCGTCCGACCGATGTCAGGCAGGATCCACCCCAGGCCCAGCGTGGCTGCCATCAGGCCCAGCGCAACCCCGTACTGGACAGGGAGCGGCCAACCCAGGGGTGGCCGGAGCCGTCGCGAGGATGTCCCGTACGCTGTGGGGGACTCGGGCATCTCAGGTCCGTTCAGAGATTGCTCGGGGGGCGAAAAACGAATCTGCGGAGTTCGCCCCCGTGCTACCGGGTCGGGCTCCTGGAGGTTCCGCCGGAGCGGAGGGAGGAGCGCTATTCCGCGCTGTTCTTGGACTTCGCCTCGTCCAGCACCCGATGTACCAGGTCGCTGAGCTCGTTCACGGTGAAGGGCTTGGGAAGGAAGTGGACGCCGGCCGCCGAGGCGAAGGAGCCGAGGATGGGGTCGTCCTTGGCATACCCCGAGATGAACACGACTTCCGCGGCGGGTTGCGCCTCCTTCAATTCCATGGCCACCTCGGTCCCCCACGAATCCGGAAGGACGAGATCCATCACGATCATGTCGAGGAGGATCGCCGGACTCTTCGCGACGTGGAGGGCGTCCTCCGCGCTGCCTGCGGTAATCACGTTGAACCCGCGTTTCTGCAGTCCGATGGTGAACAAGTAGCGCAGGTGCGCGTCATCGTCCACCAGGAGAATGCTCGGCCGGGAAGCGTCGTTCGAAGGGCTCATGATGCGGTGAGGATACGGTCCATTTCCGGTTTTCGCCAACGGAGCCCGAAAGATCATCGCACCCCACGGGCTGGGAGTGCCGAGGCTGCCCCCGGTGGACATCGGCGCCGGAATCCGGCAGAATGGACCATGGCCATGAACTGGAGGAGAGCCGCGTCGAACCAGGGTTCCGGCCGAATCCGGGCCCTCCTGCCCCTCGGGGCCGGAGCGGTGATGTTGGGGTCCGCTATGGCCGCCGCAACCGCCGCCGCTCCCACTGCCCCCGCACTCCACGGGGCGATGGAGGTGCCGATGAGCCGGAGCTACCTCTGCTACCTCGAGGGGCCCGAGAACCTCAGCTCCGCCGCGTGCCGAGAAGCGCTCCAACTCGCGGGGTCCCAGCAGTTCTACGATTGGCACGAGGTGAATCTCCCGGACGCCGACGGACAGCACCGGGAGCTCATTCCCGACGGCCGGCTCTGCAGCGCCGGCCGGGAGAAGTACCGTGGGCTGGACCTCCCCCGCGACGACTGGCCCGCGCAGCGGCTCACGCCGGAACCGGACGGCGACCTCGAGTTCGTCTACCGGGCGACCGCGCCTCACAGCACGCTCTACTTCTCGTTCTACATCACCCGGGAGGGGTACGACCCGACGGAGCCCCTCCGCTGGTCGGACCTCGAAGACGAGCCGTTCTGCACCGTCGCCAACCCGCACCTGAGCGACGGCCGCTACCACATGCGGTGCCCCCCGCCCGGCGACCGCGAGGGACGTCACCTCATCTACAACATCTGGCAGCGGGATGACAGCCCGGAGGCGTTCTACGCCTGCTCGGACGTGGTCTTCGGCGAAGAGGCGGAGACCCATGCTCCGGAGATTCCGGCGGGAACGGCCGACGGTGCGGAGCGGGCGCAGGAGCACGGGAGCAACCCGGCGTGCCGGGCAGCCGAGTGGCACACCGAGAGCGTGTACGTCGAGGGTGACGTGGTGAGCCATGCGGAGACGAACTGGCGCGCGAAGTGGTGGACCCGGGGGGAGCCTCCGGGGACCACCGGCGAGTGGGGAGTATGGGAGGAGCTCGGACCCTGCTGAAGCGAGTGAAGTCAGATGGAGTCTGAAACGCGAGCGGTCTCGCCGCCAGTTGCCGAGGCGGCGACCCGCGGGTCACCCCTGAACCCTGGGTCCCGTATTGCCGCGCTCGATGTGGTGCGAGGTGTAGCGCTTCTGGGCATTCTCCTGGTGAATGTCCACCTGTTTCGTGGCTTTGGAATCACCGCTCTACTCGAGGGAGAGCCGGTGGAGGGACGGGACGCAGCGGACCGGCTGGTGGAGATTCTGACCGGCACGTTTGCAACCGGCACGTTTCTCGGACTCTTCTCGCTCCTCTTTGGTATCGGCTTGGCCCTCCAGCTCTCTCGGAGTCAGGGTGGCCGATTCGGTACTCCGAGATTGCTGGTGGTCCAGCGGCTCTTTTGGCTTCTCCTGATCGGCTACGGTCACCGTCAGCTGGCTGGTGTGGACATACTGTTCCCCTATGCGATTCTCGGATTGGCGACCGTGGTGCTGGCCGGACCGATTCTTCCGCCTCGCGCGGCGTGGAGCCGGGGGTTGGGTGTGCTCGGAGTCTTCCTGGTTGCGATCCTGGGTCCCATCGCTGCAAACCTCGACGGACTGAACACCAGCGCCTTCGTCTTGGAGGAACGCTCGGAAAGCGCTCAAGAACTTCTGGGGGCGGGTGGGGTTGGAGATCGGCTCGAGGTCCGAGCGCTCGAGGCGATCCGCTCCCAATCCGGTGTAGCGTTTCTCCTTCAGATTCTGGGTTGGATGTTGGCGGGCTTCTGGGTCGGGACGTCCCGAATGCTTCAAGCGCTTCGAGGCCCTCCTCGCCCGCTGCTCCTATGGGGCTGTGGAGCCGTTGCGGCTGGGGTTTTGATGCGCCTCGGAATGCCTTTCCCGATCGGGGATCCAGGGGCGTTGCGAGGTCCGGATGGGGTCGGAGGAGCGTTCGGGACGATGGGGTCCGCTCTCCTCGTAGTCGGTGTCGGGGCTGTGGCGGCTGGTCTGTCGATCCGGGCGGCGGCCGCGGAACGTCCCTTTCATCGCCTCGCTGCCGTGGGTCGCATGGCGCTCACCGGATACCTCCTTCAATCGGTACTGGTGAAGTCAGCGTTCCTGGTGCCCGGGGCAAGAGACGCTCTGGGCTCCGCAGGATCCCTCCTCCTGGTCCTGGCGGTATGGGGGTTCCTGCTGGCGTTCTGCCCATGGTGGATGAGGCGCTACCGGTTCGGCCCGATGGAATGGGTCTGGCGTTCGCTCACGTACCTTACGCTTCAACCCTTCCGGCAGCGGGCTTCCGTGGTTCAGTGATCCGTGGCTGAGGTGGGCGCGCGCCTCACCGAGTGGATTCAGGGGTTTCCGGTTTTCAGTTCCGCCCTTGAAAACAGTGCTCGGGCGGGAAGGGCTGTTGGATGCGTCCATCATCGGGTGAGGATATCGCTGCCGAACGGTTTCCGCTAAGGGAACTCGCGGGCCGGACACCTCGTTCGATGCTGCAACCCCCGGTCACCGGAGCGCTTGCAGGCGGCACCCTGACGGCGTAGCCTTCGGGCGAGTCCATTCCGCCCGGTCCGACCGGGCCTTCGCACTGGAGGACGCATGACGCTCGACGAGATTTCCGCCCTGACCCTCGAAATCGTGACGATCGGCGTGCAGTGGGTGCTCGTGCCGCTCATTCTGGCCGGGGTCGTCGTGCTGGCCCGTTCCCTTGTGGCACGAGCTGAGGAGGGGGAGCCCCTCACCTCCGCGCGGGCCGGGGGTTGGGCCGGGCTCCTTCTCTTCTTCCTCTACTTCGTGCACTCGCTTCCGGAGTTCCGCGTTCCCGGCCTGGATGCGGAGACGGGAATGGTGCTCCATGTCTGGGGCATCGCGTTCGGTGCCGCGCTCGGGTTCG
>SKKN01000062.1 GCA_007121455.1 Gemmatimonadota bacterium | reverse complement strand
GCTCGTCCAGCAACACCGGCGTCGCCACCACCAGCGAGTCCGAGTCGGGCTGCCAGGTGCAGGGCGTCTCCCGCGGGACCGTGACGGTCACCGCGACCGTGACGCGTGGCAACCAGACGACGAGCGCCTCCTCCGAGGTCCGCGTGGTCGAGGATGCCATCTCGCCCGCCACGGTGACGATCTCGTCGATCAACGAGAACGGCGATCCGATCGACCTGGAGGACGTCTCCGGTCAGGTCAACGCGGTGCTCAACGTGAACCCGGGTGACCAGACGGTGAACCGGGTCGAGCTGCTCATCGCCGACGCCGACGGGGAGAATGCGGTGCCTGTGGCCAGCCAGGAGCTCACCCTCACGGCCGCAACCGCCGAAGAGACGGACGCCGAGGGCGTTTCCGTCCAGCAGATCACCCTCTCCGCGAACACCGCGGCCTGGGAGCCCGATGAGGACACCGGACTCGGTGTGCCTGCGCACCTGAACGGCCCCCGGCAGTTCAAGGCTCGGATCTTCGTAGCCGAAGAGGACGGACCGGCTGCACGGAACACCGTGTCCGCGACGTTCAACAACACGAACCGCGCCATCGTCGAGCACCTCGAGGGGCACGGTGAGAACCCCGCAAACACCGCGGTCAACACCGACGAGGGCATTCGGTACTGGGGTGGTGGCGATATCTATTTCCAGGCGATCCCGATCATGTACAGCGGGCACACGACGGGGCGTATCGATGTCACGCTGTCGCCCTTTGCGGGTGACCCCGCCGCTTCACTAGAGACTAGCAGCCTCGACGAGGGGCCATTCATCTTCCACGTCCCGTATGACCGGGATGAAGACGCACCGGTCAACTTTGGCGTGGTCGAGGACTCCCGCGTGGCTACTGGTGGTCACTCCATCGTGGTGGCGGAAGTGCGGGACGTCGAGGGCTTGGACATCACCCCGGACACGCTCGAGACGCTCAGCAACTTCCACATCGACCTGACGCCGCCGGACGTCTCCGGGTTCGCCATCGCGGTCCGGAACAACAGCACGATTTCTCCCGTGGAGAGTGAGTACTTCTCGACCGGTGTGTTCACGCTCGATGACGGTGGGGAGCCCACGGACGCAGGGGTTGGGATCGGCGACGAGCCCGGACTCTATCGGGGCATCCTGGATGAGGATGACGACAACCCCATTGAGGACGTGCGGACGGTCGACGACCTCGATCCAGAGGCCGGCGACGACAACTGGTACGTCGAGATTGTCCACTTCCAGGACAAGGTCGGCAACCGCGTACGGGACATCGACGAAGAAGTTGACAACGACGGGCTTTCCGACGCCTTCAACGTTGACCGGACGGCACCGGAGATCAGTGACGTGCTGCCGGCGACCGATGCGTCGTTCATCTTCAGCGGAGGCGGAAGCGTAGTCTTCACCGTCACCGACCCCGAGCTTCGTGAGGATGAGGATGGAGCCGGGGTGGATGAAGATGGAATCGAGATCGACGTGCTCAACGTCACCGAGGACGACGAGGGTACCGCGAGCAGCCCGGGCCAGATCACCGAAGACAACGGCGAGTGGACGTTCGACGTCGCGGCCTTCGGACTGGGCGATGGGCAGTATGAGCTCGCGTACACCGCGGCGGACCTGGCCATCGTGCCGAACGTCGGTGAGTACTTCCAGGAGTTTGTCCTGGTCACCACGCCGCCCGAGGTGGACCTGTCGCACGATCCGTCTAGCACGAGCACCGGAGCCGCGTCGGTCCAGCGGAGAATCGCCGGGACACTCACTGCGGCGATGGAAGAGCTCGGCAACGAGATCGATGTCGATGCGTCCATGGTTACCGTTTTTGCTAACAACACATGCACCGGTGATCCGAAGGATCCGGAGGACGGCTTGATCGATCGCAATGAGATCGCGATCGGGCCGGACTTCGATGAGACGTTCCGTCTCGAGAACCCGGACCCGAACGGACCTCAGCAGTCTCAGGACTACTGCTTCCTCGTCGAGGCGCGGGACATCGCCCTGGATAACGAGGGTGAGGCCGATGCCAACGTGGCGACCATCCAGACGATCATCACGATCAACTGGAACCCGACGGCTGCGCCGACGGCCACGACGATGACGGCGAACTCCTCCACTGATCAGGATGCGGTGGACGGAGCTCCCGTCGGGTTCCAGGTCCTGGTCGAGGACCAGTTCGGGGCTCCGTTGGACGACGTCGAAGTGACGTTCACGTCGAGCAGCACCGGGGATGCGGTACTCGATCCCACGGGCAGCACGGAGACCACCGACGTGGATGGGCTGGCGACGTTCACAGCTGATGTGGACGCAGAGCATCCGGACGACAACGGTGACGTGATTACGGTGACCGCGAGCGCGAGCGGTGTCGCCGATGTAGAGTTCACCGTTACGATCATCGATCCGGGTTCTTAAGCGGTAATCCCCGGTCTTGAAGCACGACCGGAGGCAGAAGCGCCCCCTCCGCGGAACATCGCGGAGGGGGCGTCTTCATTTCCTGATTTGACGGAACGACGGCCGAGGCCCTCTACTACTCAGGGCCGAGGCACTGGCCCAGGGGGAACCCCCCGCAGCCCCTTCCAGCGACGGAGGACGGAGTGAAGTGTTCGCGATCGCACCGAGATGACTCCACGGGCGGTGGTCGACGTCCTGCCCGGAACCGCTGGGCTGCCCTCGCAGTGGGCATTGGTTTCCTCGTCGCCACGGCGTGCGGCGGTCCGGGAGAGGAAGAAGCGGCACCGGCCGCCACCGCGGAAGCGACCCAGATGGACGCGTTTTTCGCGAACCTGGCGGCGCACTGCGGTCAGGCGTATCCGGGGAGCCTCACGCTCGAGCCGCCGGGGGACGACATGCTCGAGGGGGACGAGCTTCTGGTGGTGCACTTCCGGGCGTGCACGGAGGACGAGCTTCAGCTTCCCTTTCACATCGAGCAGATGGATGGGGAGTGGGACCGCTCGCGTACCTGGATCTACCGGAAGACGGATGACGGGCGGCTCGAGCTACGGCACGACCACAGGATGCCGGACGGGACCGAGGACGAGGTGACGTGGTACGGCGCCTGGACGATCGCGGAAGGGAGCCCGGAGCGGCAGGAGTTCATCATCGAGGACCGGGAGTACGAGGACGGCCTCGAGCGTGGCTGGCGGGTCGAGATCGAGCCGGACGTGCGCTATACGTACGGGACCACGAGGGGAGGGGAGTGGAGCTGGCGGGTGGACTTCGATCTGTCGGAGCCGCTCGATCTGGACGATGTTCCGCCCCCGCCCTGGGGGTACGAGGATGGGCGCGGCCCCCTTCGGTGACGGCCGACGGGATCCGGGGCCTGGCGGATCAGTACTTCGCCAGGTCCAGGATCCCGCGGAGGACGTCCTTCGCCTGCGGGAGGATGACCTCCTCGAGCTTGGGCGCGTAGGCGACCCAGACGTCCTTCGAAGCGACGCGGCGGACGGGGCCGTCCAGCCAGGGGAAGAGCTCGTCGGAGATGCGTGCGGCGATCTCGGAGCCGATCCCCCAGGAGAGCGAATCCTCGTAGGTGACGAGCACCTTGTTCGTCCGCTTCACCGAGTCCGCGATCCGCTCCATGTCGAAGGGCTGGATGGTGCGGAGGTCGATCACCTCGGCCTCGACCCCGTGCTTCTCGGAGGCGATGCGGGCCGCGTCGAGGGACCGCTTCACGAGGGCCCCGCAGGTGACGACGGTGATATCCGAACCTTCCCGCACGACCTTTGCCTTCCCGAAGGGGATCATGAAGTCCTTTCCGGGATAGCGTGCCTTGTTGTGCACCTGTCGGTAGAGGTGCTTGTGCTCGAGGAAGAGGACGGGGTCCTCGCACCGGATCGCGGTACGTAGGAGCCCGTTCGCATCCTCGGCGTTCGACGGAAGGACGACGCGGAGGCCGGGCGTGTGGGTGAAGAGCGTCTCCCCGGTCTGCGAGTGGTAGATCCCTCCTCCCCGCAGGTACCCGCCGTAGGTGACCCGGATCACGACGGGCGCGGACCAGGTCCCGGCCGACCGATAGCGCATCGTGGCCAGCTCGTTCCGGATCTGGTGGAAGGCGGGCCAGATGTAGTCGAAGAACTGGATCTCGACGACGGGCTTGAGCCCCCGCACCGCCATTCCGATCGCCCGCCCGACGATGTTCGCCTCGGCGAGCGGTGAGTTGAAGACTCGCGTCCCTCCGAACCGCTTCTGGAGTCCGTGCGTCGCCTTGAAGACGCCTCCCTTGCCTCCGACCTCCTCCAGGAACTCCTCCCGGGAGCAGTCCGCCACGTCCTCGCCGAAGACGACGATCCGGGGCTCCCGCTCCATCTCGTCCTTGAGGCAGGCGTTCACGAGATCGACCATCGTCTGCTCACGGTCGTCCTCGTGCTCCGGGCTGTCCTCGGTGTCGAAGTCCGGCCCCGTGGGGTCGACGTCTTCGGAGAAGAGGTGATCGTAGACGGTCTCGGGGCCGGGCTGCGGGTGCCCGAGCGCTTCGTCCGCAGCCTGGGCCACCTCCTCCCGAACCTCCTCCTCGAGCTGATCGAGCTCCTCCTCCGACGCGATCCCCTCCTCGAGGAGAAGCTGACGCGTCCGCCGGAGCGGATCCCGCTCGTCCTGCTCCTTCCGCTCGGCCTCCGGGCGGTACATCCGCTCGTCGTCCGACATCGAGTGGGAGTAGGGACGGACGACGTGCGCATGCAGAAGCGCCGGACCGCGGCCTTCTCGGCAGTACCGGACGGCCTCCTCCGCCTTCTCGTACGAGTCCAGCACGTCCGTCCCGTCGCACTCGGAGATGTGGAGGTCGGGAAACCCGCTCACGATCCGGGAAATGCTGCCTCCGGCGGTCTGGACTTCGACCGGAACGGAGATCGCATACCCGTTGTCCTCGATGAGGAAGAGGACGGGGAGCTTGAGGTTGCACGCCGTGTTCAGCGCTTCCCAGAACTCGCCCTCCGACGTGGTGCCGTCTCCGGCGGACACGATCACGACCTCGTCGTCCTCGAACTCGTCGATCCGCTCCCGGATCTCGTCGGCCAGCTTCGCCCGGTACGCGGTCTCGGCGGAGCCCACGGCATGGAGGAACTGCGTTCCGGTGGGCGAGGAGGCGCTGACGATCCGGTAGCGGGTGTCTCCGAAGTGCGAGGGCATCTGACGCCCCCCGCTGTTCGGATCGTCCTCGGCGGCGACGGCCTGGAGGAGGTGGTCGAGAGGCGTCTGGCCCAGGGCGAGTGCGAATGCCCGGTCCCGGTAATAGAAGTAGAACCAGTCGGATCCGCTCCGCATGTGCGCGGCAACCGCCACCTGCACGGCCTCGTGCCCGGCGCCGGAGATCTGAAAGAAGATCTTGTTCTGGCGTTTCAGGCTCATCTCCCGGTCGTCGAGACGCCGGGACATGACCATCGTCCGGTAGAACCGGAGGAGCTCTTCACGGTCGAGGCCGTGGAGATTCCGTGTATCGGGCTGAGTCGTCGTGTCGGTCGCCATTCCTGATCCTGTCGTGAGCCATGGTGCGGGTGTTGAAAAACCGTCGAAAAGATAGTCTCAACCCACGGGTCGGACCAAGCCGCGGGTCCTTCAGGCTTCGAGGAGCTGCCTGCGGAGATCGGCCGGATCCGTAACGGGCGCGCGGCATGCGTATTCCCGGCACACGTACGCGGTCGCGCGGCCGTCGACGGTCTCCCGCCCCTGGAGGAGGGGGGTGGACATGGACGGGCCGGGGCCGTCCGGATCGCGGCCGGTCACGACCTTCCCCGGGAGGAAGGGCTCGTGCACCGTCCGAAGGAGCGTCCGCACGTCGTCGCTTCCCGTCGCGCCCACCACGGCCACCTCCACGACGGGGCGGGCCGTGAGCTCGGCGGCGGCGAGAAGCCATCCGTAGCCGCCGGGGAATCGCCGGAGCCCTTCTCCCTCGGCTTCGAGGAGTCGGCCCGCCCGCTCCCGGTACTCCGTCCGGTCGAGGAGGAGTCCGAGCCGGAGGAGAAGCTCGATGGCGAGCGAGTTTCCGGATGGGGTGGCCATGTCCGTGGGATCTCGGGGGCGCACCACGAGGGCCTCTCCGTCGGATGGGGAGTCGTAGAGGATCCCCTCTTCGGCATCGAGGAACGACTCGAGAATCCGGTCCGCGAGCGCAACCGACACCTCGAGCCACCGGGGCTCGAGCGTCGTTTCGTGGAGGGTGAGGAGGGCGTTGCCCATCGCTGCGTAGTCCTCGAGGAACCCGTCGATCCGGGCCTCTCCGTCCTTCAGGACGCGAAGGAGCCGGCCTTCCGACCAGAGGTGCTCGAGCAGGAGGTCGGCCGCCCTCCGGGCCGCGTCGAGGTAGTCGTCCCTCCCGAGCGCGGCACCGGCCTCCGCGAACGCCCGCACCGCGAGCCCGTTCCACGACGCGAGGATCTTCTCGTCCCGGAACGGCGCCTCCCGCTCGGCCCGGACCTCCTTCAGCCGGGCCCGCATTCCGGCGAGCCGCTCCCTGAGCTCTTCCTCTTCGACGCCCTCCTGGCGGGCGATCGCCGCCAGGTCGTGCGGGAGGTGGAGGATGTTTCGGCCCTCGAAGTTGCCGGCCGCGCTCACGTCGTGGACGCGGCGGAAGATCGCTCCATCCTCCTCCCCGAGGACGTCGTCGATCTCCCCGGGGCTCCAGACGTAGAACGTCCCCTCCTCTCCCTCCGAATCCGCGTCCCGGGCCGAGTAGAACCCGCCCTCCGGAGAGGTGAAGTCCTCCAGGAGGTAGTCGACGGTCTCCTCCGCGACCTCGCGCATCTCCTCCTCCCCGGTGATCCGGTACGCATCGAGGTAGACCTGCGCGAGGAGGGCGTTGTCGTAGAGCATCTTCTCGAAGTGCGGGACGAGCCACTTTCCGTCGACCGAGTACCGGTGGAAGCCGCCGGCCAGATGGTCCCGGATTCCGCCGCCCGCCATCTTGCGCAGGGTGAGGAGAACGGCGTCCAGCAGCTCCTGCCGCCCCGACGTCCGGTGGCGGCGAAGGAGGAAGGCGAGGGTGACGGGCTGCGGGAACTTGGGGGCGGGCCCGAAGCCGCCGTGGATGGCGTCGAAGCGGGAGACGAGCGCCGAGGCCGCATCGTCGAGGAGTCCGCCGTCCACGGTGACCGGCTCGACCGTATCACCGCCGGGGGGCGCCGCACCGGGCCGCGAGGCGCGCTCCAGCACGGACCGCATCTCCTCGGCCGTCTTCTCGACCTCGTTCCTGCGGGTTCGGTACGCGTGGCTCGCAGCGTCCAGGACCTGCGGAAAGGAGGGCATCCCGTGGCGCGGCTCCGGCGGGAAGTACGTGCCCCCGTAGTAGGGCACCCCCTCCGGGGTGAGGAACGCGGTCAGGGGCCAGCCGCCGTGCCCGGTCATCGCCTGCACCGCCTTCATGTACACGGAGTCGACGTCCGGCCGCTCCTCTCGGTCTACCTTCACGTTCACGAACCCCTCGTTCATCACCTCGGCGACCCGGGGGTCCTCGAACGACTCCCGTTCCATCACGTGGCACCAGTGGCACGAGGAGTATCCGATGGAGAGGAGGATCGGACGGTCCTCCTCACGGGCCCGTTCCAGGGCCTCCTTCCCCCAGGGGTACCAGTCCACCGGGTTGTGCTGGTGCTGGAGGAGATACGGGCTCGTCTCGCGGGAGAGGCGGTTCGTCATGGCGCTACCGGCCTGCGCCGTCTTCCTCGTCCGCGTCCCCCGCCGGCTCCGCTGCGGTGGGGGGGACCTCGGCCTTCACGCCTCCTTCCTCTCGGGCGAGCTCGTCCTCCCGGAACGTCCGCACCCGGTCCTCCCCGTCGAAGATCACGCCGTAGCGCTCCCGCCTCTGGAGATCGGTCTGGATCACCAGGCCGGTCCTCCCGATCATCTCGGGCTCGAGGGGCTGCGCACCTCGCTGGATCCGGACCCGGGTGCCCTCGGGAAAGATGGGAAACCACATGCTCGTCCTCCTTCCAGGTCATTCTCTCGAAACCGCGTCCTGCAGCCGAAACCGCGTCTCGTCAGCCCGCCGACGACGCGAGGTCCGGCACCTGAACACCGCGGGAGATCTCCTTGATCACATACCGTGCCAGCGCTTCCGGGGTGTGGCTTTCCGGCTGCCCGAGGATCCGGGCGACCACGATCCGCCGCCCGTCCCCGCAGAGCAGGTTCACGAACGCCGCCGGGCTCGGCTCCGCCTCGTCCTCCTCCTCGAGGGTCACGGTGATGCCGACCACGGCGACCCGCGCGTCTCCGCTCTCGAGCGACTCCACGATCGCTCCCGCTTCCTCTCGCGGGACCACGTGCGTG
This sequence comes from Gemmatimonadota bacterium, assembly GCA_007121455.1. Lineage (GTDB taxonomy): Bacteria > Gemmatimonadota > Gemmatimonadetes > Longimicrobiales > Gaopeijiaceae > SKKN01. The sequence continues at coordinate 11,622 of SKKN01000062.1, read as the reverse complement.
GCGAGGAAGGAGGGGAGGCCCTTGATGAGGAGGGCAATCGAGATCCCGACGCAGCCCTCGGGCACCGCTTCGACCTCCGCCGGGACGTCCGGGCCCCCTGGAGGCACATACCCCTCCCACGGTTCTCTGGGCTCCGAGGAGCGGAGGCTGAAGAGGACCGGATACTCCGGGGTCACGAAAGCGTTGAAGGCGTTCATGGTACCCTACCATCGCTGGACGCCCTCCCGCGTGCAAGGTGGCCGGCGGCTCCGGTTGGGTCGCGCGCGGCGCGGGTGCTAGATTAGCGCGCCACCGATGGTCAGAACCTCGGCAAAGGGACAGTGAACCGCATGTACCGTGCCTTCCTCCTGCTCGCGCTCCGTCGCCCCTGGCTCGTTCCGGCCATGGTCGGAATGGCGTGGTGCGCGCGGGCTCGGGGGTGGTACCGGAGGCCTCCATTCCTCCCCGTCCCTCCCGCCTCGTTTCTTCGCTGGCGGATGGAGACCGCGTACGGAGATCCCGATGCGCAGCCTCCGCTGGAGGATCTTGCACGCTTCCTGCGGTGGGCCCGGCACCACCGTCGCACCTTCTGACCCGGGAGGGCCTCCGTGGGGAAGATCCTTCTCGTTCTCGCGATTCTCCTGGGCGCCGGACTCTACTTTCCGGAGAGCCGGGAGGTGATCGTCGACACCACGGAGCCCGCGTTGAACCCGTGGCACCGCTGGGTGACGAACCAGCAGCTCGGCCAGATCGTGGAGGATCTGCGCTCCCACGAGGGGATGGGGGGCGAGCTCCCCGTCCGGCGAGGGGAGTTCGAGGCGTGGCTCGAGGACCGCTACCGGGTGGAGCGGTCCCGCGTGGACGGCTGGGGAACCCCATACCGGCTCGAGCTGGTCGGAGGAGGCTTCCGGGTGATCTCGGCCGGGCCCGACCGGCAGTTCGGGACGGGGGACGATCTCGTGAGGGAGGGCGCACGCGCCGCAGGGGCCAGGAGCTGGTGAAGCGCGTGGCGCTCACCGGGAACGTGGCTTCGGGGAAGAGCTCGGTCGCCGAGGCCTGGAGGGAGGCCGGAGTCCCGGTCCTGAGCGCGGACGAGCTGGCCCGCACGGTCGTCGAGCCGGGCTCCGCGGGGCTCGCCGAGATCGTTCGGGCATTTGGCCCGGAGGCGCTCGGAAACGACGGGGAGCTGGACCGGGCGGCGATGCGGGAGCGGGTCTTCCAGGACCCTGAAGCACGAGCGCGGCTGGAGGGTATCATCCACCCGCGGATCCAGGAGGAGCGGGCCCGCTGGGTGGAGGAGGAGCGACGAAGGGGAAGCTCGCTGGTCGTGAACGAGATCCCGCTCCTCTTCGAAAAGGGCCTGGAGAAGGAGTTCGACGTCGTGGTGCTCGTGGATGCCTCCGAGAAGACGCGGCTCGGAAGGATGGTCGAGCGCCGCGGCCTGGATGAGGAAGAGGCCCGGCGGATGATGGCCGCCCAGACGCCCTCGGACCGGAAACGCGCGCGCGCGGACCACGTGCTTCCGAACGAGGGAACCCCCGAGGAGCTCGAGGGGGCCGCACTCGCGCTCCTGGACCGGCTGCAGCGGGAAGCGCCGTGACTGGGCCCGCCGAAGGGAACCTCCGCCTCGACCTCCACCTCCACACGAAGGCGTCCTACGACTGCCTCTCCGACCCCCAGGCGATCCTCCACCGGGCCCGGGAGCTCGGCATCGACCGCATCGGCGTCACGGACCACGACCGGCTGGACCTCGCGCTCGAGCTTCACGACCGGTATCCGGAGCGGGTGATTCCGGGGGAGGAGGTTCGCACTGCGGAGGGCGTGGACGTCATCGGCCTCTACCTCCGGGAGGAGATTCCGCGGGGGACTTCGGCAGAGGAGACGTGCCGGAGGATCCGGGAGCAGGGTGGAATCGTATATCTCCCGCACGCCTACGCCCCGGGAAAGGGGGGATCGGGGCGGCTCGCCGAGCAGCTCGCTCCGCTCGTGGACGTGGTGGAGGTGATGAACAGCCGGCTCCGCCCGATGGCGCGGAACCGTCAGGGTGCGGATCTGGCCCGGCGGCACGGGCGCCTGAGGGGTGCGGGCTCGGATGCGCACACGGTGGGGGAGGTGGGCCGCTCGTACGTCGAGCTGCCCGAGCACCCGAACGAGCCGGAGGCCCTCCTGGAGGCGCTTCGCGAGGGACGGGTGGAGGGGCGGATCTCTCCGCGCTGGGTCCATCTCGCCTCCACCTGGGCCAAGATCAGGAAATACTTTTGACACGAGGTCGATGGAGATCATGACGTACCGAACGCCGGAAGATCGCAGAGAGCGGGTGGACGAGGTCCTCGAGGCACTGGGGAAGGCCCGGCGCGTCATTCTCACGACCCACGTGAACGCGGACGGGGACGGCACGGGGTGCCAGATTGCGCTCGCTTCGTGGCTCCGGGGACTGGGGAGGGAGGCCTGGATCATCAACCCCACCCCTTTTCCGGACCTCTTCGAGTTTCTCCTTCCGGACGAGGACTGGATCGTCCACGCCGGCTCCGACCAGGCGGCCGAGCTCGCGCGGACCGCGGACCTCGGAATCGTCGTGGATACGGGGGAGCTCTCCCGCCTCGGGAGGGTGAAGCCGCTCTTCGACGGGTTGCCGACGACGATCGTGGTGGATCATCACCCCCCGGGAGAGGACGCGATTCCGGGCATCTCCTTCCGGGAGCCCTCCGCGGCGGCCGCAGGAGAGCTCGTCTACGACGTGCTCCGTGCCTCCGGAGAGCCGCTGAGCGCAGATGCGCGGGATGCGATCTACGTCGCGATCATGACGGACACGGGGACCTTCCGCTTCAGCAACGCCACCCCCGGAGCATTCCGGATCGCCGCCGAGCTGGTCGAGGCGGGAACCCGCCCGGACGTGCTCCACCAGCACATCTACGGCTCGCACCCGCTCCATCGCCTCGAGCTCCTTCGGGACTCCCTCGCGGAGCTCGAGGTCGACGACGACGGCCTGGTGGCGTGGATGAGCGTGCCCCCGAAGTCCTTCGAGCGGCTGGGGGCCACCGCTGGAGATCTGGACGGATTCGTGGATTACCCCCGCTCCGTGGAGGGCGTCGAAGCGGGACTCCTCTTCCGCTCGCTCGCCGACGGGAGCACGAAGGTCTCCTTCCGGTCGACGGGCCGGCTCGACGTGAACGTGCTCGCGCGCCGCTTCGGAGGAGGGGGGCACGTCAAAGCGGCGGGCGCGAAGATCCGGTCCCCCATGGAGGAAGCCCGTCGCGACGTGGTGGAGGCGGCCGTCGCGGAGGCGAAGAAGATTCGGAACCCGTCCGCCGCGAGCGGCGTAGAGTGACGAAGGGAGAGGAGAGGGAGCATCCGGAGAGTCTCGTGCGGGCGCTCCTCCACCTCCGCGACCGGATCTCTCCGGAGGAGATCGACCGCCTCTGGATCTTCCCGGTGCTCGAGTGGGAGCACCGGGAGACGGGGGTCGTGGTCGTGAGTTGCTTCGAGAGAGGGGACGGAATCCGGAAGGTCCACACCCTCGAGTTCCAGGCGGCGCGGGTCCGGGGCCGGGTGGGTGAGCTCCCCGTGGAGATCCTGTTGGAGGAGGAGGGCGTCGTGCCCGCGGAGCGGATTCCCCGGATCATCCAGGGCGTCTCCCGCAGGCTCCGGGAAAACGACCCGGGTCCGCCCGAGGAGATCGTGGTGGAGGGAGACCTCGAAGCGTTCGGGGCGCTCCTGCCACCGGAGCCGACGTCCCCAGAGCCGTGAGAGCCGTGAGAACGCAACAGAACACAGCGCCCTTCGTCCGGCTCTTCGGACGCTACCTCCGTGAGCAGGGCCTTCCGATCACGCAGCAGCGGGAATTGGTGGCCGAGGTGGTCTTCTCCACGGACCGGCACCTCTCCGTCGACGAGATCGAGGAGACGCTCCGGGCCGGCGGGGAGCGGATCGGAAAGGCGACGATCTACCGCACGCTCGACCTTCTGGTGCGGAGCCAGCTCGTCGAGGAGCACGACTTCGGCGAGGGCTTCAAGAGGTACGAGCACCGCCTCTCCCCGCAGCCCGTCCACGAGCACCTGATCTGCACGGAATGTGGCGGGGTCTGGGAGTTCCGGAGCACCGAGGTCGAGAAGATCGAGGAGCGGGTCGCGCGCGAGTATGCGTTCCGTCCCACCCGCCACAAGCTCGAGATCTACGGGCTGTGCGAGCCCTGCCGGGAAGCCGGGGCGGAGATCCCCTACGAAGGCTTGACCTGTCCGATCGAGACCGTATAGGTTCGCGGCCCACCACGATGCCGAACCGAAGATCGGACGACAGCCAGGGACCGGACGCGGGCTCGGAACACCCGTCGCATCGCCCCCTTCCGGCGGCCCTTCGCGGCCTCCCCTGGGAGCTCCCCCACACGTTCCTCGGCCTGGACGAAGAGAGCAGCCCCTTCGAGGAGGCGAGGGCGGTGATCCTCCCCGTGCCCTACGAAGGCACGACGAGCTACGGCGGAGGGACGCGCGGTGGACCGCGAGCCATCCTCGAGGCTTCCCGCTACGTGGAGCTCTACGATCAGGAGCTCGATGGGGAGCCCGTGAGCGCCGGCATCCATACCCTTCCCGCCTTCGAGCTCACCCGGGCGGGGTCGACGGAGGCGATGGCGGAGCTCGAGGACGCGTACGGAACGCTGCTCGACGCGATCGGCCCGCGCTTTCCGGTGCTTCTCGGGGGAGAGCACGCGGTCTCCGCCCCCGCGATACGCGCCCATGCTGCCCGGCACTCCGACCGGATCTCCGTGCTCCAGCTCGACGCCCACGCGGACCTCCGCGACGGCTACGAGGGGGCTCCCTGGTCCCACGCCTCCTTCGCCTTCCGCTGCCTGGACGTCGCCGACTTCGTCCAGGTCGGGATCCGCGCCGTCTCCGCCGAGGAGATCGCGGTGGTCCGGGAGCGGTCCGGAAAGGGGCTCACGGTCGTATGGGCGGACGAGATGTGGGAGGACGACGCGTGGATGGACCGCGCCCTGGAGGCGCTCGGAAATCCGGTCTACCTCACGGTCGACGTGGACTACTTCGACCCTTCGCTCGTGCCCTCTACCGGCACTCCGGAGCCCGGCGGGGGAGACTGGTACCGCACGCTCCGGTTCCTCCGCCGGGTGTTCCGGGAGCGGACGGTCATCGGGATGGACGCGGTGGAGCTCGCCCCGACGCCCGGGTTCCATGCACCGGACTTCCTGGTGGCGAAGCTGATCTACAAGCTGATCGGGTACCGTTTTGAGGAAGGGGTCTGAGGGCGTCCGCCCTCGCTCCCGCAGCCTCGATGAATCCCCACGAGCCGGCCGAACGACACGAGCGAGACGCTCGAGCGGGCGCGATCGCGCAGTTCTCCGAGCGGGCGATGTCCCGGGCGAGCGCCTCCCGACGGATCGACGGGAACCGCCTGACCCTCCAGTTCGACGGCCCCCACGCCTTCGATGCCTGGCTCGAAGCGATCGCGAGGGCGGAGCGGTTCATTCACTTCGAGAACTACATCCTGCGGGACGACTCCGTCGGACGCTCCTTCCGCGACGCTCTGGTGGAGCGGGCCCGCGCGGGGGTGCAGGTCCGCGTCGTCCACGACTGGGTCGGCTGCTGGGCGACCGGCCGCCGCTACTGGCGGCCCTACCGGGAAGCGGGGGTGGAGGTGCGGGCCTTCAACCCCCCGAGCATCCGGGACCCGTTCGGGCTCTTCCAGCGGGACCACCGGAAGCTCGTGTGCGTGGACGGCGAGATCGCCTTCGTCGGTGGCTTCTGCGTGGGCGAGGAGTGGACGGGGAAGGGGGACGATCCTCCCTGGCGGGACACGGGGGTCGAGGTGCAGGGCCCCGGTGCGGCCCAGCTCGGCTCCACCTTCGAGCGCATCTGGGCGGAGCTCGGAAGCCCGATCCCTTCGGATTGCCAGGTGGATCCTGAACGCGTCACTCTCGCCGGAGAGCTTCCGGTATGGATCATCGAGGGGCTCCCATGGCGGTCGCGGGTGTACCGTGTCACGCAGCTCATGGCGGCGACCTGCCGCGAACGGCTCTGGATCACGGATCCCTACTTCGTCGCCCCGCGGCCCGTCCGCGAAGCTCTCGCCGGCGCGGCCGAGGATGGAGTCGATGTCCGGATCCTGGTCCCGGGCCACAACAATTGGCCGTGGGTGGGGAGCCTCTCCCGGGGGGGATACCGCTTCCTCCTCGAGTCGGGGGTCCGGATCTTCGAGTGGCAGGGCCCGATGATCCACGCGAAGACCTCGGTGGCGGACGGCATCTGGGCGCGGATCGGTTCGAGCAACCTGAACGTGGCGAGTCTCTTGGGGAACTGGGAGGTGGACGTGGGCGTTCTGGATGCGGACTTCGCACTCCAGGTGGAGGGCCTCTTCCTGGCGGACCAGGCCTCGTCGTTGGAGGTTCTTCTGCCCGGCAGGCGCCCCATGGAGGACACGTCGATGGTGACGCCCCTCGAGCCGGAGAGCGTCCTCTCCGGAGGTCTGAGCCGGTGGATCCGGACCGGAACGGGCGGGCAGACGCTCACGATCGGAGACCTGGTGCGGGCCGGCTCCCAGTTCGGAGACGCGATCGCCGGGCATCGGACGCTCCGCCGGGAGGACCGGGCGGTGCTCGGGACCGTCGCCGTCCTCGTCCTCGTCGCGGCGGTAGTGAGCGGCTTCGCCCCCCGGCTCATCGGGTGGGCGGTCGCGGTACTTCTCGGGTGGTTCGGGCTCGTCCTGAGCCTCCGATATCTCGTACAGGCGTTCAAAAAGGGAGAGGGGGAGTAGATGGAGTCCGTCGGCATCGCCATCGCCCTGAGCGCGGGTGTGCTCTCCTTCCTCTCCCCGTGCGTGCTTCCGCTCGTTCCGAGCTACCTCACGTTCATCACCGGGATGAGCCTCGACGAGATCCAGGAGGGGGATCACCGTCAGGCGGTGCTCAGCCACGCGCTCCTCTTCGTGGCCGGCTTCACGATCGTCTTTCTGCTGCTGGGAGCGTCCGCCTCCTTCCTGGGCCAGTTCTTCCGGCACTACGAGTTGTGGGTGGCTCGGATCGGCGGGGTGGTGATTATCATCCTCGGCCTCCACCTCACGGGAATCCTCCGCCTCGCCCCCCTGATGCGGGAGAAGCGCGTCCATGTGGGAGGCACCCCGGCGGGATACCTCGGAACGATCGGGGTGGGCGCTGCGTTCGGCGCCGGCTGGACCCCCTGCATCGGTCCGGTGCTGGGTGGGATCCTCACCTTCGCCGCGGCGCAGGAAACCTTCTGGGCCGGGGTCGGGCTTCTCTTCGTCTACTCGATGGGCCTCGCGATCCCCTTCCTGCTCACCGCGCTCGCTCTCGACCGCTTCCTCACGGCGTTCACGCGGTTCCGTCGCTACCTCGGCCTGGTGGAGAAGATCGCGGGGGCGCTGCTGATCCTCCTCGGCCTGCTCCTCGTGACCGGAATGTTCACGGCGCTCAGCGGCTACCTGATCCGCTTCACCCCCGACTTCCTGATGGAGCGGATCTGACGCCTCGCCCGGTCACGGCGCCGACCCCACCTCGGAGGCGGGAGGGACGAGGTCGGACTCGAGGTCCTGCTCCAGCAACTGTCTCTCGAGAAGGGCGGCGTAGACTCCTCCCTGGGCGAGCAGGTCCGCATGGCGGCCCTCTTCCACCAGCACCCCGTCCTCGAGCACGAGAATCCGGTCCGCGTTCATCACGGCCGTGACCCTGTGGCTGATGAGGAAGGTGGTGCGACCGCGAAGGGCGGAGCGGAGCTCATCGAGGATCAGGGCCTCGGTGTGCGTGTCGACGGCGCTGAGCGCGTCATCCAGGATCAGGATGTGGGGGTCGCTCGCCAGCGCGCGCGCGAGGGCGGCCCGCTGCTTCTGGCCTCCGGAGAGGTTGATGCCCCGCTCGCCCAGATAGGTGCGGTATCCTCCGGGGAGCTCCCCGATCTGCTCGTGGAGCTGGGCGACCCGGGCCGCATCGACGACCTCCGACGGCGGGCCCGTCTCGGCATCCCAGTCGAGGTTGTGGAGACCGAGGCCGATGTTCGATTCGATCGTCTCGGAGAAGAGGAACGAGTCCTGGGGGACGACGCCCATGACGCTTCGGAGCGCCGTCGGGTCGTACTCCTGGAGCGGGATGTCGTCGAGGAGGATCGTGCCTTCCGTCGGATCGTGGATCCGCGGGAGAAGCGAGACGAGGCTGCTCTTCCCGGAGCCGGTGGGTCCGACGACGGCGACGACCTCGCCCGGTGCCGCCCGGAACGAGAGGTCCTTCAGCACCACGCGCTCTGTCCCCGGATAGCGGAACGAGACGTTCCTGAACTCGACCGCTCCCTCCACGTGCTCGGCCGTGCGGGCTCCGGCGGTGAGCCGGATCCGGGGCTCCTCGTGCATCATCTCGTTGATCCGGCCCATCGAAGCCTCTCCGCGCTGGAAGAGGTTCACGACCCAGCCGAGGGCGATCATCGGCCAGGCGAGGAGATTCAGGTAGAAGGTGAAGGCGACGAAGTCACCCACGGTGATCGTGCCGTCCATCACGAGCCCGCCGCCGACCCAGAGGACGACGGCCATCGCGGCGGCCGTGAGGAGCGCCATCGACGGGTGGAAGAGCCCGGAGGCGCGGATGAGGTTCATGTTCCGGTCCGCGTACTCCTGATTCCGACGCTCGAAGTACCGTGCCTGCGCCTTCTCCTGACCGTACGCCCGGATGAGCCGCACTCCGGTGAGGTTCTCCTGGACCATCGTGCAGAGGTCCGAGAACTGGGCCTGGATCCGCTCGAACCGCCGGTGGATGATCCGCCCGAACCCGAGGACGAGCGGGGGGAGGAGGAGCATCGGGAGGAGGGCGAGCAGGGTGAGCCTCGGGCTGATCCAGATCATGAGGGAGAGCACGAAGGTGGACATCACCGTCGTGTTCACCGAGTACATCACGGCGGGGCCCACCGCCTGACGCACGGCGAGGGTGTCGTTCGTGAGACGGCTCATCAGGTCGCCCGTCCGGTTCCGTGCGAAGAACGAGGCGTCGAGCTTGAGGAGGTGGCGGAAGAAGTCGGCTCTCACGTCGCATTCGATCCGGCGGCTGATCCCGTTCAGGAGCTCCCGCATCCCGTAGCGGGCGATGCCTCCCAGGATCGCCGCGAGCACGACGAGTCCGGCGTACTGCAGGATCAGGCTGCGCTGCACCTCCGGATCCTCGAGCGCATCGATCGCGAGCTTGAGGAGGTAGGGGCCGGCCACCGTGAAGAAGTTCGAGATCGCGACCAGAAGGAGTCCCACCAGCATTCCAGTGCGGTACGGCCGGAAGTAGGGGAGGATCGTTCTGAGGTGGCTCATGCAGCGAAGCTCCGGTGTATCAGAAAGCCAGGCGATGTGGAGGCAGCGCCAGCGCGCCGGGCACGGTCCCGGTCGGCCTGGCGACCCCGCCGCCGAACGTCGCCATGCATTTTCGAAGCCACTGAATCCCGAATCCGTGGTGCATCGGCGGACCGAGCCGAGAAGCCGAAGATCTCGGGGTGACTCAGGAGAAGATATGAACAATATGGGGTGGAAAGTTCCAGCGCCCCTGGTCGCCGTCCTCTTTCTGGCGCTGCCTGCGTGTGGTGGCGATGTGGAGTCGGCGGCGGACCGGGGAGAGAGCGAGCGGTTCGAGATGACGGAGCCGGGGACCGCTCCGCCGGCGAGGGAGGCCCCGCGCACCGAGCGCCGGGAGAGCCCGCCGCCCGCCCGCGACGAAGAGCCGGCGGCCCAGGAGGAGGAGCGCATCTCCCCTCCCGATCGGCCGCATGATACCGAGCCGTTGACGCCTGCGGACCCGCCGGCGGTCGAAGCGGACGATTCCGATGCGCTGATGGTCGAGGCGGGATCCACGTTCCACCTCGGACTGGAGACGACCCTCTCGACGGAGAGCCACCGAGCCGGGGACGTCTTCCACGCTGCCGTTCTGGAGGAGGTCCTCGCCCCCGACGGCATGATCCTCATCCCCGAGGGCGCGACGGTGCAGGGAAGGGTCACCGAGAGCAGGGAGAGCGCGGGGAGCGATGACGAGGCCGTGCTCGAGATCCAGCTCGAGTCGCTGATCCTCGACGGCATCAGCTACCCGTTGGCGGCGAGTGTGACCGCGACCGAGCTTCATACGGAGGCGCGGGATTCGGGCAGCCGCACCGCTGCGAAGATCGCTACCGGGACCGCGGCCGGCGCCATGGTGGGCCGGATCCTGGGCGGGAGTCGCCGGAGCACGGTGACCGGAGCAGCCGCCGGTGCGGCAGCCGGCACGGCGGTCGCCCTCGCGACGCAGGACGGGCACGCCGTGCTGCAGGAAGGGAGCATCCTGGTAGTGCGCCTGGACGAAGGCGTCGTACTGGCCACGCACTGAGCAGAGGTGCTCGCGTCCTGACGGCCGCGCGCCCTGGAGGGCACATTCAACAAAAAAAGGGGGGGGCTGCACTAAAAAGGTGTAGTCCCCATTTCTGTTGCACCACGATGGGGTCGTGCGGCGGCGACATCGCCGGCATCCAGTGCTCCCGAAAGGTCAATAACCCCAACGGTTTCGCGTCCCCAGCGGAGACCGAGCGACGGTGGCATGTCGGTTGCTCCTCCTGGCGCGACAGCGACTGCGCCCGCAGCGGTCGCGGACCCGCGCATCGCAGCGGTATGGCCCTGGAACCATGGCCCCGTGTCCCTGGAACCATGGCCCCCTGTCCGCGAGGCGCCGACTTCCCCCAAGGGAGGAGGACAGACGATGTACCATCTTCGTGGTTCGTTCAGGGACCCGTGCCTCCGAGGCTCGCGTTGCCGCTCGTCGAACGTCCTCCGCGGACCCTTTCTCCGGTTCGCCGCTCTGACGGGCCTCCTTCTCCTTGCGGCATGCGGTTCGGACGTCGAGGGCGCGGAGGAGGATGCGACGCAAAACGCCACGCAAGACGCGACGGAGGACGCGACGGAGGACGCGGCAGGGACAGACACGCCGGAGATCGAGGCGGCCTCGGGTGAGAGCCCGGTGCTCGTTCCAGCTGGAACGCAGGTTGCCTTCGTGGTTCAGGAGGAGCTTTCCACCGCCTCCCACCGGGAAGGGGACCGGTTCCGGCTGACGGTGAGCCAGGACGTTCGCTCCGAAGAAGGCTTCCTCCGGATCTCCCGGGGCACCGAGGCGGAAGGAGTCGTCACCACCGCCAGCCGGAGCCAGGACTCGGACCGGCCGGCCATCCTCTCGGTCCAGGTCGCATCGCTTCACCTCGACGGGCGCTGGGTGTCGTTGCCGGCGACCGTGACAGCGGTGGACATCCAGGCCGATAGCGGGGACAGTGGGACCCGAACGGCCGCGAAGATCGCCACGGGCACCGCTGCCGGCGCAATGGTCGGCCGGATCCTCGGAAACGATCGTCGATCCACCGTGACCGGGGCCGCCGTCGGCGCCGCAGCAGGAACGGCCGCTGCCGTCACCACCCGGAGCGGCCACGCCACAATATCCGAAGGGAGCCTCCTCATCGCCGAGCTCGACACCCCCCTGGCCCTCGACTGGTAGGTCGCACCGGAACCCGCTGACCGGGCCCCCGATCCCCGGACCCACGGCGAGCGATCAGCCGCTCCCCTCATCGGAGTCGAGGCCGGGCTCGTCGGAGTCGCAGCGTCGCTGCCCGGAGTCGGGATCGCGCGCGTCAGGGCCGCGCTCTTCTC